>CAYMAG010000044.1:0-37227 GCA_964388335.1 uncultured Vicinamibacteraceae bacterium | reverse complement strand
GCCTGCAGCGTCACGACCTGCCCGTGAATGCGCGCCTCCACCGGCTGGTCCGTCTCGACAGCCAGCAGAATCGGGCGCATCGACCGCGATGCTATCACCGGCGGACGCCAGTGACCGTTCCCGCCGCCTCCACGACCGTGCACGCGCGCCCTCCACCTTCTCGCGCGCTCGATATTGACTTTCTATATCGATACCGTATACTGCCCGGGCAGCCACGTGCCATGCCCAAGCCAACCACCACTCGAACGGACCTGCTGCGCGGCACCCTCGACCTGCTGATCCTGCGAACGCTGTCACCGCGCCCGCTCCACGGCGTGGCCATCGCCGACCGAATCGCCCAGGTCACCCAGGGCACCTTCGACGTCCAGCCGGGCTCGCTCTTCCCCGCGCTCCACCGGCTCGAGCAGGCGGGATGGACCGCCGGCGAGTGGACGACGACCGATGAGGGACGCCGCGTGCGGACCTATGCCCTGACCACCGCCGGACGCCGGCAACTGGTCGAGCAGGAGCACGCCTGGGATCGCGTGGTCGCGGCCGTGGCACAGGTGCTCCGCAGCGCCTGAAGGAGAACGGTTCATGAACCTGCTGTCGCGCCTGCGTGCGCGCGTTGCTCGGCTCTTCCGCCGCACGGATCCCGTCCCGGATATCGAGCAGGAACTGCGCGCCTTCGTCGAGGAGCGTACGGACCAGGGCATTGCCGCAGGGCTCGCGCCCGATGAGGCGAGACGACGCGCCCAGGTCGAGGTCGGGGGCCTGGGACCGATGACGCAGAAGCTGCGCGAGCAGCGCGGCGGCCCGCCGGGCGGGTACTGGCTCGCCGACCTCTGGCGCGACCTCCGCCACGCCTTCCGTCAGAGCTATCGGACGCCCGCATTCTCCCTGGTCGCCATACTCACGCTGGGGCTGGGGATCGGCGGTGCGGCCGCGATGTTCGGCTTGATTCAAGGCGTGCTGTTGTCGCCGCCCCCCTACGCCGAACCGGAGCGCCTGGTCCTGCTGTCGCCGGCGCGCCTCGACGGATCGCCGTACGCACAGCGTCCGACGACGGCACAGTGGCTCGCGTGGCGTGCGTCCAGCCCCGGCCTGGAGACCGCGCTCTATCGGTGGACGTTCAGCTTCCTGGTTCGCAACGACGGCAGTACCGCACTCGGCGGCATGGTGGTGACGCCAGACTACTTCCGCGTCCTCGGCCTGAAACCGCTGCGCGGTCGGGAGTTCCTCCCGTCGGAAGCCGTCAGCAGCGGGCCCCCGACGGCCGTCATCATCGGCTACGAACTCTGGCAGCGCGCCTTCAACGGCGATCCGGACATCATCGGACAGTCCATCCAGATCAGCCGGATACCGGCCCCACTGCCAGTGGTGGGCGTGATGCCTCCTGGCGCACGCTTCCTGCCGGACCCGGGCAACGTCAGCGAGCCCGGCTACGACGTCGACGCGCATGTGGACTTCTGGGTGCCGGTCCTGGCTGACGAGTCGCAGCTGACGCAGCGCCAGTGGAACGTCGTGGGCCGCCTTGCGCCCGGGATGTCAGCCGAGACCGTGAATGCCGACATCGCCGCCGTCGCGGCGCGGCAGCGGGCGGAGGATGCGACGCTCGAAGGACTGACGGCGGCAGCGCGTCCCGTGCTCGAGGCGCTGAACGACGAGGGCCGACGCCTGCTGCTGCCCCTGTTCGGCGCGGTCGCACTGGTCTTCTTCATCGCGTGCGCCAACGTCGCCGGCCTGCTGCTGGCGCGAGGACTCCATCGGCAGCGCGACTACCTGCTGCGGACGGCGCTCGGAGCCACCTGGCAACGGCTCTTCCGGCAGGCGCTGACCGAGTCCGTTGCGCTCGCCCTGGCCAGTGCCGTCGTCGGCGCCGGTCTCGCCGTGGTGATGGTCGCGCTGTTCCTCGCGGTTGGTGAACACGCCCTGCCCCGCGCCGATGCGGTGACGATCGGCTGGCCGGTGGTCGCGTTCTGCGTGGTGGTCGCCCCTGTCGCGGCGGCTATCGCCGGGCTGTTGCCGGCCGCCCGCGCCGCCTTCGGGGAGCACTCGTATCGCGCCGAGAGTACCCGCACCACCGCGGGCCCGACCGAGCGGCGCCTGATCGGCGGCGTGGCCGCGCTTCAGATCGTGCTCACTGTCGGCCTGCTGGCGGGAGCCGCGCTGCTGGTCCGCACCGCGCGGAACCTCGCCGAGTTGCGCCCGGGGTTCGACACCGAGAACGTCCTCACGATGACCGTAACGATCATGCAGGGTGGCGACGCCTGGAAGACCTCCCATGCCGACGCGCTCGCGCGGGTGTCGCGCCTGCCAGGCGTCCAGCGGGCCGCCTTCGCCTGGGGCGTGCCACTGACCGGCAACAGCTGGCCGGGCGCGCTGGAAATCGTAGGCATGGCCGGCACTGACCGCATCGCCGACGAGCTGAACGTGCCGCTGCGTGCAGTGACACCCGACTACTTCGAGGCGATGGGCATCGACGTGGCCGACGGGCGGGCATTCAGGGAATCCGACGACGGCGGCGCGCCGCCGGTGGTCATGGTCAATCAGGCGTTCGCGACCCGCCACTTCGGCACCGACGTCGTGCTCGGGCGCGCGATCCGGTTCGCTGGCAGCAACGACGCTCCCCCGATGGAAATCGTCGGCGTCCTCACCGACGCGCGCACCGACGCCCTGAGCGAAGGGGCCACGCCGGAAGTGTACGTCCCGCTCTGGCAGCAGAGGGCGTTCTCCAAGCACTTGATCGTCCGGACCAGCGGCGATCCGCTGGCATTGGCCGGCACCATCCGTCGAGAGATTCGAGACGTCGATCCCACCGCCGCGGTCGAGCAGGTCAAGACGATGGCCGAGATCCGGCAGGAGTCGATCGCGCCGCGCACGTTCGCCATGCACCTCCTGGTCGGGTTTGCCATCGTCGCGACGCTGCTCTCGCTGGTCGGGCTCTACGGCGTGCTGTCGCTGTCGGTGGGATCGCGGCTGAAGGAGATGGCGGTGCGCAAGGCGATTGGTGCGCAGCGCACCGAGATCCTGTCGCTGGTGCTGGGCGAGGGCCTGCGTCTGATCGGACTGGGCGTCGTGCTGGGGCTCGGCTTCGCCCTGCTGCTGGGCCGTGTCTTTGAGGCACTGCTGTTCGGCGTCCAGCCCACCGACGCGCTGACGTTGGGCGGCGCTGCGGTGCTGTTCGTGCTGCTTGGGCTGATCGCGTGCGCGCTGCCGGCGTGGCGCGCGGCGCGAGTCGACCTGATGGATGCGTTGCGGCACGAGTAGCCAGCGTTGCGGGGCTGCCGCGCTGATTGGCGTGGCGCGCGTCAGCGGCGATCGTGCGTTGCGTCCTCACCGCTGAGGGCGAGGGCCGGTGCTGTGCGCGCGTCGTCTTCTGACCGGCGTCACGCGGACCGCTGCACCGCGGCCCAGCGGCCAGGAGCGCGACGGTCGTCGGGTCGTTCAGATCCACGTGGACGGTCGGCGAGGAGGCGATCACCGAGGGCGCGCCACTCGATCGTGCACCGGCGCAGCGTCGCGCGTATGCGGTCCGCGTCGGCGAGACGGTGCGCCAGCTCCTGATCGGTCATGTGCACCCCGCGATCATAGCAGCCCGCGGCGCCATCGGGCGGGACGGTCGCGCTCAGACGAACTCGGGCACGGCAGCGATATACTGCGCGGATGGAGCCGTCCGCGTCCGTCAGGTCCGTCGTGGATCGGTCAGCGGTCAGCGTGCAGTCGCTGCACGACGAGCCCGACGATCGCACCTGGTGGTGGACGCGCACGCCGGCCGAGCGCCTGTCGGCCATCGAAGCCATGCGCCGGGTCGTCTATGGACGCGCCGCTCTTACCGGACGACTTCAAAGAGTTCTCGAGATTACTCAACGCGACCGGCCGGCAGGAACACGGATCTCGCCGGCCTGGACCAGTTGCCATAGGGTGGTACCGGGTCTCGAACCCAGCCTCGGTTCCGTTGGAGGCCGGACCTCAGGTCCGGCCGATTCGTCGTCCACGTGCGCATGGTACGCTCGCGGCATGGCCGGACAGACTGCCGATCTTTGGCGCCGCGTGACGGGTTGGCGTGCGGCGGAGCACCGCGAGCGGCTCGTCCGCGCACAGGAAGGCCCCATGGATCCCGACGCCGCGCTGGACGCCGCGATCGAGCTCTACGATCTCTTCCCCGCCGCCGTGGACACGATCGACGTGACGCGTGCCCGCGATGTCGCAGATGCCCGTGCGGCGTGGCGGAAGCTGCGGACGCGTCTCGCATGTCCCCCCGCCGACGCGACACACCGCTGAAGCGATCGCTCGAGACAGCGCTGCAGGCGGTGGGCGCCGCGCTCTGCGGCCTGCCGGTGCCCGGGATGCTCATTGGCGGCATCGCCGCCATCGCGCGTGGCGTTCCGCCCTCCTGCCCGAAGGGCGCCAGCGTGCGAGTGCCCGGGTGCGTCGATCTACGGCAGGCCCAGTTCCTCGCACAGCGTCTCGAACGGCAGCACGCGCACACCGTCCACGACGACGTCCTTCGTGCCGCGGTGGACCTGATACCAGCGGGGGATGGGCGTGCGCTGCCGGAAGTACCGGATCGCCGGGCTCGGCGCGCGCTCTCCACTCTCGACCTCGATTGCACAGACCGGCTTCCTGTCGCGCAGCACGACGACGTCGACCTCCCGCGCGTCCGTATCACGCAGGAACCGCAGTTCCATGCGCCGGCCGTCCGTATCCTCGACGAAGTGACAGAACTTCAACAGGTGCGAGACCACGAGATTCTCGAACCGCGCCCCCGGATCCGCCACACTCGACCAGTCCCACAGATAGAGCTTCTGCTCCTTCTTCACGGCGCGGATGCGCGGCGCGCCGAAGGGCGGGATGCGAAAGCAGACGAACAGGCGTTCGAGGATGTCGAGCCAGCGCGCGGCGGTGTCGTGCGCGACATCGAGCTCTTCCCGCAGGCTCTTGATCGACAGCGGCGACCCGACGCGCGACGGCAGCGCGTCGACGAGAACTTCGACGAGTGACACCTCCCGGACGCGCTCGAGATCTCGCAGGTCGTCGCGCACGATCCGATCCAGGCGCTCGCGCTGCCAGCGCCGCCAGTGCCGATCCGATGCGCGGACGAACGGTTCCGGGAAGCCGCCGAATCGCAGGAGACTGTCGAGCGCATCGGGGCCGCCGCCCACTTCGCGCAGTGAGAACGGGTGCAGACGGTACGGATGGCAACGGCCGTGGAGCGAGTCGCCGCCGCGGCGATACACGTCGAGGCGAGCAGAGCCAGTGACCAGGAACGTCTGCCCGGGCTCGCGCGTGTCCCAGAGCCCCTTCACGAGGTTCCGCCAGCGCGCGTACTTGTGGATCTCGTCGAGCACGATGCGCGGCGCCTCTGGCGGCATCTCTCCGCTCCTGATGCGCGGTCTCGCCCGTACGTCAGCCCAGCTCAAACAGCTGGGATGCCGCGTGTCCGGCGCGCCGGCGAGCGCCAGCGCCAGCGTCGTCTTGCCGACCTGGCGAGGGACGCTCAGCAAGACCATCTTCTCCGCCAGGTCGGCGTCGAGCGCGGCGTGGAGGTAACGAGGCGTGGGTGTTCCGGTCACGGTATAGTGAGGTCAATCCGACTTTACTCATGAGTAGAGTCGGATAGCGTAGATTCCACGGTCACGAGCAACGCAGGGGGAGACGGGCGCTGTCAACGGCTTCGCCCAGGCGCACGACGGCCGCCCGCTCGGCCTGCTGGCGGCTGTTGACCGGTGCTGCGACTCCACCATGGAGACGAACGCTCGCGGCGTATGCGCTCACGCGCACCATCAGCGCCATCCATCCCATCTGAATCGGACCGTCCCGATGCCGGATGGTCCTCGCCGTCCGGGCCGCGGCGTCGATCCGGCTACCGCCCCGTGCTGTCGTCGCCGCTCAGGGCGAGGGCGGGTGCCGTGCGTGCGGCGGAGGACGCAGGGAACCACGCCGCAGCCGCCGCAATCGCCAGGAGCGCCAGCGTGGCCACCGCGATGCTGAGCGGATCGTGCGGCTGGACGTCGAAGAGCAGCGCGCCGATCGCCCGGCCGGCGAGCACCGTGAGGCCGAGGCCGGCGAAGCACCCGAGCGCGGCGACCCACGTGACGTCACGCAGTACGAGGCGGACGATCCCCCGCGGCTCGGCGCCAAGCGCCATCCTCAAGGCGATCTCGGGACGACGGCTGGTGACGGCGTAGGACAACACGCCGTACAGGCCCACGCCGGCCATCAGCACAGCGAGCGCGCCGAAGGCCACTGACAGACCGGCCAGCACACGTTCACGCACGAGGTCGTCCTGCACCTGCCGGTCGAGCGGCTCGACCCTGACCGTGACGGCGGGGTCGACCCTGCGCACAGTGTCCTGCACCGCACCGCCAACGTCAGTCGCGGTCGACGCCGGACGTACGACGATGGCAAAAGTCGGCCGCCAGCGCGTCGTCTGTGCCATCGAGAGATAGACGGTGACCGGCGGCGCTTCGCGTCGCGTGCGATAGATCGCATCCTCGACGACGCCGACGATCTCCACGAGGTCGACGCCGTCGTGCGGCATGGCGAACGTACGCCCGACTGCGCCGGCTTCACCAAACGCCTGTCGCGCGAACGACTCGTTGACCACGGCCACGCGCGGCGCCCCTGCATCATCGGTTGGCGCGATGTCTCGGCCCGCCAGAATGGACGTGCCGAAGATGTCGAAGAAGCCCGGGCTGACCTGATTGAAGTACGCGTGCACGCTCTTGCCCTCGGCACGGACGTCGGATTCCCAACTCCAGCCGTTGACCGGCACGTTGACGGCGCTCGCCGCCGCTGCGACTTCCGGCAGGTACGCCACTTCCCGCAGCAGCCGGTCGTAGAGGTCTCCACGGTTGTCCGGCGTGATGCCAGTCGCCGCGAGATCCAGTGTGACCAGCGTCGTCCCCGTCGCGTCGAAGCCCGTGCCGACAGATGTCAGTGCGTGGAAGCTGCGGACGAGGAGCGCCGCGCTCGAGAGGAGCGCGAGCGACAGGGCGAGTTGCGCGGCGACGAGCAGCGATGCCGTCCGTGCCGCGCCCGTGCCGCGTACGACGCCACGCGTCGCGCCGGCCAAAGCTTCGGCCGGCCGCTGGCGGCTGGCGCGCACCGCTGGCATGAGCCCCACCAGCACGCCGACGACGACAGTCACGCCAATCGTGAACAGCAGCACGCGCCAGTCGAGGCCCGTGTCGAGGTCGATGCGTACGCGCATGGTCGACAGGTGGGCCACCAGCGCGCGCCCCGCCACATGCGCCACGAACAGGCCAGCCATTGTGCCTGCCGCTGCCAGCAGCAGCCCTTCGGTGAGCACCTGACGGAACAGACGTCCGGCCGACGCGCCAATGGCGCCGCGGACCGCGAACTCGTGCTGGCGGGCTTGCGCGCGCGCCAGCAGCAGGTTCGCGACATTCAGACTGCCGACCACGAGCAGCACCGTGACCAGGCCCATGACGAGCATCAGCGCCGGTCCGTACATCGTGCGCACGTACGAGACACCGGTGGCAGCTGATGTCAGCGCGATCGGCCTGGCGTTTTCGGGCGCGAACTTCCCACGGGTGAAGCCGCCCGAGACGAGCGCATCGTGCAGCACGGCCCGCCGCGCGCGCAGCCCGGCAGTCGCCTGCTCGATGGACATGTCCGACGGCAGACGGCCGAAGACACGGAGCCATTCGCTGTACTCCTCGTCGAGGTACGACTCCGGGTTGACGAGCGGTTCGACGCTGAAAGGAAGAATCACATCGACCGGGTGGCCAATCTCGATGCCAACGAAACGTGGTGGCATCACACCCACGACCGTGACCGGTGTGCCGGCCACCACGATGCGGCGTCCGACGGCATCGTCGGCAGCGTTGAACTGGCGCTGCCAGAAGCTGTGGCTGATGACGGCGACGGGCCCATCCGGCCCGCCACTACGCTGGTCGTCCGCGTCGGTGAGCAGCCGGCCGCGCCACGCGGGCACGCTGAGCGTCTCGAACATCGCGCCGCCCGCCCACGCGCCGCGAATGAACTGACGTTCGGCGCCGATCTCGATGTGGAACGGCCTCGCCGCCCATGCGAACGTGCCGTTCAGGACGTCCTGATGGTCGTGCACGGCCCTCCAGACGGGATGGCTGGTGGCTGGGTGTCCGTCGACGACCACGTGGACGAGTTCGTCGGGTGCGCGAACGGGTAGCGGACGCAGCAACAACGCATTCACGAGCGAAAAGACCGCGGTGTTGGCGCCAATCGCCAGCGCCATCGACGTGATGGCGAGCAGCGGCACGCGCGGCGCGCGACGCCACTGGCGAATGGCGTAGCGGACATCCTGGGCTGCGCGTTCCAGCCAGCGCGTACGCCACGTGTCGCGGCACGCCTCCTTCGTCGCGTCGACGGACCCGAAGCGATGCAGCGCCTGGCGGCGCGCTTGATCGTCCGGAAGGCCTGCCTGGACGTGGTCGGCTGCCTGGCGGGCGAGGTGATCGCGCAGCTCGGCGTCCAGTTCGCGTTCGTACTCGTTCCTGCGTAAGAGGCGACGCCACCAGGTCATGGCAGATCTCCAGGCACAGCGCGCAGCACGCGGGCGACCGTGTCCGTGAGGCGCGACCACTGTTCTGTCTCGCGCGCGAGGTGCGCGGTGCCCTTGCGTGTCAGACGGTAGTACTTGGCCTCACGTCCAGTGTCGGACAGCTTCCACTCGGCCGTGAGATAGCCGCGGTCCTCGAGCCGGTGGAGGGCCGGGTAGAGCGAGCCCTGCTGCACCTGTACCGCCTGCGCCGAGATCTGCTCGAGGCGCTGCGCGATGGCGTAGCCGTGGGAGGGACCGAGCGCGACCGTCTTCAGGATGAGCAGGTCGAGCGTGCCTTGGGGGAGATCGGATCGCGTAGGAGCCATGACGCCTGTTTCTTCTACACGTATATCGCACAACGTGTCGAAGCGCAAGGTGTGACAACGTCTTCAGGGCTCAGGCCACGAAGGTGTAGGGGCTGGGCTTGCCCGGCCCTGGGGCACTCCAGCGCGTCGAGCCACGGCGCATCTGGGTGGGCATCTATCTGGATCGTCGACCCGACTGGGCGGACGTCGCGGAGCGTTTGCGCCACGCACACGGACTCGCATCGGCGCCACGCTCGAGACAGCGACGGCGACCCGGTTCGAGCACGTAGAATCATTCCGGCCATGAACGGGATGTCTCGCCAGCTCGCCGCGCCACCTTTGGGCGACGTTGAGTGAAGAAGCACGGCTGGACACGAGCGGCCAGCTCAGCCGCGCTCCGCGTAGAATGACCGGCGTGCGTGCATCCAGGATCCTCTTGATGAGTTGCCGGAGTCCGTTCCTCGACGACAGCAAGGTGTATCCGCCCCTTGCCAACCTGTATCTCAAGGCGTACCTGGACGAGCACGTGCCAGGGCTGCACGTGACCGTCGCTGGCGAAGGCAGCAGCGACACGGACGTGGCCGCGTGTGAGGAGTACGACGTCATCGGGATCAGCGTGATGACGCCGCAGCGGCAGCAGGCCGTCACCCTGGCGCGCGCCATCAAGGCGCGGTGGCCCTCCAAGATCGTGGTCCTGGGCGGCCCGCACGTCAGGTGCCACCATCAGGACCTTGCCAGGGCAGGCGTCGCGGACGTGCTCGTGACACACGACGGCGAGCGCGCGCTGGCCGCCATCTGCACGGGAAACGCCGCGTCCAGCATCATCTCCGACACGTTGTCACGGCAGGACCTCCTGGACGCGCCTCGGCCGGACAGGCGCAGCATCTGTGCAGCGGCGCTCCTGCGCGAATACCGCTACGAACTGGCCGGCAGGCAGGCGACGACGATGATGACGGCCCGGGGCTGTCCCGAGCTGTGCACCTTCTGCGAAGAGGCCGCCACCAGCGTGCGGCGGTCCAGCCTGGACTCGGTGCGTGACCAGCTCGATGACATCACGGCGCTCGGGTACGGAGGCGTCTACATATTCGACGACCTGTTCGCGCTCTCCGTGAAGACGATGACTCCCATCTGTCAGGCGCTGAGCCACCGCGATCTCGTCTACCGGTGCAATGTGCAGGCGCGCTACTTCGTCAGGGACGGCGACGCCATGGCATCGCTGCTTGCCGACACGGGGTGCGTGGAAGTGGCCTTCGGCGCCGAGTCTGGCAGCCAGAAGATCCTCGACACCGTCAAGAAGCGCTGCACGGTGGAACAGAACTACAGGACGGTCGAGGCCGCGAAGCGCCACGGCCTGTACGTGAAGGCGTTCATCCTGCTGGGACTTCCCGGCGAGTCGCTCGACACGCTCCACGACACGGAAACGTTCCTCGCAAACTCGGGCGTCGACGACTTCCAATGCGCGGTCTACATGCCGTTTCGCGGCACCGGGATTCGGCAGAAGCTCGATGAGGGGGATGACATCGATCTCCAGGTCGTCCCGCGCGGACCCGATGGCGACGTGACGGGCGCGTACGGCATTCACGGTGGGCAGACCGCGTACGAGGTCAGAACCCGCGCGCTCAGTCAACACGACATCCAAGCGTTCAGAGATGACCTCGTCGCTCGCCTGAGACCCCGGAGTCACCGGAAGCAGTGGGAGGCCGACAGGTTCTTCGAGGAGGCCGCGTGGCTGGCGTGACGCGCCCGGACCGCCACTTCGATCACTTCACGTTCGACGTCTTCATCAGCTACTCGCGCCGCGACGCCCCGTTCGCGCGGACCCTGCAGCGCGCACTCGACAACTACACGCCTCCCGGGGATCTTCCCCTTCCGCATCGCCGGCTCCGTACGTTCAGGGATGAGTCCGACTTCCGCGGCAACGAGTACGGTCAGGCCATCGAGGCGACGCTGGGATCGTCGGCCACGCTGCTCGTCATCTGCTCGCCCGACTCACGCGCGAGCACGTATGTCGGAGGCGAGATCGCCACGTTTGCCTCTGTTCGTGGGCCCGAACACATCGTCTCCCTGATCGCCGACGGACATCCCAACAACGAGGCGAGCCGGGGCGACGCGGGCATGGCGTTTCACGACGAACTCGTCCGCCGTCTGCCGGTGCCGCTCGCCGCCGACTACCGCGGCTTCGACGTGACGCGCGATCGCATCGACCGCGACCGCTTCGAGAGCGCCTGGTACAAGCTGCTGGCCGACATCTACGCGGTGTATGGCGTCGAGCGAAGCGCCATCGAGGGCCGCGAGAAGCTGCGCCAGCAACGCACTCGCCGCATCCGGACGGCGGTGGTGAGCGTGCTGTTCGTCGTGCTGGCGTCGCTGACCATCTGGGCGCTCGTCTCGCGCAACCAGGCGATCGTCCAGGGCAACACCGCGCGATCACGGTTTCTCGCCGTGCAGTCCATGTCCGGCACGCACCCGTTCGACGTCGCGATGCTGCTGGCCGTCGCGGCATACCGGACGACACCGACGTTCGAAGCATGGGAGGCACTGTTCGTCGGCCTGCGGCGTCAGCCGAACGTGCAGCGATTCCTCCACGGCGTGGACGGCACGGTCGACCAGATCGTCGTCGCCACGGGTGGCACGTGCGCCGCGGCGTGGATCGACCGCCGGCACACCATCGTCTGGGACCTGCCGGGCGGGACGCGGCGAATCGACGTTCCGGGCCGCGCCGTGCCGGATGGCTCGTGCAGCGTGATCGTCGTGGCGTCCGAAGAGGGCACCCTCGAGGCGCGATCACTGCAGTCGGATGCAGCACCGCTCTGGTCCGCCGAAGCCGCCGGAGGATCGGTGACCGCATGGGCGACCGATCCGACGGGCACGGTGCTGGCGATGGGTCACGCAGGCGGACGCCTCCTCGTGCGCGACATGACGGACGGACGCATCCTGGCCGAGCGATCGGATGGCGGATCCACCTGGCGCTACGTACGATTCAGCAGTGATGGACAGGCGCTGGCAGCAGTAGACCAGGACGCGATGATCCACCGGTGGGATGCGACAACGCTGGAGGCACAGCCGCCGGCACGCCCCTGCGACTCGATGGGAACGGACGTCTTCGCCGTCAGTCCGGATCTGCGCTGGTGTGCGGCCGGAGGTCCCGGCAGGTTCACGATGAGCGACCTGACCCGCGACGCTGGCGAGGTCGACCTCGGAACCCCCTGGATCATCGCGCTGGACTTCAGCCCGGACGGCCGGACGCTCATGGCAGGCGTGCAGGGCGGGGCGCTCCAGTTCAGGGCGATGGACGACATCGTCCGGGACGGCGAGCGCGCGAGACCGGTGATCTGGTCGGAACATCGCTCCGACGTCACCGCGGCGGTCTACGCGCCAGACGGCCGCACCATCATCTCCGCCGCGCGCGACGGCACCGCGATCGCGTGGAGCCCGAACGCCACCAACCGGCTCATCTCGGAGGTCGACGTCTCGACCGAGTCGTGGAGCGCGATCGCCGCGGACGCGAACGCACCGGGCGTCGCGATTGGCACGCCCACCGGCGACATCCTCGTGTCTCGAGACTCCCCCGCAGGTCCATTCGAAACGCTGGCGAACCTGGGCGAGGAGGTCACCGCACTCGCGTGGCGTGCGGACGGCGAGGTGCTGGCGGGCACGGTCACGGGACGACTCGTCGGCGTGACACCGGGCGCCAGTCTGCGGGTGTTCTCGCCCGAGCCGCGCGTGCGCATCCAGCGGATTCGGCTGAACGATGATCGAACACGCGCTGCCGTCATGCTCGCGGATGGGCGCGTGACGGTCTGGGACACCGCCGCCGGAACGCTTGGGGCCACCATCGGCGAACGCCGCACCGCCCGGAACACCCCTGGCAGTGGTCTCCAACCGGACATCGACGCCGCGTTCGAGCCCGGCGGTTCGCGCATCGTGTCGGTGCACGGCGATCGGGAGGCATTCCTCTGGAATGCGACCGACGCGTCGCCGCAGCCGTCTGCCCTTCCGTTCACGCCCACGTCGTACGTCACGAGCGTCGCCTTCGCCGCCGTCGGGAGCACGATTGCCCTCGGCACCGGGATGTACGAGGAAGAGATCGTCCTGCTCGACCCCTCGCGAGCCGACGCACCGCTGGCAAGGCTGCCCAGTCACAACTCGGGGAAGATCGCGGTGACGGCGCTCGCCTTCAGCCCGGATGCGCGCGTGCTCTTCTCCGGCCTGTTCGATGGCTCGATGACGGCATGGGACGTCGCCGGGCGGCGGCGCATCGGCGACATCCACGCCGCGCGCGGCGAAGTGACCGACCTGCGGTATGCGCAGGATGGGTCGGCGGTGACCGCAGTGACAGACCGCGGCGTGGTGCTGCGCTGGAATCTCGATGCGGACGACTGGCTGACCCTGGCGTGCGCGATCGCCAACCGCGACGTGTCATCGGAGGAGCGCGCGCGCTTCCTCGAGGGCGGGAGCAGCGCCGCGATCTGCCCGTAGCGGCGACGGCGGTACGCTCACGTCGGGGGGTGCGAGCCGTTCCCTTTCGGCATCACGCTCGACTGCGAGCGCAAGTCCGCGGGCTGTTGATACTATGGCGCCACACGATCGCAGCAGGCAGTGGCCCATGTACGATTCCGCGCCTATCCCCATGTTGACCGTCCGCACGGACGACGGTCGCGTCTTCCGGTTCACGCGCCCGTTCTACGTGGGCCGCAGCGCGGATTGCGATGTGCAGGTCGACGACAATCACGTCAGTCGACGGCACATGCGCATCTCGTTCGACGACGGCCGCTGGTCGTTCTCGGACCTGAACAGCAGCAACGGCGTATACGTCGACGGAAGTCGCGCCGCGACTGGTTCGCTCGAGCACGTCCGATCGCTGCGGCTCGGAGGCCTGGACGGCCCCTCGCTCTCGATTGACATCGAGCAGCTGGACGCACCCACGATCGTCGTGCGCCTCCCCGTCGGGGCTCACATGCCGCCCGTCGGCAGCGAGACGACGGTCATCGCCACGTACGCCGACAAGTACTTCGGGGCCGGGTCCGGAGACGAGCCTGCCGGGCCACGGACGATGCTCATCCGCAAGGCGTTCCAGAAGGTCCAGAAGAAGCAGAAGCGGCAGTACCTCTGGGTGGTCGGCGCGCTGGCGACCGCGGCAGTGATCGCCGCCGCCTATGCGGGGTACGCACACCTGCAGATGCGAAACCAGCAGGCGCTGGCGGAGGACCTGTTCTATTCCATGAAGGAGCTGGACGTCGCCATCGCCGATCTGGAACTGAGGTTCGGCGCGGCGAGCACGTCGGAGCATCAGGACAAGGTGCGGGCGTTTCACGAGCGCCGCCGTGCGGATGAGGCGAAGTACGAGGAATTTCTCTCGAAGCTGAACGTCTACGGCCGGGAGCTGTCGGACGAAGAGAAACTCATTCTGCGGGTCACCCGGATGTTCGGTGAATGCGAGCTGATTGCGCCACGTGAGTACCTGGCCGAAGTCACCAGGTTCATCCGCAGGTGGCAGAGCACGGCGCGGTTCAGGCGCGCGGTCCTGCTCGCCCAGGAGAAGGGTTACGTCGAGCGGATCGCCACCGAGTTCATCGCGCAGGATCTGCCGCCGCAGTACTTCTACCTCGCGATGCAGGAGAGTGACTTCAATCCGGTCGCAACCGGCCCTCCCACGCGGTGGGGCTACGCGAAGGGCATGTGGCAGTTCATTCCCGACACCGGCAAGCGATACGGGCTCGCCATCGGCCCTCGTGAGAAGTCTCCCGGACCTGATCCGGCGGACGATCGGACCAACTGGGAGAAGGCCACCCGCGCGGCGGCGCACTACATCAAGGAGATCTACGCGACCGACGCCCAGGCCTCGGGTCTGCTGGTGATGGCCTCGTACAACTGGGGCGAGCACAGAATCATCGATCGGATCAGGAAGATGCCGCCGAATCCGCGCGAGCGCAATTTCTGGAAGCTGCTGGCGCAGCATCGCATCCCGGACGAGACCTACAACTACGTGTTCTCCATCGTGTCGGCAGCCGTGATTGGCGAGAACCCGCAGCTGTTCGGTTTCCCGTTCGACAACCCCCTGGATCCCGAGCGCCTGCGACTGCAGCCCAGGGAGGCCGTGAATACGGCGCAGGCCGCCGGCGTCAGCGGATTGCCGTGAAGGGACACGGGCAGTCGGCGAGGCCTGTCGCCGTGCCGGACCATTCCGCCAGCGTCTCGTTGAGATTGCCGATGTACGAGATGGTCACTGCGCTGCCCGAGCCGCCCGCAGGCTTCAGTTCCAGGCCGATCACCGACAGCGCCCGTGGGTTGGACACGTTCCCCATACCAGCGCGCACCTGCTCGAGCAGGGGATCGCTCACCGTCGCGATGACCTGCGTCTGGGTCTGGTTGAGCACGAGGGCGTGCCTGAAGCCGTCGGGCTGCAGGACGAAGTTGCCATCCTTGGTCGCGATCGTGACGGTCCAGACCCCGGTCGCGCTGCGAACCTGGACGGGCGCCTGATCGACGGCCGTCAATCCCGTACTGTCCTTCACGGTACCGGCCACGACGAAGTTCCCCGTGTTGTTGAACACGTGCGTGGTCGCCGTCCCGACAGCGGGCGCTGAGCCGTCGCCGAAGTTCCACGAGTACGTGAAGGGGGGCAGCCCGCCGACCGGCGGCTCGTCGTACCGGAACGAGTACACGGTCGCGGCCATGAGGCCCGTGCCCGACGGTGACACCGTGAAATCCTCCGTACGGAGGGCACCGACGACTGTCGTCGTCGTCGGCACGACGGTCGTCGTGGGCTCCATGGTCGTCGTGGGCGGCGGCGCATCGCTCCTGAGCAGCGTGAACTCGGGGAACGCCAGGGGGCTGCCCGGGCAATCGCGCAGCGTGGCCCCGCCTCTCCACTGCAGCAGCTGACCGTTCACCGGCCCCGAGTACTCCCGCTCCGCCGTGCACCCCGACACCTCCGCCGTGAGCGTGCCCGTGAACTGCCCGCTGTCCGGCAGCCCGGTCAACTGTCCCTTGACGGCTCCGGCCGTCCCGTTGTCCATCCGGTACACGCCGACCACGGAGTAGCTTTCGTGGTTCTGCGCCAGTCCCAGCACGCCGCCCAGCGACGACCCGCTCGACAGCAACTGGAAGAACAGCGTCATGTCGCTCGGCACGTTGAGCGGTGCCTGGAATGCCACGTACCGGCGTCCGGGCATCACCGACGTCGTCGTGGTCGTCGTGGTGAGTTCGGTGATCGACACGGTGCCTGGACCGACGGGGTTCTTCGCCTCGCAGCCGAACGACAGCACGGTCAGCAGAACTCCGGACGCCACCAGCGGGAGCAGCTTGCGCATGGGCTATGGCCTCAGAATGTCCAGTCCAGACCGACAACAGGAGTGAATCGGTCGTGGAGACCGTTGTCCTGAAGCGCCACCAGCGCGTTCAGCGACAACAGCAGGTTGCCCTTCAGGTTCAACTTCAGACCCGGCGCGAGGGTGAGCTTGCGAATGCCCTGATCGAGCGCCACGGCCGACTCGACCGACGTCACGCCCAACCCTGCGAGGGGACTCGAGGGCGACGGCGTGTCCGTTTGGACGCCGACGCGCCCGGCGCCCATGATGTGGCGCCCGAGCACCTCGGCCATCACCGTCAGCTTCGGCGCTGCCTCGAGTTCGACACCCGCGGCGTACTGAAACTGATGGCGTGCCGTGGCCGTCGTATTCCGGGTGACGTCGGTGATGACGTCGATGCCGTCGCTCCAGTATTCGAATCCGACGTTGGCGTGCGGCCGGAAGCGCCCTCGCCCGCTGGACCCGACCAGCGAGACCAGCGTGCGGCTGACGCCCAGACCCCGGAAGTTGTCGCTCTCCCCCGTGGGCAGGCGCAGCGTGCCGACGATCGCGATCCCCCCGGGGTCGGGCGGCCCCTCGCCGAACGACCACAGGCGATACTTCCCGGTCAGCGCGATGTCGCCCAGGCCCGACGACGAGCCTTCGGCCTGCGAGTGGAGGATGACGTCCCCGAGGCCGTTCTCGACCCACGAGATGCCGTCGAGCCTGACCTGCACGAGGGGGACCGCTACGCCGATGTCGAGGGCGTCGGTCACGCCCATGGTGCCCGACATGACGAGCGTCTCGGCCTGGATGACGAGACTGGTCAGCCCGCGCCGCGCCACCGTCGGCGACAGAGCGTCGACCGCACCGAGCTGCATGCTGTCCAGCGACAGGTCGCCGAGCTGGTCGTACGTGGCGGTCATCAACGACACCGACGCGGACACCTTGCCCTCACCCGACGTCAGGGCGCGCTCGGCGAAGGACGGCCCGAACGTCGTGGCCTGACGCACCCTCAGACCCGTGGCGGGGTCCACCTTGTAGATGAAGCCCGCCGCGGAGGTGACCAGCGGTGTGGTGCCGATTTCGAGCGTCGTCGCGAACGCCAGGGCCTCGCCCACTGGCGCGGAACCAGCCGACCGCGTCAACGTCGTCAAGGTCTGCGCAAGCGAGAGACCCTCGGCCGTGGTCGTGGGGGGAGGGACCGTCTGGGCCGACACGGGCACGGAGCACATGAGCGCAAACACGGCAGCCGAAACCACCGGGCGCGTCACTCGCATCGGACGCCTCTCCACCAGAGACAGCAGACCGCGCCGGGTTGGCAATCCGCGCACGCCGGCGGACAGTACCTCGCTGATTGCGCCCATTGGTAGCGTAAGGTGTATCGCACTGTTGATACCGCAAGTCAACGGATAATCCGTCCGTCTGCAATCCGTACGTCGTCGACTCTCACGCGTGGCCGGCGCCAGGACTCTACCGCGGCGGCCGCACGGTCAGCCGGTACAACGCATACCGCTGGTCCCGCTCGCGGTACTCACGCACCGTGGTGGACGGCACCGCGTCGAGCGCGGTACGGCAGACTTCCCGTTGTATCGGGTCGGCGACGTTGCACCAGTAGTTCCAGTGCACATAAATGCCACCGGCAAAGCGCATGGCCAGGTAGTCGATATGGATGGGGTTGCCCGCGGCAAGCGCGAGTTGCCCGGCGTTGACGCCCCACACGTGGAACATGCTGGGATTGTGGGTGAGCACGTACGAGTTCGCGGGCAGGTCGGGCGCGAACGCCTCGGCGAACCGCACATCGGCCCTGGCCGCCCATGCCTCCTCGGTCGTCGCGCGCACGAGCGGTGCGTACCACAGGAACTGGAAGACCAGCGCGGCCGTAACCGCCGGCTGCGGCCGCAGGGCGGGAAAGCGCCGGGCCACCCACTGCGACACGCGCAGCGCACCTGCGCCGCCGAGCACCGCGATGGGAGGATACGTCATGAGCGAGTACCGGACATCCGCCCCGTAGTCGTAACTGCCCGCGTAGAACACCAGGCCAATCCCGAAGAACGCGAGGAAGTACAGCAGCATCGCGGCGCGCTCGCCACGCCGGCCGCGTACGCCGAGCCCGATCAGGGCGAGCAGCGTGTACGCCGCAGGAAAGCGTTCGTCGGCGACGAAGAACGGACCGTTCGTCCGGAAGTTGGCGACGACGTAGTCGAGCGACAGCCGCGCGCCGGTGGTCCCCCACCCTTCGTTGCGCACCAGGACCATGTGCGCGAGGGGCACGGCCACGAGTGCGAGCGTCAGCAGTCCAATCCACCACGTGCGCGGACGCGCGAATGCGTCAGCGGATCGTGACCAGAACAGGACGGCGGCGGCGCCGAGGATCAGGGGCGACTCTGGCCGGAACTGGATGGCATACGCAATGAAGACGCCGGCCCCTGCGAGCGACACGGTGCTTCCCACACGCGACGCATGCGCCACGGCCACGAGGGCGGCCACGCAGGCGAGCGATGCCGCCGGTTCGACAGCGGCCGTTGCCGACCACACCAGTTGCTGAGGCGTCAGCGCGAGCAGCAGACCCGCGAAGAGCGCGGCCGTGCGATCGGCGAACAGCAGCCACGTGAGCAGGTAGACCGCCGCCACGGTCGCCGCCATGACGACGGCATTCAGCACGAACCCTGCGGCCGCATGTACGCCGGCGAGTCGATACGCCAGGCTCAGGAGGTGCGGGTACGCGTACGGCTGCTTGTTGTACTCACCGCGCCAGCATTGCAGTCGACCGTACTCCACCGTGCCGTCGTTGCACATCTGCGCGAGCTTCAGATCGGAGAGGTTCTGTCCGATGCCCTGGTAGATCTGCTCGTCGTAGAAGATGCGGTTGGTGCGTGGCGCCACGGCGAGCGTCAGGGCCAACCCGACGGCGGCCAGTGCCGCCATCGACAGCACGTCGCGCCGCTGAAGCTCCCGCGACAACTCGCGCACGATGGCCACGCCAAGCGCGAGAGCGAGCGCGACACATGCTTCGAGCGACCAGAATTGCAGGGTCTTCAACTGCTCGCGCAGGGCGTCCAGGGGTGTGCGCGTCAGCCACAGGGTCATCAGCAACAGGCCGACAATCCACGCCGCCAGGGGGAGGGTCCAGGCACGCGTCCGATCGAGGTCGCCGGTGTCGCGCGCCATCACTCGAAGGCGCCTGTTCCGACGGCCACGGGGGCCGATGCTGCGGACGCCGACGGATGCTCGACGCAGTAGTCGCCGATCGCCAGCGCGTCTGCGCCCGACCGCAGGAAGACGTCCACCGCCTCGGCCGGTGAACAGACCAGAGGCTCGCCGTGAATGTTGCAGCTCGTGTTCAGCACCGCGCCGACCCCCCACCGCCGGCGCGCCTCGTGCAGCAGCTCCGCGAAGGCACTGCCCTCGCCGTCCGGCACCAGTTGGGGTCGACACGTGCCATCGACGCTCGTCACCCCGGCGAGCTGTCCGCGATACCGCGGCGCCACCTCGTAGGCCATCGTCATGGCGCGGTTGCGGCCGCCCGTCCAGTCGGCGAGCAGCCGTGGCCCTTCGCTCTCGAGCATGCTCGGGCAGAACGGCTGGTACCAGACCCGGCGCTTGAGCACGAGGTTGAGGCGATCACGCAACGCGAGGCGATCGGGGCGCGCCAGGACGCTGCGGTGCCCGAGCGCACGCGGCCCATACTCCATGCGCCCCTGGAACCACATCACGATGCGGCCCGCCTCCAGCAGGTCGGCCACCCGGGACGTGAGCCGGGGCGTCCGTTCCGGCCAGAGCCCGGCTGTCCGCACGGCCGCCTCGATGGCGCCAGCGTCGAACGCTGGCCCCAGACCGAGGTGACGGAGGTCGAGGTCGATGGTCTCGCCCGACCGCGACGCCGCCGCGACGGCCGCCCCGAGCGCAAGCCCGCCGTCACCCATGTGTGGAAAGACGTACACGTCCTCGACCTGCGGCAGCAGACGGATGCGCCTGGTCGCCTTCACGTTCGAGACGACGCCGCCGGCCAGTGACAGACGAGGCAGCCCCGTCAGCCTCACGGCGTCGCGTGCCAGCGCCGTCGACACGCGTTCCACGACGCGCTGCGCGAGACAGGCGAACTGCTCGTTCGCGTAGTGCCAGTGCATGTCGGCCAGGACGCGCCTCAACGCGTGTCCCGGGCGTGTCGTGCGGATGACACCCTCGCGCACCTCGATGAGCGCCAGCAACGGATTGTCGGCGTCTGCAATCGGCGCGGCGTAGTCGGCGAGCGCCATGACCTTGCCCTCGTCCTCCAGCTCACGCATGTTCAGGAGGCTCGTGACGTGCTCGAAGAACACCCCCAACGAGCACCGCGCTGGAGACACGGCGACTCGCTCGAGCCGGCCGTCGCGAAACGCTGAAATCGTGCTGGACAGGCCGTCGCCCAGACCGTCGATCGTGAGGACGGCGCTCGGCCCGAAGCCGGACGCCCACGCCGCCGCCGCCGCGTGCGCCTCATGATGCTCCACGAGGTGGAAGGCCGCCCGACCGAGCCCGTGCCGCGTGAGTTCGCGCCTCAGCATGACGTGGCTCAGGGCACGCGACGCCGGGTTGGGCGCCCACTCGGTCATGCGGTACTTCGCGGCGCGCGTCAGGATGCTCAGCGCGCCTGGCCGTGCCTTCCGGCGGCGCACGGCGTAGTACCGCTCACGGCTGCCCGGCCACAGGCGGCCGAGTGTCTTGGCCGGGTCGGACGTCGACGCGGCGACGAGGTCGACCTGCGCGGGGCTGAGCCCGGCGTGTTCCAGGCACGCGGCGATCGATCGCGAGGGAAAGCGAATCTCGAGCTTCCGTCGTGTGAACCGCTCTTCGTTCGCGGCGAATCGCAGCCGGCCATCCTGCAGCAGCGCCGCACCCGAATCGTGGCCGTCCCAGATGCCAAGTACGTTCACGGTCGTCTCGCGTGGCGCCGGCAGCGGTCAGAAGAACAGGTACTTGACGAGCGAGTAGCCGTAGCGCGGCGCGCATCGCCAGATGCGGATGTGCGAGACACCGTGCGTCCTCGGATGCTCGTGGCTCGGCACCTCGGCCATCCTGAACCCGCGTCGCAGCGTCTTGATGATCATCTCCTGCTCGATCGTCGTGAGGTTCTCACGGAGATCGAGCTGCCGCAGCACCGAGGTGCGGATCGCCCGGAACCCGTTCTGCGAGTCGCTCAGCCGGCAGTCGAAGCGCCAGTTGATGCACGCGGTGATGAACGAACTGCCCGCCAGCCGGAAGAACTCGTCGAAGCCGCCGTGCAACTCGCTCGATCCGCCTCTCAGGCGCGAGGCCGTGACGTGATCCGCCTCGCCCGCGACGATCGGGCCAACCAGCATGGGTATGTCTTCGGGGTCGTGCGATCCGTCCGCATCGATGAAGACCGTGACGGGCGCGCGGACGCACGCAATGGCCCGCCGAATCGCCTCCCCCTTGCCGCGGCCCCCGTCGGCCAGCACGGTGGCACCGCTCTCCGCCGCCAGCTCAGCCGTGCCGTCGGTCGACGGTCCGACGACACAGATCACCTCGGCTGCGTACCGGCTCGTGCGCGCCAGCACGTCGCCGATGCTCGCCGCCTCCTGCTTCGCGGCGATCACCGCCGACACGTCGGTCGCAACATGGTGCGCAACCGTCCGGTCGAGGTGCGACTGAATCACGGCGTCCGTGAAGCAGGCGACGTTCACCGCGCACGCTCCGACACGACGGATCGCGCCGCGGCCGACTGCCGCGCCCCGGCACCCGTGTCCGCCACGCCACGACGCCCCGCCAGCAGGTTGCCGAGAATGCTCTGGTACGCCTCACACGCCGTCCAGCACTGTGGGCACTCGCCCTGCCAGATCTCCTGCTGCAGCCCGCGCGTCGCCGGCGCGTTCCAGAGCGGTTCCAGGCGCATGCCGGTGTCGCGCAGCCGCCCGATTGGCCTCGAGTAGGTGATGCACGGATAGACGACGCCCCACGGATCGATGAAGCAGCTCGCGCGCAGCGCGTGACAGGGCATCGGCGTCCGGCCGGTCGTGAGGAACGTCTCCAGGTGGCCGAGATACGACCGTTCGAGCCACTGCTGTGCGGAGCGCGGCAGCCCCTTGCGCTCGCGATACAGCCGCAGCTCGCTGCGCACCGCGGTGACATCTGGCCGGATGTGGTCCAGCTCGCTGTTGCCGTAGTAGTGGCTCGACACCTGCGCCACGTTCAGGTGGACGTCCTCGATCGTGAGCCCGGGACACTCGCGCGCGCAGGCGTCGAAGGTCTCGGTGAAGCGCCCGACGTTGCACGACGACAGCGTGACGCCGAACACGGTCGTGATCCCGCGGATGCGGCGGAGCGCCTTGAACGTCTCGATTTGCCGGCGGAACCCGCCCTTGATCCCGCGGATCTCGTCGTTCAGCGCCTCGTCGCCATCGAGGCTGACGGTGACGATGGTGCGGGCCGGTCCGCGTCCCGCGATGCCTTCCACCGCCCGGACGATGCGATCGGTGAGAAAGCCGTTGGTCGGAAAATGCAGCAGCGCGAGACGCTGCCAGCCGGTGACGATCGCCTCGAGAACGGTCTCGATGTCGGGCCGCAGGAAGATCTCGCCGCCCGTCAGGTCGGCCCAGACGATGTCCGGGTTTTCGCGAACGAAGGCCACGACTTCGCCGGTGGTCAGTTCATCGACGGGCTTGCGCTGCCAGATGTTGCACGTCCGGCAGCGATACTGGCACCAGTAGGTGAGGCAGAGGTTCACCTTCACCGGCGCGGATGGCCGCGCGATGGTCGTCCCGAGCAGCGCCGCTCCGAGGTGCGCCGATCGCCTCAGCGAGTCCGCGACGTGACGAGCCGACCGTCCCGCGTGCCCTTTCATGCGTGCGCTCCGCGACGACTCATTGCTGATACGTGATGTCTGCGATGGTCCACCGCGCCGTTTCGCCGACGCGATTCAGCAGGAAGGTCGCCTTGTGCTTCAGGGGCTTCTGTTTGCCGCCCGCCCTGGCGTCCATTTCGATCGTCACGCCGGCGACGGCCTTCACCTTTCCGGCCTGCAGGTCGAGGTCGGAGAACTCGGGGGGGCCGGCGAAGCTGTACGCCACGGATTTCAGGTCCTTGAACTGCACCTGAAAGCGCCGCATGTCCATTGTGGGGTGCAACGCCTGCATGTCGTTCACGGCCATCCTGGAGTAGGCGTCACGATACGCGTTCAGGACGGTCGTGATCTCCTGATGCGCGATCTCGGTCGGCGACCGCGCAGGCCCCTCCGGACCGGCGGGTCGCGCCTCGTCCGGCCCGGTGGTCGGAGCCGGCGCGCTGGTCCCGAGCGGCGCAGGCGCTGCAGGTGCGGGCGCGGCGGGAGCCGCAGCACCGCCAGCGTCCCTCGGCGTTCCCGCACCCGTCCCGGCGGCCGACGTCGCCCCAGCACCCGTCGCGGCACCCGGCCCGGCACCCGCGCCGGTGCCGCTGCTCCGGCTCGTGTCCGCGCCTCCGCTCGTCTCGGGCGGCCCGTCCTGACGCCTGCCGTCGGCCACCGGTGCCGGTGGCGGCGCCAGCGGCTGGGCGCCCTTCGCGAAGACGGCGCCGCACCTGCGCGCCTCCGTCATGGTCGTCGCACCGTGGGGCGCGCAATCGCCTGTGTACTGCTGGAGCGCGTACCCTTCGGCCGGCGCGGAGTCGAGCGTCACCAGGCTGCCGTCCGCCACGTCCACCGAGCAGTTGGTGCCGGCATCGCCACACTCGATGCCGACGTCGCTGACAATCGTCCCGCCGACCGGCCGATCGATCGTGAGCCTCCGGCGGACGATCGCACTGCCCGGCAGAGGGTCGAATCGGGCCCCACAGGAGCGCGGACGGTCCATCAGCACCCTGCCGCCAGACTCGCAGTCGCCGGTGTAGCCCGCGAACACATACCCCTCGTCCGGCTGCGCCACGATTTCGACCACCTCGCCGCGGGCGCGCGTGCTGGTACAGGACGAGCCGATGGTGCCGCAACTGATGTACCTGCCGAGGAGGCTGCCGCCGGTGGGTTTCTCGATGACGAGCGCATAGCCCGACTCGCTGGTCAACCACCAGGCCGCCAGGGCGCCGAGCAGCAGCACCGGCACCAGGACGCCGGCCAGCACGGCGGCGCGCCGTGCGGCGAAGCCTTGACGGGGGGGAGTGGCGGCCGGCCGAACTTGCGTCTTCATACGCGCGCGTCCCCGGCCGACCATCCTGACCGCGTCACGGGATGCATCGCGATTGGAGAACGACCCGGCGGGAGTGGGCGCATGGTAGCACGGCCGCGGCGCCGCCCAAAGCCCGTCGTTCCCGGCAGTTACGCTGGATTCGTCGGGTTTTCGTCGTATAGTAGGGTTCCATCAGGTCAACGGTGGCGAGGCCGCCCCAGTGGTCGTGCGGCGGAGCGTCGACTGGACCGGCGGAAGCGCGGCCCCACATGCTGCAGCCTGGCACGCAGATCGGACGCTACGAGATCCAGCGGCGAATTGCGCGCGGGGGCATGGGCATCGTCTACGTGGCCCACGATCCGGTCCTTGGCCGGCTGGTGGCCATCAAGGTGTTTCTGGGCGACCTCGACCTTCCCGACGCCGCCGAGCGCTTCACCCGCGAAGCCCGCGCCGCCGCTGCCCTCAATCACACCAACATCGTCACGATTCACGATTACGGCGACGTGGCGTCGCAGCCGTACATCGTCATGGAATACATCCAGGGCGAGACGCTCGCCGAGATGATCCAGCGCAGGACGCCCGTCTCCCTCACGGAGAAGCTGCGATGGCTGGAGGAACTCTGTGCGGGTGTGGACTCGGCCCACAAGCTGGACGTCATCCACCGCGACATCAAGCCCGGCAACCTGATGGTCGACCGGGCCGGTCGCCTGAAGATTCTCGATTTCGGCATCGCGAAGATGATGGGGACGCTCGGGGGCAACGCGACGGCGGTGATCGGCACGCCCGGATACATGTCGCCGGAGCAACTGCTTGGCGCCCGCATCGACCACCGGTCCGACCTGTTTTCGATCGGCGTGGTCGCCTTCGAGCTGCTCACCTATCGGGAGGCATTCGCGGGGGATACGTTCACGGCGACCATTCACCGCATCATTCACGAAGACGTGCCGTGGCTCGCGGACCTCGTGCCGGAGGCCCCGCCTGAACTCTGTGCCGTCCTGCAGCGGACGCTGCACAAGAGTCCCGCCGACCGGTTCCCCGACGCCGAGTCACTGCGTCTGGCCATCAGCCGGGTGCGACGTCAGCTCGACGCGATGCAGTGGGACGCGTCGAAGACCCCCACCATCATCGGCACGATTCCCCGTCCGACGGTCGAGCGCGGGACCGGCTCGGCGCGGAAGCAGGAGCCGAACGGCGTCAGCGGCGCCGCGCTGACACCGCCGCCCGACCCGGCGGCCGAACGCGAGGCACGTGCGCGTGCGCTGGCCGCGCAAGTCGAGGGGGTGCTCGAACGCGGCCGGCTCTCGCTGGCGCAGGGCGCGACCGATCAGGCGCTCGACGCGTGCCGGGACGCCATGGCGCTCGACGGCACGCATGCCGGCGCGCTGGAGTTCGAACAGCAGGTCAACGCGGCACTGGCGAAACAGCGGGCGGGTGCCTTGCTGGCCGACGCCCGCACCGAGTTCCAGCGTGGCGCGCTGACGAACTGCCAGTCGCTTCTCGAACAGGCGCGGCAGTTGGACCCCGAGGCGCTCGATGCGAGGTCGCTCGAGCGCGACCTGCGACTGGCGCGCGTCGAGCAGGAGCGATTGCGCCATCGCGCCGAGGCGGCCGGCAAGATGCTCGCCGACGCGCGGACGGCATTGCAGCGTGGTGACGTCGAGGCGGCGCTCGCCTGGGCACGCGAGGCGCTCGCACTCGATCCCACCTCCACCGAAGGCCGGCAGCTCGAGTCGACGGCAGTCGCCAGGCTGGAGGAACTCACCGACGCCACCACGGTCATCGCGTTGGCCGACGTGGCCGATGCGCAGACGCCGGTCCCAGCGCCGGCGCAGGCGGCGCCGCCACGAGACACCGGAGAGCCGATCCAGCCAACGCCTCCTCCTCCGCTGCCTGGTCCGGCTGTACCTCCAGGTCCGGCCGAACCTCCAGCACCACGACCCGATCCGCTCGCCGGACTGCGAGTTGGCGCCGCGTCGGCGCTTGCCGGGGCGAGCGCCATTACGGCGACCGTCGTGGCGAGGTCCCGCACGCTTGCCGCCACGCTCCGGACGCAGGCGGGCGCGCTCGCGTCGACGCTCCGGACGCAGGCGGGCACGGTCGGTTCGTTCGTCCTGACGAAGACGCGCGCGATGCCCCGGCGGCAGAAGCACGTCATCGCCGGTGCCGTGGTCCTGGCCGCACTGCTCGCCGTCGCCGCCCTGGCGTTGCTGACGCGCCCGCCGGCCGTCCCTCTCACCGGCGTCCTGGTCATCGAAGCGATTCCCTGGGCGACGGTCACTGCGATCGAGGGGCAGGACGGCTCGAACCTCCTCGCCGCGCCCGCACCGACGCCGCTGGCGCAGAGCGTGCCGGCCGGACGTTACACGATTGAGATGTCGGGGCCAGACGCCGAAGCCCGCGTGCTCACTATCGAGGTGCAGGCCGACGGCACCACGGTCACCCCGGCGGAACGCTTCCAGACGTTGACCCTGGACGAATACTTCCTCCCATCGCTCAGTGCAGGAGCACCGGAGGGCGAGGCCGGGACCGGCTCGGAGCCGACCGACGAGGCAGCGCCTGCGGCCGAACCGCCGTCTCAACCCTCAGGAGCCCTCCCATGACTCCGGGGATCGCGGCGTCGACACGGCGCGTCTCGTTCGCTATGGCGCTCATTGGTGCGCTTGCCTGGACCGCATCGGTTCATGCCCAGCGCCAGGACGATGCCTTCAAGGCTGGCCTCGAAGCCAGGAAGAACCAGCGGTGGGCCGAGGCTGCGGAACAGATGCGACGGGCCATCCAGGTCGACGGACGGGAAGACACGCGGAAGGTCGACCGAAACCTCCTGGGCTTCGGTGGCACCGAGTACCTGCCCTATTTCTTCCTCGGCGAGGCCAGGTTCTTCCTGAACGATTGCGCGGGCGCCGAGGAGGCATGGCGGGAGTCACAGGGGCAGGGGGTCGTACAGCGGAGCGGCACGTACGAAGCGCAGATCCGCGACGGATACGCCGAGTGCGAAGCCAAGGGCTTTCTGCTCCGCGAGCGGTACACGCGGGTGCGGAGCGATGCGCGTCAGCAGTTGGCCGACGTGAACAAGCAGCTGACCGCAATCAGCGACCGTGGAAGTGATGTCTGGCAGGCCCACCCGACGATGAGGGAGCGGTTCAACCGGGGACGGGAGGAGTATCAGGCGGCAACACAACGATTGCAGGAGGCGGAGCGATCTCGTCGTGCGGATGATTTCAAGGCCGCGACCGACGCGACCGAGCAACTGCGCGTGGTGCTCGTGGATCTGACGGACGAACTCGAACGCGCCATTGCGCGGGTGAGCCGGGCTCGATCACTCGCTGACGAGGTGAAGCGGCGCATCGCCGCTGCGCAGGGACTGGAGAACGACGTCGAGGCGACGAAGGAGAGGCTGACGCCGCCGCAAACCGCGAACAGAAACGACGCGGGCGCGTTGCTGACGCAAGCCCGCGCCCAGCACACGGCGGGCACCGAAACCAGCATGGCGAACGCGCTCACGTCCGCAGACAAGGCGCACGGTCTCCTCGAACAACTCCTCGGCGAACTCGAGCAGAATCGGCGCCGCAGGGCCGCCGCACGTCTCGAGAGCGCGACGGCGGAGGCGACCGCCAGCGCGAGTTCGGTGGAGCAGCTTCTCGCCGACGTCGAGGCCGAGATGGCGAAGGCTTCCGGCCGCGTGCCGCCGGAGATTCCCGGCCAGATCGACGTCGCGCGCCAGAGGGTGGCCTCGGTGAAACGGCGTCTCGCCTCCGCGGAACAGAAGGAAGACCTCGCGGGTGTCGAAAGCGCGTCAGCCGCGTTGGAGCAGGTCAGCGCGGACCTGCAGACGATGGTCGCCGTCTTTCGTCCTGTGACGCTCGAAGACCGTGGCGTGCCGCCATGGCTCCAGAGTGGTGCGGCCCTGTTCTTCCGGGGTGCGTACGACGAGGCACTCGCCGCGCTCGACCCGACGCTGGGGACCGCGCCAGGTTCGTCGCAGCTGCACGTGCACCTCTTTCGGGCGGCGGCGCTTCACGCGCTCTTCGTACGGTCGGGCGAGACCCTCGAGGCGCATCGGACGCGTGCGCTGACCGAGATCGAGCAGTGCAAGCTGATCGACCCGGACTTCCAGCCGGACACGCGCGCGTTCTCACCGCGCTTCATCGCGCTCTACCAGAACGCGGCCGCGCCCTGAGGCGCACCGCTGGCGCCGCGAGGCCCTGCGCGGCGACGGGGTGTGTGGTCCGGACGCGGCCCTCATGACCGTCGCGTCCGCCTCGCCGGCGGGCGTGGCGGCCCGCGTCGCCGGCACGGCGTCTCAGGCGGCGCGAACGAGGGCGGCAGCGGCGGGAGGAGGCTCGGGCGTGACGACCAGGCTTTTCTGGTAAGCTGGGCCGGCTTCCAACGCCAGTCTACGCGTCGTGTACGGGAAACGGAGCGGCCCACTATGGATGGACGCGACAGCATCCAGTCGCTTCTGGTACAGAGAAAGCTGACGCGGGCAATCGCCGAGACGGCGCGCGTCCAGATGACGGAGTACCTGACGGCGCTCGCGCCGCTGCTGCGCCCGAAGACGGTACTCGGCGATTACATTCACGGCAGCGCGAAGGAATCGACCCGCAGGGCGGAGAAGGCCTACAAGGAGCTGCAGGCGCTGTACGCGTCCGTCGCGCCGACGCTGCCGTTCAGCCTGCCTCCGGATCTCTCGCCGCCGCTCAGCTTCGGCGGCGTAGGGCTCGACATCACGCCCGTCGAATACGCGCACGTGATCGCGTCCGGCGACAACACGCGGACGATCACGGTACGCAAGCCGCTCACCTGGGTGCTGACCTACGCGGGATACGGTCCCGCACGCCTGCCCGACCTGCTCGCGTCGAAGCAACGGCGGGCGGGGGACGAACTGCAGCAGTTCGTGCTCGGTTACGCGCTGCTGCGGGTGGTCATCGAGAACTCGCCAGGACTCGAGCAGCTGTGCGAGGCGCTGCACTTCCCGCTCACCATGACGACGTCCTCCGAGTACGGGGCGCTGCCGATCACGCGCATCGGCCTGGCGGTCGACACCTCGCTGCCGTCCGACGCCGTGATTCTCGAGAGTGCCGAGTTGACCGGAATGGACGCCTTCGAAGAGGTCGTCAACGTCAACGATCTCTCGTCGTTGCGCGATCCGTTCAAGGATCGTCTGCTCGAGGTCGCGCGCCAGTACGCACCCGACCTGCGGTGACAGGCGGGCGCGTCCGATCGGCCGCGACGTGCGGCGCGTCAGTGTCCCTGCCCTGCACCAGATGGCGGTACGTCTCACCAGGCCGGGGCCGTGTCCACCATCACCGAGGCTCAGGACGATAGAACCAGAACGTACCGGCGACGGTGGCGTTCGTCGTCGTCGATCCTGACGCGTAAGTCACGTTCGACAGGTGCAGGCGGTTGCGAGTGACCGGTGCACCCTCGGGGTAGTTCTGCTCCAGCACCGTGACGATGCCGTTGGTGCCGATCGACTCGACGATGGCCGTGTGGTGGGGCCGTTCCTCGATCTGGGTGACGATGTCGGCGGAACCGTCGGCGTGTTCGGTGGTGATCTCCACCTCGCAGCGGTAGTCGCGAAGCTGGATGATGTCGCCGGGCTGGAGATCGGTTCGGCCGACGGCGGCGCCCCAGATGTAGTCGGCGTCGTGAGTGACCTCGCCGAAGTCGGCGGCGCTCTTCGCGCCCGCGCCGCGGAGCGCGCGGTCGGCCAGCGTGAAGCATTCGCCGTCGCCGAACACCTCCCCGCGTCGCCGGCGCGCGAAGGCGAGGATGCGGTCGGCCATGGATGGACCTGACTGCTTGGAGGAGCCGCCCTTCGCGTCGAGGCCGATGGTGCCTGGCGGAGGTGTCCCGGTGAGTGCCGAGGTGCCCGCGTCGATGTCGGTGGACGAGCCCGGGCCGTTGGCAGCGCCAGGCGGGAGGCCATTGCTCATGTGAGTCCTCCAAGTCAGTGCAGGCCTGCGCAGACGTGACCCGCCGCTCGCTCAGGCAAGCAGGTCGGCGGGTGGATTGGCGATCGAGTGCGGCATCACCAGCCGGATGGCATCGCGATCTCTGAAGCTGACGAGCGGCATGATGCCGCGCGCCTGAATGGCGGCAACCGCGGCCTCGCTCGGGTTGATCTCCGCCGGAGGCTGCAGCCTCGCCCCGTCCTCTGTCGTGAAGACGAATGCCGGCAGGCCGTCGATGGAGCCGGCCCCCGAAGACTCGCCATCCGGATCGAGGGTCCGCGCCACGACGACGGCGTACGCGAACGCCCCGTTTCCCCAGAGGAACGCTTCATGTTCGGGGCGCACAGGCTGCTCCTCGAACGCGAAGGCGGCGACCGGGTCGGTGCGCTGACCGTACGGCAGCCGCAGGAGAAACCGCGGCAGTGCCAGGCCGATGTGCGCGGCGGCTGGATGCGCGCGGAGCGCCTGCCAGCGCGCCTCGTCGTCGCCATCCAGCGGCGTCCAGTCGCGGGGGTCCGGTTGCGAGGCAAGGGACGTCGCGCCGAGAAGCTCCGGCGATGCGCCAGCGATGAGGGGTGCCCCGATCGCGGCCGCCAGGGTGCCGACGTGCGCGAGCACGGCAAGGTCGTCCGCGGACGGTCCGACGTGGAAGTTGCCGACAAGGGCCGAGAATTCCAGCGCGCCCTCGGGCCGCGATTCGCGTTCGACCAGCCGGCGCCACAGATCGCCACCCTGCGCCGCCGCAGCGAGTTCGTCGCGCGTGACGTGCAACAGGTGCAGTTCGAGTGTCTCGCCGAGTTCGAGCGTGGACACGAGCCCCTGCACGGCGCGCCACGCGGCTTCCACTTCCTGGAAGGCGCGATCGTGAAGCACGGCACGCATCAGATCCGTCATCGCCGCGTCCACAGCGGCGAGCATCTGGGGCAACTCGGCGCTCGGCGCGGGAACGATGTGCGGCGCGATCGCCTGACGGATCAGCGCGTCGGCCGCACTGGCGGCGGTTTGCGGCGAGGGTGGGACAGGGGTCGCGGGCGCGCGAACGGGGCCTTTCTGTCCGAGCAGGCGATCCAATGTCGACGGGCCTTCTTCACCGTCCGGCTGCGAGGCATCAGGCACCACGCCGAGCAGTGGGGGCGCGCTCCGGGGCGCCTCGGCCTGCAGTTCAGCCACCGCATCGGCGAACGTGCTCGGGTTCCCAAGGCGGGTGCGCAGGTCGCGCAGCCGGCGGAACACCGCAAGGGTCTCGACCAACGTATCCGGATGGAAGTCGTCGAAGCGCCGGATCTCCACGCGTTCGCCGCCAGCGTCGTCGCCGAGCTGGATGGCTGGGGCATGCCGCGCCAGCCCATCGTCCAGGTTGTCGATGTCCACCTTGCTGATGCGCCGGTCGAGCAGGCGATCGGCCGGCTCGGCGCCGTTGCCGCGGAAGTCGCTGAGGACGAGGACGCGGCGCACTGGACCGCGAGGCCGGCGGCGGGCGTCGTTGGAGGGGCCAAGGGTGAGATCGAAGCGCATCACTGATCGACCAAGGCTGAGCCGGCCGCCTGTCGCGGCGACACACGCGCGGAACGCTGCCAAGCAGACCAGCGCGCGAGGCAGAATGGCGCGTCGTGCGATACGGGCCGTCACATCTTCGCACGTCTCCCCCGTCATGGGCTCGTGCAGCAGCCAACACCCGGCGCTGGCTCAACGTTCCGAACGTTGATCAGATCAACGTCATGAACGTTGAGCGTGTCAACGAAGCGCTCGCCGCGGGCGGCCAAGGCCACTCCATTTGCCTGAATAAACACCCTCCAATTATGGAATTCGTCGTGGGCGAGTTGTGCAAGCAGGCGTCGTGGCTCGACGTCCCGCTCGATCTGGGACAGTGGCACACGCGCGACGACGAGGACGTCGACCGGCCTTTCCACCTTGACGCCCTGCTACGGACTGGGATTGAATCGAGCCCTCGCCCTCGAGATCGGAGATCGCATGCGCAGCATCGAGACGAACGTCGCCGTGCTCCCGGCTGAGGCCGCGGACGTCATGCCCGATGCGGCCCACGCTCAGCTCGTGACGATCCTGTCGATCGCCGCTGATGGTTTGCCCCTGGTGTCGGTGGATGACGACAATCCCGTGGTCACCGCACGTCTCGCCGTACGCACCACCATGGACCGCGTCCAACGGGCCATCGCCCAGCGGCAGCCCGCAGTGGTGCTCTTCGAGCGCGGCGACCGGTCCAGACCGATCATCGTCGGGTTTCTCGAGCAGATCGACGAGCAGCCGGCATCATCGACGGCCGCGGCCGGTGGCACTGCGGGCAGGGCTGATGTCCTTTCGACGAGCGACGCGCCGACGACGCATCCTGACGAGCCCCGTGGCATGCCGTTCATCGAGGCCGATGTCGATGGCCGCCGCGTTCGGCTGACGGCGCAGGACGAGATCGTCCTTCAATGCGGGAGCGCGTCGGTGACGCTCCGGCGAAACGGCCGCGTCGTGATTCGTGGCGCCTATGTCGAAACGCATTCCGAAGGCACGAACCGGATCAAGGGCGGGCAGGTCCAGATCAACTGAACGCGCCGCCCCCCAGGCATCGATGCCTCCACCCCCGGCTCCTTCGCACGCCTTCGACGACCTCGTCGAAGAGAGCCTCGACGAAGCCACCTTCCTGTGGCGGCGTTGGGAGAGTGAACTCGTCAGCCTGACGCGCAGCCTCGATGAGGTCTGGTCGTGGACCGAAGACCGCCTGCACGGTGCGTTCGACGGCGTTCGCGCGGCGGGGTCGCGGCTCGTGGAGGTGGGCGTCGCCGCGGTGGCCTCCGAGGATCCGGACAGGGTTGCAGTCGGCGCCGCCATGCTTGGATCGAGTGCCGATCCCGCCGCGACGCAGGCAGTCACGTCCGCGCTCCACGCGGCCGATGGCCCGACGCTGCGTTCGATCGTTCGGGGACTCGAGCTGCTCGGAACCCGCCCCGTCCTGCGTGGAGCCGCTGCGGTCCTGGGCGGTCGCGGTGCGCCCGCGTGCGCGGCCGCGCTCTGCAGGCTGAAAGCCTTTCTCCGTGTGGCGCCAGGGTCTGAACTGGCTGACGCGTTCCAGTCGGGCGATACCGGCGCCCAGACCGACGCCGTGCGTGCGTCACGATACCTGCCGCCGCGTTCGGCCGAGGAGTGGATCGCGCGCGGCCTGGCGAGTACCGATCCCCTCGTCCGACACGCTGCCGCCGAAACCGGCACGAGCCGAGGGGACAAGGCCGCATGGCGCGAGGTGGTCCGGCACGCAGCCCTGCTCGACGCCGACGCCGCCCCGTATCTGCGTCTGCTGGGGCTGCTCGGGACCACCGACGACCACGAGGTGGTGTATGCCGCGCTTCGCGTGGCCCCGTTTCGGCGCCAGGCAGTCTGGGCCCTCGGGCATATCGGCACGGTCAGGGCCGCCGACGCCTGCGTCGCCGGCATGCAACACGAGGAACTGGCGCGCGCGTGCGGCGAGGCGTACTGCTGGATCACTGGAGCCGACCTGGAACGCGATGGCCTCGCCAGGGATGAGCCCGTGCCGGAAACGCCCGAGTTCGAGGACGACGACCTGGAGGCGGACCTGGTGCCCACGCCGGAGGACTTGTGGCCGATGCCCGACGTCGACGCCGTCCAGCGGCACTGGCAGGCTCGCCGGCCCGGTCTGGATGCGGCGGCGCGGCACGTCCGCGGCGTCACCGTCTCGCTCACAACGCTGGTGGCGGCCGTGGAGACAGGCCCCATGCTTCGTCGTCCCGACCTCGTGCTCGAACTCGGCGCCAGGACGAAAGGACGTTACGACGTGGAGACGCGTGCGTTCACGGCGCGGCAGCGGCAGATGATGGCGGCCTCGCGAGCAGCGATGTCAGCCGACGGAGGGGCGTGATCGTGCTGCAGTTGCAGAACACCACGCCGTTCAAGGCCGCCATCGCGGTGCTTCCGGATCGTGCCGGCATCGACACCCTCTACGTCGTCGTCAAAGCGACGCTGAAGCTCCGCCCGAAGCTGACCCTGTCGGACGAGCAGGCCCCAGTGGTCCTCGCCGACGAGTACTACGGCGATCCGTCAGCCTCGAGCCTGCGCGCCTCGTCCGAACTCCACATCGGAAAGCCGGGGACCGACGTCCTGCTCGTGGGGAGCGCCTGGGCTCCGCATGGGCGGCCGGTCAGGCAGATGCAGGTGTGGGTCTCGGTGGCCGACCGTCAGAAGACCCTGCTGGTGACCGGCGACCGCACGTGGCGTGACGGACGGCCATCCGACCCGCAGCCGTTCGAATCGATGCCACTCGTCTGGGAACGCGCGTTCGGCGGGTGCCATCGGCGCGGTGAGGAGCTGCTCGCCGAGCAGAGGAACCCCGTCGGCCGCGGATTCGTCGGCGTCCGTTCGGCCGGCGACCAACAGGAGCAGCCTCCGCCGAACCTCGACGGTCAGCCACTCCCGAACCTGGAAGACCCGGAGGCGCCGCTCCAGCAGCCCGGGCAGTCACCGGCGCCCGTCTGTCTGGCACCAGTCGCGGCTTCGTGGCTCCCGCGGCGCGCGTTCGCGGGCACCTACGACGAGCGTTGGCAGCGCGGACGGGCACCATATCTCCCCGACGACTTCGATCCACGCTTCTTCCAGTGCGCGGCACCGGAATTCGTGTTCAATCGCTACCTCACCGGCGGAGAACCGGTGCATCTCGTCGGGGTGCTGCCAGACGGTCCCATCCGGTTCGCGGTCCCTGATGGCCGGCTCGCGATCTCGGTGACGATTGCAGGCGCCGAGGAGCAACCGCCCGCTCACCTCGAGACGCTCCTGATCGAACCCGACCAGAACCGCGCCTCTTTGACCTGGCGGGCGGCCCAGCCCTGCGATCGGCGGGCGCTCGACGTGGAGAAGATTGTCGTCAGCCGGCGGAGCGCGTGAGCAAGTACCTGCCCTGCATCGTTCGCAGCCACGTCCTCTGTGCCATCGGCGACGGCACCGGACAGGTGTGGGCGGCGGCGCGTGCGGGCATCGCCCGGATCGGGAACTCGCACGTGATGGATCGGCACTTCGATCCGATCCAGATGGGTCTCGTGCCGGAAGACGCCCTCGGCGTGCTCGCCGAAGAGATCGAGCAACTTCCGCTCCCGTCTCGCGCGCAGCGCATGTTGCGGCTGGCGGCGCCGCCGCTGAAGGCGACGGCCTCAGAACTGGGCGGCCCGGTACCGGTGATCCTCGGCATGCCGGCGCTGTCGGAGGAGGCGGCACCGTGGATCCGCCACGTGCCGGCGTACCTCCAGAAGCTGACCGGCGTCCAGGTCGATGGGACGCGTAGCGTCGTCCTGCCGCTGGGACGAGCCGCCGCCTTGCTCGCGCTCGAGCGCGCGCTGCACCTGCTGAGATCGGGCGAGGTCGAGACCGTGGTCGTCGGCGGCGTCGACACGTTTCTCGACCTGCGTCTGCTGAGCGAACTCGACGACGAGCGGCGCATTCTCGGGCCGCGGGTGATGGACGGGTTCATTCCAGGAGAAGGCGCCGCGTTCTACGTGCTGTCGTCAACCGACGAGCGCACGTCCGGTGAGGGCGCACGCGTCGTCGTTCACGGGGCGGCTTCCGCCATGGACCCCGGGCACCGGTACGGCGATGCCCCGGCGAAGGGTGAGGGATTGGCGGCGGCGCTCGAACAGTTGCGGCAGGCCATGCCACCGTTGCCGGGGCCGGTGTCGACGACGTTCGCCGGCTTCAACGGCGAGAACTTCGAAGCCAAGTTGTGGGGGGTTGCACGGCTTCGCCACAGCGACCTCTTCTCACCTGGCATGGTGATCGAGCATCCCGTCGACAAGTTCGGCGACGCGGGCGCCGCAATGGGCGCGATCCTGGTGGCACTGGCTGCCGAGTCGCTTCGAGGCGGGACGCGGCCGGGGCCGGCACTGGTCTGGGCCGCATCGGACCGTGAACCGCGCGCCTGCGCGATCGTCTCTGTGGTGCCGAACTAGCGTTCAAGAACTGCGTCCTTCGACAACCCGGTGCTTCGCAGTTCCTGCACGCTGCCCGCTGAAGTTGTCGGATTTCGTTCGGAGATCTGCCTGGCACGGCCCTCGCAACTGACGATGGTAAGATGCCATGCACAGACGAGCCGACATGTCCAGCGCCACTCCCCTGGTCACCGCTGAAGAACTGGAGAGACAGCCGAAGGACTACCGGTACGAGCTGCTGCAGGGCCGGATCGTCCGCATGAGCCCGGTCGGATGTCAGCACGGGCAGGTGGTCACCCAGCTGCTGTTCCTCTTGAAGCAGCATCTGCTGCATGAGCCAGTGGGGCAGGTCTTCACCGAGGTCGGGTTCAAGCTGGCCTCACGGCCCGACACCGTTCGTGCCCCAGACGTCGCGTTCGTCCGACGGGAACGACTTCCGTCGCCCGCACCGAAGGGATTCTTCCAAGGGCCTCCGGATCTCGCCGTGGAAGTGCGTTCGCCGGACGAGCGCCCATCGGAGATCCGGGGCAAGGTCAACGAGTACCTGTCCGCCGGCGTGCCGCTCGTCGTCGTGGTCGATCCGGACGACGAGCGCGTGACGTGCCATCGTCAGTTGGCCCCGCCGGTCACGTTGACGGCTGACGACTGCCTGGATTTCGGCGATGTCATCGCGGGATTCACCTGTCAGGTCAGCGAGATCTTTCAGTAGCCAGCCGCCCGTCAACTACCGAGAGGCAGCCACCCGTCATGCCGACCGTCTTTGCCAACTCACGCGGCGTCGCGCACAAGGGGAGCGGGGGCATGAGCATCGTCTTCCCGGACGTCTGCAAGACGCCGACGCCCGCGGGTCCGGTGCCGATCCCGTATCCGAACATCGGCAAGTCGTCGGACACCGCCTCGGGTCCAACCAGCGTGAAGACCGATGGCCAGATGCCGATGACCAAGGACGCCAACTACATGATGTCCACGGGCGACGAGGCGGGGTCGGCGGGTGGTGTCGTCAGCGGCAAGATCAAGGGGAAGAGCGAACTCATGCTGTACTCGTTCGACGTGAAGTTCGAGGGGAAGAACGTCGGGCGCCTGG
>CAYMAG010000043.1:0-37334 GCA_964388335.1 uncultured Vicinamibacteraceae bacterium | reverse complement strand
CCCGATCCGCGATCCCGATCCGCGATCCCGATCCGCGATCCCGATCCGCGATCCCCGATCCGCGATCCGCGATCCGCGATCCCCGATCCCCGATCTCCCTACTGCCCCGCATCCAGCAGCCAGCCGACCAGGCCCATGCCTCGAGCCATCGGATCGCCGAGCCAGTCGGGCGGCGTGAGCCACACGAACGCGAGGATCGCGACCACCATCAGGTCGTAGGGAATGGTGGTGCGCTCGTAGGTCCAGTACACGGTCCGCCACACGACCCGCAGCGGCAGGGGCAGATTGCTGCCGTGGTCCGTCATGCGGGCGCTCCCTGCTCGTCGCTCAGCGCCCGATACGTGTAGTAGATGCGGTCGGCCACCGTCAGCACGGACAGGACGAGAATCACCCACAACACGGCCGCCATGCGGTTGGTGAAGGCGCCGATCATGAAGAGGACGATGCGCTCGGGCCGTTCCATGAAGCCGACCTTGCACTTGGCAATCATCGACTCGGCGCGGGCCCGCGTATAGCTGGTCAGCACGGTGAAGGTCATCGCCAGGGCCGCGATGAGCACGTAGTCGGGCCGGTGCAGGTTGGCGTAGAGATAGATGAGGCCGAGGAAGAGCGCCAGGTCGGAGAATCGGTCCATGACCGAGTCCCAGAAGCCGCCGAACGCCGTGGCGGTCCCGGTCTCGTGCGCGACCTTGCCGTCGATGAAGTCGAAGATGTTGGCGACCACCATGATGACGCCTGCGAGGACGAAACGACCGAGCGCCAGCGCCCAGGCGGCGGCGATGTTGATCGCGACACCGACCAGCGTCAGGACGTTGGGAGGAATGCGGAGGAGGACGCAGGCCCGGATGATGGCCCGCAGGGGATACAGGAAAATCGCGCCGACGGCGCTGGTGAAGGTCATGGTCGCGTCGCTATAATGGGGGGTCCAGGCGTTCTGCTGCAACCCGGCCGTGCCTGAGAGGGGCCATCCACCAGGGCGCCATGGCGATAGAAGACCTCAGGGGCCACATCCAGCGATTGCCGGAACAACCGGGCGTGTACCTGTACAGGAACCGCGCCGGGGCGACCGTCTACGTGGGGAAGGCGCGTGCGCTGCGTGCCCGAGTGCGCAGCTATCTCGGCGCCCGTGGCACGTCGCCGCGCCTGGAGGCGATGCTGGACGAGATCACCGGCGTCGAGGTGGTCGTGACCGACTCGGTGGCCGAGGCGCTGGCGCTCGAGAACAACCTCATCAAGGAACGTGCGCCGAAATACAACATCAAGCTCCGCGACGACAAGACGTACCCGTACCTGCGCCTGACGACGAGCGAGGCCTTCCCCCGGGTCGAGGTCGCGCGTCGCGTGGCCCATGATGGCGATCACTATGCCGGACCGTACATGCCGGCCTCGCTCGCCTGGCGCACCAGGAGCCTGTCGCACAAGCTGTTCGGTATCCGCTCGTGCCGCGAGGTGATCACGGGACAGCGCGGGCGGCCCTGTCTCGAATACGACATCAAGCGGTGCCTCGCGCCCTGCGTCAGCGAACTCTGCACGCCCCAGCAGTACGGGCACGCCGTCCGTGACGCCAGGTTGCTGCTCGACGGGCGAAGCGCCGAACTCATCGCCGACCTCGAGTCGCGGATGTACGCCGCCGCCGACGAAGAACGCTTCGAGCAGGCGGCGCACCTGCGCGACACCGTGACGACGCTCGAGACCCTGCGCGACCGCCAGCAGAAGATGGCGTCGCCACGCATGGGCGACCGCGATGCCGTTGGGCTGCGGCTGGGGCCGCACGGGGCGATCGTGCAGGTGTTCCAGGTTCGCAACGGCCGTGTCGTCGATCGCGTGGAGCTTGGCGGGCTGGCCGACCAGGTGCGCGACGTTTCACCCGAGGAACTGCTCGAAGCCGCCCTGCTGCACCTCTACGCGACGCAGGTGCCGCCGCAGGAGGTCCTGCTGCCCCTCGCCGTCGACGACATGGAGGGCATGGCGGAGTGGCTGTCGATGCGTGCCGGCCGGCAGGTGGCCGCGATCGTCCCGCACCGGGGCGACAAGCGGGCGCTCATCGAACTCGCCGAGCGCAATGCGCAGTTGACCTACGACGCGCGTTTCAACCAGGAGGGTGCCGCGAACTACGAGGCCCTCGAAACGCTGCAGGCGGCCTTCGCGCTGTCTGCGCTGCCGCGGCGCATCGAGTGCTTCGACATCTCGACGCTGCAGGGCGCAGAGACCGTGGCCGCGATGGTCGTGTGCGAGGACGGCCGCATGAAACGCAGCGACTACCGCAAGTTCCGGATTCGCCCGGAGCCTGGCGGAGCGACCCCTGGCCAGGCGAACTCCGCCGAAGCGCGAGAGCGCGAAGGCGGACGTTTTCTCGACGACTACGCCGCCATGCGGCAGGTCGTCGCGCGGCGGTATCGGGCGGTGGGCGACGCCGGGGGGCCGTGGCCCGACCTCGTGGTGATCGACGGTGGGAAAGGTCAACTCGAGGCGGCCTATAAGGCGCTCGAAGCGCTCGGCATCGAGCACGTGGTGGCGGTCGGCCTTGCGAAGCAGGAGGAACTCGTCTTCCTCCGCGATCGGCCCGATCCCATCGACTTCGGGGCCGGAACGCCCGCGTTGCGGCTGCTGCAGCGCATCAGGGACGAGGCACACCGGTTCGCCGTGACGTTCCACCGGGCCTCGCGGACGAAGCGCGACCTCCAGTCGTCGCTCGACACGATCGAGGGGATCGGCCCGACGCGGCGCCGGACCCTGCTCAGGACTTTCGGCAGCGTCGCGGGGGTGCGTCGCGCGAGCCGCGAGGAGTTGTCGGCCGTGGTCGGGGCGAAGGCGGCAGACGCCGTCCTGCGCCACTTCGCGTCGGAGTGACGCGCCGGATCGCCGTGCTACCCTTGTCCTTTTGACTCACAGGTATCCGTGGAACCAAGCACACTCATCCTCACGTTCATCGGCCTGCTGCTGGCGCTCAGCGTGCACGAAGCCTCGCACGCCCTGACGGCCTGGAAGCTCGGTGACCCGACGGCCCGCAATCTCGGGCGCATCACGCTCAACCCGCTGGTGCACATCGACCCGATCGGCACGATCCTGCTGCCGCTCGTGGCCTTTTCGCTGAACGCCCCCATCATCGGGTGGGCGAAGCCCGTGCCCGTGGACGTCCGGTACCTGAAGGAGCCTCGGCGCGACTTCATGTGGATCGCCCTGGCCGGGCCGGCGAGCAACCTCGTGCTGGCGCTGCTGGCGAGCCTCGTGCTGCGCGGGCTGCCGTACCTGCCGGTCACCGCTGGAACGATCGACGTTCTCACGCCGCTCTTCCTCTTCGCGCAGACGTTCCTGTACCTGAACGTCCTGCTCGCGGTGTTCAACATGATTCCGGTGCCGCCACTCGACGGCAGCAACGTCGTGGCCGCGCTCCTGCCGTCGCCGCTGGCGCTCTCGTGGGATCGGTTGCGCCCCTACGGCATCTTCGTGCTGTACGGCCTGATGTTCACGGGTGTGCTGCGGATGCTCATCGGTCCGCCGTCCGCCTTTCTCACGAGGCTCCTCCTGCTGTGACCACGAGGGTGGTGTCGGGCATGCGCCCGACGGGCAAACTGCATCTGGGACACCTGGTCGGCGCCCTGCACAACTGGACCCGGCTGCAGGATGCCCACGACTGCTTCTACTTCGTCGCCGACTGGCACGCGCTCACGAGCGACTACGCCGACACGAGCCGGTTGACGAGCCACGCCGTCGACAATGTCACCGACTGGCTGGCCGCTGGCGTCGACCCCGAGCGGTCGACCATCTTCGTGCAGTCGCTCGTACCGGAGCACGCCGAGTTGTACCTCCTGCTGTCGATGATCATCCCGATTCCCTGGCTGGAGCGGGTGCCGACGTACAAGGAGTTGCAGGACCAGCTCACGGAGAAGGACCTGTCGACCCACGGGTTCCTCGGCTACCCGCTGCTGCAGACGGCCGACGTCATCATCTACGACGCGAACTTCGTCCCGGTGGGCGACGACCAGGTGCCGCACCTCGAACTGTCGCGTGAGGTCGTGCGCCGCTTCCACAACCTCTACGGGCAGGTGTTCGTCGAGCCGCAGGCGTTGCTCACGCACTTCCCACGGTTGCCCGGGCTCGACAACCGGAAGATGAGCAAGAGCTACGGCAACACCATCGACCTCTCCGACACCGCGCAGGACGTGGTGGCCAAGGTCCGTCAGATGTACACCGACCCCAAGCGCGTGCGCGCAGACATTCCGGGCACGGTCGAGGGCAACCCGGTGTTCGTCTACCACGACGCGTTCAACCCGAATGGCGAAGAGGTCGACGACCTGAAGACGCGGTACCGCGAAGGGCGGGTCGGCGACGTCGAGGTCAAGAAGAAGCTGGCGGCGGCTCTCAACGCGTACCTGGAACCCATGCGCGAGCGGCGCGCGCAGTACGAGGCGCATCCGGATCGTGTGCGCGAGATCATGCACGAAGGCTCGAAGAAGGCCCGTGCCCTCGCGGTCGTGACGATGGAGCGGGTGCGCGAGGCCATGCGTCTGCGCTACTGACGGTCATGTCTGCGATGCCTCAGGAGTACGAGTCTGGCCTCGAGCGGTACCCCGTGCGTCTCGAGGCGTTCTCGGGACCGCTCGACCTCCTGCTGCACCTGATCCGCAAGCACGAGATCGACATCTACGACATCCCGATATCGACCATCACCAGGCAGTACCTCGAGTACCTCGAGCTGATGGACGAGATGCAGCTCGACATGGCGGGCGACTTCCTCGTCATGGCGGCGACGCTCATCCACATCAAGTCGCGCACCCTGCTGCCGCGTCCCGCGCCGGAGCAGGACGATTCGGAAGAAGACCCGCGTGAGGCGCTGGTGCGGCGCCTCATCGAGCATCAGCGATTCAAGGCGGCGGCCGAACTGCTCCACGAGCGCGAGACCGTGCGCAGTGCCCAGTGGGGCCGCCCCGACGAGCGCATCGCGACGCTGGCCGGCGAGGGCCTCGATCACGAACCCGAGCTGGAGGTCGACCTCTTCAGCCTGATGACGGCCTTTCGCGCGGTCGTGGCGCGCGCGAAGCAGCGGCCCCGCATGGTGCTGCCGATGGAGCAGATGTCCATCGAAGACCGCATCAGTCAGTTGCTCGCGCGGCTGTCGGACACCGAGGCGGCCGGTTTCGAGGACCTCTTCGAGGACACGGCGGCGCGCGCCGACTTCATCCTCACCTTCCTCGCGCTGCTCGAGATGATCCGGCTGAAGATCGTCCGCGTGTTCCAGAGCGGCGTGGGCGGGCCCATTCGCGTCTACCGCCGCGCGAGGCCGTCCGATGCTCCGCACCCGATTGGCGAGCCGGTGATGCCCGTGGCCCCGGCAGGGCCAGCCAGCACGTGATGACAGACGAACTGAGACCTGACACGCCGCCTGAGGTCGACGCCTCTCCCGTGGATCGGCCCGACGCGGACGAAGTGGCGGCGGCTGTGCCCGAGGAGACCTCCGGTGTCTTGTTCGACGTCGACGAGATGGCGAACGCGCCCCGCAGTCCGCACGCGCTCACGCCCGTGGTCGAGGCCCTGATCTTCGCCTCGCCCGAGCCGATCACGGCCAGGGCCCTGGTCCGGTTGCTCGACCAGCCGAAGGACGACGTCGAGGCGGCGGTGACCGAACTGAAGGAGGCCTACAGGTCGTCGGCCGGCCTCCTGCTGGTCGAGGTTGCCGGTGGGTATCAGATCGTCACGCGACCGGAACTCTACGAGTGGGTGCGACGCCTCTTCAAGGAGCGCACGACCCAGAAGCTGTCGGTGCAGGCGCTCGAGACGCTCGCCGTGATCGCCTACAAGCAGCCGGTCACCTCCGGTGAGATCTCCGAGATTCGCGGCGTGACGGCCGCGTCCGGCGTGCTCAACACGCTGCTCGACCGCAAGCTCGTGAAGATCGTCGGGCGCAAGCAGGTGGTGGGCCGCCCGTTCATGTACGGCACCACGCGCGAGTTCCTCGACAAGTTCGGCCTGAAGGACCTGTCGGACCTCCCGAAGGTCGAAGACATGTCCGAGGCGCTCGGGTTCGACCTGCCGACGCCCGTCGACGAGGAGATCACGTTGCCGCTCGATTTCGGTCCCGACGAGGGGGAGCCGGCAGCGGGGATCGGGGAGCGGGTCGCGGATCGCGCGGAAGACGAGCGCGACACCACGGGCAGTGAATCCGGCCCGGCAGGCTTGCCGCTCGACGAGCAGGCAGACGAGGGCGGGGAGCGCAGACCCGATGACCACTAGCCGCCCGTCACCTGGTATCGGCCGCGAGGTCCGGCTGCAGAAGATTCTGTCGGCGGCCGGTGTGGCGTCGCGGCGCGTCGCCGAGACCCTGATCACCGAGGGGCGCGTCTCGGTGAACGGCGTCGTCGTCCACGAGCTTGGCGCGAAGGCCGATCCGTCGGCAGACGTTCGCGTCGATGGACGACGTGTGCGCACCGGGGTCGACCGGCGCTACGTCCTGCTGTACAAGCCCGTCAACTACGTGACCACGACGGTCGATCCCCAGCAGCGTCCCACGGTGCTGACGCTGCTCGGCCCTGGCGCGGAGGGCCTCTACCCGGTGGGGCGCCTCGACTTCGATTCGGAGGGGCTGATCCTGCTGACCAACGATGGCGAGCTTGCCGACCGGCTCACGCATCCGCGCCATGAAGTGCCACGGTCGTACGAGGTGCGCGTGTTCGGCGTGCCAAGCGCCGAGGCGCTCGCGAAGCTCGCGGCAGGTGTCTACCTCGATCGCCGCAAGACGTCACCGGCGGTCATCCGGCTCATTCGCACGTTCGAGAAGCCGTCCGGCGTCCAGTCGCTCATCGAGGTGACGATTCACGAAGGCCGCAATCGCCAGGTACGGCGGATGTGCCAGGCCGTGGGCTTACCGGTGATCACGTTGGCGCGCACGCGCATCGGCTCGCTGACCGACAGCCGGCTGAAGCCCGGCATGTACCGTGAGCTGCGTCCCGCCGAAGTGCAGCAACTGCGCGCCGACGCGGGACTGGCGCCTCAGCCGGACGCGCCGATGCGGGCCATCAGCCCGGAGCCGCGCGCCGGCATTCGTGTGCCCGCGAAGCCGGGGCGCCCTGCCCGCGCGATGCGTCACAAGATCACGTTGAAGGAGGCGGCGGCCGGCGCGCGCCGGCCCGCGCCACGAACCACGTCGCGGGCCCCTGGCAAACCGGCGGCGTCCCGCGCTCGCGCCGCCGGACGACCGAAGCCGCGCAAGCGGTAGTCTCAGGCTACAGGCTACAGGCTTGCCCGCCGTAGCCTTGGCGTAGGCGGGTCTACCAGGGCATCTCCGCCCAGAACCGCACCATGCCGACGAGTTCGCCCAATCGGGGCGGGCGCTTGACCTCGGCGTGGTCCAGCAGCGTCGTCGTGAAGAGTCGAACGCTGGTGCCCCGCGACTCGAGCGTGGCTCGCAGCGCATGCGCCTCGTGCGTCGGGATGACCGTGTCGTCGTCGGCGTGCAACAGGAACACGGGCGCGGCAGGTACCGCCGACGTCTCGGGCGACAACGCAGGGTCGCGGCCGAGCGGTGCGAGGTGCGGCAGCATGGCGCGTCCGAGTTCGCCGGTGTTGCGGGTGTTCACCAGGTGCAGCAGATGGCGTGCCTCGTCGGGGAGATGCGCCTCCATGGCACGCGCCTCCTCGAACTCCTGTTCGGCCCGGGCGGTGTCGAACATCGCCACGTGCGAGGCGTGCAGGAACCGTGCGACGCCGGCCCGCAGGGGCGCCACCTGGACGTCTGGCACGAGTGCGGGCGCGACGTTCATCAGGAGAATCACTCCGCCGTAGTCGTGCGGTGGCGGTACCTCCCCGCCCGGATGCTCCGCGGTGGCGAGGTAGCGCAGGACGCGTGGCAGGTTTGCGTGGCCGCCGTAGCTGAACACGAAGGCCACATGGTCCCTCAGCGTCTGGCGGCCGGCCGCGACGATGGACAGACCGCCCGAGAACGAGACCCCGAGCATCCCGATGCGGTCGTCGTCGTGGGCGGTGCCGAGCGTCCTCGCCTCGCGTGCGAGGGCGAGGGCCGCGTCCTCGATGTCGTCTGTGAGTCGCGCCGTGACGAGGTACGACAACAGGTCGGGCAGCTCGGGCGTCACGACGACGGTGCCCGACCGTGCGACCTCCGACGCGAAGTGGCGGATGCGCGGCTCGTCGATGCCGAGGGCGTGTACGCCGCCGAGCAGGAGCAACGGGCGCGTGCGGATCGTGTCGGGCGTGTAGACGCGTGCGCGGAGTGCGCCGCGCCGTGAGGAAAACGTCCGTTCGGTTTCCGTGAGGGTTGCCCGCTGCCAGCGTGCGACCGGGCGCAGGGCGGGCGTGTCCACGCGTGCCGCCCGCAACAGCAATCCGATGGTGCGACCGTAGCTGCTCGCCGACAACACATACCCCGTGAGTGCAATGGCGCCCGTCGCCAGCCCCAACACGACGCCGACTCGACGCATCGCGCGATTGTACGCGGCCACGCGTGACGGCCCGGTAGGCCCGGCCTCGCCGAGGCCGGGCGAGCACGTGCCCGACGAAGTGCGGAGCGCGAAGGCGGATACACTACCGCCCGTGTTGATTGCCATCGATGGACCATCGGGTGCAGGGAAGGGGACGGTCTCACGGGCCGTCGCAGAGGCGTTGTCGTGTCCCCACGTGGATACCGGTGCGATGTATCGGGCGGTTGGCTGGCTGGCCGTGCAACAGGGGGTGGCGCTCGACGCGGACGAGGCGGTGGCGGGCCTGGCGGAGGCGGCGACCTTCGATCTGGACGACGGTCGCGTCGTCATCGACGGGCACGACGTGACGACCGCCATCCGGACGGCGGACATGGATCAGGCGGCGGCGCGGGTGGCCCGCCTGCCCGCCGTGCGGCGCGTGCTGCTGACGCGGCAGCGCGCGTACGCCGGGTCGGGCTCTGTCGTCATGGAAGGACGGGACATCGGGACCGTCGTGCTGCCGGACGCCGACGTGAAGTTCTTCCTGGATGCGTCTGCGGACGAGCGGGCACGCCGGCGGGCGTCCGACAGCGCGCACGCCAGCGGCGGAAGCGACGTTGGCACGGTTGCGCAGGCGCTCCAGACGCGCGACGCGCTCGACCGCACGCGCAAGGCATCGCCGCTCGCACGCGCCGAGGACGCGGTGTACATCGACACGACGGATCTGTCGGCGGCGGAGGTCGTCGCGCAGGTCCTGGCCGAGATCGCCACGCGCCGCGTCCGGCTTTGACACGAGCAGGCTAACCGTAGTATTTTCTGTGGGTTGTCCGCATGGAGCGGACTCCGCATGTACCAGCTCGCCGGTGCTGTGAACCGGCAAACGCCACCGAGGAGGATTCAGTACGCATGTCAGATCAACAGACGGACCAGCCGGAATCAGTGCAGGGAGGTGTCCGGCCGTCCGCTGCCGGCGCCAGCGCAACCACCACACGCCCATGGGCGGTGGACGAAGACGACGCGATGGACCCGCAGGAATACGCACGCCTGCTCGACCTGTACGACACGAGCTTCCGCAACATCACGGAAGGCGAAGTCGTCAAGGGAACGGTTCTGTCGGTGTCCGCTTCGGCGGTGATTGTCGACGTCGGGTTCAAGTCGGAAGGCATGATCTCGGTCGATGAGTTCCTCGACGAGAACGGCGAGGTCACCGTGCGCCCCGGCGATACGGTCGACGTGCTGCTCGAACGCACCGAGGATCGGGACGGCCACATCGTCCTCTCGCGCGAAAAAGCCGAGAAGATGAAGATCTGGGATGAGGTCGAGAAGGCCTTCAACGACAGGAAGGTCGTCATCGGTCGCGTCATCGAACGGATCAAGGGCGGTCTGGCCGTCGACATCGGCGTCCGCGCCTTCCTCCCCGGCAGCCAGATCGACGTGCGCCCCGTGCGGAATCTCGACGCGCTGCGTGGTCAGGAACTGCGCATGCGGGTGATCAAGGTCAACAAGAAGCGTGGCAACATCGTCCTCTCGCGCAAGGCGCTGCTCGAGGAAGAGAACGCCGAGAAGAAGAAGCACACGCTCGAGACGCTGTCGGAAGGCAAGGTGCTGCGTGGCGTGGTCAAGAACATCACCGACTACGGCGCCTTCATCGACCTGGGCGGCATCGACGGTCTGCTCCACATCACCGACATGTCGTGGGGCCGCGTGCAGCACCCCTCCGAGCTGTTCAAGGTCAACGACGAGGTCGACGTCATCGTCCTCAAGTTCGACCCGGAGAACGAGCGCGTGTCGCTCGGCCACAAGCAGCTCAGCACCGACCCGTGGTCGGACGTGTTCGATCGCTACCCGGTGACCGCGCGTGTCAGCGGCCGCGTGGTCAGCCTGACCGACTACGGCGCTTTCATCGAACTCGAGCCCGGTGTCGAAGGTCTCATCCACGTCAGCGAGATGTCGTGGAGCAAGCGCGTCAAGCACCCCTCGAAGATCCTCAACGTCGGCGACGCCGTCGAGGCGATGGTGCTCGGCGTCGACCCGGCGGCCCGGCGCATCTCGCTCGGCCTGAAGCAGGTCGAGACGAATCCCTGGCACGAACTCACGGATCGCTACCCCGTGGGCACCAAGATCAAGGGCAAGGTGCGCAACCTCACCGAGTTCGGCGCGTTCGTCGAAGTGGAAGACGGCATCGACGGCCTGATCCACATCTCGGACATGTCATGGAGCAAGCGTCTCAAGCACCCGTCCGAGATGCTGAAGAAGGGCGATGTGGTGGACGCGATGGTCCTCAACATCGACGCCGAGAACCAGCGCCTGTCGCTGGGCCTCAAGCAGCTCGCCTCCGACGTGTGGGACGACTTCTTCGGTCGTGTCCAGGTCGGCGACGTGGTGGACGGCAAGGTGGTGCGCATGACCAGCTTCGGCGCGTTCGTCGAGTTGGCAGAGGGCATCGAGGGGCTGATTCACGTCTCCGAGTTCGACAGCGAGATTCCTGGCGAGAAGATCGACCTGCAGGTGGACCAGGTCTACCAGATGAAGGTCATCAAGCTCAGTCAGGCCGAGCGCAAGGTCGGTCTCAGCATCCGCGCGCTGCGGGACGAGTCGTACCGCGGCGATTGGGAGTCGTATACCAGTGACGCCGCGCAGTCTGGCGGCGCCACGCTGGGTGATCACTTCAAGCAGCAGCAGTAGGTGATGCTTCCGGACGCGCCAGGCTCAGGTCTGGTGCGTCCGGCACGTCCGTCACTCCGAGGGCCTGTCGATGACCAAGGCGGATCTGGTCGAGGAAGTGTCCCGCGTATCCGACCTCACCAAGAAGGACGCCGAACTCATCGTCGAGACGGTGTTCCAGAACGTCATTCGTGCCCTGCACGGTGGCGACAAGGTGGAGCTTCGCGGCTTCGGCAGCTTCCGTTTGCGCCGGCGCGAGCCGCGCAAGGGGCGCAACCCGAAGACCGGGGATCGCGTGGATGTTCCGCCGAAACAGGTGCCCTACTTCAAGCCGGGCAAGGAACTCAAGGACCTGATCAATCAGGCGGTGGACGTGACCGACACCGGTGACCGCGCGGCGGCCCTGGAGCCGGACGCTGCTCCAGCGCCGCGGGTGCCGTAAGATCGGCGGATGGATCACCTCTGGTCGCCGTGGCGCCTGCAGTACGTGACCGGAGGCACGGCGCGGCCCGGGTGCATCTTCTGCGTCGCACACGACGACGAGGGCCAGGAAGCGCTGGTCGTCCACCGCGGCGCCGCGGCCTACGTCATCCTCAACCTGTTTCCCTACAACAACGGCCACCTGATGGTGGTCCCCTGCCGCCACATCGCCTCGCTCGTCGAGGCCGACCGTGACGAACTCATCGAGCTGATCGAGCTGACGCGCCTGGCCGAGCAGGTGGTGCGCGAGGCGTACCAGCCGCATGGGTTGAACGTCGGTATCAACCTCGGCAAGGCCGCCGGCGCCGGCGTCGCCGACCACCTGCACATTCACCTGGTGCCGCGCTGGACCGGCGATACCAACTTCATGACCACGGTCGGCGAGAGCCGTGTGCTGCCCGAGGCACTCGACTCGACGGCCCTGCGCCTGCGTCCGCTGTTCGCAGCCGCGCTGGCGGGGAAGGGCCGCGCGTGAATTTCGAACCGTCCGCCGCCCAGCGTGCGTTCGAGGCGCGTGCGCGAGACTTCGCGACCGAGCGGGTCGAGCCCCTGGCGGCGTCGATTGACGCCGACGCGCGATTCCCGATGGAACTCGTGCGCGAGGCCGGCGCGCTGGGGCTCATGGGGGCCACCATCCCGGCCACGTGGGGAGGGGCGGGGCAGGACTACCTGGCCTACGTCCTGGCGCTCGAGGCCGTCGCGCGCTCGAGTGCCACGCTGGCCGTCATCCTGTCCGTCAACAACTCGCTCGTCGCCGAGACGCTGTATCGGCACGGGTCGTCCGCCCAGCAGGAGCGTTGGCTGCGTCTGCTTGCCGCCGGTGAGGCGGTGGGCGCGTTCGCGTTGTCAGAGGAGCAGGCGGGGTCTGATGCCGCCAACCAGCTGACACGGGCGGATGCCGATGGCGATGCCTACCGCCTGACCGGCGCGAAGGTCTGGGTGGCCAACGCCGACGTGGCCGATGTCGCGCTCGTGTGGGCCGTGACGGATGCGACGCAGGGCCATCACGGCATCAGCGCGTTCGTCGTCCCGATGGACAGCCCCGGCATCGGGCGGACGGCACGGGCCGACTCCCTGGGCGTCCGCGGTCTGGGCTGTATGGACCTGTCGTTCGACGCCGTCCGGGTTGGTGCCGACCAGATGCTCGGGGCGGCCGACCAGGGGTTCGCGATCGCCATGGAGGCACTCGACGGCGGGCGCGTGGCCATTGCTGCCCAGGCGCTCGGCGTGGGCGAGGCAGCGCTGAGCGAGGCGGTGGCGTTTGCCAGGCGTCGCGTTGCGTTCGGCCAGCCGATAGCGTCCTACCAGGCGATTCAGTTCATGCTCGCGGACATGACGACCGAACTCGAGGCGGCCCGCCTGCTGACGTGGCGCGCGGCCGATGCACGCGATGGCCGGCGGCGGTCATCGGTGGCGGCGGCGATGGCCAAGCTCGCGGCGTCCGAGGCCGGTCACATGGCTGCCGACACGGCGATGCAGATTCTCGCGTCGGAAGGCTACCGGCGGGGCTCGCGGGTCGAACGTTTCCTGCGCGACGTCCGGGCCGCGGGCATCTACCAGGGCACGTCCGAGGTACAGCGGCTCATCATCGCCGACGGTGTCGTCGACAGCTCATGGACGTGATGGCCGGACCTGGCGTCTTCGGGTCCGTCCCGCTGGTCGCGCGTATCGAGGCCGCAGAGGTCCGGCTGATGCGTGCGTTCGGCGAGGCGGCCGTCGCCCTGGAGCATCCGGGTGCGTTCGTCGAGCCGCTCGCGGGTGGACTCGCCGTGTCGGGTGGCCCCGCGTCACCGATCTCCAAGGTGCTGGCGATCGGGTTCGCAGAGATGCCGGACGAGACGGCGCTGCGCGATCTGGAGTCGAAGTACGCCGCCGCGGAGGTCGAGGTCGTGTTCGAGATCGCGACGCTCGCCGATCTGTCGCTCGTGAGAAATCTGGAAGGGCGAGGTTACCGGTTACAGCGGACGGAACTCGTGCTCGGGTGCGCGCTGCCGTGCGCGTCGGTGGCTCCGCCTGTGCCAGAGGACGTCGTCATCGCCGATGCGCCCGATGTCGCGGTGTGGACACGGGTCTCGGTGGACGGCTTCAGCGCCAGCGAGGCACCGGAGGGGCGTGACGCCGCGGCCGAAGTGCACGGGCGCGAAGCGGTCGCCCGGGCCGCTCAGCTCTTCGCCCGTGGCGACGTCCGGCGTTACCTCGCGACGCGCGCCGGAGTGCCGGCGGGCGCGGCCAGTCTCAGGGTCGACGAGGACGGGATCGCGCAGTGTTGCGGGGCCACGACGCTGCTCGAGCACCGGCACCGTGGTATTCAGACTGCGTTGCTGTACCATCGTCTCGCCGCGGCGAGCGACGCCGGCTGCGCCCTGGCGGTCGTCACCACCGAACCCGGCTCACGCTCGCACGCCAACGCCCAGCGGCACGGTTTCACGCCGCTGTACTCGCGCCTCGTCCTGTCGAGGCACGTTCCTTGAATCCTTCGTTCCTTGATTCCTTGGCTCCTCGATTCCTTGGCTCCTTCGTCCCTTAGTCCCTTAGTTCCTTAGTTCCTTGGTTCCTTGAATCCTTCGTCCCTTCATTCCTTCATTCCTTCGTTCCTTCCCCCTCTTTCCTCTCCCCTCTCCCCTTGACTGATCTCTCTTCCTTCCGCCCCCGCGCCTTCGTGTTCGACCTCGATGGCACGCTCGTCGACAACATGTCCATGCACGCCGAGTCGTTCATTGCGTTCGCGGCGAAGTACGACCTGCCCGACCTCACCCTCGACCTGCGCCGCCGCATCGACGGCAAGCGCAACAGCGAGATCTTCCCGCTGCTGTTCGAGCGCGAGATGACGATGGAGGAGGTACTCGTCTACGAGGAAGAGAAGGAGGGCGCGTACCGCGAACTCTCTCGGGGCAGACTCGCGCCGATGCGCGGTGTCATCGAGTTGCTCGATCGGCTGGCCGAGCACGGTGTCGCTGTCGCCGTGGCGACATCGGCGCCCGCGAAGAACGTCGAGCACACGCTACGCGAGATCGGTCTGCACGCGCGGCTTCAGGTCGTGGCCCGCGGAGACGAAGTGGTCAGTGGGAAGCCGTTTCCTGACGTGTTCCTGAAGGCCGCCGAGAAGCTCGCGATACCTCCCGAAGCGTGTCTCGCCTTCGAGGACGCGCCGATCGGTGTCGAGGCCGCCATTCGTGCCGGCATGCGCTGTATCGCGGTGTCGTCCACGTTCACGCCGGAACAGTTCGCAGCGCACACTCCTGCGCCCGAGGCCGTCGTCGCCGACTACCTCGAGTTCCTCGACGGACCCGGGCGTTGGCTTGACGTCGAGTGACTACGGCACCGATTCGACGCACAGCGAGACGGTGACGACCGCCACCCCAGGTGTCTGGGTGACTGGCGGCGGCGTGGTCTTGCACAGGCGGGCAACCGTCGCAGTCCCGGTCCCGAGGTCGAGCCTGATGTCGACATGCACGTTCTGCCCGGCCGTCGTCGAGAACCCCAGCCGCAGCTCTCGATCGCCGATGCGCAGTGGTGCCCCCTCCAGGTGGACCGGCACGCCGACCAGGTGAAAGCTCCCCGTCGCGTCACTCGCTACTGAAGGCCCCCCGGGAATGCCGACGACGAGTGGGAAGGGTGTGGGACCGCCGAACGAGAAAATCGTTCCGGACAACGTGTAGGTCGCCGCAACCTGGCTGGCGCCGCCGGGGACTGGTGCCGTGGCGCTTGGGGCCGTGGGTGACGTGCCGTTGCAGCCAGATACGGCGAGGCACAGCGCTGGGAGCCACATCAGGCGCATCTGGAACCTCATGTCGGAACCTCATGTCTGCAGCAGGCACTTTCAACAGTGCCGGGCCGCTGCAGCCCTGTCAAGCTGAACTGGCCTGACGTTGGTCCTCAAGGAAGCCTGAAGCCTGTAGCCTGAAGCAAGCCCGCAGCCCGCAGCCTGTCCACAACGTCAGCGCACCGCCTCCACCTCCCGGTGGAAGACGTACAGCGGGTCGGCATTGTCGTCGCGCGTCGTGAAGTTCCACGTCCGGCCGCCGCGCTGCTTCACGCGCAGCGACTTCGCGAGGTAGTCCACCGACAACGTCTCGAGTTGCGCGAACGTCAGCGTGAAGCCGTCCTTGTCGTGCGACGTCTGGTAGCGAAGGCCGGCCGGCGTGGCGATGAGCGTGCCGTCGCATGAGCCGACGCCATGCTTGTGCACTACCGGTACGCGCGCGTCGAGACGCACGGCCTTGATCTCCACTGACACGTGTGTCTCGCCGTCGTCGCCGATCTCGACCGTCTGCACCACCGGTTTCAGCCCCTCGGCCTGCACGTTCAGCTCATGACTGCCCGGCGACACGTCGCGAGAGACGAGCGGCGTCGTGCCGAGGTACTTCCGGTTCAGGAAGACCATCGCCCCGGGCACATCGCTCTCGACCCGCAGCGTGGGCGCGATGGCGACAGGTGCTGGTGGCGCGGCAGGGGATGACGCGGGCGCCGGGGACCGGGCCGCCCTGGACGACGCTGTCGGCGGGCGAGCCGCTGGCGTGCGTTCGGCCGGGGCTGCTTCGGCGTTCTCTTCTTCGGGTACGTCGGGCTCGGCCACGTCCGTGGCGGCGGACTGGTCCACCGGCACTTCGCCACTGCGTCCAACCCACAGCCAGATCCCGATGCCCAGGAGAAGCAGCACGACCACCGCCGTGATTCCGACCGCCCACGCGCGGCCAGCGCCTCCCTCATGACTGGATTCGGCGAACATCGGCGCATCCTAACATGTGCGATTCGCACGTCACGTTCGCCATCTCTGCGGTAAGCTACCGTTGCCTTTCCCATGCCCGGCCGTCTGAAACTCGTCTCCGCGTCTGCCGACAATCATCCCGACATCCTGCCCGTCGGGCACCAGCTGGTCATCGGGCGCGACCCGCAGTCGCACGTGGTCCTGTCCGAGCCCAGCGTCTCGAGGCGTCACGCCCAGCTCGCCACGCGAGACGACGAAGTGGTGCTCGAGGATCTCGGCAGCGCCGTCGGGACGTTCGTCAACGACCAGCGCGTCACGATCCAGGTGCTGCAGGATGGCGACCGCGTCCGCTTCGGCCGGCGCGTGGAGTTCGAGGTCGTGTCGGATGCCTCGTCCACGCTCCTCGACGGACCCGTCGAGGACGTCCGGACGGGCGTCCGTCATCTGCAGGAACTGCTCGACGTCGCGCGTCAGTTGAACAGCGCCGCCGTCCTGCCCGAGGTGCTGGGTGCCGTCCTGCGCTCGGCGATCCGCATCATGCGCGCGGAGAGCGGCGTGTTGGCGCTCAGTCGCGAGGACCACAAGCTCGATGTCGTGCTGCGCCTGCCCGTCAAGGCCTCGCCAGAGGTTGCGCAGGACGAGTTGCACCTGCTCACCGATGCGGTCACGCAGCGGCGGACCGTGGCCAGCCAGTCGATGCTCGAGACGATGACCGGCGTCTTGACGGGCCTGCGCCCGGACATGGTCGCGACGCCGCTCATGGTGGCCCGTCGAGCGATGGGCGACGAGAACGCCTCGTTCATCGGTCGCTTCGATGGGCTCGGCGCGCTGCTGGTGTCCCGGCCGGCGCGTACGCAGGCCGTCCCGCCCGAGGATCTGGCCATCTTCGAGTCACTCGCCGCCGACGCCGCCATGGCGATCGACAGCGCACGCCTGTATCGCGATGCGCGGGCCAAGGCCAAGATCGAGCACGAGATGGCGCTGGCCAAGGACATTCAGGCGTCGCTGCTGCAGGCGCCGCCGGACGTGCCCTTCTGCACCACCTGGGCGAGGACCGAGTCGGCGGCCTCGGTCGGCGGCGATCTCTATCAGGCCGTCTGCCGGCCGGATGGCGGACTCGCGCTCGCGCTCGGCGATGTGGCGGGCAAGGGGGTGGCGGCGGCACTCATCATGGCGCTGGCCACCGGCATGCTCAAGCTGCTGCACGAAATGGGTCATCCGCTGGCCGAGATCCTGCCGCTGCTGCACGGGCAGTTGCTCAACTACAGCCCCGGCAACAAGTATCTGACCCTCGCCGCCGCGGTCGCGTACCCGGACGGTCGCGTACTGCTGGCCAACGCCGGGCACTGTGCCCCGGCCGTCGTTCGCCACTTCGGCCACGTGACGCTCATCGACTCCGGCGGCCCGGTGCTCGGACTGCTGCCGTTCGGTGACTGGACGCCCATCGAGCTTCAGCTCGAGCCCGGCGATGCCATCGTCATCTACAGCGACGGCATCAGCGAGTCGGTCTCACCCTCGGGTGAGGACTTCGGTGCGCGCGGCGTATCGCAGACCCTCGAGCGTCTGGCGGGACGCCCAGTGGAAGAAATGGCGCAGGGCCTCCTGGATGCCTCCACCGCCTTCCGCGAGGGCCGGCCGGCCGACGACGACGTGTCGCTGCTCGTGATGCGCTACAACGGGTAGTCAGAACTGCCACACGGCCGTGCGGCCGTTCAGCGTCAGCATCGACGCTCCGTACGGGCGCGACTCGCGCGGCACGGCCCGCTGCAGCGAGCACGTCAGCGAGAGCAGGCCACGAGGCACGTCTGCGCCGTCGGCCCGAATCGTCGTGACACCAATCGTTGCCGTGAAACCGCGTGGCCGTTCGTCGACGGGCACCAGCACCTCCACGTGCCCGCGGAGGAACCGCAACGCCTCACGCGACAGGCTGAGGTCGATCGCTGTGACGTCCTCCAGGAGGAAGGCGTCGCGTGGCGCGTCGGTCACCCGGGCGGTATAGCGGTCGAGTACGTCGGCGGCATCCGACGACCTCGCGGGCGTCAGCTCGGGACGCCACGAGGCGAGGAAGCTCGAGTGGTACTCCATCGACCACACATGCAGGCCGCCCCGCCGGTCCGGGTCCCCACTGGCGAGGTGGAACCAGGGCACGCTGCCGTTGTCCGTCCGGCGTTCCACGATCGCCGTACGCGTCGCCCCAAGACGGTGCGCCCACGCGTCGGCCACGGTGGACGTGTGGCCCGCATCGAGGTCGAAGGCGAGACCGGTGTATCCCGCAGGGCCTTGCGGGCCCTCGTCGAAGAACTCCACGTAGGTGCGCCGACCGTACAGGTAGACGCCCGTGTACGACCAGTCGGGCCGCGTGGTCGTGCGCTCGTCCCGCGGGGCGAACGTCGTGCCCAGCCAGTCCGAGGTGCGCAGGGCCTGATAGGTGGACGAGTCGACGACGCGGTAGAGGTGATTGAGCCGGACGCTGGCGAGCATGAGGTGTCACTGTACCCTGTGCGCGGCCGTGGCCGCCGCTGTGGTAGGGCCGCGGAAGAAGATGAGGAACAGCACGAGCACAGCCAGCGAACCGTACGCCGGGAGGCTCCAGATGGCCTGCCAGTCGTAGGTCACGATTCCGCCGCCGACTCCGGTGACCTGATGGGCCGCCAGCACCTTTCCCGCCAGCAGCGTCCCGACGAACGCGCCCGCGCCCCAGAGGATGAAGGCGATGAAGCCCTGCGCCGCGCCGCGTATCCGTTCGTTGGCCTCGTCGTCCACGTAGAGCTGGCCCGCGATGAAGAGGAAGTCGTAGCACACGCCGTGCAGCAGGATGGCCGCGAAGATGAGCGGCGCCTGCAGTTCGCCCGCATGCACGCTGCCCGACAGGGCGGCGTAGCGCAGCGCCCAGGCGAGGATGCCGATGAAGATCGTCCTCTTGTAGCCGAGCGATTTGAGGAAGACGGGCAGGAGCAGCAGGAAGACGACGTCGGACACCTGGGCCAGCGTCATCTTGGCTGCCATGTTCGACCACTGCAGCTCCGTGAGGTAGATGCCCATCATCACGAAGTAGAAGTAGAGCGGGATGCAGATGAGGAACATGCACGCGATGAAGATCGCGAACGACGGCTTCTTCATCAGCGCGAGCGCGTCCAGGCCGAGTACCTCGCCGAGACGCACGTCCGCGCCCGTCTTGCGCGGAGGCGTGTGCGGCAGCGTGAGGGCGAAGGCGCCGAACACGATCGACGCCGCGCCCGCGACGTAGAACTGCAGCGCCCGCTGTTCCGCGGCCAGCAGGCTGAGCACGATGCCGCCCGCGATCCAGCCGACGGCCGACATCACCTTCACGCGCGGGAAGTCGGCCTTCGGGTCGGCCAGATGGTGCAGCGAGAGGGAATTCCCGAGCGCGAGCGTCGGCACGTAGAGGGCGCAGTAGAGGATGAGCGTCGGATAGAACGTACCGAACGTCTCCATCAGCGGCAGCAGGCACAACGTGAGACCGCCGAGTATGCCGAACACCGCGAGCAGCTTCTCCGAGGCGAAGTAGCGATCGGCGATGAGCCCGACGAAGAACGGCGAAATCATGGCCCCGATGGCGAAGGCGCCGTAGGCGAGTCCGATCTCGCCGCCGTCGAAGCCGAGCGTGTTCGCAAGGTACGTGCCCATGCTCACGTACCACGACCCCCAGATGAAGTACTGCAGGAACATGAACGTGGCGAGCTTCAGCTTCAGGGTCGTCTGGGCGGGAGTGGGCATGGCATGGTAGGGACGCCTGTCCGAGCTGTCCGACAGGGCAATGGTAGGGACGCCTGTCCGAGGCGTCCGACGGAGACAACGGCAGGCCGACGGCTCGGAGCGCCGTCCCTACCGAAGCTGCTTGTAGATCGTCTGCAGCTGCAGGTTCGACGTGCCTTCGTAGATCTGGCCAATCTTCGCGTCACGGTAGAGCTTTTCGACGGGGTAGTCTTTCACGAATCCGTAACCACCGAACAGATTGACCGCGAGCGAAGCCGTGCGCTCGGCGGCTTCCGACGCGTGCAGCTTGCACATCGCGGCCTCCTTCAGGAACGGCAGACCGGCGTCACGCAGCCGCGCGGCGTTGTAGGTGAGCAGACGAGCGGCCTCCACGTCCATCGCGGCGCGGGCGAGTTGGAACTGCACGCCCTGGAAGTCGGCCACGGCCTGGCCGAACTGCTTGCGCTCGCGCGTGTAGCGGACGGCGTGGTCGAGCGCGCCCTGTGCCAGACCCAGCATCTGCGCGCCGATGCCGATGCGTCCCTCGTTGAGCGTCTCGATCGCGACCTTGTAGCCCTTGCCGACGTCACCCAGCACGCGGTCGGCGGGCACGGCACACCCGTCGAAGAGGAGTTCCGTCGTGCTGCTCGCACGGATGCCGAGCTTGTCTTCCTTGTGTCCGACCGTGAAGCCCGGCGTGTCGCGCTCGACCAGGAACGCCGTGATGCCCTTGTAGCCGGCGGCGGGATCCACGGTGGCGAAGACGATGAACAGGGAGGCTTCGGCGCCGTTGGTGATCCAGAGCTTGCGGCCGTCCAGGCGGTAGCCGTCGCCGCCGCGGGTGGCACGTGTCGTCAGGGCGAACGCATCGCTGCCCGACTGGGCCTCGGATAAGGCATACGCGCCGACCCACTCCGACGCCAGCCGTGGAAGGTAGGTGCGCTGCTGCATCTCGGAGCCCCACCGCAGCAGGGCGTTCACGACCAGCGTGTTCTGCACGTCCACCAGCACGCCGATCGCCGGGTCGACCCGCGACAGTTCCTCGACGACGAGTGCGGCGTGGAAGAAGGAGCCGCCAGCGCCGCCGAGTCCTTCGGGAGCTTCGATACCCATCAGTCCAAGTTCGAACAGCTTCGGCAGCAGGTCGGGATCCAGGCGGGCCTCGTCGTCCATCCGGCGCGCGCGCGGCTGCAGTTCCGCGAGGGCGAACGCACGGACGGTGTCGCGCAGTAGCAGTTCGTCTTCGGTGAGTCTGGTCAACGGCGTCGGGCGATCGGGCATGGGTGAGGTCACGCGTCCAGCCTTCCGAACCTGGCCCGCCGGCCCTCCGAGACCTCATCTCGTCTGAAGCCTGTGGCCGGTTCCGGGAGGGCGCCAGGTGCGTCCCCGGGCAGCAGGCGCGATGGTATCATCAGGGTTACGCATGAAATTCAGAGGTCTGGTTGGACTGGCCGCGTTCAGCGCATGGGCGAGCCTGTCGGCGCAGCAGCCGCCGGCTGAGCCGTCCCCCGTGCCCGCCCAGCTCCCGGCAGAGGCGCCTCAAACCCCGCCCGCCGACCCGGACGCGCCACAAGAGCCCCAACCCACCTTCCGCACCGGCATCAACTTCGTCAGCGTCGACACAATCGTCACCGACCGCAAGGGCAACCCGGTCGACGACCTGACGCCGGACGACTTCGAGGTGTTCGAGGACGGCCAGCCGCAGGCGATCGAGACGTTCAAGCTGATTCGCGTGGACGGCAACCCTGCGCCCGACGAGGGCGAGCCGCGCCCGATCACGTCGTCGTACGCCGAGGAAGCCGAAGCGCGTCGCGACGACGTGCGCCTGTTCGTGATCTTCTTCGACGACTATCACGTCCGGCTCGGCGCGAGCATGCGCGTGAAGCAGGACATGATCCAGTTCATCCAGACGCAGATCGGTCCGAAGGACATGATCGCGATGATGTATCCGCTCGACCCGCTGCGCGCGGTGAGCTTCACGCGCAACCACCAGGCGGTGATTCGGGCCATCGAGCAGTGGGAAGGCCGGAAATACCGCTACATTCCGCCGCGCAACATGATGGAAGAGCGCTACGCGAACTACCCGGTGTCGGTGGTGGAGCGCATCCGCAATCAGGTCAGCCTCTCGGCCCTGCGCGGGCTCATGATGCGGCTCGGCGGCCTGCGCGAGGGACGCAAGACGGTCATCGTCGTGAGCGAGGGCTACACCGACTTCGTGCCTCCGCAGATCAACGATCCGAGCGCGGCGCTGCCCGGTGTCGGTAATCCCAATCGCAACAACCCGATGCTGGGCGACCCGTCACAAGGCGCGGAAACTCAACTGGCGCAGGACCGGGCGCGATTCTTCGGGGACATGGACATCCGGCAGCAGATGCGCGACGTCTACACCGAGGCCAACCGCAACAACGTGTCGCTCTATATGCTCGACCCGCGCGGCCTCGCGGGCTTCGAGTTCGATATCGATCAGGGAGTGGGCCTCAGCACCGACAAGAACTCGCTCGATGCCACGCTCGACTCGCTGCGGCTGCTCGCCGACGAGACCGACGGCCGCGCCATCATCAACCGCAACGACCTGAGTGTCGGCCTGAAGCAGATGATGCAGGATGCCAGTGCCTACTATCTGCTCGGCTACTCGTCGTCTGCTGCTCCGACCGATGGGCGCTTCCACCAGATTCGCGTCCGCGTGAAGCGGCCCGGCCTCGAAGTGCGCGCGCGGAAGGGGTACTGGGCGCTGCGTCCGGAAGAGGCTGCCGCGATTCTGGCGGGGCCGGCCGAGGGACCACCGCCGGATGTCTCGACCGCGATGGCCGAGATTGAACGCCCCGGACGCGCCCGAACCGTCCGCTCCTGGGTAGGATATGCACCGTCCGGGAACGGCAAGACGCGGGTGTTGTTCTCGTGGGAGCCCGTGACGGCCGGCGCGGCACAGTTGGGGGGCACTGGCGAAACCGCCTCTCAGGTCACGGTGATGGCCGCGAGTGATGCGGAAGGTCCCGTCTACAGAGGGCGCGTGACCAGTGCCACGAACGCCAACGTCGCGCCGTTCGCTGCCCCTGCTCACACGGGCGGCCAGGTCAGCTTCGAGGCGGCGCCGGGCGCGCTTCAAATGCGGCTGAGCGCCGAAGACGCCAACGGCGGCGTGCTCGATTCCGACCTGCTCGAACTCACCGTGCCCGACTTCTCACAGACCGCCGAGCAGGTGGGCACGCCGGCGCTGTTCCGTGCACGCACCAATCGCGACCTGCAGACCGTGGCTGCCGACCCGCAGGCAAGACCTACCGCCACGCGCGCGTTCTCACGCACCGAGAAGCTGCTGATGCGCTTTGCGTCGAGCGCGGCCTCTCCTTCCGCGCGGCTGCTCAACCGTGACGGCAAGGAGATGCAGCCACTGACGCTGCGGCCCGCACCAGAGGGCGGCGCGTTCACGCACGAGACCGAGGTGCCCATCGCCAGCCTTCCGGCCGGCGAGTTCATCGTCGAGGTGCGCGCGAGTGATGAACAGGACGCCCCCCGTCAGCTCGCCGGTCTTCGCATCACGTCATGAACGAAGTAGCCCCGCATCGAGTCAGGTAGCCTCGCCTCGCCGAGGCGGGGACAGAGTTCCAGGAAGGACATCCGGTGCGTGGTCTGACGTTCTCTCTGGCCCTCGCCATGATCGCCGCAGGCGACCTGTCGACGTCTGCGCAGGCGCCGCGCGGCGTCCCGCGCATAGCCATCCCGGAGGCGCCGTCGCAGGAGCGTGAGACGGCCGACGAGCCGATGTTCCGCGCCGAGGTCACGCGCGTCGAGGTGAGCGCGCTGGTGCTCGACCGTGCCGGCAAGCCGGTGCGCGGTCTGACGGCGGCCGACTTCGAGGTGCTCGAGAACGGCGTCCCGCAGGTCGTACGGTCGTTCACGCCGTTCACCTACGTGCCCGACCTGCTGGTGCTGCCCGATCCAGTCCTCGTTCGCGCCGGAGCGGACGCCCCTCCCGCGTACGGCACGACGCGCACTCCTTCGTCCAACTACTACACCTCGGCCTCGCGCGTGTTCGCGCTCATTCTCGACGACCTGCACGTCGACGTGCGCCGCACGCAGATCGCGCGGGCCGCCGCCCGGCGACTCGTGGAGCAGCTCGCGCCCAGCGACCTGCTCTTCGTCGTCACGACGAGTTCGTCCGAATCGACCGGGTTCTTCACGCGAGACCGCACGCATGCGCTGCGGATGATCGACGAGTTCATGGGGCAGCGACTGCTCGACAAGACGACCGAGCTGCGACTGACCGGCTTCGATGCCGATGCGGGGCGCCTCGACCACTACACGCGGCTGTGCGCCACGATTCGTGACGTCTCGATGGCGCTTCGTGAGGTGTCGGGCCGACGCAAGACCGTGGTCTGGCTGAGCGAGGGGTCGTCGTACGGCACTGGCATGTCGGACATGGAAGTACGCATGCCGACAGCGTCCGGCGGCGGACGGGTCAATGCCGCGAGCGGGTCGAGCCGACTGATGAACGAGGCGCTCGCCGCCGCGGCGGCCGGCAACGTGGCCATCTACCCACTGAGCCCCGTCGGGTTGGGCAACGAAGAGGCCGACATGATTCGGGGATTCGGCGGCGCGGACCAACTCTCGGCGGTGCTGCAGGAGGCCCGACAGGCGAAAGAGATGATGCGCGACCTCGCGGTGCTCACGGGCGGCGTGTCACTCGTGGACACCAACGACCCGCTCGCCGGCATCGACCGCGCCGTGCAGGATGCGAGTTCGCACTACGTGCTGACGTACGAGCCCGAGCGGCCCGCGAAGGGCAACGAGTACCGCAGCATCGACGTGAAGGTCCGCCGTCCCGGCGTGACCGTGCTGGCGCGGCGCGGGTATCGCGCGCCGGGTGTCCGTCCGCCGCCGCCGATAAAGGTGCCGGGCAGTCTGCCGCCGCAGCTCCGCACGCTGCTCGCCGGCGTCATGCCGGACGATGGCCTGCCGATGCGCGTGCAGGCCGTGCCTCTCAGCCGCAAGGGGAGGACCACAACCGTGGCCGTGATCGTCGAGGTGGACGGGACCCTGCTTGCCGGCGACCACGGCGCCGGCGCGCTTCGCATCGAGCAGGGCCTGCTCACCGTCAACGGCACCGGCAAGGCCGACAACGGCATGCGCCGCACGTTCGAGGTCGCGTTGTCGCCGGTGCAGCGCGAGGTGCTGGCCGGCACGAGTCTGCGCAGCGTGTGGGCCGTCGACCTGGCGAAAGGGCAGCACCAGTTGCGCGTCGCAACGATCGACACCGCCACGGGGCGGGGAGGCTCGGTGTATCTCGACGTGGACGTGTCCGGGGACATCCTGCCGCCCGGCATGCTCGTGGCGTCGCGGTTCCTCGCGATCATGCCCACCGTCTTCACCGATGAGCGCGTGAACCGATGGACAGGCGTCATCCCGACGGTGACGCGCGTGTTCCCGCAGGGCGACGTCCTGACGGTGACCGTTCCGCACGCGACGCCTGCACCCGCCCATGCGCGTCTGTCGTGCTCCGATGGAGAGGTGGTCTGGGAAGGCGACGGCGTTCCGGTCGAGGGGGCGTCGGCGATGCAGTTCGTCGTGCCGCTGGACGGTGTTGCGGCACCCGTCTGCGACCTCGCGGTCGAGGCCGGCGCAGGTCGGGTGGTGACGACCCTGGGCATCGTGTTTCCTCAGCAGGACGCGGTGAAGCACTGACGCGCGAAAGACCGCAAGAATGCGTAATTGTGTAAAATGCGTAATTGTGTAAAATACACAATATGGAAACCAGCGTGTCTGCCACGGATCTCGCCCGTAAGCTCGGCGTCACATTGGCGCGCGTCCGGTTCCGGCACGAGTCGTTCGTCGTCGAGAAGAACGGACACCCGGTGGCCCGAGTCGTGCCGATCGCGGAGGACCGCGTCGCCACGTTTCTTGACGTGCTCGATGTGTGGTCGAGTGCCCCGCCAGACGCGGATTTCGCGGACGTCCTCGAGCAGGTCGGACGAGACGATGCACCCGCGGAGAACCCGTGGGCCTAGTGCTCGACACGAGCGCGCTGGTGGCCATCGAGCGCAGCCGCGCGAGCACCGAACCGGCCGGCGTGTGGGCGCCGTTGGTCGAGCAGTTCGGGTCGACGCCGATCGTGCTACCGGCCATCGTCTACGCTGAGCTGCTCGTTGGTGTGGAGTTGGCCGACACTGATGCGCGGGCACGCTCGCGTTCGGCCCGCGTCGATGCGCTGGCGGAGCGGCTGCCGGTGGTGCAGTTCGATGGCGGATGCGGGCGGGTGTGGGCGCGACTCTTTGCGGAGCAGAGCGTGAGGGGGCATCGGATTCCCGCGAATGACCTGATTGTCGCCGCCACCGCGCTGCACCTTGGCTTCGGCGTGCTCGTCGGTCCTGCCGATGAGCGTCACTTCCGCGCCGTTGAGGGGCTGCAGGTCGAGGTGCTGCGGGCGCCAGGGAACCCTGTGACCGACGTGCCGGTGCCGGTCGCGATGCCGGCGACGGTGACGGGACGGAGACCTGCAGCCGGTAGGGGACGACTACGAACGCGTGGCGCTCGGGCTTGAAGTGCCGGTGCTACGGCACGCGCTCGAAACGCACCGGCCCGTCGTGGCCGGTGATGCCCACCACGACGAACGGCTTCCCGCGTTCCTGACGGCGCATCGCCGAGGCGGGCGCTGTGCTCCACGACACGACGAGCGTCCCCGCGTCGTGGCGCGTCGACTCGATCCGCGGAGTGTGCTTCGTCGTGTCTGGCGTGTCGTCGAGCACGACTGCCAGGAGGGTCACGCGATCGAAGTCGATGTCAGGCGGTGATTGCTGCGTGGGCAGGTGGCGCCAGAAGGCGTGCCACTCCGACGCGGTCCGGATGACATGCGTGCCCGCTTCGTCGAACGACGACACGGGGCCGTGCGCGACTGCCAGTGGCGCCGGTGCCGCGTCCGAGCCCGCAGCGGAAGGCGTCGCCGCGGCTCGCAACGCGATCGGTAGCGTGTGACGCACGGTGTCGGGCTGTCCTGAGACCCCAACCTCCCACACCAGCGCATACGATCCTGCGCGCAGTCCGGTGGTCGGCACGACGGCCGTTGCGCGTCCGCGGTTCTTCGTGCGTCCCGGTTCGAGCGTGGCGACTCCCTCACGAACGGTCGCGCCCTGATCCGAGACGAGCCGCGCGGTCACGGTGGCCCGCCCGTCGGCCACAGGGCGACCCGCCACCTCGCCCTGCAGCGCGAGAGGGGCGCCCGAGTCTGCCGTCCGTCGCAGGGTTGGATGGAGCTGGGGGCCGTCGGCGCTGGTGCTGTCCACGGCGAGCAGCATCGGGAGCCCTACCCACAGGTCACGGCCCGGCTCCACGATCTCCACACGCTCCACCACGACACCGGAACGCGCACCGTCGGCGGTGACGGCCGCCGCACGCAGCTGATGTGTGCCCCGAGTCAGCGGCAGCTCCAGCGCCACTTCCCATGCCTCGTCCGGCGCCGGGGGCGAGAGTCGCATGGTGTGCTGGTTGGACGCCGCGCCGCTGTCGTCGTAGGTGAGCAGCGCCAGGTCGACGGCTTGTCCGAGGGCGGATGCTTCGTCCACCTGCAGGGTGACGAAAGCCTTGCCAGCTTTTCCATCGGCCAGCATGGGCGTCACGAGCAGGCGGAGTTCCAATGGCCCCCTCGGCACGACGCTGCGGAGCAAGTCCCCGAGGACCGCCTGCGTACGTGCACGCTCAGAAGCGGGCGGCGGCGATGACGGTGGGTCAGCCACCACGAACCCGCGACGCGCATACACGCGCACACCCGGACGTCGAACCCGCACGTCGATGCGATGGCGCCCCGGCTCACGCGTCCGCGTCGACTCGTACGCGAGCATGTAGGCGGTGCTGTTCTGCTTCACCACCTGGGCGAGCACGACCTCGTGGTCGTTGATGTTGACGATCCAGCGTCCGCCACTTTCGCGCGCCATCTGGTCGAGCGTGACGCCGGCCAGTTCGTCGGTCGTGATGCTCACGGCGTTCCCGCCCAGCATGAGCACGCCGCCCGGATCGGGCTCGGGTGCGTACGGCAGTTCATCCGGATGCACCGGGTACACGGCCACATCCGCCGACAGCACCGTGCGAAACGCCTCGAACTGTGCCCGTCGTCCTTCGGTGGGGTCGACGACTGTCGCGCCCATGTCTTCGGTGACCCAGAAGAGCACCTTGCGGCGCGAGCCGGCTGCGGCGAGCAGGTCTGCGACGTTGCGCAAGGTCTCGAGGCGGCGAACCGCACGAGTCGGATCGGCACACGACGACGAGTTGGCGGCGTGCGATCCGACACCGCAGGGTGTACCGACACGGCTGCTCGGCGTCGTGATGAAGGTCTGCAGTTGTACAGCCTGTTCGATCATGCGGCCGCGGAACGCTTCGACTCGTGCCACATGTTCGGGGCCGGGCGCCGTCAGGGTCAACGCGGCGCCGTCGATGCCGCTGGTGGACAAGACGCCCAGGAGTGCCTGCGGTGGTATCTGCGCCAGCAGGCCCTTCGCACCCCGTATGACGCGATGACTGCGCTTCAGCGCCACGTTGAGATCGTCGAGCAGCAGGACGAAGACTGGTGCGTCCGCATTCCCCGTGCTGCTGCGGATGGCTTCGACGCGCGCGCCCGGAACGTGCACGGCCGGCGTGGTCGCCGAGGCGTCGCTGTGCAGAAACCTGAAGCCCACCAGGGGCTGCGGCTCGCCATCCTCGAGGATCTCGAAGTCGGCAGCCTCGAGGTCGGTCACGGGCTCGCCGGCACGGTCGGTCACCACGGCCGACACCTCGACCAGCGTCGTCTCGGCCCGGAACGTGGGCTGCGCCTCGGGCGCCGTCCGAGCAGGTGTCTGTGCCCGCCCGATCGTCGTCGCGACGGTTGCACACACGATCAGCAGCAGGAGTCTGCGCATCAAGGAAGGAAGGAAGGAAGGAAGGAGACAAGGAACGAAGGAACGAAGGAACGAAGGAGGGAAGGAACAAAGGAAGGAGGGAAGGGACGAAGGAATGAAGGAAGGGACGAAGGAAATAAGGAAACAAGGAAACAAGGACACGAAGGACACGAAGGACACGAAGACGTCGTCCCGCTGCCAGGGCATCAGACGTCCATCATGAGGCGTCAGGGCATCAAGCATCAAGAAAAGCATGAAGCATGAAGCCGCGCCTACTCGGTTCGCGATTACCTGACGTCACGTGGCATCGGCGTCGACCGACTCCGCACCGTGAGTTATGGCGAAGAGCGTCCGATGAAGCATGAAGCATGAAGCATGAGGCATGAGCCATCCCCCTACCTCCCCGCCACGTACCCCTCCCGCGCCTGCACCGACCCCCGCTGTCCCTTCAGCTTCACTTCGATGCGGTGATAGCCGTCCTCGCGCCCGACACCCGTCGGCGTGTAGCTGAGCACATAGCGTGAGCGGTAGCGATCGATGATCTCGGTGAACGTCCGCGTCAGCGCATCCGGGCGGCCGACACGGATGAAGTTGCCGCCGCTCACCCGCGCGAGGCGTTCGAGCAGGCGCGGCGCGTCACTGCCATCTGGGCCAAGCCAGGTGCGCGATGACAGGTACAGGCTCGGCTGCAGCCCGGCGGCGGAGACGGGCAACTCGGCCAGACCCGCGCCCACGGGGAACACCACGACGTTGGCCGCTTCCAGCACCCGCAGGATGGCAGGCGCCGTCGTCCAGCTCACGGTGTCGGCACCGTCGGTGAACACCACCATGAGCGCGGGGCGTCCGTCTGCACCGGTCAATGCGCTCGCGAGCAGGAGCGCGTCGTGCAGGGCCGTGCCGCCCGCAGCCACGAGGCCCTGACGCACCACGGCCAGTGATGGCCCGGGGACGGCCGCTCGCAGCACCAGGCGTACCCGATCGCCGAAGGTCACGACCGAGATCCGGTCCTCGTCAGTGAGTCGGCTGAACAACGCTTCCACCGCCTCCGACAGCCGTACCAGCACTTCCCCCTGCACGCTGGCGCTCGTGTCCAGCGCCGCGATGACGTGTGCGCCGCCGGGAACGTCAATGGACGAAATGGCCTGCGGCACACCGTTGTCGCTCAGCTCGAAGTCGGCCGCGGTGAGCCCGCGAATGGGCTCGCGCCCGCGGAACGCCAGCACGTCGACGGTGACCAGATCCGTGCTGACGCTGAAGGACGGCTGTTGCGCGTGGAGCGGCATATGGGCCGCGAGGCACGATACCGCTGCCGCGACGATCAGGAGCGACAGGGCGAATCGTGCCGTCACTTGCCGACATCCTCCCGCATCGCCTGCAGGACCGTCATCAAACCGAACGGATGCCCCGTGATGTACCGTGACCACGCGTCCGGTTCGTCGCGCCGGCCCAGCATGGCCCTCGCGTCGAACTGGCGCGTCAGCCCGATGGCCAGAGCCGGTCGTGTCTGCATGGTCGAGGCGAGCAGGCCGAAGAGGGCACTCTGCCGAAGATCCAGCACGCTCGACGCGCGCACATACGCCCGGCGCGCGCCCTCCGGCGTCCCGTGTGACATGTGCCACTCGCCGAGGAACAGCCAGCCGAGGCCGCAGACCACCTCGAGGCAGCGTTCGGTGGCGGCTCGCTCGAGGTGGGGGCGGGCCTGCGCGGGCTTTCCCTGCTCCAGCAGTACGCGTCCGAGGCGTACCCGTGTCTCGAGGTGTGTCTCATCGGCTGCGAGCGCGGCCTCATAGTGCTCGAGGGCGCTCCTGAGGTTCCGATCGACCCAGAGCTGGCGAGGGACTGCGCTCGTTCCGAACGGGGTCTGCTGCACGCGCGACGCCCCCAGACTGAGACGCGCGGCCGTTTCGAACGCGATGCCCCGGGCCACGTGCCACTCGGCTTGCAGCGCGGGGGGCAGATGCTTCACGTCGTCGCGACGTGCCCGGCCGTCCACCTCGTCCGCCTGCCTCGAGAACAGCAGCAGGTGCAGCTGACCGAGGCGCCAGATGGCGCCGAAGGTGCCGTCGTCCGGCGCGGTGCGCTCGAGCGCGCGCAGGCTGGTCTCGCCGATCTCCATGGAGCGGCCAGGACCTGCCGGCGTGTCGAGCTGCAGAAGTCCGAGTTCGAACGCCAGCGCTGCGGCGGCACGCAATCGGCGGCGAGCCACGTCCGATCCCTCGCGTCGCCATCCCTCGGCGTCGCGTCGTCCCTGGGTCAACAACTCGTTCGCATCGATCTGTGTCGCACGCAGAACCGCCGCGAGGTACTCGCCCGCTGCGTAGGTGTCCACCGCCTCGACCCAGGTGGACGCCGGTGCGGCGGGGAACCCGGACGCTGGCGGCGCCGGTGACTGCGCCTGCCCGCGCACGCTCGCCGCGAGGAGTACCACACACAGGGCGACGCGTACGGCAATTCGGGGGCGCCGGGCGACGCGCGAGATGGCAACACTCATCGGGATCGTGACGGACATGTCGACAGCGGCGATCACAGCCTATCCGCGAGGCGCGTCCACGGTCAAAACGGCGGTGATACGATCGACGCCATCCAGCATGTCGAACCCGCCGCCGTCCGTCTCGCCTTCGCCGCGTGAGAACCGGCCCGACTACGATCGCGATCTCGGCGATCCGGGGGTGTTTCCGTACACGCGTGGCATTCACGCCTCGGGCTACCGCGGCAAGCTCTGGACGATGCGGCAGTTCGCGGGCTTCGGTTCGGCGGCCGAGACCAACCAGCGCTATCGCGACCTGCTCGCGGCGGGCGGCACCGGGTTGAGCGTCGCGTTCGATCTGCCGACGTTGATGGGGCGCGATCCCGACGACCCACTCTCGCGTGGCGAGGTGGGCAAGTGCGGCGTGAGTATCACGTCACTCGCCGACATGGAACGCCTGTTCGACGGCATCGACCTCGGGGCCATCTCGACGTCGATGACGATCAACGCACCGGCGGCAATGATCTTCGCGATGTACCTCGTGGTCGCGGAACGGCAGGGCGTCGCCTGGGATCGGCTCCAGGGCACCCTGCAGAACGACATCCTCAAGGAGTACATCGCGCAGAAGGAGTACATCTATCCACCGCGTGAGTCGATGCGGCTCGTCACGGACGTCTTCGCCTTCTGCACGCGGCACGTGCCGCGGTGGAATACGATTTCGGTGAGCGGCTATCACATCCGCGAGGCGGGCGCGACGGCGGCTCAGGAACTGGCCTTCACGCTGCGCGACGGCATCGAGTACGTGCAATGGGGCATCGATGCCGGGCTGGACGTGGACGCCTTCGCGCCACGCATCTCGTTCTTCTTCAACGCGCACAACAACTTCTTCGAGGAGATTGCCAAGTACCGGGCGGCGCGCCGCATCTGGGCCCGCGTGATGCGCGACAGGTTCGGGGCGCGTGACGAACGGTCGATGAAGCTGCGCTTTCACGCGCAGACGGCCGGAGTCTCGCTGACGGCGCAGCAACCCTGCAACAACGTCGTGCGGACGGCCATCCAGGCGCTCGCGGCGGTCCTCGGTGGCGCCAACTCGCTGCACACCAACTCGCTGGACGAAGCCCTGGCGCTGCCCACCGCCGAAGCCGCGACGCTTGCGCTGAGGACCCAGCAGGTGATTGCGTACGAGACGGGGGTCACCGATGTCGTCGATCCCCTCGGCGGCTCGTATCTGGTGGAATCACTGACCGACGCGCTCGAGGCCGAGGCGTTGCGCTACGTCGAGCTGGTTGACGGTATGGGCGGGATGGTCGCGGCGATCGAACGCGGGTACCCACAGCGTGAAGTCGCCGACAGCGCCTATCGCCAGCAGCAGGCCTTCGAAGCCGGCGAGTATCAGGTCGTGGGCGTGAACGTCCACGTGGACGCAGCCGCGACGCGCGTGCCAACCCTGTACATCGACGACGCGACCGAACACGCACAACTGCAGCACCTGGCGGCGCTGCGTGCCAGCCGTGACACGCACGCTGTCGAGGCCGCCCTCGGTCAGATGCGCGCAGCGGCCACGTCCGGGTCGAACCTCATGGAACCGATCCTCGGAGCGGTGCGAGCGCATGCGACGGTGGGCGAAATGTGCGGCGCGCTGCGGGACGTGTGGGGAGAGTACAGGGAGGAAGGGGAGGGGTGAGGCATGCTTCATGCCTCATGCCTCATGCTTCATGCTTCATGTCTCATGCTTCATGCCGCGTGCTTCGGGTCGGCGACTTCGCCGGAACCCGTGACCTGTAATCAGTAACGTCCGACCTATGGACAGGATTCGCGTCGTCATCGCCAAGCCCGGCCTGGATGGCCACGACCGGGGCGCCAAGGTCATCGCACGTGCGCTGCGCGATGCGGGGATGGAAGTGATCTATACGGGCCTGCGGCAGACACCCGAGCAGATTGTCGCGGCGGCCCTGCAGGAGGACGCCGACGTCATCGGCCTGTCTCTCCTGTCGGGCGCGCACAACCACGTGTGCGCACGCATCATGGAGCTGTTGCGCGCGCAGGGCATGACCGACGTCCTGGTCGTGCTCGGGGGCATCATTCCCGACCAGGACGTTCCCGCCCTCGAGGCGATGGGCATCACGGGCATCTTCCTGCCCGGGACGCCCATGCACGCGATCATCGACTTCATCATCACGCACACGCGGCGCCGAGGCGTGGATGTGGCCGGCCCAGGCCTCAGCGGGACGCCGACAGGGTGACCACCCGATTCGACACCGGCGGCACGGTGCGCAGGAAGCTGTAGATCGCGCCGAGGTCCTCGTCGGTCATACCCGAGTAGGGTCCCCAGGGCATGGGCGTGTTGGCCTGGCCCGTCGCCACCGGTGCAAACGCCGCCGCGTCGCGAAAGCGCGCGAAGCGCTCGACGAACTGGTCTTCGGTCCACATGCCTATGCCGGTCTCGTGCGGCGTGAGATTGGCCGTGCGCGCGACCGCGCCGCCCGGCATCGCGAAGACCTGTCCCCCGGAGAAGGCGCGATCGAGCAGCGGGTTCCGTGACTCGTCCAGAGGCGTGTGGCACTCGCCGCAGCCGCCGATCGTGGCCAGATACCGACCGTACGCCACACGGTCGCTCGAGGCCGGCTTCGTCGTGAAGCGCGCGGGCGCGGGCAGCGTTCGCACCAGCAGGGAGACGGGAAAGTGCAACTGACGCTCGGGCAGCGGCACGGTCTTCGACGGCAGGGTGCGCAGGTACGCCACGATCGCGAGGGCATCGTCGCGGTCCATGGTCCCGTAGGCGTGATACGGCATCAGCGGGAAGAGCGACGTGCCGTCCTTCGCGACGCCCTCGGTGAAGGCACGGAGGATCTCACCGTCCGTCCAGGACGCAAGTGCCGCCGGCGTGATGTTCTTGGACACGATGGTGCCCGGCAGCCCAATGCTCTCGTCGAAGATCTCCCCGCCTGCCCCATAGAGGCTGGTGTCGATGGGGCCGCCGAAGCGCGTCCAGTCGCGAGGCGTGTGGCAGTCGGTGCACATCGAGACGTTGTCGGCGAGATACCTGCCACGTGCAACGGCCTCGGCCGACGTCGGCGCGGTGACGTCGGGCGCGGGCCCCACCTTCGGGTATGCCGCCAGCAGATATACGAGTCCTCCCGCAATGACCACCGCCAGCACTCCGACTACCCGTATGAGCCACGTCCTGATCTTCTGCATGCGACAGACCTCCGTCCGCATCGATGGAAACGGCCTCTGTACTCGAGCTGCCGGCGCACTATAGCAGAGTCGGCGTGGCCTTGACGGTTGCAAGGGGGACGACTACGCTCACCACCATGAGTCACACCCTCCTGCTCGCCGACGACAGCGTGACCGTCCAGCGCGTCATCGAGCTGACCTTTGCCGACGAAGGCTTCCAGGTGGTGTCGTTCAGCGACGGCGACGAGGTGGTCGGCTATCTCGAGGCGGGCAACGCTCCCGACGTCATTCTCGCGGACACCACGATGCCCGCGCGTGATGGCTACGACGTGGCCGCCTGGGTCAAGGGGCGTGACGGGTTGAACGCCGTGCCGGTCGTCCTCATGACCGGCGCGTTCGAACCCATCGACGACGCCCGCGCAGAGGCCTGCCAGGCTGATGCGGTGCTGGTCAAGCCCTTCGAACCGCAACAGGTGGTGTCGCTCGTCAAGCGCATGCTGGCTGGCGAACGTGGCCCGTTGCTCGGCGAGTTCGCGCCGCCGTTGCCGGCCTCGACCACATCCGGTGAGTCGGTCGTGACGCTGGCGCCCGGCCTCGACACCTATGCCGAGCGGCTCGATCGGCACCTCGCCGCGCGTCAGCGACGTCCCGTCCTGGTTTCGGCCGCCACGGTCGATCGGCCCGCTCCGCCCCAGGAGCCGGCGCCCGTCCCGTCGGGGGCTCCCGACGAATCGTCCACGCAGGGCTCACTGGCTGATGCGTTCTCGGCGATCCTCGCGTCGGAACGGGGAGAAGGGCCCGATCCGGCACTGCCGCCGGTGGCGCCGCCGGTCCTGAGCGACGACGTGCTGGAGGCGCTCGCCGCTCGCGTGGCGAAGAAACTGTCCGAGGGCCCGCTCCGCGATGTGGTGACCCGCCACGTGCTCGACGCCGCCGAACGCCTGGTCACTGAGGAAATCGAGAAGATCAAGTCCGGCCGGGCGTGACGCGCCTGGTCGCCCGCTGCCCTCCGCCCCTTGCGGCCCTTCTGCCGCCCCACTACGATCGGCCTGTATGACTGTCGTGCCCGCGCTGCCTCGTCCTGTGTCCGTGCCGGACAAACCCGCCCTCGAAGGCCTCGAAGCCAAATGGCAGCCCCGGTGGGAAGCCGACGGCGTCTACCGTTTCGATCGGTCCCGGGAGCGAGGTGACGTCTACTCGGTCGATACGCCACCTCCGACCGTCAGTGGCTCGCTGCACGTGGGCCACGTGTTTTCGTACACCCACACCGACGTGATTGCGCGCTACAAGCGCATGCGCGGCCTGGCCGTGTTCTATCCCATGGGGTGGGACGACAACGGGCTGCCCACTGAGCGCCGCGTGCAGAACTACTACGGCGTGCGCTGTGACCCGTCGTTGCCGTACGACCCGGCGTTCGAACCGCCCGCCTCGCCGCCGAAGCAGCCGATGTCGGTCTCCCGTCCCAACTTCATCGAGTTGTGCACGCGGTTGACCGAGCAGGACGAGAAGGCGTTCGAGCACCTCTGGAAGCACCTGGGCCTGTCGGTGGACTGGTCGATGACCTACGCGACCATCGGACGGCGCGCGCAGCGCGTCTCGCAGATCGCATTTCTGCGCCTGCTGCAGAAGGGCGCCGCGTACCGGCTCGAAGCGCCGACGCTGTGGGACGTGGACTTCCAGACCGCCGTCGCCCAGGCCGAACTCGAAGACCGAGACGTGGCCGGTGCCTATCACCGGATCCGGTTCGCACGCGCGGACGGCCAAGGTTACGTCGAGATCGACACCACGCGCCCCGAGCTGATTCCGGCCTGCGTCGCGCTCGTCGCTCATCCCGACGATGCGCGGTACCAGCCGCTGTTCGGCACGGACGTCGTCACACCGCTCTTCGGCGTGCCCGTCCCCATCAGGCCGCATCCGCTTGCCGATCCCGAGAAGGGCACCGGCATCGCCATGATCTGCACGTTCGGCGACCTCACCGACGTCATCTGGTGGCGGGAACTCGGCCTGCCCGTCCGTTCCGTGCTCGCGCCCAACGGCACGTTCCGCCGCATCACGTGGGGGAGTGCCGGATGGGAATCGGTCGACGCCGAGGCCGCGCAGGCCCGCTACGAGCCGCTCGCGGGGCGATCGGCGAATCAGGCGCGTGCCCGAGTGGTCGAGCAGTTGAAGGAGACCGGCGACCTGCTCGGCGAGCCGCGGCCCATCGTCCACGCGGTGAAGTTCTTCGAGAAGGGCGACCGCCCGCTCGAGATCGTCACGAGCCGGCAGTGGTTCATCCGCACCATGGATCAGCGCGAGGCGCTCATCGCGCGCGGACGCGCTATCGAGTGGCACCCGCCGTACATGCGTGCGCGGTTCGAGAACTGGGTCGAGGGCCTGAATGGCGACTGGTGCGTCAGCCGCCAGCGCTTCTTCGGCGTCCCGTTCCCGGTGTGGTATCCGGTGCGCGCCGACGGCGGGACCGACTACGCCACGACCCTCGTGCCCGACGAGTCGCGCCTGCCGGTCGACCCGTCCACCGAGGCGCCCGACGGGTACTCCGAAGCGCAGCGTGACCAGCCCGGTGGCTTCACCGCCGACCCGGACGTCATGGACACGTGGGCGACATCCTCGCTGACGCCGCAGATCGCGGCCGGCTGGGAAGAGGACGACGACCTCTTCCGCCGGGTGTTCCCGATGGACGTGCGGCCGCAGGCGCACGACATCATTCGCACCTGGCTCTTCTCGACGGTGCTGCGCGCTCACCTCGAGCACGACGACGTGCCCTGGCGCAATGCGGCCATCTCGGGCTGGGTGCTCGACCCCGACCGCAAGAAGATGTCGAAGTCGAAGGGCAACGTGGTCACGCC
>CAYMAG010000042.1:0-37560 GCA_964388335.1 uncultured Vicinamibacteraceae bacterium | reverse complement strand
TGGCTTGCCAGCCGTAGCGCTCACTGGTTCCTCGAGCGCGAAGGCTGGTGCGCCCGGAGGGACTCGAACCCCCGACCTGCGGCTTCGAAGGCCGACGCTCTATCCATCTGAGCTACAGGCGCTCCTTCACACCGACCCCGGATGATAGCACAGCGCCTCATCGTGCCGACGCGCACGCCACCCCTTCCGAGGCGCATCCCCGGCGACGGACGGCAACGTGCGGGCAGCGTCCCCGCGGCAATCCCCGATCCCTCAGTCGCCAAACCGGCAAAACGGCCGTTCGCGCCGCCGTGTCGTGATTCTCCGCTGCTTTCCGCCATGTGAGTTGTATGGGTCCCCAGCGTTCGACGCGGCGGCCGCTCCAGGGGGCGCGGATGACGCGTATGCGGGTGTTCCGGGCTGGACGGCGGGCGTACGCCGATCGCCCTGTCGCGCGTGGTGTCGGGGCCGGCGTTGCCCGGCCCTCCTCGCTGCCAGATCGACCTGGCTGAAGGGCCGCGAGCGAGGGTGGCGAGAACCGTGCCGGTGGCGACGAACCGTCGCAGCTGGCTATTCGCACCCGCCAACCTGGGCATCGTGTAGGCATTGGGTGAACCTCGGGATCGCGCCCGTGGACGGAGACGGATCGATGGGCATGCAGCTGTCCGACGAAAGCAGGACGACGCAGGCGAGCGATGCGCGGAGCAGGAGCCGATGCTGGCAACGGATCGTGTTGCTCACGATCCTCGCAGGCGCGACCAGCATGGCCGGGCCGCTACCCGTACATGCACAGACCCTTCGCGCCAGCGTGGGCACGGCGCAGCACTATCTGACGAATGGATGCGGCGGGGCCGCGGACCGTCCTTTTGGTGCAGCTGGCGCGTTCCTGCTGTTTCCGGAGATGCCGCTGATCAAGCGCGACGGCGCGTGGCTGCCGGCCACGTTCGTCACGACGACGACGGCCTCAACCGGTAGCGGGGAATCCACATTCGTCTCCGTGCTCTCCGCCGCCGGGATTGTCACGACGACCGAAACAGGCGCGCTGGGAGGCGTGAACCCAGGCGCCACGATTTCAGCAACGATGGAACTGAACCTGAACACGGAAGAGTTCAAGTGGTGTCGCACGATCCTCAGTCCGCGGTTTCCACCCGATATTCAGAATCGCGTCGCCAAGCTGCCCGTCACGCTCACGCCCATCGTCGCGGGGACTGTAGCGCTGAGCGCCGTAGCGGCGCAGGTTCCAGAAGCGTCGCCCGGCGGAGCCTTCGGTGTATCGGACGTCGTAACGAACACGTCGACCACCGGTGTCAGCGTTACGCCGACGATTCGCTACTTCCTGGATCCTACGCCGGAGCGGACGGCGACATCGATACCGTTGACGGGAAGCCGCATCGTCCCGACCTTGTCGCCCGGTCAGTCGCACGGCGGTTCGATTCCAGTCATCGTCCCTCCTGCCACGCCGGAAGGCGACTACTACGTCGTTGCCTGCGCCGACGGGCCAACCATACTGCCCATATCCAATTGCGCGGCTTCGGGCGTCACGATCGAGATCCGGAAGTTCGAACTCACGGCTGCAGATCCGGGCATGGCGCAAGTCCACCTGGTGCCGGACGCAACGCTCCTGAATCTTCCGGTGGCTGTTGGGGCGGTCGCAGACGGTGTCACCACCCTGGTACTTCGCATCCGAACGAGCGAGCCGACGTCCATCTTGCTTGCCTCACCGTCCGACGGCGCGCTGGGACGGCTCGACCCCGGCGTGGCGCCGACACTCGCGCCCGGACCGCTCGCCCTGGTGCCGCCGAGAACCATCAATGGGACGCCGTACGTCTTCGCTCTCTTTCGGGCGCCGGCCGTGTTCTCCACGACACCGGGCACGCAGGCGAAGCGCACGATACGCCTGACCGCCCGCACCGTGTCCGGCGCGGAGGATGTGCTCGAAATAGACCTCCACCGTCCGCCCCTCCTGTTGCTGCACGGATTCTGGAGTGATCGACTCGCATGGCTGACGTTTGCCCAGCGGATCCGGGCAGCCATCCCGGATCCGGCCTACAAGATCCGGCTGGCGTCAATCCCGAACAGCAACGAACGCCTGTTCAGCATCGCTGCGGCCGCGGCCCTATTCACGGAGTTCGACAACCTGAAGGCCAGGATGCGCGCAGATGGCGTCGCCGTCTCGAAGGTGGATGTGGTTACCAAGAGCACGGGCGCGCTGAATGCCAGGGTGTTCGCTGCCCAGCTCGACATGTTGGGGGCTACGCACTTCAACAGGATCATCACGATTGCGGCACCCCATTGCGGGTCGTTCCTGGCGGATCTCGTGCGTGGCTTCCGCAACACCCTCGGATTGGTTCTCGACTGGATCTTCGTGCAGGCGATGCGCACTGCCGGGCGCCCCGTGGATGGCACGCTGCCCGACCTCGAGACGACGTCCACCGCAATCGCCACGCTACTGCCAGTCCGGGCGCCGACGCATGTGCTGGTCGGTGACCCATTGGACGTCACGTTGCCTGGAAACCCCGGCTTCTACTTCTTCCCGCCGTTCGAGGCGTACATGGTCACCAAGATCGGCGGTGCCGGCCCCAACGACGGCGTGGTGACGGTCGCGAGCCAGACGGCCGGGTTCTCTGATCCGACGGTCTACTCGCACCGGTACTTCCACCAGATCAGCTTCGCCGATAGTGAGGACCTGGTCGTCGAGAACACGCCCGACATTGCCGCGCACGTGAAGTCCGTGCTGGACGCCGACCCCGTCGGCTCGCCCCTGTTCGCCCCCGGTTTCGGTCCGGGCAACCCCTGTCGGCCGCCGGCGGCGCCGGTCGTGGCGACAGCCGCAATGGCGGGCGTTGACCTTGAGACCGCGCGCATCGACTCGAGCGCGACTATCGACCCGCCAGCCACGCTCACCGTGACCACGGAGGCGTCCACCGCCGCCCCGGGTGCGACTATCACCGTCCAGGTTGAGACATCGAGCACGCCAATCGACTCCGTGATTCTGACCTCGTTGGCTGGCGTCACACTGGACGACAGTGCCCCGTTCGAAGTGACTCTGACCGTACCGAACGACTTCGCCGGCCCTCTCGAGTTCTTCGCCGCCGCCACGGGGCCCGATGAAAGCTGGCAGTGGGGACAGGCATCGGTCCTGGTCGTGCCGACGTCGGCCCCGCTCACGATCGAGGTCGATCCCGACACGTTCCACCTAGTCGAGCCGGGCGCGTCGATTGCGCTCGCAGTGCGCGGCACCTACACGGGTGACGTTGTCCGCACCATTGGTGCGGCGATCCTCAGCACGACGTACCAGTCCTCCGACCCATCGATCGCCGCGGTCGACACCAACGGGCTCGTCACCGCCCTGCAGCCGGGGACCGTCACCATCACGGTGTCCAACGGCTCGGCGACTGCCGCCGCCATCATCGTCGTGCGCGACCCCGCCGGCCTCCCGGATGGCGACGGGCTCGACGATGCGTGGGAGCGTGCGATGGGGCTCGATCCCACGTTGGCGCTCGGCGACAACGGGCCGTTTGGCGACCCGGACGGCGACGGGTTGACCAATGCAGAGGAGTTCGCCGCCGGCAGTCACCCGCGTGGGTTCTTCACGCGCTACCTCGCCGAAGGCGCGACCTCCGACTTCTTCGACATGAGGCTGGCCCTCCTGAATCCGGGCGACGTGGACACGACGGCGACGCTGACGTTCACCCGCGGAAACGGCCAGGCGCTCACCCACGCCATCGCAGTGCCGGCGCGCACGCGGGTCACGCTCGATCCGAAGAGCGTGCACGGCCTGGAAGCCGCCGAGTTCTCGGCGCGTGTGGAGAGCGACCAGCCGCTGGTCATCGATCGCACGATGAGCTGGAATGCGGCCGACGGGTACGGCAGCCACGCCGAGACGGCCGCCGCGGCGCCGTCGCCGATCTGGTACCTCGCCGAAGGGGCGACGCACAGCGGGTTCGACCTGTTCTACCTGCTCCAGAACCCGGCGGCCACGGCCACGCCGGTGCGCGTCCGGTACTTGCTGCCGAGCGGGGCACCGCTCGATAAGACGTACACGCTGCCGCCCACGTCGCGGACCAACATCTGGGTGAACCTCGAGCAGTTCGACGGCCTAGGGCGCGCGCTGGCGGCGGCCGACGTCAGCGCCGTGCTCGAGTCGCTCGACGGCACGCCGATCATCGTCGAGCGCGCGATGTACCTGTCGCGGCCGGGCGGCGCGTTCTTCGATGCCGGCCACGCGAGCATCGGCATCGCGGCGCCGGCCACGACCTGGTTCCTGGCCGAAGGCGCGACCGGGCCGTACTTCGACCTGTTCGTGCTCATCGCCAATCCCACCGACGAGCCGGCCCAGGTGACGGTCACGTACCTGTTGGGCGACGGCACGACGTACAGCCGCGCGCTGACGGCGCCGGCCAACTCGCGGTCGAACATCTGGGTGGACCTCGAGGAGATTCCTGGCGTGCCGGGCTTCCCGCTCGCGGACGTGGCGGTGTCGACGACCGTGACCTCCACCAACGGCGTCCCGCTCATCGTCGAGCGGGCGATGTGGTGGCCCGGCGTGTCCGGGACGTGGCACGAGGCGCACAGCTCGGCAGGGAGCACCGTGACCGGGACGCGCTGGGCTCTCGCCGAGGGCGAAGACGGCGGGCCACGGAGCACCGAGACGTACATCCTGATTGCGAACACGTCGGCGTTTGCCGGCAGCGCGACCGTGACGCTGCTCTTCGAGGACGGGACGTCGGAGGCGCGGGTGTATACGCTCCCGCCGAACTCGCGGACGAACGTGCCGGTGCGCCATGACTTCGGCGCGGCCGTTCAGGACAAACGGTTCGGGGCGATCGTCGAGTCGACGGGCACCACGCCCGCGCAGATCGTCGTCGAGCGCGCGATGTACAGCAATGCAGGTGGTGTGACGTGGGCGGCGGGCACGAATGCGCTGGCCACGCGGTTGCCGTGACCGAGAACGCACGTCGGACACTGAATCACTTCTCGAACGAGGAGGTCCAATGCCGCACCTCAATCTGCCGATCGTAACGGACTGGAAGATTTCCGTCGCAACGTCGCCGCAAGGACAGCAGCGTCCCGGGCCGCCAAACCCAAGCGCCCCGACCCTCACATTCGATGTCGCCGTCTACCTGAACAACAGCAACGCTCCGACACAACTTCGCGTTGAGACTCTCGACGAACTCTCGGCGATCGTCGGCGTCCTGCAAATTCCTGGCGGACGCCTGTACTTCGATCAAAAGGGTCAGACCTTGATCAAGTGCCTTCATTGAAGTCATCGCCAGGGCCGGGCAAGCCCGGCCTGCGTTGATGCGTCAGGGATTGATTTCGAATCGGACGGACTGGAACGACCCGGCGCCGCGATCGCCGCGATACGGCGCCGCGCCGAAGAGGAGACCCTGGTCCGCCTCCTGGAACTGCGTGTGGCCGCGGTACCCCTCCGCTCGCCTTGTGCCATCGACCCACAGCTCGGCGGTCTGCAGGCCCTGATCGTACCGAAGCTCGTAGTGATGGTACCCCTCGTCCAGGCCGGGGATGCTCACATCGATGCCGGCAAAGGTCGGGACGATCTGCGTGTTGAGGCGCACACGCGTCCCGTCGGCCTCGCGCTGCACGCCGATGTCGAAGCGCCGCCCGTGGCCGAGCAGGTCGACGACGGCATAGATCCCGCCCTCTTCGAGCCGCATATCGGCACTCAGCGTCCAGCCGCGCTCTGCGGCCTGCCGCTTCTGCGCGTCTGTCAGCGGCTTGTGGTAGAAGTCGCCCGCCCCCGTCCCGAACACGCGCCAGCCGTCGTATCCCGTGCGCTCCGTGTTGAACGAGACGGTGCCTGTCACCTGGTTGTGTGGCAAGAAGCCCTCGTCCAGCGGGTCGAACGCGCCGACCTTCTGCACCACCCGCACCAGCTCTCCGTTGTCGTCGGGTATCAGACGCGGCACGTTGGTCACTGCGACTGCGGCGAGCAGCGGCACGCCGAGCCAGGCGGCGAGGCGGCGCGCCGACCACGTTCGCTCGACCAGGCTCTCGGCAAGCGCCTCGCTCCACGCGCCGACGTGGCGTGGCCGGTCGTCCGCGCGCCTGGCCAGAGCCAATTCGAGCAGTCGTCGCGACGCCGCGCGCAGGCGCGGGCGTGGGAACCGCAGATCTGGCTGTCCGGACAGCATCTCGCACGTCACGCGTGCCAGCGCGTAGACGTCGCTCGCCGGCGAACTCTCGCCCTCGAACTGCTCCGGCGCCATGTAGCGCACCGTGCCGGCGACCATCACCGTGGACACACCCGCCTCGAACGGCGCGCGGTCGACCTTCGCAATGCCGAAGTCGATCAGCTTGGCGACCTCGTTCGCATCGCCCGACGGCTGCATCATGATGTTCTCGGGCTTGAGGTCCTGATGGGCGACACCGGCTGTGTGCGCCGCCTGCAGCGCCGCACCGAGCTGCCGGAGGAGGCGCGCGGCTCGCGCACGCTCGAGTGGTCCTGCCTTCAGCACTTCGCGCAGGCTCCTGCCGCTGACGTACTGGATGACCAGAAACGGCGCCCCGCTGGCCAGCGTGCCCACGTCGAGGATTCCGACCACGCCCGGATGATCGATCCGCGCGAGCGCGTGCATCTCGCGGGCGACGCGCGTCGTGAGCCACCGGCGCTCAGGCCCGGTCGCGCGCATCACCTTGACGACGACCTGACGCGAGAGCGACCGGTCGGTGGCGCGATACACCAGCGCCTGTCCGCCCACGCCGAGCATGCCGTCGATGTGATAGCGGCCGTTCAACGTCTGCCCGGGCGCCAGCGGTCCGACGACATCCTCGCCTGCGGCGCCGGTCGAGACCGCCGCGAGCCTTCCGAGCGTGCCCTCATCCTGCTCGTCGCCGAGCCTGGCGTCGACCTGGGCGCGCAGCGCGGGATCCGATGCGCACGCGGCGTCGAGGAACGCCTGTCGATCGGCTCCTTCGAGGGTGCCCGCCGCGCCGACGAGTGTCACTACCTGCTCCCAGTCCGCCATCATCGTTGTTGCCGGCCCACGGCCTCGGCGCGTGTCAGGGGTGGAGTTCGAGCCGCACCGACCGGAACGACCCGACGCCGCGCTCGCTCCGGTACGGACCAGCGCCGAAGAACAGGCCGATACCCTCCTCCTGGAACTGGGTGTGGCCCCGGTAGTGCTCGAGCCGCCTGGTCCCGTCGATCCAGAGTTCGGCCGCCTGCCGCCGCGAATCGTAACGGAGCTCGAAATGATGATACGCATCGGGCTCACGCGGCATGCGGACGTCGATGCCCTGAAACGCAGGGACGATCTGGGTGTAGAGACGGACGAGCACGTCGTCGGGCTCCCGCTGGACCACGACGTCGAACCGCTTGCCGTAGCCGAGTAAGTCGACCGCGGCGTACACCATCCCCTCCTCCAGACGCATGACCGTGCTGAGCGTCCAGCCCCGGTCCATCGCCTGTCGCTTCTGCGCAGGGGTGAGGTGCTTGTAGTAGTAGTCGCCCGGGCCCGATGCGAACGTGCGCCACGCCTCGTAGATCGTCCAGTCGGGATTCTGCGCCACCGCCCCGGTCACGCGGTTGTGCGCGAGGAAGCCCTCGTCGAGCGGGTCGAACGCGCCGACCTTCTGAATCACACGCACAGCTTCGCCGTGGCTCCCTGGCACCAGGTGCATACCGACCAGCGCTGCGGCCACGAGCGGTACCGCAGCACCCAGCGCGGCGACGCGTCGAACGGGGACTGCCGTTCGCAGCAGACGCCGGGCGAGCTGCTCGCTCCACCCAGCGATGTCGCGCGGCCGGCGCTCGGGGCGCTCGTCGAGCGCGCGCTCGAGCAGGAGGCGTGCCGGCGCCGATACACGCGTGCGGGCGACGCGGATGTCGGGCTCGCCGCACAGCATCTCGCACGCCACGAGCGCCAGCGCGTACACGTCGCTCGCCGGCGAACCCTCGCCCTCGAACTGCTCGGGCGCCATGTATCGAACCGTCCCGGCGACCATGATCGTGCTCATGCCCGCGCCGGTGTGCGAGCGCATGACCTTCGCGATACCGAAGTCGATCAGCGTCACCATGTCGCGTCCGTCGCGCAGACGCTGGACGAGCACGTTTGCAGGCTTGACATCGCGGTGCGCGACATCGGCAGCGTGTGCGGCACCGAGCGCGGCGCCGAGTTGGCGCACGATGCCGGCCGTCCTGTGGGGGTCGAGGGGGCCGCTCTCGAGCAGCTCGCGCAGACACACGCCGTCGACGTGCTGAATCACCAGGAACGGCGACCCGTCGTCGAGGGTCCCGACGTCGAGAATGCCGACCACGCCCGGGTGATCGATCTGCGAGAGCGCGTGCATCTCACGCATGAAGTGCGCGGCGAGGTGCTCGCGGTGGCGGTGCGCTCCTCGCATGACCTTGACGACTACGGCGCACGACAACACGCGATCCGTGGCCCGGTACACGAGGGCCTGCCCGCCGGCGCCGACGACGCCGTCGATACAGTAGCGATCGTTCAGGATCTGTCCGGGCGACAGTGTGCCGGCGGTGTCGTCGAGCGCGGCGACGATGGCGGTCCGCGGCGGCCGTTCCAGGAAGTCGTCGTCGGCGTCCCCGTCCAGCAGCGCTTCGACCTCCGCGCGGAGGGGCAGGTCGGTCGCGCACGCAGCCTCCAGAAACGCGTGCCGCTCGGTTGCGCCGAGCGCCCGCGCCGCGCCGAACAATGCGGTCGCGCGCTCCCAGTCCACACTCATCGCCGTCGCTAGTCCTGTGACGCACGCCGCAGGCTGTTCACACGTCGTGAGCGGACGACACGAGCCGTCCCGAGCCCAGGCGCAGGCGCAACCACGCGCGGGCCGCCGCCCAATCGCGATCGACGGTACGCGGGTTCACCTGCAACGCCTCGGCCGTCTCTGGCACGCTCAAGCCGGTGAAGTATCGTAGCTCGACGATACGCGCCTGGCGCGCCGAGCGCTGCTCGAGATCGGTGAGCGCGGCATCGAGCGCGAGGACATCGACCGACGGTCCGTCCGCGGCGGCCACGTCCTCGTCGAGCGCGACCGACGGCTGGCCGCCGCCACGCTTGCGTGCGCGGCTGGCCCGCGCGTGGTCAATGAGGACGCGCCGCATCACCGTGGCGGCCGCCCCGAAGAAGTGCGAGCGGTTCTGCCACGTCTGCGCGTCGTGCGCCACCAGCCGCAGGTACGCCTCGTTGACCACGGCCGTTGGCTGGAGCGTGTGGTCGCGGCGTTCGTCGCGGAGCTGTCGCGCGGCCAGCTTCCGCAGCTCCGGGTAGATCAGCTCGAGCAGCCGATCGAGCGCGCCTCGATCTCCCGATCGCAGCACGCGCAGCAGACGCGTGATGTCGCCACTTGCCGAGTCGTACACGCAGACACCAAGCTGAGTAGCAGCGAGTGTACCGCATTCCCGACTGCGCCGATGGGCGGGAATGAACCCTGCGCGCTCTCGCCTCGTCCAACGCCCTGACTCTGGACAGGAGGTCCTGCCGATGTACCGCTGCGCCTTTCCGCTTGCCTTGTTGGCCCTGCTCCTGACCGCGCCGCGTCCAGCGGCGGCCCAGGCGCAGACGTTCGACCGCACCTTCACCGTGTCCGGCGATGCCACGCTCGACGCCAACACCGACTCCGGCGCCATCGTCGTCCGCCGCGGTGAGGGGTCGCGAATCGTGGTGCACGGACGGGTCGAGCCGAGGCGCGGGTGGAACGTCCCGTCCAACGCCGGCGCCCTTGCCGCGCAGGTGGCGGCCAACCCCCCGCTGACCCAGGAGGGCAACACCGTCCGGCTCGGACGCATCCAGGACGAGACGACGCGTCAGGCCGTGAGCGTTTCCTACGAGGTGAGCGTTCCGGCCAACACGCGCGTGTCGGCGCAGACCGGCTCAGGACGCGTGTCGGTGGAAGGCACGCGGCTGCCCGTCGTCGCCCGCAGCGGCTCGGGGAGCGTGACGGTCCGCCAGATCGACGCGGACGCCGAAGTGCGGACGGGGTCGGGCGCGGTCACCATCGAGAGCGTCGCCGGCACCGCGTCTGCTTCCACCGGAAGCGGCGCGATCCGTGCGACCGGCGTCGGCAGGGGCCTGCAGGCCAGCACGGGGAGCGGCAGGATCGAGGCAGCGCTCTCGGGCGAGGGCGACGTGACGGCATCGACCGGATCGGGGTCGGTCACGCTGACCGGCGTGGTCGGTGCCGTGCAGGCGTCCACCAGCAGCGGCGGCGTCCGCGTGGATGGCCGCCCGACCGGCGACTGGAAGATCTCGGCGGCCTCGGGCAGCGTGTCGGTGACCGTGCCGCCGGATGCCGGCTTCACCGTCGATGCACGCACAGGGTCGGGATCGCTGAACGTCGACGTGCCGATAACCGTCCAGGGCCGCATCGATCGGCGGCGCGTGCAGGGCACGGTGCGCGGCGGCGGACCGACGCTGGAACTCTCCACGGCCAGCGGTTCAATCTCAATCAGGTAAGTGCGTGACCACGGCCGTCGCATCGTCGTCGCCCTGCGTCGCGGAGCGCCACAAAGCAATCACCAGCTTGCGAGCCAACGCGACGATGCCGACACGACGACTCCGGCCTCCGGCCGCTTCGAATCGTCTCCTGAGCAAGAACGTCAGTCGTGTGTCGGGCCTTCCCGCACGCTCTTGAGCAGGCGCGGTGACACGCGGAAGTTGGTCTTCTGCAGGCGGCCCAGCGCGTCCTCCAGCGTGACCAGTTTCCGCTCGGCGGCAACGAGAATGACGCCGAGCGCACCGTACGCCTGAAGACCGTGGTCCTCAGCGGCCTGTCGCCCCTTCCGTTCGTCGATCAGAACGAAGTCGGCGCCGACAGCCAGCGCGAGGGCGAGGGCCTCGCGTTCGCCCGAATCCAGGTGTGCGAGAGTGGCGGGAATCTCCGGCGCGGACAGAACCTCGAGCCAGTCTGGGACCGCCGCAACGAGTTCTCTGACTCGCTCGGGCGTTCCGTCGGCCTGTAGTTCGCGTCGGACGGCCTCGGGAATGAGGACCCGGTCGAACAGCCTGGGTAGCAGATCCTGGAACTCGATCAGTACGAGGTAGTTGATCGGTGACGTGTCCGAGACAACGATCATCGAGAGCCGAGTTGCAGGCGGAGGCCTCGGAGGTCCTTCTCGAGATCCTCCTCGTCGTACGCGAGGTACGCCTGACGGGCCTTGAGGAAGGCCTCCGTGTCCCCGAACGACAACCCGAGGATCCTCCCGACCTGCTCGCGGCTCAGCGTCCCGTCACGGTAACCCTCAACCGCGAGCGCTTCAAGGGTACCGCGCGATACGTCACGCCACGCCAACTCCAGACGCTTCGCGATATCCTCTGGCACTTCGACCGCGATTCTCACCATGAGCCCATTCTACGCCCAGTCTTCTGGCGATTCCGGGACCGAAGGCGCTGGCGTCGAGCACGACCCTCCGTGGGGTCACTGCTGGCGGAATCCCCCACCTGTTTCGGCGATGAGCCCAAGGGACGGGGCCGGTTCAATCGAGGTCGCCAGCCTGCTGCCAGCCGTACTCCCGAAGGCGATCCAGCCGTCGCAGAGGCAGGTAAGATGCGCGAGCCCGGTCGCGGCGAGCAGATTCGTCTTGACTCCGGCCGCGCCGCCACCGACCCCGAAGAAGTCGAGCCGCTCCCGGCGGCGTCCCCGCTCGACTGTGCCTGTGTCTGCCCGTTCCCCGTCCTGGAGCCGTGACCACGGCCGTCGCACCGTCGTCGCCCTGCTCCTCGGCCTCGCCGCCTGCGCCGCGCCGGCGCGCGCCCAGACAGCACAGAACCCGTCGCCGATGTCCGACACGACCCGCCCGCACCCGCGTGTGGCCGAGTCGCGCCCGGAAGGCAGGCGCGCCACGCTCTCGATCGGCGAACTCTTCGTGCCTGCGGCGGCCGTCACGAAGAGGCGTGCAGCCATGCCGCTGGTCGTCCACTTCCACGGCGCGTCGTGGCTCATCGAACAGCACGTGACGCGCGGCGCGCCGCACGCGGCCCTCGTCACGGTGAATCTTGGCGCCGGGTCAGGGCGGTACGCGGCACCGTTCGTCGGCGCCCAGCGGTTCGAGGCGCTGCTCGAGGAGGCGTCAGAGGCGGCCGCTGCACTCACCGGCCGTCCCACGCGGTGGTCGGGGATCACGCTCACGTCGTTCAGCGCCGGATACGGGGCTGTCCGCGCCATCCTGGCCCAGCCGGCCTCCTCCGCGCGCATCACAGCCATCGTCCTGCTCGACAGCCTGCACGCGTCGTACGTGATCGACGGCGACCCGTCGGCGCCGCGCGCGAAGGACCCGGCTGTCACGGTCGAGGACGTCGAGGTCTTCACCCGCCTGGCCGCCGACGCCGCTGCCGGACGCGCACGCTTCTGGGTGACGCACTCGGAGGTCTATCCCGGTACGTATGCCAGCACCACCGACACGGCCGACGTGCTGCTGGCGTCGCTGGGCCTGACGCGGCGTCCCGTGCTGAAGCGAGGACCCATCGGCATGCAGCAACTCAGCGAGGCGCATCGAGGTGGTTTCCATGTGCTCGGCTTCGCGGGCAACTCGGCAGCGGACCACGTGGACCACCTCCATGCACTCGGCGACTGGCTGCGCGCGTGGAAGGTGGTGCGGTGAGCCAACGGGCGAAGGTCGCTCGCCGCCTCAGCGCTCGAGCCGCTCGAGCACCGCGCGCAGGTCGACCGGGGGTCCGGTCATCACAGGGTTCCAGAGGTCGCCGGCCTCGTGCAGCCGCGCCTCGAACGAGCGCAGCGTGAAGTCCTCCGGACGCAGGTCCTCGTCGAGTTCCTTCCACCGCAGCGGTGTCGACACGCCAGCGAACTCGCTCGCCCGCGCGCTGCAGGCGCACGCCAGCGTCTTGCCCTGGATGTTCTGCAGGTAGTCCACGTAGACCGTTCGTCCGCGCTTCGCCACGCTGCGCTCCACCGTCGCCACCCGCGGATGCTGCGCCGCCACCGTCGTCGCCAGAATCTGGCAGAGCAGCAGGCCCGACTGGTACGACGTCCCCGGCGCGAGGGGGAAGTAGATGTGCAGGCCGGAGGCGCCCGATGTCTTCGCCGCGGCGGGCAGCCCCAGCCGGACGATGGCCTCGTGGAGCCAGCGGGCGACGTCGAGTACCCGGCCGAACGGCACGCCGGGCATCGGGTCGAGGTCGATGGCCACCATGTCGGCCTCGTCGAGCGAGCCCACCCGCGAGAACCAGGGATCCTGCGAGATGGACGCGAGTTGCGCGCCGTAGAGCAGTGTCTGCAGCGTGCCGCCGACGATCTGCGTCACGGCCTCGCCGCCCTTGTCGTCCGCGATCGACGCGACGCGCACGCCGCCGGGCAGCGGGTCGGGCGCGCGGTGCTGGTAGAACGACTTGCCCGTCACGCCATTGGGAAAGCGTTTCATGACCAATGGACGGTCGGCGACCACCGGCAGGATGTACGGGGAGACGCGCACGTAGTGGCGGAGCAGGTCGCCCTTCGTGAGTCCGCTCGCCGGCCAGAACACCTTGCGCAGGTTCGTCACGTCGAGCTGCGACCCATCGTCGAACGCGAGCGTCCCGTCACGTCCCGCGTCCTCGAACTCCCGCAGCCGCTCCTCGACATGGGTGAGGTGTCGGTCGGCTCGGAGAGCCGGCCGTGCCTTACCCGACCCCTCCCCCACCGGGCGCTTGTCCGCGGTAGCCCTGAGGGCGGAGGTGGACACCAGCCTGAGGCCGCCGCGCGCCGACCCGCGCCCAGACCCTGCGCGCGCATCATCGCGGATGGCCGACGGGCGCACGTCCTCGCGCAGGCCCAGGTACACCGGATGCCGCAGGTGCCCGTCCGGCGTGAACTCCGCGTACTCCACCTCGCAGACGAGCCGTGGCTCGACCCACTGCGTGTCGCGCGGTGGCGCGCCATCCGAGAACGGGGACGTGTCCCGCCGGAGGGGCCGCAGCCGCGTGCCCAGCAGCTCGAGCGTGGCGGCGTCGAATCCCGTGCCGACGTTGCCCACGTAGCGCAGACCATCGCGTCCGGTCGCAGGCTCGCCAAGCACGAGCGCACCGAGGACGGGGCGCGTGCCCTTCGGCTTCGTCCAGCCGCCCACGACGAACTCCGCCCGCTTCTTCAACTTGAGCTTGCGCCACGCCTTCGACCGGCGGCCCGACTCGTACCTGGAGTCGGCGTCCTTGACGATCAGGCCTTCCCAGTCTTCCGTCCGCGCCCGCTCGAGCAGGGCACGCCCGTCGCCGGCGACGTACGACCCCTCGCGCAGCCGTTCGTCCGTTCGCGTGTGCAGCAGTGTTTCGAGGCGTGCCCGCCTGAGCGTGAGAGGCAGGGGACGCAGGTCGTCCTGGCCCAGACGCAGCAGGTCGAAGGCGACGAAGGCGGCCGGCACCCGGCCCACCTGCGCGTCGATGTCGCTGGCACCGGTCAGGTGCATGCGGCCCTGCAACCGGGTGAACGAGGCGGGTTCCCCTCGGGCGTCCAGCGCCACCAGTTCGCCGTCGATGATCGTCGTGCCGGTCAGGGCGGGCCCGAGGCCGCGCAGCGCTCGCACGATTTCAGGAAACTGAGCGGCCTTGTCGTTGCCATTGCGCGAGTAGAGCACGACCGTCGGCGCCGGGTGTCCCGGCGTGACGACCGCCAGGAGCCGGATGCCGTCATACTTGGGCTCGTACACCAGCCGCGTGCTCGTGAGGGGGATCTCGGACAACGTGGCCAGCACCGCGGTCATCGGCTCCGGCACGTCCCCGGTTTCGGGCCAGCGGCTGGTCGGGCGAGGCATCGGAGCCGTAATCATCCGGCGAACTCGCGCCGATACGCAATCGTGGCAGGATGTCCGGCCGGGGCGGCGCCCACCTGACCGTGGGGGCGCCTACCTGCCCACCTGCCTACCTTACCCGTTGGGCGCCTGCCTGATCCGTGTCGATTGACGGGCGGCCCGATCATGAAGCATGAAGCATGAAGCATGAGGCATGACCATGGCCGCACGCGCAACCTGGAAGGGACATCTGAAGCTCAGCCTCGTCACCATCCCGATCCGGGTGTTCCCGGCGACGGACTCGGCGGCCACGGTCAGCTTCAACCAGTTGCACGCCGAGTGTCAGACGCGCATCCAGCAGAAGAAGTGGTGCCCGTCGTGTGAGCGCGAGGTGACCAACAACGAGATCGTCAAGGGCTACGAGTTCTCGAAGGGAAGATACGTGGTGATGGAGGAAGCGGACATCGCCAAGGTCCGGCCCGAGTCGACCCGCGTGATCAACCTGACGCAGTTCACGACCGTCGACCAGATCGATCCCATCTACTTCGAGCGACCGTACTATCTGGCGCCCGACGGCAACGTCGCGGCCGAGGCCTTCGCCGTCGTCCGCGAGGGGATGCAGGGGAAGGCGGGCATCGGGCGTCTCGCCCTCTACGGCCGCGAGTACCTGGTGGCCGTCCAGCCGCGCGAGAAGGGCCTCGTGATGTACACGCTCCGCTCGGCCGACGAGGTGCGCAGCATGGACGCCATCGACGAACTGGGCCAGGTGCCCGCGAAGCTGAAGCCCGCCGAGGTGGCACTCGCGCAGCAGGTGATCAGCACGTTCGAGAGCGATCTCGACGTGTCGTCGTTCACCGACAACTACCAGCAGGAACTGCGCCGCATCATCGACGCGAAGGTTGCCGGCGAGGACGTGGTCGTGCAGGAAGAGGAGGCGCCGGCGAAAGTGGTCGACCTCATGGAGGCCCTGCGCCGCAGCCTCGAGAGCGTGAGCACCGGCAGGAAGAAACCCGCCAAGGCCACGCTCGCGCCGACCCGGGCGGCCGCGGCGAAGAAGCCCCGCAAGCGCGCCGCTTCCTAATGTGACGAATCACTGATACGGGACACTGGATCCGGCTACAATCGCGTGCGCTGCCCCGGAGGCAGACCGACGAAGGGCCGGACATCTTGGACATCACCCCACTGTTGCCGTTCTTTGCGCTCGCCGAGCCCGTGGCGTCGGCGGCCGCCGCTGCCGGCGTGACCGTGCACGACCTCTGGAGCGTGCAGAGTCTGATCTCGCTGGCCACGCTGGCAGCGCTCGAGATCGTGCTCGGCATCGACAACGTCATCTTCATCGCCATCCTGGCCGGGCGCCTGCCCGCCGAACTTCAGCCCAAGGCTCGCCGCCTCGGCATTTCGATGGCGGTCATCACGCGCATCCTGCTGCTGCTCAGCATCTCGTGGGTGATGGGCCTCACGCGCCCCTTGTTCGAGATCGTCGGTGAGGCCGTGACGGGTAAGCAGCTGATCCTGATTGGGGGAGGCCTGTTCCTGATCGGCAAGGCCACGTTCGAGATTCACGACAAGCTCGAAGGCGCGGACCACGCCGTGAAGGCCGCCGCTGCCGCCGCGACCCTCGGCGGCGTCGTCGTCCAGATTCTGCTCATCGACGTGGTGTTCTCGCTCGACTCGGTCATCACGGCCGTCGGCATGGCCCAGCACATCGAGATCATGATCGCTGCCGTGCTCATGGCCGCAGTCGTGATGCTCGTCTTCGCCGGACCCATCAGCAACTTCGTCCAGAAGCACCCGACGATGAAGATGCTGGCGCTGGCGTTCCTGATCCTGATCGGCGTGCTGCTGGTGGCCGAGGCGTTCGACCAGCACATCGACCGCGGCTACGTCTACTTCGCCATGGCGTTCTCGCTCGGCGTCGAACTGCTCAACATGCGCGTGCGCGCGGCAGCACCGCCCGTCGAGCTGCGTCACTCCCGTTTGCCCGAGGCCTGATCCACGCATGCAGTCGTACGAGAACCACGCGCACCGGCCCGGTCTCTGGACCGCCGGCTTCGTCTTCTGGATCGTGGCCTCGGCCGGCGGCGTCGGGGGCTGGTTCGGACAGGCGTGGGCGCGACCCGCACTGGCCATCGGCCTGCTCGGGGCCACGGCCGTGCTGTTGACCACCGCGCGGGTCTACATCACGCGCCTGCAGGACCGCATCATCCTGCTCGAGATGCGCGTGCGCGGCGCGAGCCTGCTGACGCCCGCGCAGCAGGAACTGCTGGCGTCACTGCCGACGGCCAAGGTCGTGTCGTTGCGGTTCGCGTCGGATGGTGAACTGCCGGCGTTGCTCGACCGCACCGTCGCCGAGGACCTCACGCCCGATGAGATCAAGCGCGCCGTCGTGCAGTGGCGTCCCGACCATCTGCGGACGTAGGGGCGCGACGACGACACCTGCGGTACCGCCGTGGCGCCGACTGCTCCGCACGGTGCGCCACGCTCGACCGCTTCGGTGAATGGTGGTGTCCAGACGGGGAACGGAGATCACGGAGGCAACGGGATCACGCGGAGACGCGGAGGGCGCGGAGGGGACCACGGGATCACGCGGAGGCGCGGAGGACGCGGAGGGGACCAACAGAGGACTCGGTTTCTCCGCTGCTCTGTGGTGCACCCGTTCCCTCCGTCGCCTCCTTTGACAGCGTGCGTGTAGCGTCGGGGAATCGTGGTGTCCAGACCGCGAACAGAGATCACGGAGGCAACGGGTTCACACAGAGCCGCAGAGCAGCAGAGGACTCCGCTTCTCCGCTGCTTCGTTGTGCACCCGTTCCCTCCGTCCACTCCGTTGGCTGCGCGTAGCGTCGGTGACTCGTGGTGTCGAGACCGGGGAGGGCGCGGAAGGGATCAGGGGATCACGCGGAGACGCGGAGGACGCGGAGGGGGTCAAGGGATCACGCGGAGGCGCGGAGATCACGGAGGCAACGGGATCACGCAGAGGCCACGTCGGGCGTTGGTTTCGCCGTTCACGAGGGACGCTGTGGCTGCGTCCCACGAGGTACGTGCCATGCGAACTCCGCTTCTCCGCTGCTTCGTTGTGCACCCGTTCCCTCCGTCCCCTCCGTTGGGCGCAAGCGCGCTCATCGCGTCACTTCCTCGCTTGTCGACACGTCGAACTTGCGGTAGTCGGAGAAATGGGTCGTCGTCTCGAGGTCGAACTTCCGGAACACCAGCGACCGCCCGGCCGACTTGAACGTAGCTTCTGCCGGCAGCCAGATCTCGCCGTTCACGCGCGCTCGCCGGAACATCAGCGTGCTGCCCGCATCGAGCCGCGCCAGCAGGCCGAAGCCGAACGTGATGTCCCGCGTGACCGTCATCTCGACGCGCACCACCTGGCGGTCGGCCTCGTCCACCCACACGAACCCGTGCAGGCGCTTCAGCACGTCGCCGATCTCGGTGCGGGTCGGCACGCCGTCGCGGGGCGTCAGCGACACCAGAAGCGTCGGCCGGCGGTTGCGCATCTCGCGCCGCACGACCTCCATCCGGTACACCCGGAACACCTCGTCCACCGCCTCGCGCTCTTCACGGTCCTCCTTCGCGCGCTTCGCGAGACGCTTCTGCCGCTGCGTCGGCGTCTCGGCCTCGATCTGGGCCTGGCGATCGAGGACATGCTTCCGATGAGCCTCGTCGCGCCGCGCCAGTTCGTCCGGTGGAAGCGGGGATCCGTCGACGCTGACGAGTCGCTTGTAGGTCTCGCCAGGCACGCGCGACGGATAGACCTCGAAGTCCCGCCACGGGCCCAGGTGCACCTTGCCGAGCTTGCTCACCTTCACGTCGCGGCGTCGTTCCTTGTACGTGTACTGACTCAGGAGGGCGCTGTCGGGCTCCAGGTGCTGGCGCACCTCGCGCACGAGCACATCGATCTCCGGTAAGGGTGCCTCGACGGCTGCGGGCGTCTGGGCCGACACCGTCTGGAGGGGGCCTGGCCACGCCCCCAGGAGCACGATCACGAACAGCAGCCGGGTGGAAGAAGTCACAGAGGGTAGGACGCGTTCCGGCGCCCGTCGGTCGAGTCGGAGTATGCGACAATGCTGAGTCGCTGACGCTCGACTTTTCTGCATGTACGACGAACGGGGCCTTGTCGATCTTGCCGCCTCGGTGGCCGACGGCGAGACCATCGACTGGGCGGCCCTCGAGGCCGAGTTGGGTTCGGATTCCGAGCGATCCCTGTTTCGGCAGCTTCGCGTGCTCGCCCAGCTCGCCGAACTCCACCGCAGTGTGCCGGACGAGCCTGCGCCAGTCCTGCTGTCGTCCTCCGGAGAGTCAGGCGCCGCGACCGCCAGCGCGTTCCCCTCGCTCGCCGCGACCGTGGCAGCCAGTGGCGAACATGAGGCGGCCGACACGCCGCCCCTGGGTCTCTGGGGATCGTACGAACTGCACCGGACGCTCGGCGCGGGGACGCTCGGCGAAGTCGTCGTGGCCCGCGACCACCTGCAGCGCGATGTCGTCATCCGCTTCCTTCGTCCCGATGCGCCCGCCGCGCACGTGAATGCGCTGCTGCGGACCGGGCAGCTGCTGGCCAGCCTGCGTCACCCCAACATCGTCCAGGTCTACGGCACCGAAGAGCACGACGGCCGCGTCGGTCTGGTCATGGAGTGTATCGACGGCCGCGATCTCGGGGAGGTCGTCGCGTCGCAGGGCACGCTGAGCGCGCGTGAAGCGGCGCTGATTGGCTGGGAGCTGTGTCGGGCCGTCGCCGCCCTCCACCGTGAGGGGTTGGTTCACGGCCTGCTGTCACCGGGAAACATCGTCAGGGAGGCGGGCGGACGTCTGGTGCTGCTCGATGTCTGGCCGCAGGGCCTGCCCGTCGAGTCGCTGGCGCTCGATGCCACGACGCTGCCGTTCGTCGCGCCGGAAGTGGCGGACGGGCGACCCCCGTCCGTCCGCAGCGACATCTACAGTCTGGGCGTCGCGCTGTATTTCCTGGTGACCGGCGTGCCGCCCGTCCAGGCGACGTCGCTCGACGACCTCTCCGCCCAGCATCGCCGGGGCACGCGCGTGCCGCTGGCCGACCTCCGCCCCGACCTGCCCGACGACTTCATCCGTATCGTCGAGCGCGCGAACGAACCCGACCCGGATCGGCGGTTCTCCACCGTATCGGCTCTGAAGGAGGCGCTGTCGCGCACCCTCGGCTGGGACACGTGGGCCCGCCGGCGGTCCAGCAGCTCGGGTGGCCAGCAGGTCGTCGAGACGTCGGCCGGTGTCCTGCCGGCGCAGAACGAGGCCACGTGGTCCGCGGGTCTCGTGGCCGTGACGCTCGCGGCGATTCTCATCGGCGGCGTGGCGGCGTGGCTGCTGCTCACGAGCGCAGGGCGGCCGCTGAGACCGGCCGTCGACGGGGGCGGCCTTCGGGGGCGGCCTGGCGACATCCGCGTGGCGCTCGGGGCCGCGGCGGGCGCCGAGGCGGAGCTGACCCGGAACGTCGTCGAGCAACTCGCGCAGGACCTGAGCACGTCTCCTCATTTCCGGGTCATCCCTCCGGTCGCCGTCGAGCACCTCGTCGGGAGCCCCGTGCCGGCCATCATGCAGACGGTCGAGGCCGACGTCTTTCTCGAGGTGGCCGCGCAGCCACGCGACACCGACGTCACGGTGTCGGTGCGCATCGTGCGGACGGGCCTCGCGGCCGTGGAGGTAGCCGAGGCAGGCGTGGTCGGCCGGACCTTCACCAGCGCACTCACTCAACGCGTGATGACGGAGCTGACCTCGGCCAACGAGCCGCTGCAGCCGTCGCTGCGGACCCAACTGCCCCTCGAGAACACCGAGGCCATGCGCGCCTACACCGAAGGCCAGACCGGGCTCAACCGCGGGGGCCGTCAGGATGTGGAAGCGGCTGCCGACGCGTTCCGCCGGGCGACCGAGGCCGCGCCTGACTTCGTGCTGGCTTACGCGAAGTGGGCCGAGGCCCTGCTCTCGATGTACCGGCACAACGCACTGTCGGCCGACGAGGCCCTGCCCGTGGTGCAGGACGTCATCGCGCAGGCGCTGAGCCGCGACGACCGCAGCGCCGAGGCATACGCCGCGCTCGGCGATCTGCACGCCGAGCTTCACGTCTGGGGGCAGGCCGAGCGGTACTTCGAGCGTTCACTCGCCCTGAACCCCAGCGGCGAGTACGCGCGTATCCGTTACGCGATGCTGCTCTCGGGGCGCGGCCGTGCCGAGGAGGCCGTCGAGCAGATCCAGCAGGCCGCGGCGCTCAACCGGCGATCGTCGGTCCTCGGCGGGTACACGGGGGCCACGTTGCACTATGCGCGCCGCTTCGCGGAGGCGGCGGAGATGTACCAGCGGGTCTTGCGCCTCGACTCGAAATACACATCGGCCTACATCGGCCTCTGCAAGGCGTACACCGAGCTGCAGCGGACGGAACAGGCGCTCAGCGCCTGTCGTGCCGTGGAGTCGCAGAACGCGGCCGAAGACCCGTTCGTCCTGTCGCAACTGGCGAAGATTTACGCCGATGCGGGCAACACCCGCGAAGCACGGCGTCAACTGGAGGCGTTGCTGGTCGCGTTCAACGGCGCACCGACCGGAGACGGCGCCTTCTGGGTCGCCCTCACCTACATCAGCCTCGGCGATCACGATCAGGCGCTGCGTTGGCTGGACCGCGCCATCGACATGCGGTCGTCGCGCCTGATCTACGCGCGCGCCGACTCGCGCCTCGACCCGATTCGTTCCGATCCGCGCTTCCTCTCGCGCATGGCACGCATCGATGACGTGACCTCCGCGCCCCTGGTCGACGCCGCCGCGATACGCTACTGACGCACGCGGAGCAGCCTCGCAGCCTCGAGGCCACGGCGCTCCGTCAACCGGCAAGCGAGGTGGTCGTGCCGTCGGCGTTGGCCACCGTCGGCACCCACACCAGGGTGACCACCTGTACGGCGATGTCGCTCTTCTTCGGCCGCACACTGACGGTCTCGAAGGTGCCGATCTCGCCATGCCGTGCCTGCAGGTCCTGCACGGCCTCCTCGAGATCACGTTCCAGCGTCGCCAGCTTCTCCACCTCCGCTTCGTGATTGGCCCTGGCGCGCGTGACGTCCTGCTGCGCCTTGACCGTGCGGCCCGCGCTGCGGGCGGCTGTCCCAAGACGGCCGACGGTGGTGGCGCTCGCGGCCTTGCGGCCGAAGAACGCGCCGGCCAGTCCGGTCAGGGTCGTGACGACGGTCTGCAGTCCCGTCTGCGTGACGTCAGCCTGTTCACGATCGATGGCCTGCGCCTTCTGCCGTACGCGGTCCTGCTGCGCGGCGATGCGGCCGGCGAACTTCGCGCGCAGCGCATCGACCGCGGCATCACGAGCCTCATGCTGGCGCTCCAGCACGCGCACGCGGAACTCGCCCTCGGATTCACCGGGCCGCTGATGCAGTTTCGAGGCGGGGTGCATCAGCAGGTCGAGTGTCTGTTTGGCGTACAGCGTCGTTGTCAGGGCGCGCTTCCAGCCATCGCGGGCACGCGGCGTCGTCGCGGCCTTCGGCAGGGGCGCGAAACGTGCGCCGTCCACCGGGCTCGACTCGAGGTCGCCCGCGGGGACGTCGGTCGTCACGGCGTCCTGCCACGACAGCGTGGCCGGGCCGTCGGAGAGTGTCGCGAGTTGCTGCACCGCCATCGTTTCGTCGATCTGGCGACGTGCATCGACGATGTGCAGGGTGGCCGCGGCGTAGATGGCCGGCGTGTACACCACCGTGGCGCCCACGGGCACGGCACGTCGAACGGGCAGGAAGTGCTGGCTGATGCCTGGCGGCAGGATCGGCGCCGATGTCTCGCCCGGTGCGCCGGCGTCGCGTGCGCGCGGCAGTGCCTCAGCGGCCATGCCAGACTCGGATGGCGTCTGGACAGGCGGTGGACCTGGCGGCGCGGCGGGCGCCTGCCGCGCCATGAGTTGCCGTATCTGGCTGCGTGTCAGCGGCCCCCGCAGGTAGGACATGGCCCACCGCGTTTCGAACGTCACCGGGCCATCCTCGTGGACGTTGTGCATCAGGAACACGCGGTTGCGCAGCGACGACAGCGTGGTGTCGAGCGCGGCGCGGTCCAGGCCGCTGACAGCACTGGTGCCCTGCAGGCCATCGAGAAGACGGGCCTTGTCACGTTCGGTCTGCAACCGGCCGATGAACCACGTCCCGATGTTGCCGAGCGCCTTGTAGTCGAGGTCGACGGGGTTCTGCGTGGCGAGCGCAACGCCCACGCCGAACGCCCGGGCCTGTTTGAGCAGCAGCAGGAGGGGCGCCTTGGACGGCGGGTTCGCCACTGGCGGCAGATAGCCTGCCACTTCGTCCATGTACACCAGCGCCCGCAGGCTGGTCGTGCCCGACTGCGCCCGCATCCAGCCGATGACCTCGTTGAGCAGCAGCGACACGAAGAACATGCGCTCGGCGTCGTTGAGGTGGGCGATCGACATGATCGCGGCACGCGGACGGCCGTCAGCCGTCCGCAGCAGACGGCCCACGTCGAGCGGGTCGCCCTGCATCCACACGTCGAAGCCCGGTGCCGCCAGCAGGTTGTTGAGCGTGGTCGCCAGCGCGAAACGGTCCTTCGCCGGGTAGAACGCCTCGAGGTCGAGCGCGCCGATTCGCGCCATCGGCGGCGACTGGATCGACTGAATCAGCCCGGTGAGGTCCAGTGGACGCCCCGCGCGCCACGAGGTGCCGAGCAGATTCGCCACCAGGATGTGTTCGCGGCTCTGGAGAGGATCGCCCGCGAGGCCCACCAGGCCGAGGAGTCCCGCCGTGGTCGTGGTGAGGCGCTCGCGCAGCAGTTCGCTGTCGTCGAGGACGTCAGCCTGGGGCGCATTGCACGACGCCAGCACGTTGACGGGGAGCCCCGCGGTACTCCCCGGCGTGTAGATGGCCATCTCGGCGGCCTCACGCAGGGCGCGGATGCGCGGGCCGTCCTGACCCCAGCGCGCGAGCCCCGCGCGCCACTTCCCGGCTTCCCTGGCGGCGTACGCCTCCACCGTGTCTCCGGCGCGCCGGGCTTCGTCGGGGTCGATCCAGGGCAGGAAATCGTCTGCCGAGAGGTCGGGAAACGTCAGCAGCAGGTTCGACAGGTCACCCTTCGGGTCGATGATGAGCACCGGGATTCCGTCGATCAGGGCCTCTTCGATCAGCCCGACGCACAGCCCCGTCTTGCCCGACCCGGTCATGCCGATGCACACGGCGTGCGTCACCAGATCGCGCGAGTCATACAGCAGCGGCGTCTCGGAGGTGGTCGCCGTCGCCACGTCGAAGGGGCGTCCCAGGTAGAACGCGCCGAGCTTCTCGAAGTCGGACATGCGGGGCATTCTACCCAGTCGCGAGCCGCAGGCCGCGCGCCAGGGGTCGCATGGCCGGGATTGCGGCGGGCTGCGTGCCCACCGTAGAGTGGACGGGCCGCTCATGGAGCCCCAGCCCGAGAGACCGATCGTGCGCCGCCGGCGATGGTGGTGCGTCGCCGCAGGCCTCGTGGCGGTGCTGCTGGTGGTGTCAGCGATTGCCGCGGTCACGCTGCGCTCGCGGCTCAACACGTGGGCCAGGCAGCAGACCATCGCGTTCCTGGAAGAGGCCTTCGACAGCGAGGTCGAACTCGGCGACCTCGATGTGCGGTTCGGTCTGGTCTTTCGTGTCCAGGGCCGCGACCTCGTCCTGCGTCACAAGGGCCGACGCGACGTGCCGCCGCTCATCGTCATCGGGTCGTTCGACGTCTCGACAGGCCTCCGCCACCTGATGAGTGCGCCGAGACGCGTGGACCACGTCGAAATCGAGGACCTGCAGTTCAACATCCCGCCACGCTACAGCCAGGACGAACAACGGTTTCCGAACCAGCAGCCACCGTCGGAGAAGCCCGAGCGACCACCGGCGCCGACGTCAGCCCCCAGGCCCGAAGTCGAGCCTCGGACAGAAGGCCCTCGCAAGCCCGCGCCGCTCATCATCACGCAGCTGTCGGCGCGCGGGACCACGATGACGATCGTCCCGAAAGAGGCCGGAAGGACGCCGAAGGTGTGGCAGATTCGCGCGCTCGTGATGTCGGAGGTGGCACCGGATCGCGCGATGCCGTTCAGCGCCGACATCGAGAACCCGATACCGAAAGGCCTCGTAGCCACGACGGGTTCGTTCGGCCCGTGGGCCAGCGGTGAGCCGTCGCTGACTCCGCTCGAGGGCTCCTACACGCTGTCGGACGCCGACCTCGGCACCATCAAGGGTGTCGGTGGCATCGTGAATGCCGAGGGGACGTTCGATGGCGTCCTCGAACGCATCGAGGCGACGGGCACGAGCACGGCCCCCGACTTCCACCTCGACATCGCGAAGCAGCCGGTGGCCCTGACCACGAGCTACACCTCCGTGATCGACGGTACCAACGGCAACACGTGGCTCGACCCGGTCCGCGCCGTCCTGGGCGAGTCGACGACGATCGCGGCCTCGGGCGGTATCGTCAAGGTGACACGAGACGCGCCAGGTCGCACGATCGATCTCGACGTGTCGATTGAAGACGGCCGCCTGGAAGACGTCCTGCGGCTGGTCGTCGAGGGCCCGGAGCCCGTGATGACGGGTCGGCTGAAGACGACCGCCAAGCTGCTCATTCCTCCCGGCGACATGCCCGTCGCACGAAAGATGCAGCTCGATGGCGAATTCTCCCTGCAAGGGGCGCAGTTCACCGCCGACACGGTGCAGAACAAGGTCGACGAGTTGAGCCGGCGCGCGCAGGGCAGACCCCGGGCGACCGACATCGAGGACGTGCTCTCGGACTTCAGTGGCCGGTTCAGGCTGCGCAATGGGGCCATGACGTTCTCGTCGCTGCGCTTCACGACGCAAGGGGCGCGCGTGCAGCTGGCGGGCAGCTACCACCTCGATGGCCGGCTCGACTTCGAGGGGAACATCCGGATGTCGGCGGGCGTGTCGCAGATGGTCACCGGCAAGAAGCGCTTCTTCCTGCAGGCGTTCGATCCGCTCTTCAAGAAGGACGGCGCGACCGAATTCCCCATCCACATCCGTGGGTCAGTGCAGAAGCCCGAGTTCGGCGTGAACGTGAAGCAGACGCTCCGCAGGGCGCTGCTGCCGGGCGGCGACTGATAGTCAGGCTACAGGCTTCAAGGCTTCGGGCTTCGGGCTGCAGGCTTGGGGCGCGGAAGAATCCTGGGGTGGGTGAGGGGATTCGAACCCCCAACATCCGGAGCCACAGTCCGGCGCTCTGCCCTTGAGCTACACCCACCACGTCGCGCGGGGCGCGCGCGTACGAACATGAAACTATACCACGCGCGCACGGTGCATCTTTGCCACGCCCGGCCGCGTCCTGACGCTGTGCCCCGGGCCATTCGCCTCTCCCTCACGCTCGCCGCCTGCTGCTGCGACCCCATCTGGTGGGCGGCCCGGCTCGTGCACGTCGTGATCGTGGTCGCGCTGGTCCCTGGCACTCGAGGCGCAGTCCGAATGCCAGATGCCGGTCATGGACGGCTTCGAGGCGACGCGCCTCATTCGCGGGCTGCCCGGGGCCGTCTCGAGCACCGTGCTCGCCGCCCTCACGGCGAATGCCCTGGCGGGCGACCGCGAGCGCTGCCTGTCGGTGGGGATGGACGACTATCTGGCCAAGCCGGTGCGGCGCGAGGCGCTCCAGGACGTGCTGTCGCGGTGGGCGCCGGCCCGGAAAGCCGAGTCGGCAGCCTAGCGTCGTCAGCCCTGTGTCCGCTCCCGCGCTTCGATCCGCGCCCACGAGTCCCTGAGCGTCACCGTGCGGTTGAACACCGGGCGGTCGTCCCGGCTGTCGGGGTCCACCGCGAAGTACCCGAGGCGCTCGAACTGGAAGCGTGACTCCGGCGGGGCGCCCTGCACCGACGGCTCGACCCAGGCGGTGCTGACCGTCTCGAGCGACTCCGGGTTCAGTTCGCCGGTGAAATGGCTGGCATCCGTCGTGGCCGGCTGCTCGGTGCTGAACAGCCGGTCGTACAGCCGGACGTCCGCCGACAGGGCGTGCTCGGCCGAGACCCAGTGCAGCGTGCCCTTCACGCGACGGCCTTCGGTCGCCCCCGTGCCACTGCGGGTCGCCGGGTCGTAGGTGCACCGCAGCTCGACGATGTTGCCGGCCTCGTCCTTGACGACCGATTCGCACCTGATGATGTACGCGTAGCGCAGGCGAACCTCGTTCCCCGGGAACAGCCTGAAGAACTTCTTCGGCGGCACCTCGCGGAAGTCGTCCTGTTCGATGTAGAGCACGCGCGAGAAGGGCACCGGTCGTGACCCCGCCGACACGTCCTCCGGATTGTTGACGGCCTCGAGCATCTCGACCTGCCCCTCGGGGTAGTTCTCGATCACGAGGCGCAGCGGTCGCAGCACGGCCATCACGCGGGGCGCCACGCGATTGAGATGGTCGCGCACCGAGTGTTCCAGCAACGCGAAATCGATCAGGCTCTCGCTCCTGGCGACGCCGATGCGCGTGCAGAAATCGCGGATGGCTTCAGGCGTATAGCCGCGACGCCGCATGCCGGAGATCGTCGGCATGCGCGGATCGTCCCACCCACGCACGAGGCCACGCTCGACCAACTCGAGGAGCTTGCGCTTGCTCATCACCGTATAGGTGAGATTCAGCCGCGCGAACTCGTACTGCCGGGGATCGCCCGGCAGGTCGTGGAACTGCGCGATGCACCAGTTGTACAGGGGGCGGTGGTCCTCGAACTCCAGCGTGCACAACGAGTGCGTGATGCCCTCGAACGCATCCGACAGCGCGTGCGTGAAGTCGTACATCGGGTAGATGCACCACCTGTCGCCGGTGCGGTGATGGTGCGCGTGGCGGATGCGGTAGAGCGTGGGGTCGCGCATGTTGATGTTCGGCGACGCCATGTCGATCTTTGCGCGCAGCACGTGCGCGCCGTCGGGGAACTCTCCCTGCCGCATCCTCTCGAAGAGGGCCAGGTTCTCATCGGGCGCGCGGTCACGGTACGGGCTGTTGCGGCCCTTTTCGGTCAGCGTGCCGCGGTACTGCCTGATCTCGTCGGCGCTGAGGCTGTCGACGTAGGCGAGGCCGCGCTCGACGAGTGACACGGCGCACGCGTAGAGGCGGTCGAAGTAGTCGGACGCATAGAACTCGCGGTCGCCCCAGTCGAAGCCCAGCCAGTGCACGTCGCGGCGGATGGAGTCGACGTACTCGACGTCCTCTTTCGTCGGGTTCGTGTCGTCGAAGCGCAGGTTGCAGCGCCCGCTGAACTCGCTGGCGACGCCGAAGTTCAGACAGATCGACTTGGCGTGCCCGATGTGCAGGTAGCCGTTCGGTTCGGGAGGGAAGCGCGTGTGCACGCGACCGCCGTTCCTGCCGGCAGCCACGTCGTCACTGACGATCTGGCGAACGAAGTCGAGGGAGGCGGCCTGCGTGGGACCGCTGTGGCTGGGCGCGTCGGACATCTGGGCTCTTCAACGGGGCGAGCGGTCAGCCCGGAGGCGGGCGCCCTCGCACAAAGAGTTCAGTGTAGCTGGTTTGAGGCGATCCGCAGCGCGTGACACGCAGCGCCGATCGCCCCGGCGACCGCGCCGAGCGAGGCGGGGATCACCGGCACGGCCTCTCCACCCAATCGCCACTCGTCGCTCGCCAGTGCCGCCCGCAGCGGGTCGAACAGCGCCGGACCGGCCAGCGCGATGCCTCCCCCCAGCACCACCACTTCCGGGTCGAAGGCGTTGATGATCGACGCAAGTGCACGCGACAACGTCCGCACCGATTGCATCCAGGCGTTGACGGCCCACGTCTCATCGCGTGCCACGGCCGCCACGAGGTCTGCCGTGGTCGCGGCGCGCCCCCCCGTTCGACGCGTCACCGTCTGCTCACCGATCGCATCTTCCAAGGTGCCTGGCGTGCCGACGATGCCGCGAGTTGGATCCTCGGTGACCGAAAGATGTCCCAGGTGGCCGGCACGGCCACGGGCGCCGCGCAGCAGGCGTCCGTCCGCCAGCACCGCGCCGCCGACGCCCGTGCCGAGCGTCAGCATGACCACATGGCGCCTGCCTCGCGCGGCTCCCGTCCAGCACTCACCGAGGAGGGCTGCCTGTGCGTCGTTGAGCACGGGGATGGCGTCGGGCCAGGCAAGGGCCTCGGTCCAGTCGAGTCCCTCGATGTCGTGCTTGTCCCCGGGGCAGAACTGCGTGCTGCGTCCATTCGGGTGCGGGATGCCGGCCATCGCGAGACACAGGGGCGCTTCCCGGCCGTCGGCCAGCAGGGTGTCAAGCACGCCGCGCACGCCCGCGACGAGACGCGCCCGGTCGGCGTCCGCAGCGGCCGTCAGTTGGCGCAGGATCTGGCCGGCCTCGTTCATCAGGACGGCCTTGATGACCGTGCCTCCGATGTCGATGCCGATGGCTTCCCGATGCGCGGTCATGGATCTCCAGTGCGACGCGCACCAGCCAGGCGATGCGTCCGCGGACACGGTAGATCGGCAGTGCGCGCCGATCCAGTCGAATCACGATCCACGCGTCGGACACTCGGCGGGCCGCGCAATATCCCGCGACACCACGGCGAAAATCCCCGCGAAGATCCCCACGACTTGACGCCACGCACGCCGCCGGGGCATCGTGCGGGCGAGATTCAGCCGAATTGCCGTGGGCACGGCCTCTGCATGAGAGGACAGCGGATGCGCGTGGTGCGCATCCACTCCGGGTGAGCGAGGACTCCCATGAACGCCATCAAGACCATCGTCGTCGCCGTGGATTTCAGCGACATCGTAGGTGACGTGATCCAGACGGCTTGCGCCGTGGCCGACAAGGTGCACACGCGCGTGCACGTCATCACCGTGGTGCCGGATCCCGTGCGCCAGGCGTGGAGCACCGAAGTGCCGGGCCTCGACTTCGAGGCCATCCATCAACGCTGGGTGCAGGAGGCCGACGCGCGCCTGGCCGACGTACTGCCGCTCGTCACGCTGCATCCGGCCCAGGTCGGTCACGCCGTGCTGACCGGCATTCCCGATCGCGAGATCGTCAGCTACGCGCGGGATCACGAGGCCGACCTCATCGTCCTGGGGACGCATGGCTACGGACCGTTCAAGCGGCTGATTCTCGGCAGCGTCGTCGACCGCGTGCTGCGGCAGGCGCCGTGTGCCGTGCTCACCGTACCGCCGTCCGCGCACCACGAGGTCGAGGGCGAGGCCGTACCGGCGCCAGCCTGACCCCCGCCTTCGCCAAGGCTACGGCGGGGCAAGCCCGTTCGCCAAGGCTTCGGCGGGGCAAGCCCGTTCGCTGAGGCTTCGGCAGGGCAAGCCCGTTCGCCAAGGGCTACGGCGGGAAAGCTGTAGCCTGCAGCCCGTAGCCTGTAGCCCAGTTAGAGTTAGACGCAAGGAGAGCCGCTTCGGCTACTCTTGGCCGCATGCGCCTCTCCTCAGCCGTTGTTCTCTGCGCATCTGTCGTCGCGGTCTTCGGGTCGTGTGCCCGTCCTCCGGATCCACCGCCGGCGACGGCGCACGACAGCGCGCGCTTCGCGCCGCTCGCCGACATCACCCCCGACAACGTCGCGTCGCTCGCACCGGCGTGGACGTATCACTCGAACGACTTCGCGGGCGGGCAGGGTCCTGAACCGCGTGGGACTGTCGCCGGGGTGCAGGTGCGCCCCGTGGTCGTCGACGGTCTGGTGATTGTCACGACGCCATCGAGCCAGGTCATCGCGCTCGACGGCGAGTCGGGCGAGGAGGTCTGGCGGCACGATCCGCAGGACGGCACGGAACGACGCTGCTACGCGCCGCATCGCGGCGTGGCCGTCTGGACGCCGAACGCCTCGGCGCCGCTCGCCGAGCGCACCGTGTTCTCGGGAACGTGCAACGGCCAGCTGCTGGCGCTCGACGCCGCCAGCGGCCGCCTGCGGTCCGGCTTCGCCACGGACGGACGGCTCGACCTTCGTCCCGGCGTGGACGCACGCGACGGCGAACAGTACGCGATGACGTCGCCGCCCGCCCTCTTCCGCGACCTCGTCATCACGGGCGCGCTCGCGCCCGAAGGTGTCCCGACCGGTCCGGTCGGCGACATCCGCGCCTTCGACGTCCGCACCGGCGAGGAGGTCTGGCGCTTCCATACCGTCCCGCGTCCCGGAGAGTTCGGCCATGACACGTGGCCGGCGGATGGCTGGCAGCGCCGGACCGGTGTCAACGTGTGGTCGGCCATGAGCGTGGACGAAGCTCGCGGCCTTGTCTTTCTGCCGATCGGATCCCCGTCCTACGACTTCTACGGCGGCGACCGCGCCGGACAGAACCTCTTCGGCAGTGCACTGGTGGCGCTCGATGCGTCCACGGGCCGGCGCGTGTGGCACCAGCAGCTCGTGCACCACGACCTGTGGGATTTCGATCCGCCCGCGCAGCCGATCCTCGCCGACGTGCCGCGCGACGGCACCACGGTGCCGCTCGTCGTCCAGTTGACGAAAATGGGCTTCGTCTTCGTCTTCCACCGCGAGACGGGCGAGCCGATCTTCGGCATCGACGAACGTCCGGTGCCCGCCAGCGACGTGCCCGGTGAGACCGCGTGGCCGACGCAGCCGTTCCCGCGCAAGCCTGCGCCGCTGTCGCGTCACACCGCGCTGACGCGTGACGAGCTGAGCACCGTCACGCCGGAGTCGCAGGCCGAGTGCGCGGCCTTGTTCGAGCAGGCGCGCAGCGTCGACATCTTCACGCCGCCAGGTCGCGAGGTGATCCTGTCGTTCCCCGGCACCATGGGTGGGGCGACGTGGTCTGGAGGCGCCGTGGACCCGGCCTCGTCGTACCTGATCGTGAACACGAACGAGATCGGCGCGATCGCCAACATGGAGCCGGCGCCTGAGGGCGCGGTGCTGCCGTACAGGCGTGCCGGGCCGCGCGGGGCGTACGGACGCTTCTGGGACAGCAGGGAGTTGCCGTGCCAGCAGCCGCCGTGGGGGTTGCTGCACGCCGTGAACCTCACGACGGGCGAGATCGCGTGGCAGGTACCGCTCGGCGATGCGCCGGCGCTCGCGTCTCAGGGCATCACCGGCACCGGCACACCGAACCTCGGGGGTGCGATCGTCACCGCCGGCGGACTCGTGTTCATCGGCAGCGCCAACGACGCGCGACTCCGCGCGTTCGACCTGCGGTCCGGACGCGAGTTGTGGCGTGCCGACCTGCCGGCCAGCGGGCACGCGCCGCCGGTCACCTACCGGGGCGCGCGGTCCGGGCGGCAGTACGTGATGATTGCGGCTGGCGGCGGCGGACGCTTCTCGTCGCGCATCTCGGACGCGTTCGTGGCCTTCGCCGTGCCGCAGTGATCGCGCGCCGTCAGGGGTGGATTTCAGGATAGACGACGAAGAGCGACGCGAGAGGGCGCGGCCGCCACATTGGTCGCCTTGAGTTCCCCTCCAGGGAGACTTTTCGCGGGTTCGAGCGGGCAATGTGGCCGCTGACCGTGTTTGTCCGCGTTCCCTGACAATGCGACCTGTGAACACTTCTTGGCCCCATGTTTGCATATTGAATCGTCGGGGCGGTGGCCGCTGGTGGCCTTAGGCTGGGGAGGGGTCGGAGGGAGACAATACTCCGCCGACGCAGTTCCTTGGTGTCCGATACCGACACGTGATGTCCACCTCCCTCAACCCGGGGACTGACTCCCCAGGAACGTTCTCCAAGGAGGAGGGCACCGAACGCCTTCGGCGATCGGCTGTCCTGGGCTTTTTTCGGTCCGAGACCGGCACGTTGTGTTCACCTCCCTCCACAGGTGCGTGTTGGGAGGAGGACCTGCGGGAGGGAGTGCGGACCTCTGCTCCCGCCGAGTCTCGCCAGGGCGCCGCCGTCGTGGCGCTCACGGACAGCACCAGCCGGTCACCGCACCTGACCCGTAGACTGGCCCCGAGCGCCCCGGCCAGAGCGCACGGAGGCAACGGGTTCACACAGAGAAGCTGAGCAACGGAGAACTCCGCTTCTCCGCTGCTTCGTTCGTGCACCCGTCCCCTCCGTCTACTCTGCTGTCTCGCGCCCCCCACATCATCTGTTGGGGAGGAACGGCCGGGGTGTACCGGATGCCAGGCGACCTCGGCCCGTCGCGGCTTCCGCCTGCCACTCACGGCCTCCCGGCTTGCGGGTAGGATGTACCAATGCCTGCTCACGCCATCACGATGCTCGGCACCGGGCTCATCGCCGACTTCTACACGATGACGTTGCACGGCCAGCGCGGGCGCGACCGCGTGCAGGTCGTGTACTCGCGCACCGCCGAGCGCGGCGCGGCGTTCGCACGCCGATGGGACATCCCGGAGCACACCACCGACCTCCGTGCCGCCATCGAGCACCACGACACGGACGTCGTCGTGATCGGCCTGCCGAACGACTGCCATGAAGAGGCGGTGTCGCTGGCCGCGGCGGCCGGGAAGGCCGTCCTCTGCACCAAGCCCCTGGGGCGGACCGCGGACGAAGCGCAGCGCATGCTCGCGACGGTCGAGCAGGCCGGCGTCTTCGCCGGATACCTGGAGGACCTCTGCTACACACCGAAGACGCGGAAGGCGCTGGCGTCGGTGCGCGCCGGCGTGGTCGGTGACGTGACGTGGGTGCGCTCGCGCGAAGCACACGGCGGGCCCCACTCCGCCTGGTTCTGGGACGGCACCCGTACCGGTGGAGGCGTCATCATCGACCTGGGCTGCCACTGTATCGAGATCATCAGGAACTTCGTGGGCAAGACCAATCGCCCCGTCGAGGTGCTCTGTCAGACGGACACGTTCGTCCACCCCATCACCGACGAAGACAACGCCGTCGTCCTCATTCGCTTCGCGTCTGGCGCGATCGGACAGGTGGAGGTGAGCTGGACGTTCCGGGGCGGCATGGACCTGCGCGACGAAGTCTCGGGCACCCACGGGACGATCTGGCTCAATCACTTCCTGCGCACCGGCATGGAGCTGTTCACGGCCGCGGGCGCCGGCGGGTATGTCGCCGAGAAGGCCGAGACCAGCCACGGCTGGCTGTTCCCGGTCGGTGACGAGGCCGCCGAACTCGGCTACGTCGACATGTTCACCGACATGTTCGACGCGATGGACACCGGCCGTGCGCCGGACGAGACGTTCTTCGACGGTTACGTGGTCAACGCCGTGATGGACGCCGCCTACCGGTCGTCCGCGTCGCGACGATGGGAGCCCGTGACGATCGAGGGCTGGCGTCACGACGACGTTCCGCGCATCACGCCGCGCCCGGCGACGCACGACGGGCACCTGGTCATCAAGACCGAGTTGTTGCCGGACGGCCGCCGGCGCCTCATTCTGCGTCATCCCGACACCGGCGCGTTCAGCGAGCGCGTCACCGGGGCGTGACACGGCCATGCACCCCACCTCGCGTACGCCCGCCGGCGATCGACACGGCGACCGCGGGCATGACGGTGGATGACCTGGCGCGTCACGCGCCGGGGAAATGGTCGTCGGCGCAGGTCCCCCTCGCCCCGGAAACGCGAGACTCATCAGTTGAAGTTCGACAGTCGCCTGTGCGAGGGGCCGGTCCGCGCTCGCCTGCCGTCACGCCTTCGGGACGTGCTTGGCAGCCGCGTCGATCAGCTCAGCCCAGACCGTGCCGCCCCAGTCGGCTTCCAGCGCCTCCGCAGCGACCTGGAACGCGGGAAGCGCCGCGAGGACCTGCGGCGGCTTGACGACCGTGATGGCACCCTCCAGCGTAATCAGCCATGACATGACGCGCTGTACGATCGTGCCGACGCTGCCGTCGTACCTGGCCGGATCGTATGCCGCCAGGTCAGAGATGAACCTGTGGTAGGCGTGCCCATCCGGGACGAGGACGAACCATTCATGTGGGGTCTTCTTCTTCCGTGTCCATCTGGCCAACGCCATGGCCATTCCCAGTTCGAGCGGCATGTTGAAACGCGAAAGCTCTTCGTCGCCTTCGCCCCGACACCGGGTGAGATCGTGAATCGAGTACCGGGAGGCGAACAGCGTGTCGACGATGCGATCGATCCGTGCGGTGCCCACCTTGCCGGATTCGTTCGCGCTTCGCGGGACGAAGCCGCAGCAGACGGTGGCGAACAGCACCGCGTTCATGAGCGGCGCGAACGCTGCGTCGTACGGACAGTTGATGAAGACGGACCGCGATGGGTCGATCGCCGTACCGGTCCTGCGCGCCGCGTCGGTCATGGGCGGGTCTGGCGTGAATCGCGCCAGGGGCGGGAGAGGCCTATGCGCTCGACTTCAGGCGTTCCGCCACGCCTTCGATGTAGGACAGGCGTTTGGCCTGAGCCGTCCGTGACCCCTTGGCCGGGCGAATCACCTCGCCCAAATCGACATCGACGAGGCTGTTGTCCTCGCAGATGATGCTCGCCACTCGATCGACCGCGTCGCGCCATTCGACGCGAGGGTCGCGCACGCGAATGGCCTGGACACCATCGGGCTCAACGGTGGTGTGCATGAAATCCGGAAGGCTGGCGTCGCGAAGCAGGATCGGAATGAGACGCTTGCTGTCGTCCTGCCACATGGCGTTCACGACCTCGGTCAGTGTGCGCCGTTCGAACGGACTGACGACTCCCGATGAGTCGAACAAGGTCACGACGTACTTCGACTGGCGTAGCGCCTCTTCCGTCCGACGCCGCCAGTCATCACCAGGAAGCAACTCATCGGTGTCCACCCACGGAGCAATGCCGCGCTCGCGCAACGCATCCGCCAGCGTCCTCGCCAGCGTCCTCGAGCGTTCGGACGAAGAGATGAACACTTGCATAGCGCACCGATCGTAACACGCACGTGGGCGTTGGCGGCCTGGACCCGCTACGGACATGGACCCGCCACGGACACTGGACCCGCGGGGCGCAGCGGCCAGCGGACGCCGGCCGCGGTCGTGTAGACTCTCGCATGATCTGGGGGTCAGGTCTGGCGATGCACGCGCCAGGGGTCAGACCCCACGTGTGTGCACGCGCAGACCTGACCCCTTGCGCGAGTACCGTTCTACGCATTGAGCCTGTGGTTGCCCGGTCTCTTCGGATTCTGAGGGCTCAGCGAACCATCGGAGGATGAATGTCGAAGGGAACCATCGGGATTCTGACCGGGGGCGGTGACGTTCCCGGCCTGAACCCCGCGATCCGTGCCATCACCATTCGCGCGCTGCGCGAAGGCTATCGTGTGCTGGGCATCCGTCGCGGATGGGCCGGGCTCGTGGACCTCGTGCCCGATCGCGGCGCCGACAACAGCGCGAACGTCGTCGAGCTGACCGAGGACCTCGTGAAGCGTGCCGGCCGGACGGGCGGCACGTTCCTGCACACGTCACGCACGCGCCCGAGCCATCTGCCGGCAGCGGTCGTGCCCCTCCACCTGCGCGACCGCTACACGGCCGAGATCAACGACGCGACACCGTCCGTCCTGTCGAACATCGAGTATCTCGGCCTCGACACCCTGGTCGCGATCGGCGGCGACGACACCCTGAGCTACGGGCATCGCCTCCACACGGAAGGCGTCAACGTCGTCGCCATCCCGAAGACGATGGACAACGACGTGCCGGGTACCGACTACTGCATCGGGTTCAGTACGTGCGTGACCCGGACGATCGAACTCACGCACGGCCTGCGCACGTCCGCCGGATCGCACGAGCGCTTCCTCGTCATCGAGGTGTTCGGCCGCTACGCGGGCTTCTCGGCGCTGCTCCCCACCATGGCAGGGGCTGCCGATCGGTGCGTGATCCCCGAGCACCCGTTCGACATCCAGCAACTGGCGGAGCTGATGGTCTACGACCGCAATCGCCATCCGTCACGGTATTCGGTCGTGCTGGTCTCCGAAGGCGCGACGATGCCCGGTGCGGACATGAGCTTCGAAGGGGAAGAGGCCGACCAGTACGGGCATCGCAAGCTCGGCGGCATCGGCGATCGGGTGGCGGAGCAGTTGAAGCAGCGGTCGGCCGCGCTCAACGGCGGCACGCGCATCAACGTCGTCAACCAGCGCCTCGGCTATCTCGTGCGGAGCGGCGACCCGGACGCCCTCGATTCCATCGTGCCGATGGCGTTCGGCAACCTGGCGCTCGACCTCATTCTCGCCCGGCGCTTCGGCCGGCTCGTGAGCGTACGCAACGGGGCCTACGACAACGTGCCGATCGAGGTCGTCGTCGGCCGCAAGAAGGTCGTGGACGTGCACCGGCACTACAACACCGAGCGCCTGCGCCCGATCTACCACACCTTCCATCGCCAGCCGGTCTTCATCATGACCAGTGACGTGTAGCTGCGGGCGCCCTACGCGCCAGGGCGCTGGACCCGCACGGTGTAGGTGATGGTCTGCGTCAGATTGCCGCTGTCGAAGATGGCCGCGCAGTAGTTCGCGGGCTCCACCGTGCCGCTCAGCGCGGAGGCCTCGCGGGCGTTGTTGTCGGCGGCCACGAGCGTGCAGTTCGTGCCATCCCAGGTGCCAACGCCAAGGCCGACCGCGAGCGTCGACAGCGGGCCCACCGTGACCAGTGTCACGGTGATCGTCGAACGCGAGGGAACCGGGAACGGATGCACGGCCGACCGCTCGACGTCGACGCTGCCGGAGAACTCCTCGGTGACGTTCGCTGGGGCGAGTGGGGTCGGGGCGGTGACGTTGTCGTCGGAACTCCCGCAACCCGCGAGCAGAACGAGGGGGGCGGCGAGCAGGAGCGCGTAAGGTCTGGCGAGCAGCGAAGGCAAGAAGGCCGAGTCCAATCCAGGTGACAGCGGGCCGAAGTGCCCAGCACCGGAGGCTCAGGTCTGCAAGAAGCGCTCCGTTGCCGCGTCCGCGTGAACACTGGGTCGACGCAGTCGGCTGTCACCGCCAACGGTCGCCACCGGGACGGGGAGTGGACAGCCCGCCGTGGGTCCGCCGCGAGTGTGGGGCCGTCTCTCAGCCGATGGCCTGCTGTATGTATCGTGCGTGTCCGGGTCAGACGGGCGCGAGGGGAATGCGTACCACGAAGCGCTCGTCCTCGCGTGCCCACGACGCCGCGCGTCCGGTGCACAGCT
>CAYMAG010000041.1:30906-38078 GCA_964388335.1 uncultured Vicinamibacteraceae bacterium | reverse complement strand
GGCGTCTCGATCAGCATGTTCAGGCTCATCATCAGACCGAACGCATTCACGCGCCGGTCGTCGTCGATGATGGTGTCGTAGACGACGAATGCGCCACCGGCCGGGAGGGCTTCGAACGCCTTGCGAACGAGCATCTGCTTCGTGGGCAGGTCCCAGTCGTGCAGGATGTGTCCCATCAGCACGACGTCGGCCTTCGGCAGGTCGTCCTTGAAGAAGTCGCCTGGCTGGAACGACAGACGGTCGGTGACGCCGACACGCTCCACGTACTCCTCGAAGATCGGCGCGACCTCCGGCAGGTCGAAGCCGACGCCCCGCAGGTGCGGGTTCGCCAGAGCGATCTGGGCGGCGAGGTCGCCCTGCGCGGTGCCCACGTCCACGTACGTCCGATGGTCGGCCCACGGGAACGCTCGCGCGATCGTCATGTTGGCACCATGACTGATGCCCGTCATGGCGGCAAGGAACTGCTTCAGGCGAGCCGGGTCGGCGTACAGCGTCTCGAAGAGACCGGCTCCGCCAGACTTGTACTCGTTCTGGGGAGCGCCCGTCCGCAGCGCCTCGGTGAGGTGACCCCAGAACGGATACAGCCGTGAATTCGCCATCTCCAGCATGCCGCCGAGGTAGGACGGCTTCTTCCGGTCGAGGAACAGGCCGGTCTCGGGCGTGTTGGCGTACCGATCGCCCTCCCGCTCCAGAAAACCCAGCGCCACGAGGGCATCGAGGAAGTCGCGCGATGCTCGCGGATGCAGGCCCAGCCGTCCCGTGATGGCGTCGAACGACTCGGGCCCGCGGGCGAGTTCGGTGAAGAGCCCCATCTCGATGGCGCTCAGAAGCGTCTTCGAGGCCCAGAAGCCCAGCCCCGTCTGCATGATTCGGTCAGGCGTCGGTTGCGTGTCCATCGTGTCTCCAGCGTGTCGGACCGACGATCGGCCCACGCAACTATGCCTCAGGACGGGCTCACGCATCGAGAGGGCCGTCTCGACGAGGCGGGCCCTACCTGACAGACCCGGCGGGCTGGTGCGCCGCGGCCCAGGTCCGAAGGGTGTCGTCGAGCCGGCCGCGCTGCACGAACAGATCGTGCGGGGCCGGTGTCACGCCCGCCGACTGCGGGGCCTTCAGGAAGAACGACAGCCACTCCTGCACGCCCGAGGCGCCCTGGCGATGGGCGAGGTCGAGGAAGAGCGCGAGGTCGAGCACGATCGGCGCGGCGAGAATCGAGTCGCGGCACAGGAAATCTATCTTGATCTGCATCGGATAACCCAGCCACCCGAAGATGTCGATGTTGTCCCAGCCCTCCTTGTTGTCACCCCGCGGCGGGTAGTAGTTGATGCGTACGACGTGATCGATGTTCCCGTAGAGGTCTGGATACGTTTCCGGCTCCAGTATCGTGTCGAGCACGCCCAGCTTCGACACTTCCTTCGATCTGAAGTTCTCGGGCGCGTCGAGCACCTCGCCGTCGCGATTGCCGAGGATGTTCGTCGAGTACCAGCCCCGGAGGCCCAGCATGCGCGCCTTGAGCGCGGGCGCCACCGCCGTCTTCATCCAGGTCTGGCCCGTCTTGAAGTCCTTGCCCGCGAGGGGAACGCCATTGCGCTCCGCCGCCTCGATCATGCACGGCAGATCGACGGTGAGGTTCGGCGCGCCGTTCGCGAACGGCACGCGGCACTGCAACGCCGCCCACGCATAGATCTGGCTCGGCGCGATGTTCGGGTCGTCGTCCTTCAGGCCCTGCTGAAAGGCGGCCGCCGATGCGTGAACGCCGGAGGGCTCCTGATACGCCTCGGTCGAACCGCACCACACCATGACCAGCCGATCGCAGCGATGCCGCGCCTTGAAGTGCAGGATGTCGGCGACGAGCGCCTGTACCTGCGCCCACTTCGACGTCTGGGGCTTCACCCGTACGCCCTCGAGCCGCGACACCCACCGCCGGTCGAACACCGCCTCCATCGGGACGATGGCCTCGAGTTCCGAGGCGATGGGCGCGAGATGCTCCGCGTCGAGCACGCGGGCCGTGCGGGCGGCCTCGAGCATGTTGGACGAGATCGGATCCCATCCGCCGAAGACGAGGTCGTCGAGACCTGCCAGCGGCAGCACCTCGCGGATGAGGCGCTCACTAGCTTCAGGCCCGGAGCCGACCTGGAGACGTGCCATCTGGCTCAGTGAGCCGATGGGCGGGGTCAGGCCCTCGCGCGCCGCGAGGACGCCGGCGATGAAGGTGGAGGCGACGGCGCCCATGCCGGGGAGGAGGACGCCGAGTGTGCCGGTAGCCGGGAGATTCGAAGGAGCGTTCATCGCGCCACCATAAGTGATGGTTCATTTCTTGTCGTCATGGTGAAGCCTTGCTGAATTAAGATGCAGTGATGCTTCCCGACCTGTCGATCCGGCAGCTCGAGTACCTCGTCGCCGTGGACGAAGCCCCGACCTGGGCGAGGGCTGCCGAGTCGGTGGGCGTCAGTCCGTCGGCGCTGTCGCAGGGGCTGGCCGAACTCGAGCGCCGCCTGGGCGTGTCGCTCTTCGACCGGGAGGCGAGGCGACGGCAGCTTCGCCCGGCGGCGCTCCCGGTGGTGGCGCACGCGCGGCAGGTGCTGGGCCTCACCGCCGATCTGGCGCGCTGGTCCGATCGGCTGAGGCGAGGCACGGCCGGTCGCATCCGCGTGGGGATGATCGACGCGGCTGCCGTCGTGCACTATCCCGACCGGCTGCGGGCGTTTCGCGCGTCACACCCGGAGATCGAACTGATGATTCGGGTCGCCCCCTCGGCCTCTCTCCTCAAGCTGCTCGCGGCCGGCCACCTCGACGTGGCCGTCTGCGTCGCGCCCCCGCGGACGCTGCCAGGCATCGACGTCCAGACGCTGCGAACCGAGCGGCTCGCCGTGTACGCGCCTCCCGGACGCACCATCGGCACGCCTTCCACGTGGGGACCCTGGGTGCTCTACCCGTCGGGGTCGCACACGCGGCAGGTCGTGGTCACGGAACTCCGCAGACTCGGCGCCCCGCTCGACGTCGTCGCGGAGAGCCACCAGCCCGAGGTGCTGCGCGAGATGGTACGGTTCGGCGCCGGATGGACGGTGCTGCCGAGCGCGCAGGCCGAGGAAGGCCCGCGCGGCCTCCTGGACGGACGCGAGCTGACGACGCGGCAGCTCGTGGTCGCCACGCGCGTCAGCGCCGTCCGCGATCCGGCCGTCGACCTGCTCGTCCGGAGGTTGGCGCCAGCGACAGGGGACGTGGCGGTTCCGGTCGTCCACAGCGGCGCGTCACTGCGCCACGCAGGTGAGGCGTGATTCACCCCGGAACTCGAATCGCGGGTTTCCCTCGTCGACGAACATGTCGGCGCGCAGAGGACTTCCGAGGCTCCTCACGTACGCGACGAACACGTCGCGCTGCAGCGGCGCCGAGCTGGGGATGACGAAGCCCTCCCGGGGCGTGACGTCCGCGAGCGCACCGTCCCCGCCGGTGGCCAGGAAGTCGCTGACCACCACCAGCAGCGCGTCGTCGTCCTGGATGGGTACGCCCGACGGCCGCGTCAGCGCGACGTCGAGCGCGCCCCCCGCACACTGCGCACGTACGCGCATGCCCGAGAAGCGGAGGAGCGGGCGACTGTTGCCCAACCGGCTCGCAATCACCTGTCGCAGCTGCCCGCCAGTGAGGCGGATCGGCACGACCACGTTGTCGAAGGGGACGGCCTCGAAGACGCTGCCGTAAGTCAGCGGGCCCTTGGGCAGGTCCGCACGAACCCCGCTCGGGTTGACCAGGGCGACATCGGCACCGGGAGTCGAGGCCAGCATCGCGTCGGTGACCAGCAGGTTGAGGGGACCTGGCCCCTGCCGGCCGAGTGGCGTCTCGAGGACGACCCCGACGGGCTGGTCCTTCAGGACGCGCACCTGTTCCATGGCCGCCGCGAGCACGCGGTCGATGGCGCCGTCGGACGTCACCGGCACACCTTCGTACACGGCCGGCACGAGCGTGGCGCTTCGTACGTCGGGCGCGCACGTCTGCGTCTCGGGGTCCTCTCGAACGCAGAGATGCCGCGGCGGAAAGATGCGCGTACCCGCAGCGCGGACCCGTGCGCCGGTCGGTTCGACTCGAGGGTGCCATTGGAACATGTCGCCCGCGTCGAGCAGCAGCACCGCGCCGCCGTCGCGCGCGCGGGCCGCTCGCAGGTTCTTCAGGTACCCGCCAAGCAACGCGACGCCACCTCGGCCGTCTCTGGTCAGCAAGGCTCCGTGCAGGTCGTTCGTGGCGACAATCGAGATCGTCACGAGTGATTCCGATGAGGCAGCGTCCGCGGGACCGTGACGATGCGCGCACGCGGAGAACCACAGCAGGAGACAGCCGGACGCGATCAGCCTGCGTGACGTGACGGGGCTCACGTCTTCGGAAACGACGTCCACGGTTACTGTCGAACGTCCGGATGCTCCGCGGGCGTTCAAGCTGTCATACGCTGTGGAAATGGGCGTTCGCCTGACCGTGCTCGTGGTCGCGATGCTGCTCGCGCTCGACGGCGGCTCGCTGGCGCAGCGAGCCGAGGGCACTGCCGCGGTCGTGGCCGACACCGAGGCGTTCTTCGCGAAGGTTCGCGCCAACCTGATCCGCGCGCAACGCGCGACGCACCAGTTCACCTACAAGGAACGGCGGACGAAGTTCCACACCAACCCGTTCGGCAGGCTGGGCACCGACGGCGACGAGTTGGCTCACGTGTTTCCGTCCAGCAATCCCAGGCTGACATATCGGCGGGTGCTGGCGCGTGACGACCAGGCGCTGTCTGCCGCGGAGCTGGCCCGGCAGGACCGCGAGTATCAGGCCCGCAGCGCAAGCATCCGGCGCCGGCTGGAGAACGAAACAGCCGCCGATCGCCGTCAGCGGCTCGACGACGAGGAGCGGGCCAGCCGGCGTGGCCAGGCGATGGTGGAGGACATCATCGCGGCGCTCGACTTCACCATCACCGGGCGAAGCGCCCTCGACGGCCGCCCGGCCATCACCGTGACGTTCGCAGGTGACCCGACGGCCCGTCCGACGACACGTGAAGGCAGGATCGCGCAGAAGTTCGCCGGTACGGTCTGGATTCATCCAGACCGCCACGAAGTGGTGCACATCGACGCGCGGACGACCGACGACGTGTCGTTCGGGTACGGCATGATCGCCCGGCTCAACGAGGGGGCAACGGCCTCGCTCACGCGTCGCCCCATCGAGCCGGATCTCTGGATGCCCACGGCCGTGCGGCTGTCGGGCGACGGGCGGGCCGTCCTCCAACTGCGGAAGCTCGATGTGGACTTCGCGGTCGACTGGTTCGACTACCAGCGCTTCGACGGCCGGGTCCCAATTGCGCCGTGACACTGCCGGGCCGGCCCGGCCCGCGCACGTCTTCCTCGTGCCGTCGCCTACGGCAGTTCGCGCACCCGGATGTTGCGGAACTCGATCGGCGACCCTTCCGCCTCGAGACAGAGGAAGCCCGACCGTGGGTCCGCGTTTCGTCCGCCCGACACCTCTTCCCCGTTCACCCAGAGACGAATCTCGCCGTTGATACCGCGCACGTAGTAGTGGTTCCACTCGCCCGCCCCTCGGCTCAGCTCCTTGCGCGGAAAGCTCCGCGACCCGTCGGGCGAGCGCGGTTCGAAGTGGTCGAGCTTCGAGTTCCCGACGGCAAAGATGTCGCCGTTGGTCGTGAACCAGTCGTCGGGCTTCCCGCCGCTGTCCTTCCTGAACCACTCGCGGTACCCGTGGTCGAGCATCTGCACCTCGATGCCCCACCGGGGCAGGCGGTTGGGGGGCAGTCCGTCGAGCGCCTTCATGGGTACCCACGCGAACACGCCGGAATTGCCGGCTGCCTTCAGGTGGCGCCACTCGATGACCAGTTCGAAGTTGGTGAAGATGTCGCGCGTGCGCATCACGCCGATCGGCACGCCCGTGGACGTGAGCAGGTCTCCCTTCCAGGCCCACGTATCGGGGTAGCCGTTCACGGGCGCGAAGTCGTCGGGGCCGAGGGTCCGCCAGCCGGGGCCGGTGGCATCGATGAACGCCCTCGGCGGCGGCGCGGTCTGCGGCGAGGGCTGGCCAGACAGCGCAGGCACAGTGACCATGACCACTGCGAGCGACAGAACGTAGTTACGCATGAGGTCTACATACTGCCATCACTTCCGGTGCAGGTCACTGCGTGCGTGACATCGGCCGTCCGCGGGTGCGACCATCGTCGTCGGGAGAGAGCACTGACGCATGGAAACTGGAGCCGTTGTTCGAGCATGGGGCCGGATCCTCAGGGGATACCGTCCCAACCTGTCCGTCGAGATCACGCGTGAGTGTCCGCTGCGCTGTCCGGGCTGCTACGCCTACGGCGACACGCACCTCGGCGGCGGGGTCGTGCTGCGGGAGCTGGCTGACTTCAAGGGGCAGGCACTCATCGACGGGATGCTTCGCCTGGTGCGCGAGTACCGGCCGCTGCACCTCTCCATTGTCGGGGGAGAGCCGCTGGTGCGCTATCGCGAGCTGGACGTCCTGCTGCCCCAATTGGCGGCTGCCGGCGTCCACACGCAGGTCGTGACGAGCGCCGTGCGACCCATTCCGGCCGCCTGGGCCGACATCCCCCGGCTGCGTGTGGCCGTCTCGATCGACGGCCTGCAGCCCGAGCACGACGCCCGGCGCGCGCCGGCGACCTACGACCGCATCCTGAAGCACATCGCGGGGCAGCAGGTGACGGTGCACTGCACGCTCACACGCCAGCAGGCGCGTCCGGGGTATGTGACCGCGTTCACGGCGTTCTGGGCCGCCAACCCGGACGTCAAGCGCATATGGTTCAGCCTCTACACACCGCAGCAGGGCGAAGACTCTCCGGAGCGCCTGCGGCCGGAGGACCGCGCGCTGCTCGTCGACGAGATCACCGCGCTGCACGCCACCGAGCCGAAGCTCCACGACATGGTGCCTTCGGTCGTACGCGGCTACCTCAACCCGCCACCGAATCCGGCGGCCTGCATCTTCTCGCAGACGACCGAGTGCCTGTCTGCCGACCTGTCGCAGCGCATCACGCCGTGTCAGTACGGCGGCAATCCCGACTGCTCGCAGTGTGGCTGCATGGCGTCGGTCGGACTGCAGGCGCTGGGTGACTACCGCCTTGGCGGGGTGGTTCCTCTCAGCTCCATCTTCAAGGGGTCGCTGGCCGTCGGCCGTCGCGTGAAGGCCAGACG
>CAYMAG010000041.1:29330-30806 GCA_964388335.1 uncultured Vicinamibacteraceae bacterium | reverse complement strand
CGCTCGCAACGTCGTCCTCGCCGTCCTCGTGTGCGGCCTGCCCTCATGGGGTGCGGCCGACGAACTCCGCGCCGGCATCGCGCGCGTCGAGATCACGCCGGCAGCATCGATGCCGATGTACGGCTACGCCAACCGGAAGTGCGGGCCGTCCACCGGCACGCACGATCCGCTGTTTGCGAAGGTGCTCGTGCTCGAGAGCGGCGGGACGCGCGTGGCCCTCGTGACCGCGGACCTCGGCAGCCTGGTGTCCGACGCGTTGCGCCGTGACGTCGCTGCGAAGCTCGACATCCCCACGCTGCTGCTCGCGGCCTCGCATACCCACTCGGCGCCGTCGTTCCTGCCGTTCGGCAGCGCGCCCGCGACCAGCGACCAGGCGCAGGCATACCTCACGGAGGTCGAGGGCAGGATCTTCGACGCCATCGCGGAGGCATCGCGAGCGATGTTTCCCGCGCGCCTGGGCGTCGGCAAGGGGTCGTTGCAGCTTGGCTACAACCGGTTGCTGCTGCGGGACGACGGCCGCGCCCGCGCGTTGTTCGACAACCTCGAACGGGTGCCGTACGGGCCGGTGGACCCCGAGGTCGTGCTGCTGAGGGTGGAGGACGCCAACGGCACGCCGAAGGCGCTGCTCGTGCACTACGCGATGCACGCCGTCGTGCTCGGACCCACGAGCTGCAAGTACTCGGCAGACTTCCCGGGCGTCGTGCAGGCCACGGTGGAGCAATCGCTGCCGGGCACGCAGGTCATGTTCGTCCAGGGGGGTGCCGGCGACGTCAACCCGCTCTTCCAGGGGCGTTCCGGCAACGAGGATCAGGACTTCGCGCAGATGGACAAGATCGGGGCGCTGCTCGCCGCCGAAGTGCTGCGCGCCAACGCCCGCGTCGAGCCGCTCGCGCCCGTCACCGATCCCATCAGGGTGAAGAGCGAGGTGCTGGAGTTCCCCGAGCGGTGGGACGCGGCGAAGACCGTGGCGGTCGGCATCACGACGCTGCTGATCGGTCGCCATCTGGCGATTGCCGCCGTGCCAGGCGAGCCGATGCACCGGCTCCAACGCACCTGGAAGGAGCAGGCAGACGTCGACGTCCCGCTCTTCTGGGGCTACACGTGGAGCGCTGGCGGTACGTGGCCCGGCTACATCCCGGACCTCCGCACCGCCGCGTACGGCGGCTACGGCGCGGATGCGAGCACGCGCATCGCGGTCGGCGCGGGCGAGCAGATCATGCTGCGGCACCTGACGCACCTGTACGATCTGCTCGGGATGTGGAAGGGCGAGCCCGGACGTCCGTAGTCGCGTGAGCTGCCCGCCAGATGGCAAGCGTGTCAGTCGCTTCTCAAGGTCAGCGCAGGGTCGATGGCCGCGGCTCGTCGCGCGGGAATGGCGCTGGCGAAGAACACGACCAGGTGGTTCGGGTCGGCGACGGGCAAGGGACGCAGCAGTACCGCCTGGACGACACTGAACATCGCGGCGCTGGCTCCCAT
>CAYMAG010000041.1:3238-29230 GCA_964388335.1 uncultured Vicinamibacteraceae bacterium | reverse complement strand
AGGGACGCAGCAGTACCGCCTGGACGACACTGAACATCGCGGCGCTGGCTCCCATCCCGAGCCCGAGCATCACGATCGCTGCCGCGGCGGTGCCCGGATGCGAGCGGAAGACACGAAGAGCGGTCCGAAGATCGGAGCGAAGACGGTCCATGAGGCCTCGCAATCGGCACAATCGCGTGCGCGCGTTGCTCAACGTGGGCGTGCAGGGAACGGTGCGACTGAGGATCCCCTCGAGTACACGGCGCTCGCGTCACGTGGCCAGGCGCATCGCATGCAGTACGGCCGTCCTATGACCGCGGTCTCGCGCCGCCTGCAGCGCGGCCAGGACGGTAACGACGTCGTCGCCCGGGCGAGAGCAGACGGCGTACGGGAAGGTGCGCAGCAGCGCGCGCCGTAGTTCGCGCCACACTACTCGGAACTGCCAGTGCGGTCGAGGTCGATCTCGTACCGGTGTGACGGCACCGGAAACGTGCCGGACCCGGCCTCAGCCATGTACGTGAACGGACCCGCATCGCGCCATCCGAGACGCGCATAGAACCTGCGGGCGCGCTGATTGCCTGCGACGACGGCGAGCCAGGCGCGTGCATGCCCGGCGCTCGCGATCTCGGCCTCGCCTCGGTGAATCAGCGTCGCCGCGACGCCCGTGCCACGCGCGGACCTGTCGACATAGAGATGCTCGAGTTCGTCGCCCTTCACGGTGACGAACCCCACGACCCCGCGGTCAGACTCGGCCACCCACATGCTGTCGAGCCGTGCCTGCGCCCGCGACCTGAACTGCGGCTCGGTGCGGTGCGGTATGAGTTCCGCCGGCACGTGCCCGATGTGGCCGTCGCACCACCCGGTTTGCCAGATCCTGGTGACCGCGTTGACGTCGCCAGGAACTGCCCTGCGCAGCGTGCACCCGGCGGCAGCGCCGCCAGAACGTTTCGACATTCGACCAGCCTAGCAGCACCGTGGACGGCGGTTGGCCGACCGGCATGGATAATGGGCCATCACGCCGCGGTGTTGGCAGGGTTGTTGCGCGCGTGGGACGTGGAGACGTCATGAAGGTGGGAGTGCTGGGCGCTGGTGCCGTGGGCTGCTACTTCGGCGCGCGGCTGTCGCAGCCGTCGGTCCACGTCACACTCGTGGGGCGACAGCGGCACGTCGACGCGATCGCGAGGGACGGCCTCGTGATTCATGGGGCCGACGGCACGACGGTCGCGCACGTCGACGCCACGACCGACATCAGGACGATCGCCAGCGCCGACGCCGTGCTCGTGACGGTGAAGAGCGCGGACACCGACGCCGCGGCGGATCTGATCGTTGCGCACGTCTCGCCGGACGCCGTGGTCGTGAGCCTGCAGAACGGCGTGGACAACGCCTGGCGACTGCGCGCGCGTGTGCCGAACCCGGTGGTGCCGGCCGTTGTGTACGTGTCCACGGAGATGCAGGCGCCGGGGCACGTCAGACACAACGGGGGCGGACGAATCGTCGTGGGGACGCCGCTCGCCTCAATCGGAGAGCATGCCGGTGCCAGCGCGCGGCTCGACACGCTGGTCGGCCGGTTCAACGCCGTGGGCGTGCCGTGCGTGCGATCGGCAGACGTACGGGTGGATCTGTGGACCAAGCTCGCGACCAACTGCGCCTACAACGCCATCTCGGCGATCACGGGCCTGCGGTACGGCGTCATCGCGGCGGACGCGGACGCTCGCGCGGTGATGACGGCCACGACCGATGAACTCGTCGCGGTGGCGCACGCCGACGACGTGGCGCTGCCGTCCGACGCCGCCCACGCCGCGGTCTGGAAGATCGCCGACATCATGCCTGGTGCGCTGTCGTCGACCGCGCAGGACCTGCAGGCAGGCCGCCGGACCGAGATCGACGCGCTGAACGGCCACGTCGTTCGGCGCGGACGCGCGCTGGGCGTGGCGACGCCGGTGAATGCCACCCTCACGATGCTGGTGAAGCTGCTCGAACGCTCACGTCACCCGTGACCGAGGAGGCCGTCCTGGCCTGAACGGCGTCGCACCACGTTGGCGAGAACGGAATCCGTCCACCTGTGTCGTCGCGCCGCGCGGCGCGGTTCATCACGGACGGGCCGCGATAGACCGGATTGTCGCGAAGCCCGTGCAGATGGCCGAGTTCGTGCAGGGTCACCTTGGTCACGCCGTCGCACGAGTCCAGCGCACGCTCGTCGGACGACAGCCAGATGGTGGCGTGCTCGAGGAAGCCGTCCGCGGACCGTTCGGGGTCGGTCCACGCACCACCCTTTCCGCCGGGAAGGACGAGCCCCCCGCGACGGTCGACACGCACGACGAGCCCGCCGTGGCCGGGCACGAAGCGAACGTCCAGGCCCGACAGCCGGTTGGCGCGTGTCCACGCGTCGAACGCGCGTGCGACACACTCGACCCTGTGCGCCGGGAACGGTGCCCCGCCCGGCGACGGACCCACGGTGTAGGCGACCACGGCGTGCGGCCTGAAGCCGCGCTTGTTCACGACCGGCCACCCGCACCCGTCGCCGCCTGCACCGCGAGTCGTGGCGCTCGCAAGGACGAGCACGCAGGCGGCCCACGCAGCGACACGCGTCCACATCGCGTCGACTCCGTGTCACGACTCAGCGCCGGACGCCGATCGTCAGCCAGTAGGCGCGGGGGACGCAGATGCCGAGTTCGGTCGCGAAGCGCTCGTGGAACGCGATGAAGTCGGTGCGCAGCGCATCGCGGCGATCGGGATCCAGACTGGCCGCGAGCGACCGCGTTGGACCGTATCCCGTCGAGAACGTCTGCCATGCGGCCTCGGCGCTCGCCTCCCGGTAGAACGACACTCCCTCTTCGAACCGGAGGTCGAAGGTATCCCCCAGCAGCTCGCGGATGCGCTCCACGCGGCCCCACTCGAACGGCGACCGAGGCGCCTGGCCCGCCGGCGGTGGCATGTAGCGCCGCATCACGTCGAACATGGCCTCGACGCTGCTGCCGGAGAGCCACGTCGTGAGCGCGATCCTGCCGCCCGGGCGACAGACACGCCCCAGCTCCGACGCGGCGGCCTCCGGACGGCTGGCGAACATCACGCCGCACGTCGACACGATCGCGTCGAACGCTCCGTCCTCGAACGGCAGCGCTTCCGCATCGCCCTGCCGGTAGAGGATGGGCAGACGTTCGGCCGCGGCCATGCCTCGTGCGGTGGCCAGCAGTTCGTCGGCGATGTCGACACCCTGCACCACTGCGCCGCGCCGCGCGACGACACGCGACGTCCAGCCCGTGCCCGTCGAGTGATCGAGAATGCGTTCACCCCACTGCGGGTCGAGCCGCATGACGCAGTGCTCGATGGAGTCGGCGATGCCCCGGCTGATCTCGTCGTAGTCGGCACCGCCCGCCCCCCAGACGGTGGCGGCGCGTTGGTTGTGTGGCTGAATCGGGCTGATCGTCGTTCCGGTCATGGTGGTCTCCCTGATCGCCACCCGTGACTGGGTGGCCTCTACAAGGGGGATCGCAAGCCGGCATCACAAGACGACACGGCGGCCGCCAGCTCTGGCATGGGACGACCGGCGTTCGGTGCACGGGACCGGCAGCGTTGTTGATGGATGCCGCCCTCCAGGTGGGCGGTACCGCTGGCTGACACGGACACCCCTCCCGGATCACCGCAGGTAGTCGATATGTCGGACACCACGATTCCGTCGCTGATCGCGTCGGCCGAGGCCGGTGACGCCGGTGCCTCGCGCGAGCTGTTCAGCGTGCTGTACAACGAGCTGCGCCGCATGGCGAGGCGTGAACTCTTCGTTCGCGGCGGGCTGGCCACGCTCGGGGCGACCACGCTGCTGCACGAGGCCTACCTGCAGATGTCCGCGCGCGCAGGCGCCCACTTCCCGGACCACGCGCGGTTCATGGCCTACGCCGCGCGCGTGATGCGCGGGATCATCATCGACCACGTCCGGCGACGACGGGCCGTCAAGCGCGGCGGCCGGTTCGCGATCACGGCGATGGACACGACGCTGGCGGATCCCGCCACGGATCAGCACCAGCTGCAACGAATGAGCGACGCGCTGGACGATCTGGCCGCCGTCGACGCGCCGACCGCCGAAGTGGTCGACCTGAAGTTCTTCTGCGGCTTCTCGTTCACCGACATCGCGGCGATGCGGGGCGTGTCGGAGCGCACGATTCAGCGCCAGTGGGAGAAGGCGCGCATCTACCTGCATCGCGCGCTCGGCGACCAGCCCTCACTGGCCTGACACGCGGCGCCCGGTGTACCCCACGAAGGTCCATGTCTGCCATTCACCCCGACCGCTGGCGACTGCTCAGCCCCTACCTCGACGAGGCGCTCGACCTCGACCCCGACGCCCGCGTCAGCTGGCTGAATCGCCTCAGGCTGCGTGACGCACGTCTGGCGGCCGAGATTGCGACGCTGCTCAAGGACGGTGCCGCCCTGAGCGGGCGCGGCTTCCTGGCCGGCGCGGCGGCGGCCCTGCCGGATGTGTCGCTCCAGGGTCTTCGAGTCGGGGCCTACACGCTCGTGTCGCTGCTGGGACGCGGCGGCATGGGGTCGGTGTGGCTCGCGGAACGTCACGACGGCCACTTCACCGGGCGCGCGGCGGTCAAGCTGCTCAACCTGTCACTCGTCGGCCGCGATGGCGAACAGCGGTTCAGGCGGGAAGGCAGCGTGCTGGCGCGGCTGACGCACCCGCACGTGGCGCACCTGATCGACGCCGGCGTCAGCGAGACGCGTCAGCCCTACCTCGTGCTCGAGTTCGTCGAGGGCGAGCACATCGACCAGTACTGTCAGGCCCGCGCCCTGGACGTCGAGGCGCGCCTCCACCTGTTCCTCGACGTGCTCGAGGCCGTGGCGCACGCGCACGCCAACCTCATCGTGCACCGCGACATCAAGCCATCGAACGTGCTCGTGCGAAGTGACGGCTCGGTGAAGCTGCTCGACTTCGGCATCGCGAAACTGCTCGAGGAGGATGGAGACGGGGCTGCCCCGTTGACCAGGGATGGCGCGCTGGTGCTGACGCCGGAATACGCCGCGCCCGAGCAGGTCACGGGGGCGCCGATCACGACTGCCACCGACGTCTACGCCCTGGGCCTGCTGCTGTACGTGCTGCTCGGCGCGCCGCACCCGGCCACGGCCTGGCGAGCATCCCCGGCAGACCTCCTGAAGTCGATCCTGGACACCGATCCTCCCCGTCTGTCGGACGTGGCGCCCAATGGCAGGGCTCTGCGCGGCGACCTCGACACCATTGTCGCGAAGGCCCTCAAGAAGGATCCGGCGGAGCGCTACCCGTCGGTGAGCGCGTTCGCCGACGACCTGCGCCGCACGCTGCGGCATGAGCCCGTCAGTGCGCGTCCCGACACGCTGGCGTACCGCGCCGGCAAGTTCGTCCAGCGCCACGCGCGCGCGGTGGCCGCCGCGATACTCGTCGCGGTGCTGATGACCGGCACCATCGCGTTCTACACCGCGCGACTGGCCGCCGAGCGCGACCGCGCACGGCTCGAATCGGCCAAGTCGACGCGGGTGGCGGAACTGCTCACGAGCCTGCTGACCGGCGCGGACCCCTATGCCACGCGCGACCGCGAGCCCACCGTGCGCAACATCCTCGAGGCAGGCGCAGAGCACGTCCGCCGGGAACTGGCCGACCAGCCGGAACTGCGGGCGGAGATGCTGACGGTGCTCGGGCGCGTTCACCAGCGGATTGGCCTGCACGACGCGGCACGGCCACTGCTCGACGAAGCGCTCGCCATCGGACGGCGCGAGAGCCCTGGCGGCTCGGTGCGGCTCGCACAGACGCTGAGCGAGCTGGGCGTCCTCCTGCGGGAGCGCGGCGACGCATCCGCCGCGATTCCCGTGCTCGACGAAGCCCTGGCCATGCGCCGCAGGCTGCTCGGCGACGAGCACGCAGACGTCGCGGTGACCATGGTCGAGCTGGGGCGGGCCTTGGAGGATGCGCACGAACTCGACCGGGCGGAGCAGCTGTACCGGGACGCGCTCACCGTCCGCCGCCGCGTCCTGGGCGAATCACATCGCGAGACCGCCACGAGCCTCACGGAACTCGGGCTGTTGCGGCGGCATCGCGGCGACCTTGCCGCCGCCGAGTCGCTGTTTCGCGAGGCGCTCGCGATCAATCTCGAGGTGCTCGACGACGAACATCCGAACGTGGGCGCCGGGTGGAACAACGTCGGCCTCATCCTCCTCGACAAGGGCGAGTACGTCTCCGCCGAGCCACTGCTCCGGCGCGCCCTCGCGATACGGCAGAAGCGCTTCGGCGATCGTCACGCCAGTCTGGCGCACAACGCGATCAACCTGGCGGTGTCGCTCCGTGAACAGGGCAAGTACGATGAGGCATCGAGGCTGCTGGCCAACGCGCTCGAAGACACACGCACCCAGATGGGCGACGGTCACCCGAGCATGGCCGTGCTCCTGTTCAATGTCGGGGTGCTGCATCTCGCGCAGGGAGACGGCATCGCGGCTGAACGTGCCCTTCGCGGCGCCCTCACGCGGCAGGAAGACTCGCTGCCGCCGGACGATTGGCGCCTCGCCGCCACGCGCAGTGCCCTCGGTGCCGCACTGACCGCCCGCGGTGAACACGACGAAGCGCACCGGCTGCTGACCGCCGCCAGTGCCGTGCTGCGCGACGTCCCGGGCCGTGAGGGTCGGGAGGCTGCCCTCACCCGTGACCGCCTGGCTGCCCTTCGCGCGCGCTACGACACGATCGCCGTTGCGTCCGCGATGCCCGAGAACCGGGTGGAGCGGTAGACCCCGGGCGCGAGCATCACGGCGCGGCCTTCGGTGACGAGCGCGCGATTGCCGAGCCCGGCGTCGACGCGTGAAAGCCCAGTGACCCGTGCGAGTTCACCGCGCAGCGTCGTGCCCGCACCGTCGAGGAAGCAGCGGGCGATCTCGCGCAGCGCGACGTCGCGACGCACACGCTGCCGCAACTGGTCGGGAAAGCGGCCGACGGCGAGTGTGTAGACGTACGTGAACGTCGGTTCGTAGTACACGGCGCTCGGCACGACGAGCATGGCCGCCTGCAGTTCGTCGAGCGCTCTCGTGAAGGCCGCCCGATTCGTGACGCCCGAGTCCTTCCGCAGATCGGCGGTGCTCGATTCCCACTCGCGCCGCAGTACCCGCAGCAACGCCCGCGCGTCGTCGCTCAGCCGCGCCCGCTCGTCCACGCGGCGGACACCCCAGACGGCGTGGAAGAAGGGAATCATGCGTGGCGCGAGGAACATCGCGCGCGCGCCCCGGAACTTGGCGTAGTAGACCCGCCCTCGTCCCACCAGTTCGTCCTTCAGTGTCCAGGCGCGTGACGCCTCGGGGTCCTTCTGCACGTTGCGCGGCATCAGCGCGTCGCGACGCCCGCACACCGCGATGTACAGCGATGGTCCGGGACGCCGCGAGTCGGTGAGGCACGCCGCGAAGCCGGCCGACTCGATGAAGCGCTCCGCGTCGACGACGGCGTCCACCTGCCGCGTGCCCTCACGGAACCAGCGGCGGTCGCGGTGCTCCTCGACATCGAAGGGCAGCGGCGGCGGTGGCTTCACTCGCGGCGCCCTCTACGACGCCGGCCTGATGCGGGCCGCGTCCGCCGGCCGCAGCGCCGGACAGGCGTCGGGCTCGACGGTCCACATGATGTGCGCGATCCGCCACCCATCGTCCTGCCTGACCATGTGGAAGACGTCGATGCCGCAGTGGCTCGTCTTGCCGTTCAGCCAGAACTCGTACGGCGTCCACACCACGGCAAGCCGGCCCCGCACGTGGACGACCGGATCCCAGTACTGCTCGCGAAACGTGCCTTGCGCATAGCGCTGCGGCTCGAGCGTCCGTCGCATCAGGCGCGTACCGCCTTCAGGATTCGGCGACTCGACGGTCGTCGTCGTGCCCTCGAGCGTGAGAGAGGCGAGCGCGGCGACGTCGTTGGTCGAGATGGCGCGCATGAACCGATCGACCACGTCGAGGACCGCGACGACGTCCGGCTCCGGCTGCGCGGCTCGAAGCGGGGCCGCAGCGAACTCGGGAAGTGCGACGGCGAGCACCGTCAGCATGACTCGCGCCGCCGACAGCGTTCGCGACCGCCACGTACGTTCAGACATTGACGCATTGTACGGGCGTCCGTCGCGGCACCGCCTCTGCGGTCCACGGACCACGGGCCCCAGGCTACAGGCTTGCCCGCCGAAGCCTCGGCGAAGGCGGGGCCACGGGTATTCGCATGCGACACTGGGTGTCGCCTGTCAGGAGGATTGCTCAAATTGCGTACACGCCTCGAGCGAGGCGTCGGAGTGCCTGGTGTGCTCGCTGCCATCCTGATTCTCGGTGGTTCCGGGCGAGGCACGCCTGGCGCACAACCCTCCGACCAGTCGCCGGTCGTCTTTCGTGCCACGGCCGAACTCGTCCAGTTCGACGCTGTCGTCCTCGATGCGGAACGCCGTCCCGTGTCGACCCTGACCCTCGACGACTTCGAGGTGCGCCAGGACGGCGAACTCGTCGAACTCCGGGACGTCGCGTTCATCGATCGTGCCAGCCGTCACGCCACGCTCGGAAACGGTGCCGCCGAACCGACTGCAGCGCCGCGTGTCGGTATCGATGTGGAGCCGCTGATCTTCCTCATCGACGACATGGTCATGTCGCCTGGAGGTTTCGACCGGGTCAGGACGGCGTTGCGGCAGTTCGTCGATGAGGGCCTTCCTCCCGGGATCGAAGTCGGCATCCTGCGGACCGGCGAGACAGGGCGGCGCACGACGGCTCTGACGCCAGATGCCGTGGAGGTGCGCGGGCGCATCGACGCCATGCAGTACATGGCCCGCAGTGTGCGAGGAGGTCTGGCGCGGTCGGGCGCCGGATCACCTGGCTACCGCGACATCGAACGTACCTTCGTCGACGGTACGCTTGGCAGCCTGAACTCGCTATTGGTGAGCTTACGCGGCCTGCCGGGACGAAAGACCGTGGTCATCTTCTCTGAGGGCATCGCGCTTCGCATCGACGATGAAGGCCAGTTCGGTCAGCCGATTGAAGCGCGTCTCAACCGCCTGGCTCAGCTCGCCGCCGAAGCTGGCGTCACCGCGCACACGGTGGATGTGACAGGCGTCCAGGGCGCACTGTCGGGGCCACAAAGACTCTACGACCAGATGATGCTTCGCGATGGGCTCGACAACGTCGCCCGGCGGATGGCCGGCCTGTATCTGCGCAACGCCAACGACCTGATCGAGCCGCTGCGGCGCATCGCCGCCGTCGAGGCGGGCTACTACCTGCTCTCGTACGAACCTCCTGACGGCACGTTCGTGAGCGATCGCAACGCGCCGTTCCGAAAGCTGTCGGTGACCGTGCGGGAGCCCGGCCTCGTCGTGCACACCCGTGCCGGGTTCTTCGGCAGACGTTCGGCTGATTGAGGTCAAGGGACCGCCATCGCAGGGCACCGGCGCTGTATCGGTCCTCTGCTTCTCCGCTTCTCTGAGTACACCCGTTCCCTCCGTGACCTCCGCTATCTCTCCCTTCGCGGGGGCACCTGCGACGCTGCGCGCCCACCGAGTGTCGCCGACGTCCATTGCTCACCGCAGCGCAAGACATCACTGCGCTGCCCCACGACCTCACAGGCCGCGACGAAGTCGGCAGGGTCGGCCGTGTTGAACGTGAACATCTCGTAGTGGCAGGGAATGACCGTTCGCGCGCCGATCGACCGGCCCAGTTGCGCCGCCTCCACGGCGTTCAGGTTGCCCGCGACACGCCCCTCTGCCGCGCGGCCGTTGATTGGCAGCATCGCCACGTCCACGCGGTGCGGACGCAAGCGCTCGACCATGCCGGGGTAGAGCACCGTGTCACCGCTGTGGTAGAGCGTCCACGGACCGCACGTGACGACGTATCCCGCGTATTGGGCGTCCAGGCTCTCGTGCGCGGCTGGCACGGCTTCAAGACGGAACGGCCCGATCTCCTGCGCCTCGCCAATCTGCAGCCCGACCAGCGCATCGGGATCGACGCCCACGCGGTCGGCCGCGAACGCGACGTTCGCTGCGGGTACCACGAGCCTGACGTGCGGGTTGACGCGCAGGAGCGGCACGAGCGTGTCGGCGTCGAGGTGGTCGGTGTGGTTGTGGCTCGACGTGACCACGTCGATGAAATCGAGGGCTTCTGGATCGACGACGCGTTCGGTCATGCGGACGTGGGGCTTGTCGGTGCCTGCGTACTTCGCGGTCAACGAATCTGACAGGTAAGGATCGAGCAGCAGATGGCGTCCCTGCCACTGCACCAGGAAGCCGCTCTGCCCCAACCACCACAGGCGGACGTGCTCATCGGCGCGATTGACTGCGGCGATGTCCGCGAGCAGCGCGGCATCCTTCAGGACGGGCGTGATCATGCGAGCCCCATGTCGGCGCGGACACGTCGCACTCCCTCGACCATGTTGACCAGCTTGCGGCGCGCGGCCCAGCGCGCCGTCTGGCTGAGGCCGCAATCCGGCGCGAACGAGAGCCGTTCCGCCGGCGCGTGCTCGAGACTGCGCCGCACGCGCGCGGCGACTTCGTCCGGAGTCTCGACATGGTAGTTCTTCACGTCGATGACGCCCACCACGACGTCCATGCGTGCGGCAATCGACGCGATGACCTCTATCTCCGCGAACTCTCGGCTGGCCATCTCGACGTGCAGTTCGTCCACGTGCGCCTCGAGAAACGCCGGAAAGAGACAGGCGTAACTGCGTGGCGCGACCGCGCGGCCCTTGTAGTTGCCGAAGCACAGGTGCGTGGACACCCGCGTGCGGCCGCGCACCGACGCGACGGTCTCGTTGAACATGGCGACGAACCGCCGCGGGTCCTCCCGATGGGCGTAACAACTCATCGACGGCTCGTCCACGCAGATCTCTTCGCATCCCTCCCCAGCCAGCGCGTCGAGTTCCCGACGCACGATCGGGACGAGCGCTTCGGCGAGCGCCCAACGGTCTCGATATCGCGAGCCCGGCAGCAACCGCCCGCTGAGCGTGTACGGTCCCGGCACGCTGGCCTTGAGCGTGACGCCGGGCGGCGCCATCCGCTTCAGGCGGCGGAAATCGTCCACGGTGCCGAGGCCTCGAGGCGCGCTCAGTTCGCCGATGACCTCGTGCTTCCCCCGCTGGTCGTGGCCCGGTGGTCCGAAGCGCCGCCGTGACGGGGGCTCGGGTGCGAGCCCCGTGAGGAACCCATAGAACGAGAGGTTGAAGTCGAGCCGCGTCTGCTCGCCGTCGCTGATGACGTCGAGGCCGGCATCCACCTGGTCCTTCACCGCAATCGCCACCGCATCGTCCAGCATCTCGGCCCGGTCGTCGTCGCCGAACGCGTCGAGATGCCCCGAGGCGAACTCCAGCCAGGACGGGAACGGGTAACTGCCGATGACGGTGGTACGCAGAGGACGGGGCATGACATGAAAGTGTAGGAGGAAGAAAGGAGGAAAGGAACGAAGGAACGAAGGAACCAAGGAACCAAGGAACGAAGGGACGAAGGAAGGAAGGATCGTCCCCGGTAGGCCCAGCCTCGCCGAGGCTGGGCAACTACTACCGACCTTGGCAACGCATTTTGACGCGGCGCGCCGCGTCGGACACACTGACGCGCATGCAGACGGGACGCCTCGAGGGGCTCTCCATCGTGATCATCGGCGGCACGGCCGGGCTCGGGCTGTCCGCGGCGCAGGCCTGCCGGCGCGAGGGCGGCCGTCTGACGGTGGCGGGCCTGCCCGACGAGCACGCGGACCACGCGGTCGCCGTCCTCGGGCCGGCCACCAGACTGCTGCGCGGTGACGCCACCGACCCGACACTCGCGGGCCGGGCCATCGAGGAGGCCGTGGCGGCGTACGGCTGCGTCGACGGGGTCTACCACGTGGCCGGAGGCAGCGGACGGCGGGCCGGGGATGGACCGCTCGACCAGATCGTCGACGAGGGGTGGCGGCACACCCTCGACCTCAACCTGACGTCGATGTTCTTCACCAATCGGGCCGCGGTGCAGTACTTCCTCCGCGCAGGTCGGGGTGGCGCGGTGCTGAACCTGGCGTCCGTGCTCGCCTTCTCCCCTTCACCGGCCCACTTCGCAACACACGCCTACGCCGCGGCCAAGGCGGGTGTCATCGGACTGACCACCTCCTGCGCGGCCCATTACGCTGGCCACGACATCCGCTTCAACGTGATTGCACCAGCGCTCGTCCACACGCCGGGCGCGCGTCGCGCCGCCGCCAATCCCGACATCGCCGCCTACATCCACCGAAAGCAACCCCTCGACGGGGGACGCATCGCGCAGCCGGACGACGTGGACGGCGCCGTCGTGTACCTGCTGTCGCACGAGTCGCGCTTCGTCACGGGACAGGTGCTCGCCGTCGATGGCGGCTGGTGCGTCAGCGAACCCGCATCCTCACGACCATGACCCCATCGGAGCAGTATCTCGCCGCCAGCGCACGCATCCTGGACGCCGTACGCGCCCAGCAGCCCGCCATCCACACGGCCGCGACGTGGTTTGCGACGAGCATCCTGGCAGGACGCATGGTGCACGTGTTCGGCTCCGGCCACAGCCGGATCATGGTCGAGGAGATGTGGCCGCGGTACGGCTCCTTCCCCGGCTTCAATCCCATCGTCGAGTTGTCGCTGACGTTCCACAACCTCGTGGTCGGGGCGAACGGGCAGCGCCAGGCCATGTTCCTCGAGAACGTCCCCGGCCTCGCCGAGCGCATTCTCAGAAACTTCGCGCTGTCGCCAGCGGACTCGGCCCTGGTCATCAGCTCGAGCGGATGCAACGTGGTGCCTATCGAAATCGCCGAAGAGTTCCAGCGCCGACGCGTCCGCGTGGTGTCGATCGTCAGCCTCGCGCACAACGAGGCGAGCGCCAGTCGGCGTGCCGACGGGAAGAAGCTGCAGGACTTCGCCGACCTCGTGCTCGACACGGGCGCCCCCGCCGGCGATGCCATGGTGACCATTCCCGGCCTCGACACGCCGGTGGCCCCCGGGTCGTCAGTCGGCGGGTGCCTGCTGGTCAACTGCCTCAAGGCCGAGGTCGCTCTGCGGCTGACGCAGGCAGGCCAGCCACCCACCGTGCTCAGCGCCGCCGTGGTGGTCGGCGCCGAGCGAGCCGCAACGCTCTTCGAGTCGGCCTACGACGAGCACGCGCACCGCCTCGCCCGGCTGTACGCGGACGTGAGTGGGGAGTCGGGCGCCTGACCGCGCGCTACACTGACCTCCCGCTGCACTCGCATTCCGATCGCCGTCGGGAGACAATACGCGGGCGCTGAGAGACGTGACCGGCGGGACGACCGTCGGCCCATCGCCGCCGCCTGGCCGGCCGGTGCGTCTGTCGGGCGAAAGAGGACGCGATGACGTGCGCAATCGGTGTGGTGGGCCTGGGGGTGATGGGCGCCAACCTCGCGAGGAACATGGAGAGCCGCGGGTACGCGGTGGCCGGGTACGACCTGGACCCGGCGAAGACGCAGGCATTTGCCGACGTCAGCACGCGCGCCGAGGGCGCGGCGTCGGCCGAGGCGCTGGCCGGGATGCTCGAGCGTCCACGCAAGCTGCTCCTGATGGTGCCCGCCGGCAAGCCAGTGGACGACGTCATCGCCCACGTGGCGGCGCACCTCGAGCCGGGCGACATCCTGATCGACGCAGGCAATTCCCACTTCAAGGACACCGACCGCCGCGAGGCGGAACTGGCCGCGCGCGGCCTGCTGTTTCTCGGCACCGGCGTGTCCGGCGGTGAAGAGGGCGCGCTCCGCGGCCCGGCCATCATGCCGGGTGGGGCGCGAGAGGCCTGGGAGGCCGTGGCGCCGATCTTCAATGCCATCGCCGCCCGGGCAGACGATGGGGCGCCGTGCGTCGGGTACGTGGGCGCGCGTGGCGCCGGGCACTACGTGAAGATGGTGCACAACGGCATCGAGTACGGCGACATGCAGCTCATCGCCGAGACCTATGATGTCTGCAGCCGCGGGCTCGGCATGAGCGCCGGAGAGATTTCGGACGTCTTTGTCGAGTGGAATCGTGGCGAGCTGAAGTCGTACCTGGTGGAGATCACGTCGGACGTGCTGGCGCAGGTCGACCCCGAGACCGGCGGCGCACTGGTCGACGTGATTCTCGACGAGGCCCAGCAGAAGGGCACCGGCAAGTGGATGAGCCAGAACGCCTTCGACGTCGGCGCGGCGATTCCGACCGTCAACGCGGCCGTGGTGTCGCGCATCATCTCGGCGCAGAAGGACGAGCGGGTCGCCGCCAGCGGCGTGCTCACGGGACCATCGCCGTCGTACTCCGGCGATCGCGCCGGCCTCATCGACGCGGCGCGGCAGGCGCTCTACGCCAGCAAGATCACGTCGTATGCCCAGGGCATGGCGCTGATGCGTCTGGCGTCGGCCGAGTACGACTACGACATCGACCCGGGCGAAGTGGCTCGCATCTGGCGGGCAGGCTGCATCATTCGCGCGACGCTGCTCGAAGACATCCGCGCCGCATTCGCCCGCGATCCGCAGCTGGTCAACCTGCTGCTCGACCCGGCGTTCACCGAGGCCGTCGGTGCGCGCCAGCAGGCGTGGCGCCAGTTCGTGCAGTCGGCCGTCGGGCTCGGCATTCCGGTGCCCGCGACCGCCGACTCGCTGGCGTACTACGATGCGTACCGCAGCGCGCGTCTGCCGGCGAACCTCACGCAGGGGCAGCGCGATTACTTCGGGGCACACACGTACCGGCGGACCGATCGCTCCGGATCGTTCCACACCGACTGGGCGTCACGCGGCGATCGATGACGTCCACTCCTTTCGGGCAACCTAGAGAGTCATCCCGGCATGAGCATCGACCTGAACATCCCCGCTGAAGGCGCCCTCGACTTCCTGTCACTCGGCGCGATCATTCACCGCCTCGATCCAGGCCGCGTGCCGTTCCGCAAGGCGACGTCGCTCGCCATTCACGTCAGCGGCGGTGAGTTCAACGTGGCCGCGAACCTCTCGGACTGCTTCCGTCTGCGCACGGGCGTCGCGACGGCGATGGTGCGGTATCCCGTGGGTGACCTCATCGCCGAGCGCGTCCGCGCCATGGGCGTGACGCCCTTCTACAAGTACTTCGACCACGACGGCGCGCGCGGGCCGAACATGGCCACGGTGTACAGCGACCAGGGCATGGGCATCCGCCCGCCGGTCGTGTTCTACAACCGGGCCCACGAGGCCGCGGCGCTGCTCGAACCCGGTGACTTCGACTGGGACGGCATCTTCGGGCAGGGCGTGCGGTGGTTCCACAGCGGCGGCCTGTTCGCGGCGCTGTCCGAGAGCACGGCGGAGCTGATCATCGAAGCGATGCAGGCGGCGCGTCGAGCCGGTGCCGTCGTGTCGTTCGACCTCAACTACCGCGAGAAGCTGTGGAAGGCGCAAGGCGGCATCGAGCGTGCGCCGTCGGTGTTCTCGCGCATCGTCGAGAACGTCGACGTGCTCGTTGGCAACGAGGAAGACCTCCAGAAGGCGCTCGGCGTGGCAGGTCCGGAGGCGGGCAGGGGCGCGGCGCTCGACACGAAGGCGTTCTTCGACACGATCCAGCGGGTGGTCGAGCGATTCTCGAACGTCAAGGTCGTCGCCACGACGCTGCGCGAGGTGCAGACGACCAACCGCCACACCTGGTCGGCGGTGGCCTGGTTCAACGGCGAACAGGTGTCGGCACCGACGTGCTCGCTCGACGTGCTCGACCGCGTGGGCGGCGGCGACGGCTTCGCGTCGGGGCTCGTCTACGGGATGCTGACGGGCGAGTCGCCCGAACAGTGCGTGCGGCTCGGCTGGGCGCATGGCGCGCTCATCACCACCTTCCCGGGCGACACGACCATGGCCACAGTCGAAGACGTGCGCGCGTTCGCCAGAGGTGGCTCGGCGCGCATTCAGCGTTAGCGCTTCTTCATCGCACGCCGTCGCGGCGCGCCTTCGCCCGCCACGGTCGGTGGCGCCGCCGGGTCCACGAGGTCGTACGCGCGGCGCATCCAGTCGGTGATGGGTGCCTCGACCTCGTCGCGATGCGTGATGCGCAGCAGGTGCGCGAGGCGCGTCCGTGATGCGGGCACGACGGTTCGCACCTGTGGCCCCGTCACGGCGTGGTCGAGAAAGACGCAGACCTCGAGATGGTTCCGCTTCGGGCGCACGAAGCAGTAGCACGCACGCCGCGAGAACATGATCGACTTGTGCGAGGCGTAGACGCGCTGCTCCCCGAACTCGACCGCGGTCTCGCGCAGCCGCTCCCACGCCTCCCGCAGGTCGTCGGACAGGTCGCGGGTGAGCGCCGCCACAGTGGTCGTCCAGCAGTCGTGCGCCTCGCCGTCCGCCACCCACTGCTTGCAGTGATGGCACTGGTGTCCGGTCACCTCACACCCCGCCTTGCCCGCCTCGGTTGGCCCTACGCATGACCTCATTGTGCGCTGTGCGGCGTCGATTCACGCCGTGGCGCTGACGGACGGCAGGGGAATCAGGAACAGTGTGGCACCCGGCTGCCGTTCTCGGCCTGCACCTCGACAATGCGGCCGGGCGCTTGGACGACGCGCGCCAGATGCGTTGCGCATCGTGGGGCATGATCCGCTCCGACTCGGGCCATCCCGAGGATGGTGGCGTTACTTCGTGTGATCGTCCTGACGCGTGAGTTGGCGCGGCGCACGCGTCGTACTACTCTCGCGCGATGCGCATCATCGACAAGCCAGGCGTGCAACCGATCAGGTCACTGCTCGAGGATGCGGCCGTCACCGAGATCATGATCAACGGCCCTCACCAGATCTTCGTCGAGCGGCGTGGGCGGATGGTCGAGGTGCCGACCGTCTTCACGGCGGCGGCGCAACTGGACCTGCTGGTCGACAACCTCGTCGTCGGCGCGGGACGCGGCGTGAACGCGCGCACGCCCATGGTCGACTTCCGGCTGGACGATGGGTCGCGCGTGAACATCTGTATCGCGCCGGTCTCGGTGCAGGGGCCGGCCGTCACGATCCGCAAGTTCACCAACGCCGTGAGGACGCTCGACGACCTGGTGCGTCATGGAACGCTGACCCGACGGATGGCCGACTTCCTGTCGTGCGCCGTGCGGGCGCGGTTGAACATCGTGTTCTCTGGCGGCACCGGCAGTGGCAAGACCACGACGCTGGGCATTCTGGCCGGGCAGATCGCGCACGGGGAGCGTGTCGTGGTCATCGAAGACACGGCCGAACTCGACCTGACGCTCTCGCACTGCGTGCGTCTCGAATGCCGCCAGTCCAACAGCGAAGGGTCTGGCGCCATCACGCTGGCGGATCTCCTGAGAAACAGCCTCCGCATGCGCCCCAACCGTATCCTCGTCGGCGAGATTCGCGGTGACGAGGCCTTCGAGATGGTGCACGCCATGACGAGCGGACATGACGGTTCGATGGGCGTCCTGCATGCGAGTTCGCCGGCCCACGCGATCGCACGTCTGGAGCTGATGTTGCTGTCCAAAGGCCTGGCGCTGCCGCTCTGGGCCATCCAGAAGCAGATCAGCACCAGCATCGACCTGATTCTGCAGCACCAGATCATGCAGGACGGCGTGCGACGCATCACGCACATCAGCGAGGTGAACCGCGCGGAGGACGGAGGGGTCGTCCTCGAGAATCTCTTCGAGTACCGGCTCGACGGATACGGCCCCGATGGACGGGCCGTTGGCGGCTTCGTCGCGACCGGCGTGCGGCCGACGTTCTACCGGAAGCTGCGGCTGGTGGCGGGTGCTGACGTGGACGGCATGCTCGCCGGCGGGCCCTGCTGAGCCGAATCACCCACCGCGCATCCCGTCGAGGAACTCAGGGAAGTAACGCTCGATTACCGGCAACTCGAACCGGGCCAGAATCGATTCCTTGGGCTCGCGCGCCAGCAGGAACGCGAACGCTGCCTCGATCAGTTCTTCGGGCGTCGCGCCCGGCGCATAGCGGTCGACGTCGCTGGGCATCACCGTCACCACATGCGTCGTCGTGCCATGCCCATCGTCCACCACCACGCGGAAGGTCGTGGGTGACTCCTGTGCGACGTCAATCGAGGCCATGGTGTCCGATTATCGCGCGCCAGACGTCCTCGTCCACAGGGACGCCGCGCGCGAGGTTGTCGGCGCGCACCTGAAGGACGTGCACGCCCGGATGCCGGACGGGCTGCGGCGGGTCGACTGGCGTCGTATCCGCGAGTGTCTCGACAGCGTCACGGGCCGGGATGCGCAGCATCTGACAATGGTCTCGCGATGTTGCTCACGACACCAACCGCGCATCCACGTCGAACGGACGGGGCGCGCCGACACGCATCGCATCGAACTGCGCGTGCTTCGGGTTGAGCAGGTAGATCGGCTCGTCGGGGACGAGCGCGCTCGGGACGGCCAGGGCGAGCGACTCGCCTGCACGCACCCAGACGTCACCGATCCGGGCCAGTTCGTGCGGGGCGGGGCTCTGGCGCCAATGCGGCGGGAGCGTGACCGGGTCGAGTGTGTCCACCAACGTGTCATCGACATCGCAGCCGATGAGCACGTAGGCGGACAGCAGCGCCGATCGCTCCACGTGCACGAGCAGTTCGAGCGCAGCCAGGGCGCGCGAACACGCGGCATACGCCACCGGCACGCCTGGCGAGTTCCACCGCCCGCCGAAGCGACGAGCACCCTCGCCGTCGAACGCCCGCGCCGCGTAGCGCTGTTTGACGATGCGCCAGACGGTGGGCACTAGGTGACGACCCCGTGGTTCAACCGCTCCATGAGACGTTCGACCTCGAGCGCGCCCACTTCCATCCGCGCGAACTGCACGGGCATCGCGCCACCGAGCCCCCGTTGCGGCGATGTCAGCCAGCGCGCAGCAGCCTCACGGTCGCCCTCGAACAGCGCGAGAGCCCCGCCGACGATGCGCGCGGCGCGCACCAGCCGGTCGGATTCATCGCGGTGAAAGCGTCCGTCCTGCCTTCGTCGCGTCATGGTGCGCGACGGGATATCGATGAGCGTCTGAAGCGTGTCTGACGACAGGCCCGAGTTCATGGCCAGTTGTTCGAACGCGACGTACGCGAGCCCCTGCTCGAGCAGCTCCACGAGCGCAACCGTGTCAATCACGTCGAGCCCGAGCAACAGGAGGTGACCGTGGCTGCCGACGTCTCCGCTGGTCACGAGCCTGCCGAAGCGTTCGGCGCCCTGGCTGTGCTGCCGGCCGGCGTCCGGGCCGTTCGTGTGGTGGCGCCGAGAGATGTTTGCCGTAGCCATATGGCTTCTTACAATACGCCATGTGGCTGATTTGTGCAAGTGGGTCAAGACGAGCCGAGGGCTCATCTCGCACCTCCCTTCGTTGCGAGCGATCGGGCGACAGCGTCCGGTTCATCGGACGCCGGACGAACGAACGATCTCGAGGTGAACGCGCACCCCCCGTGCCGACGGTCGCAGTAGTTGACGATGCCGAGGGTGAAGCCGTCCTGGATCGGCACAGTGGTCCTCCCTGCGACTCGGTGTAGCAACAACCGCGCCAGACGCCGACCCTGAACAAATCCACGCGTTGCGCCGGGACGTGGCAGGACGTGCGCGGTCGTGGTCTGCGAGGCGGTGCAGAAACTGCGGTGCGCCGGCCAGGCCGGGCCGCCGCATACTGGGGGCGTGTTCTCGCACGGCTCGCGTGGTCGGCTCACGCTCGAGGACCTCGGTCGTTTCCCCGCCGACACGCTCTTCGACAAGGTCGGACGAACGGTGTGCCGCGCGGAGTGCCTGCCGCGCAAGGAGCTGTACGAGGCATGGGAAGTGGCACGGCGGTGCCGGCGACTGTTTCGCGGGGGACGCGTGGTGGACGTCGCGGCGGGACACGGACTGCTGGCTCACCTGATGCTGCTGCTCGACGACACGTCGCCGTGCGCGCTCGCGGTCGACACGATCGCGCCATCATCAGCCACGAAGGTGCGCGCCTCCCTGGTCGCGGCATGGCCGCGGCTCGTCGGTCGGGTCGAATGGTGCGAAGCGTCTGTCGACGACATCGCACTCACCGAGGCGGACGTGGTCGTATCGAGCCATGCGTGCGGAGCGCTCACCGATCGCATCCTCGATCGGGCCGTGCAGGCGGGAGCGCGCGTCGCCGTGCTGCCGTGCTGTCACGACGAGGAGACCTGCGATGCGGGACCGCTGACCGGGTGGCTCGACCTGTCGCTGGCGATCGACGTGCGCCGCGCCGAGCGCCTCGAGCGGCAGGGCTATCGGGTGTGGACGCAGACGATTCCCTCGGACATCACGCCGAAGAACCGGCTCCTGCTGGGTGCGCCGTCAGCTCGAGCTGGCCCGGCAGCGCGCCCTCCAGCTCCAGCAGGAAGCGCTTGACGGGAAGTCCTCCGCCGAACCCCGTCAGCGAGCCGTTTGCGCCAATGACGCGGTGGCACGGCAGGACGATCGGCAGTGGGTTCCGCCCGTTGGCCGCACCCACGGCGCGCGAGGCACCCGCCCTGTTGATACGTGCGGCCAGTTCGGCATAGCTGATGGTCTGGCCGTAGGGAATGGTCGCCAACGTCTGCCACACCCGCTGCTGGAAGTCGGTGCCGGCCGGCGCCAGTGGCAGATCGAACGTGTGTCGCGTGCCCGCGAAGTACTCGCGCAACTGCTTCTCGGCGGCACGCAGCAGGGGATGGTCTCCAGGGTGCCACCCGTCGCTCCTGCGCACCGGGTGCTGCGACGCGTGGAACTCGATGGCGTGCAGTCCCGCGTCGGATGCGGCCAGCAGGAGCGGGCCCACCGGACTGTCAACGTGTCGATAGTAGATGCTCATCGTGTCGTGCTCCTGCCGGCTGTCGCTGTTGCGCCGGCCGTCGTGTCGTGCCAGAGATGCATCACCGCGTACGCGCGCCACGGCCGCCAGGCTTCCGCACGCGCACGCAGTGCGCTCGCCGTGCAACGGGTGCCGTCGTTCGTCAGCGCCTGGCGCAGCACCAGATCCTCCGCCGGTAACGCGTCGGGATGCGACAGCGCGCGCATGGCGATGTACTGCGCCGTCCATGGACCGATGCCGGGTAACGCGACCCACCGCGCCACCAGGGCGTCGAGGGTACGTTCGCGTGCGAAGTCGACGCGGCCGTCCATGATCGCGCGAGACATGCTGCGGATCGTGTGCGCACGATCGCGCGTGAGTCCTGTGCCGGCGAGGTCGGCCGCGGCAAGTACGGCGGGTGCCGGGAACAGGTGTGTGAAGCCGTGTGTGGCCAGGGTCTCGGCCAGTGGCGTGCCGAACTGTCGGGCCAGTCTGGACGAGATCGTGCGAGCCGCCTTGACGCTCACCTGCTGACCGACCACCGCGCGCACCGCGATCTCGAACCCGTCCCACCCGCCGGGCAGCCGGAGCCCCGGCCGCTGGAGGATCAGTGGCTGCAACCGTGCGTCGGCTCCAAGCGCGGCCGAGATCGTCGCAGGATCGGAGTCGAGGTCGAACATGCGTCGCACGCGCGTGACCAGAGACAGCAACACCGCCGGACGACTGCCGTGCAGTTCCAGGCGCAGGGCGTGCGTGGCCTCGTCCTGAGACGGCCAGCGGCTCACACGCAGCCAGCCCGGTGTGTCACCCGAGCCGAACACTCGCGCGTAGCTGTCGCCGGTGACCACCTCGATGCCTGGCAGCGCGCGGCTTTGCAGAAAGGCGAGCACCGACTCGAAGTCGTACGGCGGACGGTAGCCGAGACGAAGCACCAGCCCGCCTTCGTCGAGGAACGGTGCCCTTCGTCTGATGTCGCGCGGCGCCATGCGGTACGCGTCCTTGAACACCGCGTTGAATCGCCGCAGGCTGCCGAAACCCGCCGCCATGGCGACGTCGATGATGGGGAGCGACGTGTCCGACAGCAGTTGCTTGGCGAGCAGCAGCCTGCGCGTGCCGTGTACGCCAACGGGAGGCGCGCCCAGCTGGTCGACGAACACTCGCCGCAACTGCCGTTCACCGATGCCGAGGCGTGCGGCCAGTGCCGCCATCGGCGCATCGGCGAGCAGACCTTCATCGATGAGAGCGAGCGCCCGGGCCACCACCTCGTCGCCTCGCCGCCATTCGGCGTCACCAGGCGCCAGTTCGGGTCGGCAGCGCAGGCAGGGACGGAACCCGGCCGACTCCGCGGCTGCCGCGTTCGGGAAGTACGTGACGTTGCGAGGCTTCGGCGCCGGGGCCGGGCACACCGGACGGCAGTAGATGCCCGTGCTGGTCACCGCCGTGAAGAACAGGCCGTCGAACCGCGCGTCGCGGCTGAGACGGGCCTGCTCGCACACTCTCGCGTCTGGCATCGCGGTACCCACGAACGCAGACTAGCATCGGACGCGCCGGCACACTCGCCGGATTCGGACATCACAGGCCGCGGCGTTCCGGCCGCACGCCGAATCCCCGCCCCTCGACGTTTGCGGCGCGCTCGAGGAGGTTATCGTGCCGGCGCGGCGCGGGCGGACTCGTTCTCGCGCCAGGCGTCGAGGTACGCGCGGAAGCCGGACCGGACGGACTGCGGTCCCGTGGCCATGGCCGCAGTGAACGCTTCGCCGTCGAGTGCGCCGCCAGCCTCGCGATAGAGGTGGGCCGCCTGCACCGCCACCGCTGCGTCGTAGGCGTGCAGGGCCTTCACCACGGAGTCCAGGCTCGCGCCGGCCTTCGCGTGGATCTGCCATGCGTAATCACGTGCTGACGAGCGGCGTCCGTCCCCGTCCCCGTCCACCCACACGGCCCCGCTCACGCCCAGCGTGTACGGCTCCCAGTCGGGCGACGTGGGCTGGTAGGGCTTCCCGGTGGGCCACCACGGGCCGCTGACGCCGTCGCCCAGCGCCACGGCCACGAGGTGCACGTCGTGTGCCGGCCTGGGCAGCGACCACGTCGCCTGCCACTTGACGCCCGGTGCCAGACCCGCGGCGTTGCCGTCGATCGTGGCTTCCCGCACGATCTGGCCGTTCGCGTACAGCAGCACGCGCCGCGCGGTGACCCAGTGGGGCCCGAGCACGCGCAGACGCACGTCGAGGGGCGCGCCGCCTGCGCGCACCAGGTCACCGGGGCCATGGTCGCCATCGACCGCGAGATCGGCAACCAGGCCGTAGCTCACCAGCGCGTGCCCCGTGACGAGGCTGCGCACGGCCTCGTCGACGTCGATCGCCCCGGGATCGCGGTCGGCCGCACGGATGTACGTGCGCCCCTGCCCCACGATGTAGCGCGTCACGTCGTGCGAGTCACTGCTGCCGATCGGCGTGACCTGGTAGCCGTGGTTCAGCAGCGCCATCCAGTCGTGGACCAGCTGCAACGCATCGGTCTGCGTCGCGCCCGAGTTGATGACCTCCATCGCGTTGAAGCGCATGGGCCAGCCGTCGAGACTCGCGCCCGCGGCCGCGGTGTAGTGCAGTGGGCCGAAGGGCCGTGTGCCGCGGTGCAGGTCGCGAGCGTGATTCAGAATCGCCACGCGGGTCGACGCGTGCCCGAAGATTCGGTCGAAGCTCACGGCCCAGTCGGGAGACGTCGCGTCGGGCGCGGCGTCGTCCGGCCGTACGGGGAACACGTTGAAGTGCCCGCTGGGGGTCGTGAACTCGTTTCCGGCGATGGGCGTGAAGTGTGCCCGGACGCCCACCTCGCGGGCGGGCGGATCGTAGTCGATGTGCACGTTGTGATCCGTGGCGATCGGCAACTCGATGCCTTCGCCCGCCAGCGTCACCATGCGCTCGTCGAGCGTGGCGTCACCGTGCCCCGAGTGCGTGAACGTGTGCACGTGGGTGTCCGACGCGACGTATCCGGGCATGGGGACCTCGCGCCGCAGCGCCAGGCGCCGGTCAGCGGACTCGCCGGGCGCCAACGTCAGCTCGACCTTCGCGAGGGAGTACTCGAAGCCCCGGCCCGCATACACCGTGTACCGTCCGGCGGGCAGGCCAATTCTGGCCGTGCCGGTCGCCGTGTACACCACGCCCGGTCGTACGGCGAGGTGCGGGGCAGGCGTGGTACCGGTTGTCATGAACGCGCCGGTCGCGTCGACGATCGTGAGGCGGGACGGCAGTGCCGTGCCACTCACCTCGTCAACGACCGAGACGTCGACCCATGCCTCGGTCAGCCACGTTGCCATGGGACGCGCATGCAGCGTCACCTCGCCGACCCGGATGTCATCCGACGCCACGGTGCGAGACGTGGGCTCGATGCGCAGGACGTTCTGGTCGGCCAGCAACCCCTGCGGGACGGGCAGGCACAGGCGGATGTCGTTCTCGTCCCGCGACAGCGTACCCAGAGGCTCGCCGTTGAGCAGGACGCGCCACCCCTGCTTGACGTCCTGCTGACGCAGGCACAGCGTCACGTCGGTGGCGTTCGGCGCTCCGGTGAACCGATGTGTCCAGTCCGGGCCATCGGCTTCGGGCTCGAACGACGTCCACTCACGGTCCGCGCCGCTGCGCAGGTGCAGGAGGGACGGTTCGAGCGTGCGCGACTGTCCAAGGGACGGCAGCGGTGACAGGCCGAGCAGCAGGACGAGGGCAGGCACGCGCATGAGGCGACTCACGGCACCCTGGCGCGGGCGACCCACGGCGGATCGATCACGGCGGTACACGCGGTCAGGATGTCGGGTCGACGTCATGGCGTCTCCTGCGGCGGCGCCACGGCCGCACGCGTCGAGCGTTCTCCGTCTGGGCACAGTACGGATATGCTACGTGGTCGTGGGCCAGGAAGCGATGCGGCTGACCGGCGTGATCGAGGGGTTCTACGGGCCGCCCTGGTCGCAGACCGAGCGGCTCGAACTCTTCGAGCAGATGTCGGCGTGGGGGTTGAACACGTACCTCTACTGCCCCAAGGACGATCTGCACCACCGGGCGATCTGGCGCGAGCCGTACGCGAGCGCTGACGTGGCGTCGTTGACGCAACTGGTGGACGCCTGCCGCGGGCGCGACCTTCGCTTCATCTATGGGCTCGGTCCGGGCCTCGACATCCGATACCGCGACGCCAGTGACATGGAGCGGCTGCGCGCCAGGTTCGCGCAGCTGCTGTCGCTCGGCTGTCACCACTTCGCCCTGCTGTTCGACGACATTCCCGATCGTCTCGACCCCGACGACCTCGCGCGCTGGGGATCGCTGGCGGCAGCGCAGTCCCACGTCGCCAATACGCTCGTCGCCTGGCTCCGCACGCAGCAGGCGGACGCGACACTCGCCTTCTGTCCGACGCCGTACTGTGGGCGCATGGCCGCGGCCCAGCATGGCGGCCCGGGCTATCTCGACACGATAGGCCGCGCGCTCGCCCCCGAGATCGACGTGTTCTGGACCGGTCCGGAGATCGTCTCCGACGAGATATCCGTCGCCCACATCCTCGAGGTGCAGACGCTGCTCCGCCGCAAGCCGATCCTCTGGGACAACCTGCACGCCAACGACTACGACGGCCGGCGCTTCGTCTGTGGACCGTACGCGGGACGCCCGGAGGAGTTGCGCGGCGAGGTCCGCGGCATCCTGAGCAATCCGAACACCGAGTTCCCACTCGACTACGTGCCCCTCCGGACGCTCGCGGCCTTCGTGCAGTCCACCGGACCGTGGGACGAACGCGAGGCGTACCTGTCCGGCCTGCGCGAGTGGCTGCCGTCGTTCGAGACGGTCTCGGGCCCGGCAGATCTCGACCTGCTGGTGCTGCTGGGCGACTGCTACTATCTGCCCTCGCGGGAAGGTCCGACGGCGGAGCGCCTGTATGCCCTCGCTCGCGGTGCGCTGTCGGCGACGTCGGTGACCTGGCGCGACGATGGCGTGGCGTTCGTCCGCGATGCGGTGCGCCTGCGCGATTTCTGCGGCCGGCTCGCCACGCTTCGCGACCGGCGACTCTTCTACGCCCTGAACCGTCGCATCTGGGATCTGCGCGAGGAACTCGACCTGCTCGTTCGCTGCGTGGAGGCGCGACTCCAATCTCTCGACACCGCGATGCCCGTGCTGCGCTCCGCGTCCCACCTTCCCGGAACCTATCGCGGCGGGATGGCGGCCCGGCTCCAGCGACTGTTGGTGCAGCACCCGGATGGGACGTTCACGCCGGATGGGACGTTGACGCCGGACGCTGCCGAGGTCGAGCGATGAACACGCCGTCGACGTCACCGGGCCGCATCCGCCTGGCCGTCGCCGGCGACGTGTCGGCAGCCGACTAC
>CAYMAG010000041.1:0-3138 GCA_964388335.1 uncultured Vicinamibacteraceae bacterium | reverse complement strand
GTCACCGGGCCGCATCCGCCTGGCCGTCGCCGGCGACGTGTCGGCAGCCGACTACGTGTGTCTCAAGACGGGCGACAACGGTGACGATGGCGAGCCGTTCTTCGGGGAAGATCCGGACGCGCTGGGCCGCGTCTTCGTCGAGCCCTATCTCGCGTTCGAACCCGCGCTGAGCCTGGTCCTCGAAGACGGCGACGGTGTCTGCGGGTACGCGCTCGGCGCACTCGATTCGCGGTCGTTCTACTCGCGCTACGAGACCGAGTGGCGGCCCGTGCTGTGCGAGCGGTATCCCATGCCGGCCGGTGACCCCTCTGGCTGGACCCGTCTGCAGGAGGTGTACAGCTGGTATCACCAGCCCGACTACTTCTGCCCTGAGCCGTACGAGGCGTACCCGTCGCACCTGCACATCGACCTGCTGCCGCGCGCGCAGGGCTGCGGGCACGGCCGCCGCATGCTTGAACGCCTGTTCGACCTGCTGCGCGAGCGCGGGTCGCCCGGCGTGCATCTGGGCGTGCGCCCCCTCAACACGCGCGCCCATGGCTTCTATGGGCGACTCGGCTTTCATGAACTGATCCGCATGGGCACCGGCAACGATGCCTGTGTCTACATGGGACTCGACCTACGGAGCTGATGACGTGTCACGCACACTCGCGATTCACGGCGGATCGCCGATTCGCACGCGCCCGTTTCCCTCCTGGCCTATCGCCGGTGAGCCCGAAGAACAGCGCCTGCTTCGAACGCTGCGCAGCGGCAAGTGGGGGCGCCTGCAGGGCGCCGAGGTCGACGAGTTCGAGCGACGCTTCGCCGCCATTCACGGCTGCGAGCACGGCATCGCCGTCGTCAACGGCACGGTCTCGCTGCGAATCGCCCTCATCGCCGCCGGCCTTCGGGCCGAGGACGAGGTCATCGTCCCTGCCTACACGTTCCTTTCCACGGCATCGGCCGTGGTCGAGGCCAACTGCGTTCCGGTCTTCGTCGACGTCGACCTGCACACGTTCAACATCGATCCCCAGGCCGTCGAGGCGGCCATCACGCCACGCACACGGGCGATCGTCCCGGTACACTTCGCCGGACAGCCGGCGGACATGGCGTCCATTCTGGCGATTGCGCGCACGCACGAACTGTTCGTGCTGGAAGATGCGGCGCACGCGCACGGCGCGTCCCTGGGCGGCCGGCCTGCCGGGTCGATCGGACACGTGGCCTCGTTCTCGTTCCAGTCGAGCAAGAACCTGACGTCGGGCGAGGGCGGCATCATCACGACGAACGACGAGGGGCTCGCAGCAGCGTGCCGATCCATCCACAACTGTGGGCGCGTCCCTGGCGGCGTGTGGTACGAGCACCACGTGCTGTCTGGGAACTACCGGCTCAGCGAGTTCCAGGGCGCGGTGCTCAACGGCCAGCTCGATCGGCTCGACGAGCAGACCCAGACACGTGATGCCAACGGACGGTACCTGACGTCGAGGCTGGCCGGGCTGCCCGGGCTGCACCCGCAGGCGCGGCCGGCCGACTGTACGCGGCACAGCCAGCACCTCTTCATGCTGCGACTCGAACCGGAGGCGTTCGGCGCCACGCGCGCGGCCGTCCTCGAGGCCCTGCAGGCCGAAGGCATTCCCTGCCTCGGCGGGTACGGATTCCCGTTGTACGAGCAGCCGCTGTTCAGGAACAAGGCGTTCGGTCCGTATCTCCCTCACGCCTCCGAGAGGCTCGACTACACGGCGGTACGCTGTCCGAACACTGAGCGCATCTGCCGCGCGGAGGGAGTCTGGCTCGACCAGTCGATGATGCTGGGGTTGCGCGCCGACATGGACGACATCGCCGATGCGTTCGAGAAGGTGTACGAGCAACGTGCAGCGTTGAACGCGTCGCGGACGGAGCCCGCTGACGCATGACCCGCCTGACGCTGCTGCTCAATCGCTACGTCGTCCCCCCGCTCACGGCCCTGAGCGAGAACACGTACATGTCGGCCATCCGTGCCGGCATGGTCTCGGTCGTGCCGCTGACGATCATCGGCGGCCTCTTCCTCGTCGTGTCGTACCTTCCGGTGCCGGGATGGGATGCCATCGTCGCGCCCTGGCGCACGCTGCTCGAGATTCCGGTCACCGCCACGTTCGGCCTGCTGGGCCTCGTCGCCTGCGTCGCGATCGCGTACGACCTGGGGACGCGCCTCGGGCAGGAGGCCGTCGTCAGCGCGACGATGGCAGCGGTCGTGTTCCTGCTGATCCAGGTGCAGCCGGCGGACATGACGTTCGCAGCCGACGGCCTCGGATCACACGGACTGTTCACCGCGATACTCGTCGCCCTCGTCACCGTGCGCGTGCAACAGTTCTTCACCGGCCGCCACATCGTCATCAAGATGCCCGACACGGTACCGTCGGTCGTCTACCAGTCGTTCCTGTCGTTGAGCCCGCTGTTCTTTCTCGTCGTGGCGTTCTGGCTCATCAGGTTCGTGGCTGGCGTGGACATCAACCAACTCGTGCAGACGGCCTTCTCGCCGCTCGTCTTCGCGCTGAACACGCTGCCGGGCATCCTGGTGTACGCGTTTCTCGTGAGCCTGTTGTGGTCGGTCGGCATTCATGGCGACAACGCGCTCGACGCCATCGTCGCGCCCATCTTCCTGCAGTATCTCGCGGCCAATGTGGCGGCCATGACGGCCGGCCAACCGCTGCCCTACATCACCGCGCACGGTTTCTTCACGACCTTCGTGAACGTGGGCGGGACGGGCGCCACTATCGCACTCGCGCTGATCCTGTGGCGGTCGAAGGATCCGGGCTTCCGTCAAGTCGGCCGGCTGTCGCTGCCCACGCAGGTTTTCCAGATCAACGAGCCCATCTTCTTCGGGCTTCCCATCGTGCTGAACCCGGTGTTCATGGTGCCGTACGTGCTCAACGCCATGGTGCTGACGACAGGCACGTACCTGCTCATGTCGTGGGGACTGATCCACCGGCCGTTCATCAATGTGCCGTGGACGACGCCGCCGATCATCGGGCACTACCTGGTGTCGGGCGGCGACTGGCGAGCGGCCGTCTGGGGCATCGTCTCGATTCTGATCGCCATCGCCATCTACTTTCCGTTTGCACGGGCGGCGGAGCGGGAGCGTCTGCGCACGAGATCGGTCTGAAGCCGTGGTCAGTCGCGCGTGCG
>CAYMAG010000040.1:35932-38677 GCA_964388335.1 uncultured Vicinamibacteraceae bacterium | reverse complement strand
GCAGCCGTCGCTCGGCCTCGTCGAGCGTCTCGTCACGCTTGCAGTAGCAGAACCGGACGCTGTCACGCCCGCCGCCGGTGCCGGCGCGATAGAAGCTGCCCGACGGTACCGCCGCGACGCCCACCTCCTGCGCCAGCCACCGCGCAAACGCCACGTCGTCGCCCGGCGCGGGTGGGGAGAATCCGCGGGAACGGGCGCGCTGGATGGGCTCGCGAGTATCGGTCATCACGTAGTAGGCGCCGGCCGGGGTGCTCGGCGCGAAGCCGCAACGTCCGAGCATGTCGAGACAGCGATCGCGGCGCGCCGCGTAGTGGCCCGCGAGTGCCGCGAAATACCCATCGGGCTGGCGCAACGCCGCGGCGCCAGCCTGCTGCAGTGGCGCGGGCGCGCCCACGGTGAGGAAGTCGTGCACCTTGCGCACGGCACCAGCCAGTGATGGCGGCGCGATGGCCCAGCCCACCCGCCATCCCGTGACGCTGAACGACTTCGACAGGCTGCTGATCGTGATCGTCCGTTCCGCCATGCCGTCGAGCGACGCCAGCGGCACGTGCGGTACGTCGTCGTACACGATGAACTCGTAGATCTCGTCGGTGATGGCCAGCAGGTCGTGTGTGCGGCACACGTCGGCCACGACCTCGAGTTCCGGCCGAGAGAAGACCTTGCCCGTCGGGTTGTGCGGCGAGTTCAGGATGATGGCCCGCGTCTTCGGCGTGACGGCGGCGCGCAACTCGTCCGGGTCGAACGACCAGTCGGGCGCGCGGAGTGTGACGTAGCGCGGTGTCGCGCCAGAGAGGATCGCGTCTGGCCCGTAGTTCTCGTAGAACGGCTCGAAGACGATGACCTCGTCGCCGTCGTTCACCGTCGCCATGAGGCTGGCAATCATGGCCTCGGTGGATCCGCAGCAGACGGTCACCTGTGCGGCGGGATCGATGTGCAGTCCGTAGTGCCGCGCCGTGTGTTCGCCGATCGCCTCACGCAACGGCGGTGCGCCCCACGTGACGGCATACTGGTTGACGTCCTCGGCAATCGCGGCAATCGCGGCAGCCTTCACCTCGTCTGGCGCCGGGAAGTCGGGAAAGCCCTGCGAGAGATTGACGGCACCGTGCGCGAGCGCAACGCGCGTCATCTCGCGGATGACCGATTCGGTGAACCGGGATGCCCGAACGGAAGGGCGCATGGGAAAACAGTCTAAGCCGTCCAACCGACCGCAACTTCCAGTGACATCCAGTGCCACGTGGTCCAAGTGTATACTCTGATCTGGTCTAAAGGTATTGTAGTCTCAGGTCGAACAGTATCGTACCATTCACCAGCGCGTCGTTCGGCTTCTGGTTCGCTCGCAGGGCCGTGCTGTCATGTCCGCCTACCAATCTCGCGTCGTCGATACAGAACTGGACGAGCTGCTGCGCGAACTTCCCGCCATCGCCCTCGAGGGGCCGAAAGGCGCAGGGAAGACCGCCACGGCCGTTCGACGAGCGCGCACGGTCTTCCAGCTCGACGACACGGCGCAACGTGAGATGGCCAACGCTGACCCCTCTCTGGTCGTCAGTGCCGCACCCCCGGTACTGGTGGACGAGTGGCAGTACGCACCCGCCGTGTGGGACGCCGTACGTCGCGCGGTCGATCGGGACACCTCGCCCAATCGCTTCCTGCTGACGGGATCGGCATCGCTGGCCAACCCGCCGACACACTCTGGTGCGGGGCGAATCGTGACTGTGCGCGTGCGACCGATGGCGCTGAGCGAGCGCGGGCTGGTCGAGCCGACCGTCAAGCTCACCGCGCTGCTCTCGGGCAGCAAGCCGCGCGTCGAAGGCGAGTCGCCCGTGGATCTGGCCAGCTACGCGCACGAGATCGTCACATCAGGCTTCCCCGGCATCCGTCATCTCTCGGGCCGCAGCATCCGGGCCCAGCTCAACGGATACCTTCAGCGCGTCATCGATCGCGACTTCTCCGAACAGGGGCACGCCGTCAGGCGACCCGATACGCTCCGGCGCTGGATGGCCGCCTACGCCGCAGCCACGGCAAGCACCACCGCGCTCGAGCAGATCCGGGATGCCGCGACCGCAGGCGATGGCGCCACGCCCACGAAGGTCACCGTCATTGCCTATCGGGACGTACTCGAACGTCTGTGGCTCCTCGATCCCGTCGCCGGCTGGGCCCCATCGCGCAACCAGTTCGCACGGCTCACGCAGGCACCGAAGCACCATCTTGCGGATCCCGCGCTGGCGGCGCGACTGCTCGGCGTGGACGAAGGCGCCCTGCTGTCGGGCGCACCAGGGAGTCCCGTGCTCCCGCGCGACGGCACGCTGCTGGGTCGACTCTTCGAGTCGCTGGTGGCGCTCTCGGTGCGCGTGCTGGCGCAGGCATCCGACGCCACTGTGCGCCACCTGCGAACGAAAGAGGGCCGCCAGGAAGTGGATCTCATCGTCGAGCGCCACGACCATCGTGTCCTCGCGATTGAAGTGAAGCTGAGCGCCACGGTTGGCGACGGCGACGTGCGCCACCTCCACTGGCTGGCCGATCGGCTCGGCGACGACCTCCTCGATGCAGTTGTCGTGACCACCGGACGGCATGCCTATCGGCGTGCCGACGGGATCGCGGTCGTGCCCGCCGCGCTTCTCGGCCCATGAACGCCAGCGCCGTGGACTCGACGCACCGTCGAGCGGCCACCGGCCGCCGCGTGCGGACTGCAGTCCGCGGTCCCCGGTCCAGGCTAGACGGTCCGCGGTAGACGCTCACCGCTCACCG
>CAYMAG010000040.1:3257-35832 GCA_964388335.1 uncultured Vicinamibacteraceae bacterium | reverse complement strand
CCGATCCCCGATCCCCGATCTTGTAAATCCGAATCCGGTCCGACTCGGCGAACAGCGTCACGCCAGGCACGGTCCGCAGCGCGGCCGCGGCATCGGGCACCTGCGCCATGTGCACGACGATGTGCGTGACCCCTTCGGCGCGCAGGGCATCGACGACCGATGGATCCGGGAAGGCCGCGAACGCTTCCCAGTGCCGCCCGTAGCTCATCGGCAGGAATCCCGAATAGCCGTTCAGCAGCGGCTTCCAGTGCACCGTCGATGCCCAGACGTACTGCCCGTTGTTCGCCACACGCCGCGGTTCCGGGAAAGGAAGCTCCGCGACGATGGCGCCGTCTTCGTTGGCGAGGGTGCGATAGATGGCGGGGATATCGGCTGCTTCCACGAACGCCATGGGGACGCGCGTGTTCTCGAGGTTGACCACGACGAAGCAGGCCAGGCCGAGCGCGGTTGCCCAGGCGGCCCGCTGCGGGGCGCCCACGACGAGGCGCGTGCGCAGCCAGGCCAGGCCAAAGCCCGAGAGCACCGCGACCGCCAGCAACCCGAGGAAGCCGAAACGCGACACCGCGCGAATGCCTTGCAGCAGCGGGAAGCCGTAGTACAGCAGCTCGTAGCCGGGCAGGCGCGGGCCGAAGCTGAGCGCGACGCCCGCGATGCCAATCGCGAGCCACATGCGTGCCCGCCCATCGCGCAGCGCGACACCCGACAGGATGGCGACCAGCGCGAGCACCAGGGGCACCACACCGGGAAATGCGGCCGAGTTGGCCAGCATGAAGTACTCACGCGACCACCACTCGAAGTGGAAGCGGCCAGCCGTCGCGAGGTAGTTGTACCAGCTGCCGGAGTACACCGCGATCTCGTCGAAGTCGCGCGTGAGCCCCTGGTCGTGCTGCACGCGGTAGTACTGGTACAGAAACGGCGCCGTGATCGCGCCCATCACGGCGACGCCCGTCACGAGCGCCGGCAGCACGCGGCGTGCCTGCGCACCCAGCCAGCGCGTCGGCTGGACGAGCGTGCCGACGACGAGGCTCACGGCCGTCATCACGAGCAGATACCCCGAGCACAGCATCTGCGCAGCGGCGAACACGCCGAGGCGAATCGCGTCACGCCTCCTCCCGTCCCGCAGCACATCGTCGAGCGCGAGCAGGGCGAGGGGCAGGAACTCGATGTGCATGGTCTGAATGTGTCCCATGCGCGCCAGCGTTTCGCTGTTGAACGCCGCGAGTGACCCTGCGGTCAGGCCGGCCCACCAGTCGCCCGTCCACCGCTGCACCACGAGACTCATCGTCCAGGCCGTCAGTGCGAGGCCGCACCAGAGGACGACGTTGTAGACCAGCACCGGCGAGCCGCCCAGCCAGAACAGCGGCGCGCCGAACAGGGCCGGCACGAACAGGTGTTCGGAAAACGCAAGCGTGCGTGGCTCGGGGTAGAAGATGTTCGCGTTGAACAGGTCCAGCGGGTTGGTGACGAGCGCGTGCGCCACCCACGCCAGAATCCACTGGTTGAGCATCGTGTCGGCGTTGTCCGTGCGCGACAGCGTGCCAGGCGCCGACACCAGCGGCCAGGTGTGCAGGAGGGCGAGCCCGATGCACACCGCTAGCGCGGGTAGTCGACGATCTCGTACAGCCACACGTCTCCCTCGATGTCGATCGGTCGCAGATACTGCTGGTACTCGGCCAGCCGCTCGCGCAGCCGTACCTTGCTGCGGCCCGCGTACCAGTAGGTGTGGAAGATGGCGTATCGCACGCTCCTCGGCTGCAGCATGTCGAACGATTCACGCGTCGGGAAGCTGCTCAGCGGGATGACGGCGTCGCGAAACCACTGTGGAATGTGGTCGCTGTAGCCGTTGACGAGCGGATGCCAGTGATAGGACGACCAGAGCATGTAGCGCGCGTGGCGGGGAAAGTCGAGCCGCTCGTACCAGAACGGCAGTTCGATGACCGGTCCGGGAGGCAGCGTGCCGAGTGTCACGTGCGTGCGCGGGGCGGGCGCGGCGTCCTGCAGATTGATCGGCGCCGTGACGAACTCCGCGCACACGAGCACCGCCGCGAGCGTGCCGACCGCAACGGACGCGCGTCGCGTGCGCATGCGATCGACGAGCGCCTGCAGCGCCACGATCGCGAGCACGCCCAGGGCGAGCACGACGAGAATGCCGAAGCGCCCTGGAGCGCGCAGGAACGTGAAGACGGGAATCGCCTTGTAGAGCAGGGTGTAGAGGTAGGCGACGGGACCGAAGCTGGCCCAGAATGCGATGCCCCCGACGAGCGCATAGAACACCGTCGTCTCCCGTCGTCCCCTGGTAAGGTACGGCCGGCTCTCGGAACTGGCTGTCACCCTCGCCGAGGCGTCGTCCGTCGCGCCCTCCGGGGCGCTCGGCACGTCGTCCGAGGCGTTCACTGGACGCACAGGCGGACGGCTCGCAGAGCCGTCCCTGACAGGTCGCAGACCGACAACGAGACCCGCGAGCGCAAGCACGGGCAACAGGACGCCCGGGAAGAGGACCTCGTTCCAGCGCTCGAGCCACGGCAGCATCCACCGATGCGCCCAGGCCGACGAGGCGAGCCACGCCTGCCAGTCGGCGGAGAACATCATCGCGTCCTCGAGCGAACGGGTGAACCCGAACTCCTGCTTGACGCGCAGGTACGGCGCGAAGAACGGCGCCACGACACCGATGCTGACGATGGCGGCCGTGGCGACGGCAGTCCAGAAGGCGCGCGACGGCCAGAGCCGGCGGGTCACCGCGTAGAAGACCGTCCCGAGACCGACCGTGAGGCCCGCGAAGATCCCGAAGTACGCGCACGCGAGTGCTTGCGCGGCGAGCGACAGGCCCAGCGCGAGCCCGCGACGTACCGACGGGGCGTCCACCAGGCGATGGAACATCCACAGGCTCAACGGCAGCCCGAACGTCATCATCAACTGGATGTGCGCCGTGCGCGCGAACAGGTACGGACAGTACGTGAACGCGATGGCGAAGAAGCAGGCGACGGGCCCGCTCGCACCGAGGTACGTCGCGAAGCCCCACGCGAACACGAAGCTGAGCACGAGCGCCGTCATGATGGCGCCGTTGTGCGTGGCGTACGGGTTGCCGCCGCTCAGCAGGTGGAATGGGACGCCGAGCGCGCCCGTGACGACGTTGGCCTCGGAATAGGCCAGCGTGTCTGCGTCGGGGTGGAAGATGTTGGCCTGGAAGAGCGAGCCGGGCGAGGTGGTGAGGGCGTGGGCGACCCAGGTGACGTTCCAGACGCTCCACTCGCCGTCACCGAAGTTGAGGCGGGCGGCACGGTCGAACTTCGCTGCCATCGGCCAGGTCATGACGACGACCAGGAAGAGGCCGAGAGCGACGCGCCCAGCCCAGGACGCGACGCGACCGGACGGCATAGCCGCGTATGGTAGCATGCCGCGCGATGCGCCTCTTGACGCGCCTGGCGCTGGCTGGCGCGGCCGCCGTGACCGCCTGGCTGCTGACGGGTGTCGTCACCGTACGTGCGCTCGACGACCCCACGCGCATCGGACTTCTCCCCGGCGTTCACGTCCCCCTGATCGCCTTCGCCGTCCTTCTCGCGCTGAGCGGCGCCGTGAGGCATCCAGGTGCGGCGATCGGTCCGGTGACCCTCGCCTGCCTCGCAACCCTGCCCTGGTGGCCGATTCCGGTACCCTCGGCCGCACTGCTTCTCGCCGGCCCCCTGGGTTGGGTCTGGTTCGCCGGATGTCTCGCCTGCGCAATCGTGCTGCCGACCGGCGGGTGGCGGTGGTGGCGGGTGAGGCGTCTCGTGTCCGACCCGGTGCGAGCCCCGGCACTCGCGGCCCTGCTCGCAGGCATGCTGCTGCTCGCCAGCGCAATCCACATGGCACCGCGGCATCCGGACGGCGACGAGCCAGACTACCTGATCATCGCGCAGAGCCTGCTGTACGACGGCGACCTCCAGATCGAGAACAACCACCAGCGCTTCGATTACGAGGCCTACCACGGCGGCGTGCTGCCCCCCAGCTACCTCCAGCGCGGGCGCAACGGGCAGATCTACCCGGTGCACGCCCCGGGTCTCCCCGTGTTGCTGCTGCCCGCCTTCGCCGCCGCGGGTCATGCCGGCGCGGTGGCGACCGTCATCCTGCTCTGCATGGCGGGCGTGGCGCTGCTGTGGCGCCTGGCGTTCCAGTTGACGGAGTCGGCGGCGGCCGCCTGGTTCGGCACGGCGTCCGCGGTCGGAGCCGCGCCATTCTTCCTCCACGCCTTCGTGATCTTCCCGGACGCTCCCGCGGGCGCCCTCGCGCTGGTGGCCATCTGGGCGATGGTCGAGCCGCAGCGATTCCAGGGCTGGAGGATGGCCCTGCCTTCGCTGGCGCTGGTCTGGCTGCCCTGGATGCACACGCGGTTCGTCATCATCGCGGCCGGCCTCGGAGCGGGCGTCCTGGTGACCGCGATGCGTCAGCAGACACGCACGCGTGCGGACTTGTGTTGGTTCGTCGCGCCCGCCGCGCTGGGCGCGATGGCGTGGTTCGGGTTCTTCTGGTTCGTGTACGGCGTCCCCAACCCGTCGGCGCCGTACGGCGCCTACACCCAGACCGCGTGGCGTCACATTCCACCGGGCCTGGCCGGCCTCCTCGTGGACCAGCAGTTCGGTCTGTTCGCCACCGCGCCCGTCCTCCTCGTGGCGCTCGCAGCAGTGCGTCGCCCGTGGCGTCGGCGGGTCGTCGACGGTCTGGACACGCGGGCGTTCGTGGTGCTGTCTGTTCTCGCCGGCACGGGTCTCGTCTACCTGCTGCTCACGGCGTCGTATCGCATGTGGTGGGGAGGTCTGTCGGCGCCCGCGCGCTTCCTGGCACCACTGGTGCTCCCCGCTGGGGTCGTCGCGGCCCTCGCGTGGCAGACGTTGCGGACGCAATCGTCGCGCCACGTGGCCGTGGGGTTGCTCGTCGCGTCGGTCGTGCTCACGGCGCTGATGGTCGTGGTCGATCACGGCCGCCTCGCGTACAACGCGCGTGACGGGTACGCACGATGGGCGGAATGGGCCAGTCCGCTCGTCGACCTGCCCGGCGCCCTGCCGGCAGCGCATCGTGATGGACCAGGCAGGGTCGTGCGGGATGCCGCCGTCTGGTTCGGCGCGCTTGGCGCCGCGTGGCTGGTGCTGCGTCTGGTCGAACGGCATCGGCCGCTCACCGCCGCGTTCAGCCTGGGAACGCTGGGTCTCGCGTCGGCGGTGGCGGCGTCGGCGGTGTGGGCGGTGCGGGGGCAGCAGCCGTTGCATCCGGTGCGGTCACAGGTCCGCTGGCTGTTGCACGACGCCGCCGAGCGGGACATGCGGCCGCTGGTGCTCACGCCACCGCCGGAGGACCGCCGGCGAGGCTGGTTCGACCTCGACCTCATGACCAGCGCGGCGCGTCCGCTCGACGAGTTCACCGCCCTGCAACTCGATGACCTGCCTGCGGGCCGCTACCGTGTCGTCGCAGTCGGTGCGGAGGCGGGCACCACGTTCGGTGTGGCCGTCGGCAAGGCTCGCCCCTCGTCGTTCATCGCCGAAGTGACGACGCGATCCGGACGAGCGGCAACCGAGTTCGTCCTACCGGTCGCCGTCGATCGCCTCGTGGTGCGTTCGTCGCAGCGCGTCCGTGGCTCAGGCGCTCGCGTCTGGCTCCGGGCGGAAGAGGTTCGGGCACCATCAGGGCGTCACGAACGCCTGCTGGCGACGCGTGCCGAGCGACGGGGCGCCGTCGCCGTCCACTTTCCAACAGACAGCGTGTACCCAGAGCCCGACGGTTTCTGGCTGGCGGGCGACAGCGCGACCTTCGTCGGGTTCGCAGGCACACCGGGGACGCGTGTGTCGCTGCGCGCGACGGCGGGCGCTCGCACCGTCAGCATGCGCGTCGACACGGGGCCGCGGACCGTGGAGGAGCGCCTCGAGGCGGGTGCGTCGACGCCCATCGACATTGGACGGCTGCCGGGCAGCGGAGGACAGGTGGTGCGTTTCTCGGTCGACGGTGCGTTCAGGCCCGCCCTCGTCGATGGCGCGAGCGACGACGCGAGGCGGCTGGGCGTGTGGGTGACGCTGGATCAGAACCTGACGACGCCGCTCAGGTAGAAGCCCGACAGGGTGAAGTCGCCGAAGTCGCTGTCCACCGTGTATCCGACCGTCAGGCGGCGGTAGCCCACCTGCGCGCCCACGTAGTTGGTGAAGTTCACCGTCCCGTAGAGATCGAACTCGTAGTACCGCCCGTCGTAGTCGCGCGACTCGCTGTCGGGAATCTTGAAGGCCGTGAACTCGCCGGTCACCGAGATGTTCGGCAGGAGGTAACCGCGTCCGATGACGCCGATCGCCGGAATGGGCGCCCGGGCGCTCGCGAACTCGTTGTTGATCGGCGAGTCGAGCTGTATCGAGGCATCGGTGAACTTCGCATCGAGCACGACGCCGAGGAACCCGCGGTCGCGGTAGATGAAGTCGTACTCGTAGCCGATCCGGTAGGCCTTCCAGTTGAACTCGGCGTGAAGGGGCAGTCCCGCCTGGTAGAGGATGCCGTTGAAGACGATGTCCCGGCGCAGCAGGTGATCGGACGTGTACGACATGGGCGTGTAGTTGAACCGGAACTTGTGCTTGCGTGCCGGCCGCAGGACGAGACGGAAGTCACGAAACCGTGCCTTCTCGAATGCGAGGTCGGCGACCGCATTGATGATGGTGCCCGGAATGCCGAACTGCTCGCTGCTGAACAGGACGTCTGGCGTCGGATTCCAGAGCCCGAACGAGACTTCCACGTTGTACCGTTCGCCCGTGGCCGGGTCGGCCGTGGAGTACTGCGCGTGAACGGGACGAGCCAGCGAAACGAGTGCCGCGATCAACAGCAGGCAGGAAGACACACGTCGAGTGCGCATACAAGAAACCGTCGCCCCGGGAGTTTGTCAGTGTGACCGAAGCGAGCCACGATCGCGCCCCGCGATCGTCAGCTCATCCATTGCGCAGCCGCTGGGAAGGTTGCGCACAGGACGATATCACAGGGACGGAGGAAGGAAGGAAGGGAGGAACGAAGGAGGGGAGGAACGAAGGAGGGGAGGGAGGAAGGAGGGGAGGGAGGAAGGAAGGAAGGGAGGAAGGGAGGGAGGAAGCTGCCACGGCCCCGGTAGGCCCCGGTAGGCCACGGTGGGCCCCGGTAGCCCCCGGCTCGCCGATCCGGGGAATGACGCAACGAAGACGGCACGGCCCCGGCAGGGCGCTCGCTATACTGGCGCAGTGCGCCGTGCACTGGTCCGCCTCATTCCCTACGTCCTCAGGTATCGTCGCGACATCTCGATCGGGCTGACGGCCTGCTTCGTCTCGAACATCTTCGCGCTGACGACGCCGTGGCTGCTCAAGTACGCCGTTGACGACCTGACGACGGGCATCACGCACGGCAAGCTCGCCGCGTACGCTGCAGGCGTGGTCGGGCTGGTCGCGTTCGGCGGGCTCTTCCGGTTCACGATGCGCCGTTACATCATTGGCGCGTCGCGGGAGATCGAGTACGACCTCCGCAACGCCTTCTTCGCGCACCTGCAGCGCCTTCCGCGCGAGTACTCCGATCGCGCCCGCACCGGCGACCTGATGTCGCGCGCCTCGGCCGATCTCGGCGCCGTGCGCATGATGGTCGGACCGGCCGCCATGTACGCGGTCTCCACGGCCGTCCAGGCGGTGGCCGCCATCGCGCTGATGACATGGCTCAACCCGCGTCTCACGCTGACGCTGGTGGCCGGGCTCCCTCTCCTGTCGCTGATGGTCAAGTACTTCGGCGATGCGATTCACGTGCGGTTCGAGCGCATCCAGGCGCAACTGTCCGAAATCAGCGCCATCGCGCAGGAGTCGCTGGCGGGCGTGCGCGTGGTGCGCGCCTACGGGCAGGAAGACGCCGAGCGCGCCAGGTTCTCCGCGGCCAACGTGGAGTACGTGCGGCGCAACCGCCGCCTCATCCTGCTGCAGGCCTGCTTCTATCCGCTGATGACCTTCGGGTTCGGACTCGCCATTGCCGGGTTCCTCTGGCTTGGCAGCCGCGAGGTGATCCTTGGGCGCCTCACGCTCGGGGGGTTCGTCGCGTTCCACGGCTACCTGGTGCAGCTGGCGTGGCCGCTCGTGGCCTTCGGTTGGGTGACGAACCTCGTCCAGCGCGGCTCGGCGTCGTGGATGCGCATGCTCGAGGTGCTCGACTCGCCGCCGTCGATTGTCGACGCGTCGGATGCCACGCTCCTGCCCGAACCGGTTCGCGGCGACCTCGAACTTCGCCACCTCACCTTCAGCCATGGCCGCGAGCCGGTGCTGCACGACATCTCCCTTCATGTGCCCGCGGGCACGACCCTCGCCATCGTCGGACCCACCGGCAGCGGCAAGTCGACGATCGTGCACCTGCTGACGCGCGTGTACGACCCGCCGGCGGGAACGGTCTTCCTCGATGGTCACGACGTCCGTCAACTGCGCCTCGAGCAACTGCGTCGCGCGCTGGCCGTCGTGCCGCAGGAGACGTTCCTCTTCAGCACCACACTCGAGGAAAACATTGCGTTCGGCGTCCCTGACGAAGCCACGGCGGGGCGTCGTGCGGGTGTGGAGTTCGCGGCCGCGCAGGCGCGGCTCGACAAGGACGTCGCGCAGTTCGCGCACGGGTACGACACGCGGGTGGGGGAGCGCGGCCTCACGCTCTCTGGCGGACAGAAGCAGCGCACCGCCATCGCGCGGGCACTGATGAAGGACGCACCGGTCCTCGTGCTGGACGACGCGCTGTCAGCAGTGGATACCTACACCGAGGAAGAGATTCTCGCCCAGCTCCGGCGCGTGACGGCCGGCCGCACCGTGGTGATTGTCGCCCACCGGATCTCGGCCGTCAGGCACGCCGATCAGATCGTCGTGCTGGACGACGGGCACATTGTCGAGCGTGGGACGCACGACACGCTGGCCGCGGGGGGTGGACCGTACAGCGACCTCGTGCGGCAGCAGCAGCTCGAAGAAGAGCTGGCGGTCTCGTGATGGCTGGCGCGCACGACGACGAAATCCTCGGCAAGGCGTACGACAGCCGGCTCATGCGCCGGCTGCTCTCCTATCTGCGTCCGTACTGGCCCCGGGCGCTCACGGCGCTCGCGGCCATCGTCGCGGGCGTCGGATTCCAGCTGGCCCAGCCCTATCTGATTCGAACGGCCATCGACGAGTACATCGCGCCGGGACGCCTGGACGGCGTGCGGACGGTGGCCCTGCTCTACCTGGCCACGCTCGTGGGGGCGTTCATCGCGGAGTTCCTGCAGACCACGACGCTGCAGATGCTCGGCCAGCGGATCATGTTCGACCTGCGTCGACAGGTCTTCGATCACCTGCAACGTCTCGACGTCGCGTACTACGACCGCAACCCGGTCGGCAGGCTGATGACGCGTGTCACCAGCGATGTCGACGCGATCAACGACTTGTTCACGTCCGGCGTCGTGTCGGTGTTCGGTGACGTCCTGTCACTCGCCGGCATCACGGTCGTGCTCTTCATGCTCGACTGGCGGCTCGCGCTGCTCACCCTGTGCGTGCTGCCGCTCATCGTGCTCGTGACGCAGTGGTTTCGTCGCCACGTCCGCGAGACGTACCGCGAGGTGCGCACGTGGGTGGCGCGCCTGAACGCCTTCCTGCAGGAGAGCCTGACCGGCATGAGCACCATACAGCTCTTCACGCGAGAGTCGCGGAACTTCGACGAGTTCGACGGTATCAACGTCGGCCACCGCGACGCCAACATCCGATCGATCTTCTACTACGCGGTGTTCTATCCGGCGATTGAACTCGTCGGCGCCGTGTCGACCGCCTTCATCATCTGGTGGGGTGGCAGCTGGGTCATGGACGACTCGCTCACGCTCGGCACGATGGTGGCGTTCCTGCAGTACAGCCAGCGCTTCTTCCGACCGATCTCGGACATGTCCGAGAAGTTCAACCTGCTGCAGGCCGCGATGGCATCGTCCGAGCGCCTGTTCGGATTGCTCGACACGCCTGTCGGCATCGAGAGCCCTGGCGCGCAGCATGCGACCGGGTCGGCATTGGTTCGCCCGGCGGACGCGCGCACGGGCGACCGGCGCCTCGCGTTCGAGCACGTGCGCTTCGCCTACGTGCCCGGCACCGAGGTGCTGCACGACATCTCGTTTTCGATCGAGCCCGGCCAGCGCATCGGCATCGTTGGCGCGACAGGATCGGGGAAGACGACCCTCCTCAACCTGCTGCTGCGTTTCTACGACGTGACGGGCGGGCGCATCACGATGGACGGCACGGACATCCGCCTGCTGCCGCTCGACGTGGTGCGAAGCCACTTCGCGCTCGTGCTGCAGGACGTCTATCTGTTCTCGGGAACCATTGCCAGCAACATCCGGCTGGGCCGTGCCGACATCACCGATGCCGAGATCAGGCGTGCGGCCGAAGCGGTGCACGCGGACGCGTTCATTCGCCGGCTGCCACAGGGCTACGACACGCCGGTGGCGGAGCGTGGTGCGACGCTCTCGGTGGGGCAGAAGCAGCTGCTGTCGTTCGCCCGTGCCCTGGCGTTCGACCCTCAGGTGCTCGTGCTCGACGAAGCGACGTCATCGGTGGACAGCGAGACCGAAGTGCTGATTCGCGACGCGCTGCACGTGCTCATGAAAGGCCGGACCACCGTGGCCATTGCGCACCGGTTGTCGACCATCCAGGACATGGATCGCATCCTGGTGCTGCACCGCGGACACCTGCGTGAGTCGGGTACGCACCAGGAGCTGCTGGCGCAGCGCGGCATCTACCATCGCCTCTATCAACTGCAGTTCCCCGGATCGACCCGTGACCACGTGCCTCCGGTGGAAGCCGACGACCGGCTCCTACCGCAGGATCCGGCGTACGTATCCGAACCGTGACGTATTCCTTCCTGTCCCCGCCTCGGCGAGGCGGGGCCTACCGGGGCACTGGAGTCGTCGTTTCCCCGGCTCGGCGAGCCGGGGCCTACCGGAGCCGTGCAGTCCTTCCTCCCTTCCTTCGTTCCTCCCTTCCTTCGTTCCTTCCTCCTTCCTTCCTTCCCTCCTTCGTTCCTTCGTTCCTTCGTTCCTTCGTTCCTTCGTTCCTCCTGCTATCCTCCTTTTCATGCGCGACCTGTCCTCACTTCGTGTGCTGGTGACCGGCGGCGCCGGCTTCATCGGATCCGCGCTCGTCTGGGCACTCAACACGCGGGACTGCGATCGCATCGTGGTCGTCGACGTGCTCGGACACGACGAGAAGTGGCGCAACCTCGTCCCGCTGCGCTTCGAGGACTACGTACAGGCCGACACCCTCCTCGACCGGCTCGAGGGCGGTGCGTTCGGCGCCTTCGACCTCGTGCTGCACATGGGCGCCTGCTCGGCGACGACGGAGCGCGATGCCGCGTACCTGCTGCGCAACAACTACGAGTACACGCGGAGGCTGTGCGCCTGGAGCCTGGCCAGCGGCGCCCGTTTCGTCTACGCCTCGTCGGCGGCGACGTATGGCGACGGACGTGCCGGGATGGACGACGGCGTGCAGCGGCTGTCGGCGCTGCGCCCGTTGAACATGTACGGTTACTCGAAGCACCTCTTCGACGTCTGGGCGGCGCGTCAACATCTGTTCTCGCGCATCGTCGGTCTCAAGTTCTTCAACGTGTTCGGCCCGAACGAGGGACACAAGGGCGACATGCGGTCGGTCGTCCACAAGGCCTACGGGCAGATTCGCCAGACCGGGCGCGTGCAGTTGTTCCGCAGCCACCATCCGGACTATCGCGATGGCCACCAGCTGAGGGACTTCGTCTACGTGAAGGACGTCGTCGCCATGACGCTGGCCCTCGCCGAGACGGAGCACGGGGGCCTCTTCAACATCGGCTCAGGCACGGCGCATACCTGGATCGATCTGGTGACGCCCATCTTCGGCGCGCTCGGTGTGGCGCCCGCGATCGACTTCGTCGAGATGCCCGAAGCCCTGCGCGAGAAGTACCAGTACCGCACGCAGGCGGATGTCTCGCGGCTGCGCGCCGCCGGCTATACGCAGCCGACGACGCCACTGGCCGAGGCCGTGTGGGAGTACGTCACGCATTACCTGGTGCCGGACAGACGATTGGGTGATTGAAAGCGGGGCGCAGGCCCCCGCCTCGGCGAGGCGGGGGCTACCAGCGAGTGGGGCTACCGTCCCCTTCCACCGGGCAGACTCCGCCGCCTCAGCCATCGCGCGGTCCTCGAGGGAGTAGTAGTCGACGCCTTTGGCACCGCGTGGGGCGGCGACCTCACGCGTCGGCCAGTTCCCGACGTTGTTCCGGCAGTGGTCCTTCACGCAGTGCACAAGGACGTTTGGATACGACTTGTCGGCGAGGTGCCGCTGGATCGCTTGTCGGCGCCCTTGGCGTTGCCGACGAGGATCTGAAAGCCCTTCTCGACCATCGTGTCGACACGGACCTTCACCTCCGCGGGGAGCCGTGATCTGGCGCGAGCCGGCGATGAAGACCTTCGTCATGACCTATCCGAGTCTGCCCGATACGCTGTCACAACGGCAGGAAGCGCACCTGCCCTTCCCACTCACCCTCAAGACTACATTCGGCGAGAAGCAGGAGGTCCTCGATCGTCGAGCCGATTGGCCCGCGCGAGCGCGCTGCGAAGACCCCGGGCATCGGCCGGCCAGCGGCGACGCGCTCGAAGGCAAAGCTGACCAACGTGGAGATGTCGTGAGTCAGCACGATCCGGCCCTCACGCGCTGCCCATTCGAGGACCGCAGGATCGTCAGCAGCGGACAGACCAGCATCCTGAGCGCGCGCGATGTCGAGGTCGGGGAGACGCCGAAGAAGGCCACGGACGATGTCGGCGTTGAAGTTCTCGTCCGCTGCAAGGCGAAGCATCGGACGAACGGCCTATTTGCGCCTGGCCAGCAGGCGTTCCCTGATTCCGGCCGAAGGGAATCGCCGCTCGGCCTCTTCCCGGACGCGCTCGGCGAGCGCCTCGCGCTCCTTCAGGTAGGCGTCGACTTCAGGCTTGTGCCGGAGGTAGTAGGTGATGACGGAGTACACATCGACCAGTGGAACCGTTGGGTACTGCTGCGCGATTTCCTCGGCAGTCGCACCGGTCTCGAACGCCTCGACGATGGTGTCGAGTGTGACCCGGGTACCCGCCACGCGCACCACGCCGTGGGCGTCGGTGTGGATGGGCACTCGCTCGAGCACATTCGTGGCGTTCATGTCGAGGCCTTGGTCGAATTATACGCGGGCTCCCTCCCCCTGGCCCACTGCCCCTGTGGGAGCCGACTGGATAGACAACGGCGTAGACATCGGCCCGGGAGCCGCATCCTGCCGCGTACCGCAGACCTGTGGGTCCAGTCGTCACTCGACCAGCGTCATCGGTTCCAACAGCCGTTCTTTCCGGAGGGAATTTCGTTCGACGGAAGCGGCGTTGTTGGAACCGGCGCAACCGCCAGAGCGTTCAGCTACTTGCCGGAATTGGGAACTGGAAATGAAAGGTTGGTGGGCCAGCTGCGGGTGGAACTCCTTGCGTGTGGGTCAGTTCCGCTTCCGGGCCACCGCCAGCAGCGAACTGCCGACAGGCATGTTCACGTGGCGCACTACCGCGGCTTCGAGCCGAAGCACACCGGTGAGCAGGGCGTTCACGGGGGCACGCGGTGGCGTGATCTCTCCCTGTGCGTCCGCCGCCTGCCGCAGTCCGCGGCGCCGCTGCAGCGACCGCGCCAACAGCAGCACGGGAAACAGCGTGAAGTTGGTGAACGTCAGGCGGGTGACGGTGAAGCCTGCGCCCTCGAGCAGGGCGCGCAGTTCTGCCCGGCCGTAGCGGTGGGCCTCTTCGGCGAGCACCGAGTGATCTCCGCGCAACAGTTCGAGCGCCGCGACGGTCATCACGAGTTGACCACCAGGGGCGAGGATCCGATGGAACTCCTCGAGCACCGTGCGACCGCCTGCCGGCGGCAGGCACTGCAGGACGTCGAAGCAGGTCACGACGTCGAACGTGCCCGTCCCGTAGGGCAGGTGCGTGACACTGCCGCGTGACAGGCGCCGATGGCCACGCCCCTGGGCGAACTGCAGGCCGCGCCACGTGACGTCGATGCCGAACGCGGTGCCATGACGCGCCAGCGCCGACAGGTTCACGCCCGTACCGCAGCCGCAGTCCACCAGCCGCAAGCCGGTCCGTCCGGCGGCGGCCGACTGCACGGCGGGTGCGACGAACGCACGAAACCCCTTGAACCAGAAGTGCTCGCGCTCGGCGCGATGCGTGGCTTCGAGCAGCAGATCCATCTCAGGAGAACGGCGAGGACGGTGTCGTCGGCCGGGATGGCGCCGGTGCATCCGGCGCGGTGTCTGGTGCCGACGGCGCGGGCTGGGCCCGCTCTCGTTCGCGTCGCTGGAACTCGGGCGCCACGCGTTCAGGCGTGCTTACGCGTGGGTTCCAGCCGAGGCGCAGCACGTTGATGGTGAGCGTCCGGCGGCCGAAGGCCAGCGCCTCGTTGCAGTTCCACATGTAGATGTCGATCTGCCGGCCGAGCACCCTGGGCCCGGTATCCATGATGGTATAGATGCCGTCATACCGGGTGCCGAGCGACTCGACCTGAATCACCGAGCCAACGGGCAGCAGCGCGGGATCGGCCGCGGCGATGCCCGTGCGGATCGCCGTGCCCGACGCCGTGGTCGTGCCCTTGCAGTACGCCGTCGCGCGGAAACGCAGCCGCACCCCGGGAGCCGGCGACGCGACGTCTTCCGGTGCCGGCACGCCCGGGGCGGCCACCGAATCGTTCACGGATCGCCCCAGGCTGCGCGTGAGGAATTCGGAGTCCAGGATGGGGCTCTCGTAGAGCAGCACGAAGCCGAGCGCTGCCCCGGCAGCCACGACGATGCGACGCTTGAGAGAGCGGCTGAGCAGCATCAGGCACCGGCGTGGGTCACAGGCGCGAAGTGCTGGTAGCCGGCCGGCAGTGCCACCGCGTTCCCCGCCGCATCGACCAGGGTGACGCCCTCGTCCTTCGTGCAGACGCCGATACGCGTGACCGGCGGCAGTCCCGTGCGCCCGGTGGCGTGCAGGAACGCGCGTCGCCGGCGCCGCGGCACGGTGAACACCAGCTCGTAGTCCTCGCCGCCGCCGAGCGCGAGCATCAGCGCGTCCGAGTGGAAGCGCGTCGCGACCGTGGAGACGGCAGGATGCACGGGGATCAGGGAGTGTTCGACGCGCATGCCGACCTGACTGGCCACCGACATCTGCTGCAGGGCGTCCGCCAGGCCGTCACTCGTGTCCATGCACGACGAGGCGGCGCGATTGCGGGCCACCTGCACGCCGAGGGCTACCCGCGCTTCAGGGGCACGGTACCGTACCACGGCCTCGTGTATCGAGCCAGGCGCCTCGGTTTCGCCTCCGGCCCGTGTCAGCCACGTCAGCCCGGCCGCAGCCGCCCCCATCGCGCCGCTGACGTAGATCTCGTCCCCCGCACGGGCGCCCACGCGGCGCAGCAGATGTCGGCGCTTCACCGCGCCGGTCAGGGTGAGATCGATGGTCACCACCGGCGACGCCGAGACGTTGCCGCCGATCAGCGCCACACGTCCGGCCGCGGCCGACCTCAGCAGGCCGTCGAGCAACCCGTGCAGGGTCAGGGCCGACATCGAACCCGGCAGGCCGAGCGACAGGAGCGCGTACCTGGGCGTCGCTCCCATTGCGGCGAGGTCGCTGAGATTCACGTGCAGTGCGCGTGCCCCGATCTCGGCGGGCGTACTCATATGCCAGGCGAAGTGCACGCCTTCGACCTGGATGTCGGTGGTCAGGACGTCGAGGTGGTTGCGCGCCGGCGTCACGACGGCCGCATCGTCGCCGATACCGACCACCACGTCGCGCGCCGGCAGCACGGCCGCTGCGTCACGAATCCACGCGATGATGCCGTGCTCGCCGATGTCGGAGACGGTCGCCGTCGCGGCATGGGGCCAGGAGGGGAGCATGAGCAGTGGAGAGGCCATTCAGCGGGCGATGTCGACGGCGCGCGTCTCGCGGATCACGGTCACCTTGATCTGACCGGGATACTGCAGTTCGTTCTCGATCCGCCTGGCGATGTCCTTCGACAGCCAGACGGCATCTTCGTCGGAGACCTGTTCGCTCTGCACCATGACGCGTACTTCGCGGCCCGCCTGCAGTGCAAACGACTTGGCCACTCCCGTGAAGGAATCGGCAATGCCCTCGAGCTTCTCCAGCCGCTTCACGTACGACTCGAGGATGTCGCGCCGCGCACCCGGACGGGCCGCCGATATGGCATCGGCGGCCTGTACGATCATCGCCTCGAGTGACGGCCAGTCGATGTCCATGTGGTGGGCGGCCACCGCATCGATCACCGGTTGACGCTCACCGTACTTGCGCAGCAGGTCGAGCCCCAGCGCCAGGTGCGTCCCCTCCATGTCTCTGTCGACGGCCTTGCCGACGTCGTGCAGGAAGCCGGCGCGCACCGACACGTGCGCATCGAGGCCCAGTTCGCGCGCCATGATTCCCGCCAGCGTGGCGACTTCCTTCGAGTGCGCGAGGACGTTCTGGCCGTAGCTCGTGCGGAACCGGAGCCGGCCCATGAGCCGAAGCAGTTCAGGATGCACGTCGAACAGCCCCAGCTCGAACGCCACCGTCTCGCAGTCCTTGATGACGCGCTCGTCGACCTCGGCCTTCACGGTGTCGACCACCTCCTCGATGCGCGCGGGGTGGATGCGTCCGTCGGCGATGAGCCGCTCGATGCACTGGCGCGCCACCTCGCGACGATACGGGTCGAAGCTCGAGAGGATGATCGCCCCGGGCGTGTCGTCGACGATGAGTTCGACGCCGGTGGCCTGTTCGAGTGCGCGGATGTTGCGTCCCTCACGGCCGATGATGCGGCCCTTCATGTCGTCGCTGGGCAGATCCACGACCGAGACCGTGGTCTCGATCGCGTGCTCGGCCGCGCTGCGCTGAATGGCCTCGGTGATCAGCTGGCGCGCCTTGTCGGCCGCCGTCGCCCGCGCTTCGTGTTCGAGGCGCGTGACGAGATGGGCGGCATCGCGCCGCGCGTCCAGCTCGAGCTGACGAAGCAACTCGGCACGGGCTTCGTCACGTGTCATGCCAGCCACGCGTTGCAGCCGCGTCCGGTGTTCCTGGTCGGCCGCGGCGAGTTCGGTCGCGCGTGCGGCGAGACGCCGCTCCTCCGTCTCGATGACGGCGCGGCGCCCGTCGAGGTCGGCTGCCTGTCGCGACAGGTCCGCCGCCTGAGCCGCGACCTCGCGAGCCTGCTCCGCCGCGGCACGTTCGATCGCGGCGGCCTCGTCCCGCTGCGCCCGCGCGGCCCGCTCCGCCTCGACCAGCAGGTCGTGCGCCCGCTCCTTCGCGGACAGCTCGGCTTCCTTGCGCAGGGTCTCGGCCTCTCGCTCGGCGTGCTGCGTCAGACGCCGGGCCTCGGCCTCGGCACGTCCTACGGTCTCGGCCGCCAGCCGCCGGCGGCTGGCCAGCCACCACGCGAAGACGGACGCGCCCGCCGCCAGGCCGACGACGACGTCAAGCAGCAGACCCAGCGCATTCCCTTGCCCCATCGTTTCGACCATACCTCAGGTGACCGCCCTTCGTGGCCAGGGCCCGTGCCGCGTGACGAAATGGGCGAGGTGTGTGCGGCTGAGGCCGACGCCCGGAGCGCCGCGCGAGCAGCCGAGGCAAGAAGGTCCCGCGTTGCCGTGTGGGGAGGTCGTTGAACCTGCTAGGCAGGTGGAACCACTCGTGTACCGCGCTTCAGGCTTCCTCTCAGCGGAGGCATGCACACCACGCGGCCCTCGTGATTCACTTGGTTGAAACATCGGCTCAGACGAGCCTCAACCCATCACGCACAACGCAGGCTGAGGGATCTTATCACTGACCAGCGGCGAGGACGTCGTCGATCAGTCGCTCGAGTTCGGCCGCGCGATCGAGCAGCGTGGCGGCCGCGCGTGACTCTCCGTCGCGGCCACGGAAGTGCTCGTCGGCAATGTTCAGGGCTGCGAGGACGGCCAGTTTCGTCGACTCGCCGATCGGCACCGCACTCGCTGCCGCCTGCATCATCTCGTCCACGTACTGCGCCAGCTGCGTGACGTAGGAGGGGTCCAGTGCGCTGCGCACGGGATAGCGCAGGCCCTGGATGTCCACCATCACGACGTGCGTGGGCGACGGCTCATCGGCGAGCGGCAGGTCGGAAGGCCAGGGGGCGGTCACGGTTCGGAGGAACTACAGCTGCAGGGCGTCGAGCTGTTCCAGCATCGCGGCCACGCGCGTCCGCACCTGATCGCGCTCGTCACGCATCGCCAGCAGTTCGGTCGAGATGGACTCGGCGTCCGACAGCTGTGCCGTCAGCGACTCGACTTCCTTGGTCAACCTGTCGTTGTCAATCCGCAGGCGCTGCACGTCGGCGCGGCCGCGCTCCACGGCGGCGATCAGCAGGCGGATCTTCTCGTCGAGTCGATCGACCACACCGAGGTCCACCGCAGGCATCGTGTTGCTCATCGTCCAGGGCTCCGGGGCCGTCACGCGTCCCATGCGTCAACGCAGCGTGGCGCCGTGCGTGGCGACCACTGCTGCCAATATCGTGTCGATGGCCGCCTGCACTTCGACATCGGTCAACGTGCGGTCGGTGTGGCGGAACGTCAGCCGGAACGACAGACTCACGGTGCCTTCCGGCAGCGTCCTGCCGACGAACCGGTCGAACTCGACCACGCGGACCAGCGTGTCGGGTGCGACCGCCTGCATCGTGCCACGAACACTGGCGGCGGGCAAGTCGGCGCGCACCAGCAGTGACAGATCACGCACCACGGACGGGTGCCGGGGCAAGGGCGACATCAGCACGAGGCGGTCGGCCGCAACGTCCGGCGCCGCCAGATCGAGGTCGACCTCCGCCACGAAGACCGGATCGTGCGGCGGGAGCCCGCGTGCATCCGCCAGCGCGGAGGCAAGCTGGCCGGCCAGGCCCACGCCGGCCTCGGTGCCGTCGAGCGCCCTGCGGACCAGCCGCACCGCGTACCCGTCGCGGAGCGCCGCGTGCGACGCAGGCTGCGTCTCGAGCGTCACGCCGAGCAGACGCGAGACGCGTTCGACCACGCCGAGGACGTCGTAGATGTCGAATGCCCGCCCCGACCCGCTCCAGTGCTCCGAGGCGGCGTGACCGGCGAGGCCGACGGCGACGCTGCGTGTCTCGCCGTGCGCACGCGTGAATCGCGTGCCCACCTCGAACAGCCGCAGATCGTGCTGCTCGCGCCGGCGATTGTGCGAGAGGCTGTCGATGAGTCCCGGCAGCAGCGACGGGCGCAGCACCGCGAACTTCTCCGACAGCGGGTTGGCAATCGCCACGGGCGCGTCATCGAACGACTGCGCGGCGCTCCGCTCGATGAACGTGAACGTGACGCACTCGGCACACCCGAGGCCGACGAGCGCGTCGCGCACCTGCCGGTCACGCGCGAGGCGCGGTGCGACGCGGGCCGGCGGTGTCGTCAGCGGGGGAAACGTCACCGGCAGGTGGTCGTAGCCCGCGCAGCGGGCCACCTCCTCGATGAGGTCTTCCTCGCGCGTCACATCGCCCCGCCAGCCGGGCACCGTGACCGTCCACACCGGTGGCGCGTGCGGGTCGTCCTGCGATTCGAGGGTCGCCGTGAAACCGAGACGCGTCAGGATGCCTTCGACATCGCCTGGCGCCACCTCCATGCCCAGCACGCGCCCGATGCGCGCCCAGCGGAGGCGGACCTCGGTACGCGCCACCTCGCGGCCCGTGACCGATACCACGCCGGAACGAGCGCGCCCGGCCCCGATCTGCGCCAGCAGTTCGATCGCACGCCAGATCGCTGGCAGCGGGCACTCCGGGTCTGCGCCACGCTCGAACCTGTACGACGCTTCGGTGGACAGCCCCAGCATCCGACGCGTACGCCGCACCTGCGCGGGGGCGAAGTACGCGCTCTCGAGCGCCACGACGCGAGTGGCCGCCGAGATCTCCGTCTCCGCGCCCCCCATGACGCCAGCCACGGCCTGCGCGCGCTCGGCATCGGCAATGACCAGCATCCCCGCGTGGAGCGCGCGGTCCTGACCGTCCAGCGTGGTCAGTCGCTCGCCATTCCGCGCGGTACGCACGCGCAGCTGCCGCCCGCCGATCGTCTCGTAGTCGAAGGCGTGCAGCGGCTGGTTCATCTCGAGCAGAACGTAGTTGGTGACGTCGACGACGTTGTTGATCGAGCGGATGCCGCTGTGCGCGAGCCTCGTCACGAGCCAGTCGGGCGAGGGACCGACCTGGACGTCGATCACCGCGGCTGCGTAGAGAGGGCACAGGTCGGGCGCCTCGATGCTCACCTGCAGGGGCAGGTCGCTGCCGCTGGTCGTCGGCGGCGAGGGCAGGCGCAACGGCACGCCGTAGCGCTGGCTCACCTCACGCGCCATCCCGATGACGCTCAGGCAGTCGGGGCGGTTCGCGGTGATCTCGAAGTCGATCACCGCATCGTCTGGCGATCCGTCTACCTGCTCGATGCCCGCGACCTCGAACCCGCACATCGTCAGGTCGGCGGCCAGCTGCTCGATCCCCACCGGCACGTCCACGTACTCGCGCAACCACGACACCAGTATCTTCACGACGCGAACTGCTCCAGCAAGCGCAGGTCGTTCTCGTAGAACGCGCGGATGTCGTCGACGCGATGCACCAGCATGGCGATGCGCTCGATGCCCATGCCGAACGCGAACCCCGTGTAGCGTTCCGGGTCGATGCCCACCGCCTCGAAGACCGACGGATGCACCATGCCGCTCCCGCCGATCTCGAGCCAGCCCGTGCGCTTGCACACCGCGCAGCCGGGGCCGAAGCACGACTGGCAGCCGATGAACACCTCGGCGCTCGGCTCGGTGTAGGGAAAGAAGCTCGGCTTGAACATCACCGGGGTCTGCGGATCGAACAGCTGCCTCGCGAAGCCGAGCAGCGTGCCCTTCAGGTCGGCCATGGTCACCGACTCGCCCACGACCAGGCCCTCGACCTGCTGGAACATCGGCGTGTGCGTGAGGTCGAGGCTGTCGCGGCGGTAGACCCGGCCCGGCGCGATGATCCGCACCGGTGGCTGGTGCTCGGTCATGTAGCGTATCTGCATCGCGGAGGTGTGGGTACGCAGGAGCGTCGCCATCCCCGGTCCCTGATTCCCGCTCCCCGATCCCCGATGTCCGCTCCCCGCTCCCCGCTCCCCGCTGCCCGATCCGCGATCCCCGACCCCCGATCCGCGCTCCCCGCTGCCCGATCCGCGATCCCCGATCCGCGATCCCCGATCCCCGATCTGCCTCTCGAACGGCTCGGCGAGATACAGCGTGTCCTGCATGTCGCGCGCCGGGTGGTCGCCGGGCATGTTGAGCGCTTCGAAGTTGTGCCAGTCGTCCTCGGTCTCGGGGCCATCGAGCGTCTCGTAGCCCATGGCCGTGAAGATGCGCTCGATCCGCTCGCGCATTGCATTCAGCGGATGCCGCGAGCCCACGGGCACGGGGCGCGGCTGCAGCGTGAGGTCGACGGCCGGACGCCGGGCGCTGTCGGAGCCGAGGCTCGCCTTGCGTGCATCCAGCGCCGTCTCCACGTGGCGCTTCAGGTCGTTGGCGAGTTGGCCGAGGACGCGGCGCTGGTCCGGTGAGACCTTGCCGAGCCCGCCGTACAACGCGGTGACGACCCCCTGCCGGCGGCCGAGATACCGGTCGCGGAGGGCCTGCAGGTCGGACGCGGCAGCCACGCGCTGCAGCGCTTCGTCGAACTCGGCGCGCAGGCGGTCGATCTCAGCGGGCGTGGACATGATGGCTGTGTGGAGCGAAAAGGTGGTGACATGGCACGGGACGAAGGTGCCGCAGCATTCTTCGTCCCGTGGTGAGGCGGTGGAGCAGCAGGCGCAGCGCCTGCCTCAGGCCGAGGCGGCCGGCTTGACGGCGTCCCTGGCCTTCGCGGCGAGGGCGGCAAAGGTCGTCGGCTCGGTCACGGCCAGGTCGGCGAGCATCTTCCGGTTGACGGTGATGCCGGCCTTGTTGAGACCCGCGATGAACTGCGAATAGCTGATGCCGTGCGTCCGGGCGGCCGCGTTGATGCGGACGATCCACAGGCGGCGGAAGTCGCGCTTCTTGCGCCGGCGTCCGACGAACGCGTGCTTGAGGGCACGATCGACGGCTTCCTTGGCGTAGCGGTACAGCTTGCTCCTGTTGGCGTAGTAGCCCTTGGCCAGTGTCAGCAGCTTGGCGCGCTTGGCCCGGCGTACGGTTCCACGTTTGACTCGAGGCATTCACGTTCTCCGGCAGACACGGGGCGGCCAGATGACCGACTTGTGGACCCGTTCCGCACTGCACAGGCATCAGGCTTCGGGCTGCAGGCCAGGGGCCTGCCGTTCCCGGGGCGTGTGCGCGCCCCGCGTAGTGGCTACGCGTAGGGCAACATGCGCTCGAGCTTGGCGTGATCCTGCGTCGAGACCAGCGACATGCCGCGCAGCGCGCGCTTCCGCTTGGTGGTCTTGCTCGTCAGGATGTGCCGCTTGAACGCGCTGCTGCGCATGAACTTCCCGGAGGCGGTGCGCTTGAACCGCTTGGCCGCTCCCCGATGCGTCTTCAGCTTCGGCATGATCTCAACTTCCCGTTCGCGCGCCCTCGTGCGGCGCGGTTCAGACAGTGTCCACGTCCGGCGAGGGCTCCGGTGTGGGTTCCGCGGCAGACTCCGACGGCTTCTCTGCAGCGGGCTTCTTGATACCGGGCCGCCCCGACAGGATGGTGTGCATCTGGTTGCCTTCCATCCGTGGCAGCGACTCGGCGAGGGCCATGTCGTTCAGTTCCCCGATGAGACGCTCGAGGATGCGCCGGCCAATCTCCGGGTGCGCGATTTCACGCCCGCGGAAGAAGATGACCGCTTTCACCTTGTCACCGTCGGTCAGGAAGCGCTCGATGTTGCGCTTCTTGAACTGGTAGTCGTGCTCGTCGACCTTCGGCCGGAACTTGACCTCCTTGACCTCGATGATCTTCTGGTGCTTCCGCGCCTGGCGCTGGCGCTTCTGTTCCGTGTACTGGTACTTCCCGTAATCGGTGATCCGGCACACTGGCGGTGTCGCCGTGGCTGCGACCTCCACGAGGTCGAGGCCTTTCTGTTTCGCCAGGGCGAGCGCCTGCGCAGGCGGCATGATGCCGAGCTGTGCACCCGTTTCATCGATGACCCGAACCTCACGAACGCGAATGCGATCGTTGACCCGGACCCGGTCGTCCCTTCGGGGACCCCGCATGCGAGAGTCGTACGCGATAACAGCCTCCTTGCCAGGCGCGCTGGCGATCGACCGTCAGGTCGTCCGCCGGCATCGCTTGCGTTCAGTGCACCTGGGTCGCGACGCGACCCTTGCTGGCCACCTCGGCCAGCGCTTCTTCCACGAATGCCGCCACCCCGCGACTGCCCCGATCACCCTCTGAGCGGCTGCGCACGGCGACGGTGCCGTCCGCGGCTTCCTTGTCGCCTACTACGAGCATGTAGGGCACCTTCTGCAACTGCGCTTCCCTGATCTTGTAGCCGATCTTCTCCTGCCGACCGTCCACGGTGACACGCAGGCCGGCATCGGTCAAGGCCGCGCCGACCTGCCGCGCATACTCGAGATGGCGATCCGCGATCGGCAGCACCTGCACCTGCAGGGGCGCCAGCCACAGTGGGAACGCACCGGCGTAGTGCTCGATGAGCAGCGCGATGAACCGCTCGAAGCTGCCGAAGATGGCGCGGTGGATCACGATGGGCCGGTGTTCCGTGTTGTCGGCCCCGATGTACGTGAGGCCGAAGCGCTCGGGCATCTGATAGTCGAGCTGAATCGTCGCGCACTGCCACGTGCGGCCGATGGCGTCGGTGACGTCGAAGTCGATCTTCGGGCCGTAGAACGCGCCGTCACCCTCGTTGATCGTGTACGCCTGGCCAGCCGCGTCGAGCGCGGCCTTCAACTGCGTCTCGGCGTGGTCCCACGTCTCGCGTGCTCCAAGATACTCCTCGGGACGTGTCGACAGTTTGACGTCGTACTGCAGGCCGAGGTCGCCGTACACGCGCTGGACGAGCCCGAGCAGCGCGCGGACCTCGTCGCCGATCTGCTCCTGCGCCACGAAGCAATGCGCATCGTCCTGCGAGAACTGCCGCACGCGCGTGAGGCCCGAGAGCACCCCTGACGCTTCATTGCGGTGCAGCGCCGTCTGCTCGTGCAGGCGGAGCGGCAGGTCGCGGTAGCTGCGCATCTCGCTGGCGAAGACGAGCATGTGCCCGGGGCAGTTCATCGCCTTGAGGGCCATCGCCTCGCCATCGCCGGACTCGAGCGTGAACATGTTCTCGCGGTAGTGCGCCCAGTGCCCCGACGTCTCCCACAGCGCCTTGTTGAAGAGAATCGGCGTCTTGACCTCCTGGTAGCCGGCGGGGTAGAGCACGCCCCGCATGTAGTCGGCCAGCAGGTGATAGAGCACCGTGCCCTTGTGCAGCCAGAACGCCGTGCCCGGCGCCCACGGGTGGAACGTGAAGAGCCCGAGTTCGCGCCCCACCTTGCGGTGGTCGCGCTTCTTCGCCTCCTCGAGGCGCTGCAGATACGCCTGCAGGTCCTTGTCGCTGAAGAACGCCGTGCCGTACACACGCTGCATCGGCTGGTTCTTCGCGTCGCCCTTCCAGTAGGCGTTGGACGTGGCGGTCAGCTTGAACGCCTTCAGCCGACCGGTGGACGGCACGTGCGGCCCCACGCAGAAGTCGACGAACGTCTCACGGTCCTTGATCGTGTAGCACGAGACCTCGTCCTGCCCGGCCGTCTTCTCCTCGATGAGCTGCACCTTCAGCGGCTCACCGCGCGCGCGGAAGAACGCGATCGCCTCGTCGCGCGGCCAGATCTGACGCTCGAAGATTTCGTCGGCCGCAGCCAGTTCGCGCATCTTCGCTTCGATGCGCTCCAGGTCGTCCGGCACGAACGGACGCTCGACCACGAAGTCGTAGTAGAAGCCGTCCTCGATGGCAGGCCCGATGCCGCACTGGGTGCCGGGAAAGAGCGAGGTCACCGCCGCGGCCAGGAGGTGTGCCGTGCTGTGGCGATACACCTCGAGGGCGCCCGGCGTGTCGGCCGTCACGATGCGGACGTCGGCGTCGTGCGTCAGCGGATGGCTCAGATCCACGGTCTTCCCATTCACCGTCGCCAGCAGTGCGGCTTTGGCGAGACGCGGAGACACGAGGGCCGCGACGTCGCGCACGGGGGCGCCGACGTCCACAGACCGCGTGGATCCATCAGGAAGCGTGACGACGACGGAGGACATGAGTCAACGTGACGGGGGCGACAGGACCGGACTGCCCGACGCGGCACGAGCCGAGTCGGGCGAGCCTTCGTGAGAAGTGGTAGGCACGGGCGGAATCGAACCGCCGACCTCCTGCGTGTCAAGCAGGCGCTCTAACCCCTGAGCTACGCGCCTACAGCCTGTTCTCACAAGCCCTTGCGCGAACGCCCATGATACGTCGGGCTTCGCGCGGGCGTCAACGCGGACGAAGGGGGAAACGGCTAGTTGATGGTCTCTTTGAGACCCTTGCCGGGCGTGAAGCGCACGGCCTTGCGCTTCGGAATCTTGATCGCGGCGCCAGTCTGCGGGTTGCGCGCCGTCCTGGCCTTGCGCGTGACGACCTTGAACGTGCCGAAGCCGACGAAGGTGACCGACTGTCCCTTCTTGAAGGCCTTGGTGAGTCCTTCGAAGAACGACTCGACAGCCTGCGTAGCGGCCACCTTGGTGATACCGGTGTCCTTGGCGATCTTCGCGATCAGATCCTGTTTGTTCAATGGAGCCTCCTGACAAGGGGATGAGGGACGTCTATCGGCTGCCGGTGGCGGGAATCGGCGAGTAATGCCGACCGTTCCGCGCACCAGCAAGCGCACGGCGTTATACGTGACGGTATCAGTGGTGTCAAGCCGCAGGGACGGCCGCCGGCCGTGAAGACGCGATCTGTTCGAGGGCCTTTTCGAGTATCGGGTCGGTGTCGGGTGCGGGTGCGCCGAACTCCACGTCCGGTTCGGCGACGACGACCGCCGGCGTGATGCCGGTGCCGTGAATCGCCGTGCCCTTCGGGGTCAGCCAGCGCAGGTACGTGAGCCACAAGCCGCTGCCGTCGGGCAGCTTCACGAGCTTCTGCGCGGCGGCCCGGCCGAGCGTCCGCTCGCCGACGATCGAGGCTCGATCGTTGTCGACCAGGGCCGCCGCAAAGACTTCGGCGGCCTGCGACGTGCCGTTGGTCGTGAGCAGCGTGACGGGCAGCGAGATGACCGGGGTACCTGCGGTCGCGTCCACCTTCTCGTGGACACCGCCGCGCGTCTCCTTGATGCCAAGCGTGCCGGCGTCGACGAAGGCGCGTGCCAGCGTGATGCCGTGCGTCGGGGCACCTTCCGAGGTGTGGCGCAGATCGAGCACGAGCGCCGTCGCGCCCTGGCTCTGCAGCGCCGTCACCTGCTGCCGCAGGTCTGCCGCCGTGCCGGGGCCGATGGCCGCGAGCCGCACCAGTCCCACGCCGTCGGCGGCCATGCGGCCGGTCGGGGCGACCCCAGCCTCGGCCGCGAGCGTCAACGGCACCTCGTGGGCGTCGGTGGCACTGCCGCGGAGCACGGTCAGGGTCACCGTGCGTCCCACCGGGCCCCGCAGCAACTGCTCGCCTTCGAACAGGGTCATGTGGCGTGTCGACCGGCCGTCGATGCCACGGACGTAGTCGCCGGTGCGCAGCCCGGCTGCGGCGGCGGGCGAACCGTCCCGCGCGGCCACGACCCGCAGGTAGTACTGCCTCGTCAACGACAGCCCGGTCGCGCCCACGCCCTCGCCCGCGCCAGCCTCGACCGCGCGGACCTGCTCGGGCGAGAGGAAGGAACTGTCCGGGTCGAGCGCGTCCGAAAGCCCGCGCAGTGCGCCATCGAGAACCGGTGAGGCCTCGGGCTCCTCCACGTAGTTGCCGAAAATCAGCGACACCACGTCGTCGAACACCCGAAGCTGGGGATAGGCGCCTGTTGGCGTGGCCTGCTGGCCCAGCAGCCCGCCCACGACGGTGAACAGGACGAGCGGCGTGGTCAGGGCGAGGACGAGCAGACGTGTGCGGTGGTGCATGCAACCCTCGAGTGCGCGGGACGGGCGATGTCAGCGGCCTTCCAACCATTGTAGGGGATCGACCGGACGACCGTCGATGCGCAGTTCGTCGCCCCCAGGGCCTTCCGATGCCGCCCACGCCTTTCCCTGCGCCCAGGAGGTCATTATCGGCGCGGCGCCTTCGCCTGTTACTCTCGTGGCCCGTGCGTGTCGTAGCCATCGATCCTGGGCAGCGGCGCACCGGCGTCGCGCTGAGCGACGCATCGGGCGTGCTGGCCTCTCCGCACGCGACCCTGCGCGGCCCATCGATGCGGGGACAGTGGGACCAGCTGGTCGCGCTGATCACACGTCTCGCGGCCGATGAGGACGGCCTGGAGGCCATCGTCGTGGGCGTGCCGCTCCGGCTCGATGGTTCGCCCACCGACATGACCGCACAGGCCATGGGGCTGGTCGAGCGGCTCCGGCGTCGCTTCGATGTCCCCGTGGTTGCCATCGACGAACGGCTGACGAGCGTGGAAGCCGATGCCCGGCTGTCGCTGACGGAGCGTGACTGGCGGGCGCGCAAGGACAAGCTCGACGCTGCCGCAGCGGCGGTGCTGCTGCAGGACTACCTCGACGCGCGACGCGCGATCGACGGAGGAGAGGGGATGGCCGGAGACGAGGAGATGCCGTCGTGAAGCGACTGATCGTGGCCGTGCTGGTGCTGGGCGTCCTCGCCTTCGTCGCGGCGGCCGCCGCAGGCCTGTGGGTGCGTGCGCGGCTCACCGAGCCGTACAGGGGCTTCGCCGCAGAGGACGTGTTCGTCGAGATTCCGCCGGGCGAGAGCACCATCGGCATCGGACGGCGACTCGTGGAGGCCGGCGTCGTGCGCGACGAGTGGACGTTCCGCCTCGCGTGGCGCTGGAGCAATCAGGGGCGCACACTCAAGGCCGGCGAGTACCGGTTCACCGAGGCCCTCTCGCCGGTCGCGGTGCTCGATCGCATCGCCAGTGGCGAGGTCTTCCTCATTCCGCTGACCTTCCCGGAAGGGCTCACCGCCGGCGAGATGAGCGATCTGTTCGCCCGCGCGGGCTTCGGCACGAAGGACGCGTTCACGGCGGCGGCGGCTGTCCCTGACGCGATTCGTGCGTTCGACCCCGCCGCCGACAGCCTCGAAGGCTATCTGTTCCCCGACACCTACCATCTGCCCAGGTCCACCACGGCCGACGCGCTGGTCGGGCGCATGGTGCGGCGGTTTCTCGATGTCTTCGACGAGGCCTGGGCCAGGGAGGCCGCGGAGCGGGGACTGTCGGTGCGCCAACTCGTCACCCTCGCGTCGCTCGTCGAGAAGGAGACTGCGCGGAGTGAGGAACGTGGCCTGGTGTCGGCCGTCTACAATAATCGCCTGCGCATCGGCATGCCGATGCAGTGCGATCCGACGGTGATCTACGCGCTCAAGCTCGCGGGGCGCTGGGACGGCAACATCACGCGCGACGACCTGCAGTTCGATTCGCCCTACAACACGTATCGCTACCCGGGCCTGCCGCCGGGGCCCATCGCCCAGCCTGGTCGCGCGGCGCTCGAGGCGGCGGCCCGTCCGGACGAGAGCACCGCGCTGTACTTCGTCAGCCGCAACGACGGCACGCACGTGTTCTCGGACACGCTCGAGCAGCACAACCGCGCCGTCCGCGAATGGCAGATCGAGTATTTCAGGCGCCAGCGGCTTCAACAGCGGCGTTGACCGCGCGCCGTTCGTGGTCAGTCCTCGCGCAGCACGTGCATGCGGTACTCTCCCAGACACGCCACGTGCATGACGCGCCATCATGCGTCGGCGAGTCGTGTCGCGGGCGAGCCGCTCGCCGCGGCGGACGTCCCTGCGCGCACCGGAAAGCAAGGCTGTCCATGTCACACGATCTCTGGCCCGTCGATCGGATCACCGCTGATCTGCGCCGCCTTGGCGTCGCCGTCGGCGATCTCGTCATGGTGCATGCGTCCCTGCGTGCGATCGGCCCCGTCGAGGGCGGGGCCGATGGGGTGGTCGATGCGCTCAGGGGTGCCGTGGGAATTGGCGGCACGCTGATGATGGCCATCGGCGCCCGCGACGACTGCGCGTGGGTCAACGAGCGGGCGGAACACGACCGCCCCGAGCTGCTGCGCAACGCCGAGCCGTTCGACTGTCGCACGACGCCGGCCGACCCGGACGTGGGGGAACTCGCAGAGGTGTTCCGGAAGCGCGCGCGGACCAGGGTCAGCGACCATCCGGAGGGCCGGTTCGGTGCCGCCGGACCGATTGCCGCCACGTTGGTCGAGCACGTGCCCTGGGACGACTACTACGGTCCGGGCTCACCGCTGGAGCGTTTCGTCCGCGCCCGAGGGCGCGTGCTTCGCCTCGGCGCCGACCTCGACACGGTCACGCTGCTGCACTACGCGGAGTACCTCGCGCCGCTGCCGTCCAAACGCCGCGTGCGCCGGCATCGCCTCGTCCGGGGCGACAACGGCCCGGAACTGCGTGTGGTCGAGTGCCTCGACGACAGCCACGGCATCGTCGACTACCCAGGCGAAGACTACTTCGCGGCAATCCTGCGCGAGTATCTCGCCACGGGTCGCGCCGCGACGGGCCTGGTCGGTGGAGCAGCGAGCGAACTCGTCGATGCGGTCGACATCGTCGACTTCGCCGTCGCCTGGATGAGCACGCATCTCGTCGCCAGGTGAGCCGCGGCCTCGCGGACGAGGTCTGCGCGGTCAACGGGAGTGCGGCCTACCGCTCCGCCCACTTGAGCTTCTGACGCAGCACCGCGAAGTAGCTGCGCCCTGCGGGCTTGATCAGCCGCAGCACGTGGGGCGCGCGCGTGACGCGCAGGCGATCGCCTGCGCGCATCGAGACACCGGTCTGTCCGTCGAACGTGACGTAGATGTCATCGCGCGTCGCAGTGCCCTCGTCCTCGCTCGCGGCGATGTCGGTCGTCACGCCCGCGGGCAGCACGAGAGGACGGTTCGTCAGCGTGTGCGGGGCAATCGGCGTCAGCACGAGCGCGTCCACCGCCGGGTGCACGATCGGCCCGCCCGCCGAGAGGTTGTACGCTGTCGAGCCGGTGGGCGTCGCCAGGATCAACCCGTCGGCCTTGAAGCGGGCGACGAACTGGCTGTCGACGGTCACGGCGAGGTCGATCATGCGTGACAGCGGGCCCTTCGTGATGACCACGTCGTTCAGGGCCAGGTGGGGTTCTTCGGGACCGTCCGCGCGCGCCACCGTGGCGGCCAGCATCAGGCGCGCCTGCACGGCGGCTGCGCCGTCGAGGGCCAGCGCCAGCGACGCGTAGAGTTCCGGCAGGGTGACTTCGGTAAGAAAGCCCAGGCTGCCGAAGTTCACGGCCAGCACAGGGACGTCCCGACCGGCCCGGGCCAGCCGTCCTGCGGCCCCGAGCAGCGTCCCGTCGCCCCCGAGCACGACCAGCAGGTCGATCTGGTGTGGCAGGTCGTCGGGCGCGTGCGTCGGACCGGGTACGGCACGTGCGGCGAGCGCCGCCGTGTCCGACTCGTAGTGCGGGGTGATGCCGCGCGTCAGCAGCCAGTCGCCGAGGTCACCCAGCAGGACGCCCGCCTCGCGCAGTGCCGGTTTGGCGACGATGCCGACGTGTCGAATCGCGGCGGTCACGGTCACGCCGTCTGTCGGAAGTGTGCCAGCCATTCCACGTTGCCTTCCATGCCTTCGATGGGCGACGGCGTACTGCCCCGAAGCGTGAGGCCGAGCGCGCTCGCCGCGGCCGTCACCTCCTGGAGCACGCGCAGTCGGACGTCCTCGTCCCGGACGATGCCGCGCTTGCCGACCTCGCCGCGTCCCGCCTCGAACTGCGGCTTGACCAGCGTGATGACGTCGCCGTCAGCGGCCAGGCGAGACGGTATCACTGGAAGGACGAGTCGCAGCGAGATGAACGACACGTCCACCGTGACCAGGTCGAAGCGCTGCCACTCGTCCGGGAGGTCGCTGTCCGTCAGATAGCGCGCATTGACGTGTTCGCGCACGCTGACGCGGGGATCGCTCCGGATCCTCCAATCGAGCTGGCCATGGCCGACGTCGAGCGCGACGACGTGACGCGCGCCCCGCTGGAGCAGGACGTCGGAGAACCCGCCGGTCGAGGCGCCGATGTCGAGCGCGACGCGTCCCTGGACGGCCACGCCGAACGTGTCGAGCGCGTGCGCCAGCTTCAGTCCGCCACGGCTCACGTACGGATGATCCGGCTGCACCAGTGCGACGTCGGCGGTCGGCTGCACGAGCTGGCCGGCCTTCAGCGGTGCCGCCACGTGTGCGACGCGGACCTGATTGGCGAGGATGAGGGCTCGCGCCCGTTCACGAGACGCCACCAGACCGCGCTGCACGAGCAACTGGTCGAGCCGCACGCGGGGGGCGCGGGTGGCCGTCATCGGCGACGAGTGAGCGTCCAGTCGGCAATCGCCGGAAGGTGCCCCGAAAGGTCGGCCGCGTCGAGCGCTGCGCGTGCCCGCGCCGCGCACGCGTCGGCGAGCTGTCGCGATCGCTCGACGCCGTACAGGGCCGGGTACGTGAGCTTGCCCGACGCGGCGTCCTTGCCCGCGCTCTTGCCCAGTTCGGCGGCGCTGCCGTCGACGTCCAGAATGTCGTCGACGATCTGGAAGCACAAGCCCAGCTCGCGTGCGTAGTCGTCGATGGCGCGACACGTGTCGGCGTCGGCGCCAGCCATGATGGCGCCCGCGCCGGTCGCCGCTCGGATGAGCGCCCCCGTCTTGCGCGCATGGACGTCCTCGAGTGCGACGAGCTCGTGGGCCGACTCCGGTGACACCGGGCGCGCCTGTTGCTGTTCCGCCTGCAGATCGAGCACCTGTCCACCCACCATGCCGCAGGCGCCGGCGGCCTGCGCCACGAGCGCAATCACCCGGAGCTTGCGGTCGAGCAACGCAGGACTGTCGGCGGCGGGTGCCCGTGCCAGGAGTGCGAACGCTTCGGTCAGCAGCGCGTCACCCGCGAGAATGGCCAACGCGTCGCCGAACACGACGTGCGACGTCGGACGCCCGCGGCGCAGCGTGTCGTCGTCCATCGCCGGGAGGTCGTCGTGCACCAGCGAGTAGGTGTGGATCATCTCGAGCGCGCACGCGGCCGGCAGGGCGAGTCCGCGCGCGTCCGGATGCCCGTGGCCTGCGGCGTCCGCGGCAGCGAGCGTGAGGACGGGGCGCAGGCGCTTGCCCCCGCCCAGCAGGCTGTAGCGCATCGCCTCGGACAGCCGTGACGGGGTGTCGGGAGGGCGGGGCAGCCAGTCGTCGAGCGCGGCGTCCACCTCACGACAGCAGGCGTCGGCAAACGCCTGGAACGGAACGGGCGCAGTCGGGGACATCAGCGTTGCGGCGAGCGCGCGCCCAGTTCCTGATCGAAGGCGTCGGTGGCGTCGTCCAGGCCACCGCGTTCCGTCAGCACCTGGATACGTTTCTCGGCGTCTTCAAGACGCTCGTGGCAGAACCGCGACAGACGAACGCCCCGCTCGAAGAGGGCCAGCGACTGCTCGAGCGGCTGATCGCCCTGTTCGAGGGTGCGGACAATCTGGTCGAGTTCGGCCATCGCCG
>CAYMAG010000040.1:0-3157 GCA_964388335.1 uncultured Vicinamibacteraceae bacterium | reverse complement strand
GCGCGTGCCGCCTCGTGACGCGCGCGATCACGCGACACGAGTCCGTCCCTGAAGTGCGCGAAGGACGGCCGCTGCTCGAGGCGGAGCAGGGCGACGCGGCGCCGCTCGAGACGGCTGCCGGCACCGAGCGCCAGCCGCCGCGTGATCGCCGCGAGGCGGTCACTGAACTCGGTGGCCTGCCGCACGACGAGTTCCGCGGCCTGCGAGGGCGTCGCGGCCCGGACGTCCGCGACGAGGTCTGCGATCGTCATGTCGATCTCGTGCCCCACGGCTGACACGACGGGTATCGGGCACGCCGCAATCGTGCGCGCGAGGCGCTCGTCGTTGAAAGCCCACAGGTCTTCGGCCGCGCCCCCGCCCCGGCCGATGATCACCACGTCGACGGCGTCGACCCCGCTCACACGGCGGAGGGCCCGGGCCAGGTCCGCGGCGGCCCCGTCGCCCTGCACGCGCGCCGGGCTGATGACGATGTCGACGGGCGCATGGCGCGTGCGCAGCACGCGCAGGATGTCTCGCAGCGCGGCGCCGTCGAGCGACGTGACCAGGCCCACCCGGCGCGGCAGCATGGGAAGTGGACGCTTACGCGACGGAGCGAACAGGCCATCCGCCTGCAGGCGGCGCTTCAGCTGGTCGAAGGCAAGTTGCAGCGCGCCGGCGCCTCGGGGTTCGATGGCCTCGGCCACGAGCTGGTACTGCCCCTTGGCCGGGTAGACGGTCAGGCGTCCGCGCACCAGGACGTGCAGGCCGGGCGCGGGCTTGAAGCGCAGCCGGGCGGCGTCGGTGCGGAACATCACGCCCTGAAGCTGGGCGTCGCCGTCCTTCAGCGAGAAGTACACGTGGCCGCTTTGCCAGCTGCGGCAGTCGGCGAGTTCCCCTTCCACCCACACGCGGGGGAACTGGTCTTCGATGCGTGTGCGCAGTTGCGCGGTGAGTTCGCGCACCGAGTAGACGCGCGGCGAGGCGATGTCGGCGCCTCGCACGTCCGGCCTCCCGGCCGCTGTCTGTCTCGCTGAGGTCCGTGGCGGCGGTACGGGATCCGTGGGTGCGGCATCCGGGAGTGGCTCGGACGCGGTGCCGGCCACGTCATCGTCGTCTTCGAACGGGAGGTCGAAGAGCGAGGTCACGCGAGCGCCTCCACGTCCTCCGGCGTCAGGCTGAGGCGGTCGATCGAACGGGCGCGCCCGGTGTCGCCGTCCACGTCGATCACGACCGCATGCAGGCGCGGCATGCCGCGCGCGGTCTCGAAGCGCGCGGGCAGGGCCGTCAGAAAGCGCTGGATGATGGCCTCGCGCTCGACGCCGATCACCCCGTCGTGGGGCCCCGTCATGCCGACGTCCGTCAGGTAGGCGGTGCCGCCCGGCAGGACCTGTGCGTCGGCGGTCTGCACGTGGGTGTGCGTCCCGATCACCGCTGTCGCCAGGCCGTCGAGGTACCACCCGAGCGCGACCTTCTCGGACGTGGCCTCGGCGTGCATGTCGACGAACACGATGGGCGTCCGCGCGCGCAGGCGTTCCACCTCGCGGCGTGCGGTGGTGAACGGGTCGTCGATCGCCGTCATGAACACGCGACCCATCACGTTGACGACGCCGACCAGGTCACCGCTCGCCGTGGTGACGATGGTCGATCCCCGCCCCGGCGTGCCTGCCGGATAGTTCAGCGGGCGCAGGAGTCGAGGCTCGTCGTCGATGAACGACAGCAGTTCCCGCTTGTCCCAGACGTGATTGCCCGACGTGAGCACCTCGATACCCGTCGTGAACAACTCGTCCGCAATCTCGCGCGTGAGGCCGAACCCGCCTGCCGCGTTCTCGCCGTTGGCGATGACGCAGTCGATCTCGTGCCGGCGAACGAGCCCGGGGATGGCGCGGCGGGCGAGCGCCCGTCCCACCTTGGCGTAGATATCGCCGATGAACAGAATCCGCATGCGCGGTCAGAGCACTTTCTCGACAGGAATCATCGTCTCGCGGCCCCCGTTGATCTTGGGCAGCGAGAGCGTCAACTCGCCCTGGCGCAGGATGGCGCGGCTGGCCGAGACGTCCACGGCGACCGACACCTCGACGGCCCGCGCGAACCGGCCGAAGCCGCGTTCGACGAGGTGGAAGGCTGTGCCGTTGGCGAGTGGGGGCCCTGCCGGCCACTTGCAGCCCGCAACCACGAGCATCCCGTTCTTGAAGAGCACCCGGACGTTGTCCGCGGTCACACCCGCCACGTCCACGACGATGTCGATGCGGTCCTGGCGCTCGATGACATCCATCGGAGGCGCGTAGACGCCGGCGAGGCCCCGCATGGCGGGGTCCTGCTGGGGATCGAGTTCCTCGAACAGGCGCCGCACCTCGTCGGTCAGCCCTGCCGCCTCAGGGAACGGAAGCATGGGGGCAATGATGACGGAAGGGAGGGGGGAAGGGAAGAAGGAAGGGAGGAAAGAAGGAGAGAAGGAACGAAGGAAGGAAGGAACGAAGGAAGGAAGGAACGAAGGAAGGAAGGAGGGAACGAAGGAAGGAGGGAAGGAAGATCAGGTAGGACCCGCCTCGCCGAGGCGGGCCTTCCCCAAGCCGGCCCCGCCGAGGCGGGCCTTCCCTCGATGCCTGCAGACCGCGGTCAGCTGACCGCCACGCTGATCTGCCGCGGCTTGGCCTCTTCCTTGACCGGCAGCGTAATCGTCAGGACGCCGTCGCGGAAGTCCGCACGCACCTTGTCGCTGTCGATGCGCGACGGCAGCGAGAACGACCGGCTGAACGTGCCGTACGACCGCTCGACGCGGTGGTATTGCTCGGCCTTCACCTCCGACTCGCGCTGACGCTCGCCCTTGAGCGTCAGCGTGTTGTTCTCGACGCGCAGGTCGATGCCGTCCTTCGAAATGCCGGGCAGCTCGGCCCGCAGGACGATTTCCTGCTGGTCGTTCTCGAAGATGTCGACCGGCGGAACCCACTCGCCCCGCTGCATCACGTCATCGTCATAGCGGCGCGTGTAGACGTCACCGAAAATCCGGTTGATGCGGTCCTGCATTTGCGCCAGTTCACGGAAGGGTTCGAATCGCACCATGGTCATATGAGCCTCCTCAACACTCTGTATCTCTACGCCGGTTCGCCGGCGAACAGCATCAGATTACCACAACATGAGCACGTGTCAAGTATATTACTTAAGTCATAAAGACTCATAT
>CAYMAG010000039.1:32244-38722 GCA_964388335.1 uncultured Vicinamibacteraceae bacterium | reverse complement strand
CCTGCACGACCGGTGGCAGCGCGTGGCCATCGCCGCCGCCAAGCAGTGCGGACGGCCCCGTCTGCCCGCGCTGGAAAACGTGCAATCGTTTGCTGACGTGTTGCAGACGGCGGCCTGGGAGGGCTGGCAGCGGCGACTGCTGGTGGAGCCGGCGCTGGTGATGTCGAAGGGGCGCCAACTCGGCGCCGATCGCGCGGGGACGGTCCTGGCGTCGCCGCTCGTGATGGCCTGCGGACCGGAGGGCGGCTGGACGCCGGCGGAGGTCGACGCGGCGGCAGCCGCGGGGTGGATGCCGTGGAGCCTCGGACCCTTCACCCTCCGCGCCGAACAGGTGACGCTCGCGGCGCTGGCCGTCGTGCGCCACGCGTGGTTCGTCAGGGGCGACGCCGCAGGATGAACGCGACCCACGACTCTTCGTCGAAGCGCGACTCGCACTCGCACCCGTCGAAGGCCTGCCGCACCCAGGGCACCTCGTCCTCCGTGAAGCCGCTCAGAATCGCGCGTCCGCCGGGCTCGACGAGCGACTGGATGCGCGCCGCTTCACGTCGCAGCAGCATGGCGGTGAGGTTGGCGAAGACGAGGGACGCCGGTGCCAACGCGGCGTCGTCCAGACCCGTTGTGCGCAAGGAGACATCCGTGGCGCCGTTGCGGGCCACGCTGTCACGGGCCGCGTCGATCGCATCCTGATCGGGATCGATGCCGAGCGCGGCGCGGGCGCCACGGCGCACCGCTGCGATGGCCAGGACACCTGACCCCGTGCCGATGTCGAGCACGTCCTCGCCGTGCACGTCGATCGTCTGCAGGGCCTGGAGGCAGAGACGTGTCGACTGATGATGCCCGGTGCCGAACCCGGTCGACGGTTCTATCTCGATGACGATCGGACGCGTCTCCTCCGGCAGGTCCGCGACCGCGGCACGGGCGTTGGCGGCGTCCCACGGCGGCGTGACGACAATCTGCCCGACGCGCACGGCGGGCAGGCCCGCCTGCGAGCGCGCGGCCCATCCAGCGTCGGGCACGTCCAGGGTCGACAACTGAGCGAGGCTCCGCCACCCGGCGGCGTCGAGCACTGCCAGCGCCGCGTCGCGATCGGACGCCTGCGTGAAGTACACACTGACGCTGCCGGCATCGTTCTCCAGCCCGATGGCGGACGTGCCGTCGAGGTCGACCAGCAAACGGTCGTGGTCGTCGTCGGAGAAGGGATGCTGGAGATCGAGGCGAAGGACCGGCCAGGTGCGTGCGGCGTTCACCCGAAGATGTCCTTCACGCGCTCGAAGAACGGCTTCTCGTCGTCCTCGGCCGCGTGGCCGCGTGGCACGCCTGTCTCGTCCGGCAGGTGCGTGCGCAACGCCTCGAGCGCGTGTCGCAGATCACGGGATGGCTTCTTCGGCACGAGGACGGACACGGTGATGTGCATGTCGCCCACCCCGCGCCCCGAGACGTTCGCCAGGCCCTTGCCGCGCAGCTTGAACGTCCTGCCGGCCGGCGTCCCCTCGGGGATGTCGAGCGTTGCCGTCCCTCCACCGAGGGTTGGCACCTCGACCTGACCGCCGAGGGCCAGCGTCGTGAACTGGACGGGGATCTCGGCGAACAGATCGTCGTCTTCGCGGCGGAACACGGCGTGGTCGGCGACGTGCATGACCACGTACAGATCGCCCGGGGGGCCGCCTGCGGAGCCGTGCTCGCCCTCACCGACCAGACGCAGGCGCTGGCCGGTGGCGATGCCGGCCGGAATCTTGACCGTGATCTTCCGTTCCTGCGTGACGCGGCCTGCACCGCGGCACGACGCACACGGCGTGGCGATGACGCGCCCCGTCCCGCGGCAGGTGCCGCACGGACGCGCCACGGTGAAGAAGCCCTGCTGATAGCGCAACTGGCCAGTGCCGCGGCACTGGCTGCACGTCTCGGCCGAAGTACCGGCCGCCGCGCCCGATCCCCTGCAGGTCTCGCACGTCTCTTCGCGCGGTATCTGCAGCGTGGTTTCGTGGCCGAACGCGGCCTGCTCGAAGGGCACCTCCAGGTCGTAGCGCAGATCCGACCCGCGTCGCGGTCCGCCGCGGCGGCGACCACCACCGAACACGTCGCCGAAGCCGAAGATGTCGCCGATCCCGCCGAACAGATCGCCGAACTCGGAGAAGACGCTCGGATCGAATGCCGGACCACCACCCCCGGGGCCGCTGACGCCCGCATGGCCGTACCGGTCGTAGAGCGGACGCTTCTCAGGGTCACCGAGCACGGCGAACGCTTCAGCCGCTTCCTTGAAGCGCTCTTCTGCGTCGGCATCGCCTTGATTGCGGTCCGGGTGGTACTTCAGCGCGAGCTTGCGATAGGCGGCCTTGATGGCTTTCTCGGCGGCCGAGCGCTCGACGCCGAGCACTTCGTAGTAGTCACGCTTAGCCACGCGTGGCCACCTTCACCATGGCCGCTCGGAGCAGGCGGTCCTTGAGCGTGTAGCCACGGCGGAGTTCCTCGATGACTTCCCCCTCGCGATGCTCCTCGCTCACTTCCTGTCCCACGGCCTGGTGGACGTTCGGATCGAAATCCTGCCCCAGGGACTCGACACGGGAGACGTGGCGCTTCCGCAGGATCTCGGAGAACTGCCGCTCAATCAGCGCGAGCCCCTGCCGATGGGCCTCGACCGCCGGTTCCCCTGACGAGGCCGCTGCCTCCAGGGCGCGCTCGATGTCGTCGAGCACCGGCAGCAACTCATGCAGGATCTCGCTCGCCGCATGGTCGGCAAGCTCGCGCCGCTCGCGATCCATCCGCTTGCGGTAGTTGTCGAATTCGGCCGTCTGACGGATCCAGCGGTCTTCGAACTCGTCGCGTTCGCGACGAAGGTCGGCGACGGGATCGGCCTGAGCCTGCGCGTCGGCGGCCTCTTCAGGTCCGGCATCGCCGGCGGGCGGGTCGTAGGTGGTATCGATATCGTTCATCACTGCTCTCCGGACGGTCCGTCGCCAACCAGCACGCGGGTGATGGCGCGTGACGCGCTGTCCACCGCGGCAATCGACCGTGAATACCGCATGCGCGTCGGGCCGATCACGCCCAGGACGCCCTGCCGTCCGGTGTCGACGTACGTGGAGGCGACCAGGCTGAAGTCTCGCAGTTCCGGGTCGGCGTGTTCCGTGCCGATCACGACCATGAGCCCCGAGCCGTCGAGATATTCCGACAGGATGCGCACGAGGCGGTGCTTCTCCTCCATCATGAAGAGCAGGGCCCGAAGCGTGGCCATCGGCACGCGGACGTCCTCGTCGTGGTCGGCGTCGATGAGCGACGAGGCACCGTGCACGAAGAGTTGCGTGTGCGTGCCGACGTCCTCGAACGTTGCGCCGGCGAGGTGGAGCGCCTGCGCGAGCAATCGGTCGTAGAGGGCACGGTCGTCCTGCAGACGCTGCAGCACCGCGTCGCGGATCTCCCAGAGTGGACGGCCGGCGAACTCGGCGTTGAGGTAGTTGGCGGCCTGCGTCAGCTCTGACGGCCCGACGGCTTCAGTCAACTCGATCAGCTTGTGCGTCACCTGGCTCGAGCCCGACACGACGATCACCAGCACACGACTGGTATCGAGGGCCACGAAGTCGATATGCTTCAAGGTGGACGCATCGGCTGCGGGCGCCAACGCGAAGCCCACGTGCTGCGAGACGCGCGAGAGTTCATGCGACACGTTGTCGAGCAGGTCGTCCTCGAGACCGCCCGCGCGGCGCAGCCGTTGCTCGAGTTCCGACAGGGCACGCGAGGGCCGTCGGCTCTGCAGCAGCAGATCCACGTAGAACCGGTAGCCCCGGTCGGTCGGCACTCGTCCGGCCGAGGTATGTGGCTGCCGCACGAACCCCATCTCTTCGAGGCGTGCCAGCATGCTTCGAACCGTCGCGGAGGAGACGGTGAGGCCACTCTCCTTGGCCAGCCGCAGCGACGAAACGGGTTCGCCCCGCTCGATGTAGCTCCGCACGAGCGCCCCCAGCAGCCGCTGCAGGCGTTCCGGGACGTCTGGCGTGGCGGGGGGTCGTCGAGGGGATCGGTGCTCCGGCATTAGCAGTCGGCACGCGAGAGTGCCAACGGACATTATACAGGCGTCCGACTTGCGATACGCTTGGACGGGCCGGGAACGACCGTGTCCGCAACATGTGCCAGGGAGGCACTGCCGTCCATGCTCTTCAAGCGATCGACCTCATCATCCTTGCCCGAGCCAGCCTGGGAACCGCACGGGAACGAGCCGTTGGTTTCACTTCGGGGCGTGGAGAAATCGTTCCCCGTCGGGGCAGGGCAGGTGTTCGTGCTGCGGCGCATCACGCTCGACATCAAACCCGGCGAGTTCGTCTCGATCATGGGGCCCTCGGGCGCCGGCAAGAGCACCCTCCTGCACATCCTGGGCATGCACGACAGCGCCTGGCGCGGCGAGTACACGCTGATGGGACACCCCATCCACGCCCTGCCGGTCAAGACACGCGCCGCATTGCAGAAGCGGCACATCGGGTTCGTGTTCCAGAGCTACCACCTGCTCGACGACCTCACCGTGTACGAAAACATCGAGCTGCCGCTCTCGTACCGCGACGTCAGGCACTCGGACCGGCAGAGCATCGTCGCCGACATCCTCGACCGCTTCGGGATCGTCGCGAAGAAGGACCTCTATCCAAGCCAGCTTTCGGGCGGCCAGCAGCAACTCGTGGGTGTGGCGAGAGCCGTCGCGGCGAGCCCGGGCGTCATCCTCGCCGACGAACCGACGGGAAACCTGCACTCCTCACAGGCCCAGGAGATCATGCAGCTCTTCAAGCAGCTCAACGATCAGGGCACCACGATCGTCCAGGTGACGCACTCCGAAGAAAACGCCAGCTACGGCAGCCGCATCATCCGGCTGCGCGACGGATTCCTGGACGACGGACAGGCGTGAGGGCGCGTCAGCGCGAGAGTCCAGCGCGGGCGTACAGACGCTGCGCCTCGAGCTTCGCCTCATGCAGCACGCCGGCCCGATCGATGTTCGTGAGGACGCCGTCGGTCATCAACACGTGTCCGTCGACGATGGTCGTGCGGACGTCGCTGCCGCGGCACGCGTAGACCAGCGCCGAATAGGGGTCTGGCGACGGCACGACGTGCGGCGTCGTCACGTCGACGACGATCACGTCAGCGACGAACCCCGGCGTGAGCTGACCGGCGCGATCGCCGATACCGAGGGTGTGGGCGCCGTCACGCGTCGCCATGCGGACGATGTCCCGTGCCGGGACCACGCCGGGCCCCGCTGACCAGGCCTGCAGTCCGGCGGCGAGCCGCATTTCCTCGAACATGTCGAGGCGGTTGTTGCACGCGGCGCCGTCTGCCCCGAGCGACACGGTGATGCCTCGGCGCCGAAGCGCGGCCACCGGGGCGATCCCTGAACCGAGCTTCAGGTTGCTGCCGGGGCAGTGCAGCGCCTTGACGTCGTGCTCCGCCATGAGACCCTGCTCGCCGTCGTCCACCCAGACGCAGTGCGCAGCGCACAGGCGCCCGGAGGCGAGCCCGGCGGAGGCCAGATAGGCCATGTTGCCGAGGCCCGTGGCCTCGCGTACCAGCGCCACTTCTTCCTGCTGTTCGGATGCATGGGTGTGCACCAACAGACCGTGACGGGTTGAAATCTCGGCAATCGCCTCGAGCATCGCGCGGCTGCACGAGATGGCGAAGCGTGGCGCGAGCGCGACACGGATGCGACCGTGTGCCTGGTCGTGCCATCGGCGGTGCAGGTCGAGCGCCGCCTCGATGCCGGGGCCGACGCGTTCGATCAGCCGCGCCGGGACGCCGTCACCCTGGTCCATGAAGCACTTGCCGACAGTCGCGCGCATGCCGCTGGACGCCAGCGCGTCAAGAACGACGTCGGTGTCGTGGACGGTCTCCATCGTCAGCACGCTGGTGGTTCCCGAGCGGAGCAACTCGGCAACGGCGAGGCGCACGCTCGCCCTCAGCGACGCTTCCGAATGAGCGGCTTCCAGAGGCCAGATGCGTTCTCGCAGCCAGGTCAGCAGCGTGAGATCGTCGGCGATCCCGCGAAACAGCGTCTGGCAGAGATGCACGTGCGTCTGCACGAAGCCCGGCAACACCAGGCAGCCGGACGCGTCGATCTCCCGCGCGGCGGCAACCCGTGGCGCGTCGCCCCCCACCTGCGTGATGCGACCGTGCTCGATGACGACCGGCCCCGACACCACGTCCAGGGCGGCGTTCATCGTCAGCACGGTCCCGGAACGTATGATCACCATGGATCAGGTATCGCGCGACTCGCCGAGTGACCACTATCGATCAGGTAGCGCCCGGCCCGCCGGAATGATCACCATGGATCAGGTAGCGCCCGGCTCGCCGAGCCGGGCGAGCCGGTTCGCCGAGCCGCGTGAGGCGGCGCGAACACCTTACCCGATACGACGCGGCGGCGCCCACTTCAGCGGACGGGGCGCTTCGGCCCCGTGGGCATCCGCTGACGATCCGCGACCCGCGAGTCTGCCCCTCCGGAACGCGACCAGTTCCG
>CAYMAG010000039.1:19475-32144 GCA_964388335.1 uncultured Vicinamibacteraceae bacterium | reverse complement strand
TCCGCTGACGATCCGCGACCCGCGAGTCTGCCCCTCCGGAACGCGACCAGTTCCGCGACGATGCTGATGGCGATCTCTTCAGGGGTCACGGCACCGATGTCGAAGCCGATGGGCGCGTGCACGGCGTCGAGTGCGTCACGCGAGACGCCCTCCGCCTCGAGCAGACCATACAGGCGGGCAATCTTGGCGCGGCTTCCGATCAGCCCGACGTAGCCCGCTGATGTCGCGACGGCGGCGCGCAGCGCGGACAGGTCTTCGCGGTGCCCGCGGGTCACCACGACGAGACAATCGCGGGGTGAGAGGTCGGACCGCGAGATCCACTCCGGAATCTCTGCAACCTCGACCCGCTCGGCGTCGGGGAAGCGTTCCGGATCGGCGAAGGCCGTCCGGTCGTCGACGACGGTCACACGGAAGCCGACGAGTGAAGCCAGCCGGGCCACGTGGAAGCCTACGTGGCCGGCGCCGACGACGCACACCCGGGCCACGGGCAGCAGGGGATCGATGAAGACGTCCATCTGGCCTCCACACACCAGGCCTTGCTCTTCGGCGAAGTCGTCGTTGAGGTCGTAGTGAATGAGGGAAGGCCGTCCCGTGGTGAGCGCGAGCCGTGCCTTGCCGGCCGCGTCCTGCTCGTAACACCCGCCACCGATGGTGCCCGCCAGGGCACCGTCTTCGTAGACGAGCATACGTGCGCCGACTCGCTGTGGCGTCGAGCCCTGCGCGCGCACGATGGTCACCAGGGCCACCGGACGACCCTCGGCCAGGGCCGCGTCGATGGCGCCGAAGAGTGACCGGCCAGTCATCAGATCAGAATCTCGACCTTGCCTCTGGCCTTGAGTGTCTGGACGAACTGCTGAGCCAGCTCCTGCTGCTTCTGCTGGCGCAGGGCCATGGCGATGCGGTCGTTGACCTCGGCCAGCGGCACGGTGCGTGCCGTGCGGTGGTCCGTCACCTTGATGACGTGGAAGCCGAACTCGCTCTCCACGAGCTGGCTGGCGTCACCCGGCTTCATGCCGAACGCGGCCTCCTCGAACGCCTTCACCATCTGGCCGCGAGGGAAGAACCCCAGGTCGCCACCGCCGGCGGCGCTGCCGTCCTGCGAGTGCTGTTGCGCCAGCGCGGCGAAGTCGCCTCCGGCATTCACCTGCTTCAGCAGATCCTCGGCCTTGGCCCGGGCCGCCTGCTTCGACGCGTCATCGCTTCCCGGCTCCACCTTCACCAGGATGTGGCTGGCGCGCACGGCCTCGGGCTGCATGAAGAACTGCGGGTTGGCCCTGTAGAACGCCTCGATGTCTGCCGCGCCGACGGCGGCCTTTGGCTCGACCTCGGCCACCAGCAGCTTGTCGACCGTGAGACGCTGCCTGGCCTCGTTGCGCAGGTCGGCCTCGGTCATCTGGCGCGCCGTGAGTGCCTTGTCGAACGTTGCCTGATCAGGCGCCTGGGCCCTCATCTCGGTCAGCCCCTGGTTCACCTCGGCATCGGTGGCCTTGATGTTGCGTGCGGCGGCTTCCTGCTCGAGCAACTTCACGTCGATGAGCTGGTCGAGGACGCCCCGATAGATTTCGGCGCGGCGCTCGGGGGGAATGTCGCCGCCGGCGTTCAACTCGATATTGCGGATCGCGCGCTCGAGTTCGCTCCTGGCAATCGGCTGACCGTTGACACGCGCCACGACGTCCGGCAGCACATCCGGCACCGGCTTGGCCGGCTCGGCGGCAGGCGCATCAGGCGCATCAGGGGCAGCCGGCTGGACGTCGGGCCCCTCAGGGGCCTGTGCAACGGGGGCTGCTGCCTGATCGGGCGGCGCCGCCTCGGCAGCGACGGACTCGTTACGGTTGCAGGCGATGCCCAACGTCAGGGCGAGGAGGACGGGAACGGCGTACTTCAAGTGGATACCCTTGCTGCCCGCGGACATTCGCGGGTCACATGCAAGCCCCCAGTATACGGGACTCGCGACGGTTCTCAAGCGCCCGGGCGAGTCAGGGTGGCCCGGTCGATCCACCGAGACCCACGCTTTGTGATGCGGGAAGGGCCGGCCTGGCCGGAGGGGTGAGCCACGGCATCTGCGGCATCATGCCGCCGGGAAGACCATGGTGGTGCTGACACACGAACTGGGGCTCGGTGCCGACCAGAAACGCCTCGTTGGCGGTGCGCTCGCAGAACGGCCCCGCACGCTCGCCGGTGTCAGCGTCGATCTGGACGAAGGTCACCCCCTCAGGCACCGCGAAGGGCTGGCTGGAGCGGCCTGCCAGGGCGCGCTGCATGAAGCTCGTCCACATGGGCAGGGCCGCCTGTGACCCCGTCAACCCGACGGGCGTGTTGTCGTCGAGTCCCACCCAGACCACCGTCAGCAGCTCTGGCGTGAACCCGATGAACCAGGCGTCCCGGAGGTCGTTGGTCGTCCCGCTCTTGCCGGCCGCGTCGAGCGTGAATCCCGCGCGGCGCGCGCCGCCGCCCGTCCCTTCATTGAGGACGCTGCGCATCATGTTGGTCACGAGGAACGCGGGACCCGGCGCCGTGACGCGTCGTGCCGGCTCGATCGGCATTGGCAGCGTCCGCCCGTCCACCGAGACGGCCGACAGTGCTCGCAGCGGCCGCAGTTCGCCGAGGTTCGCGAAGACCGTGTAGGCCTGCGCCATGTCGAGCGGGGTGACCTCGAACACGCCCAGCGTGATGGACGGGTAGGCGCGCACGCCCGTGTCGCGGCTGATCGCGCGCCACAGCGCGGCGATGCGGTCATACCCGGTCAACTCGGCCATCTGAATCGTGGCGAGATTGCGAGAGCGCGCCAATGCCCGCCGCGCCGTGATGGGGCCGTCGTATTCCCCGTCGTAGTTGCGCGGTGCCCACTCCTCGTCGTTGACGAGAAACGTCATGGCCTCATCGGCGATCAGCGTTGCGGGCGTCAGGTCCGTCCGACCCTCCCGCAGCGCGGCCTCGAACGCGGCCAGGAACACGAAGGGCTTGAACGTGGAGCCAGGCTGCCGCCTGGCGCTCGTGGCACGGTTGTACTGCGAGCGCTGATACGACCGCCCGCCAACCATCGCCAGGATGTCACCGCTGCGGGGATCGAGCGCCACGAGAACCGCCTGCAGCGGTCCATGCTTCCTGCGTCGTGCCGCAAGTTGTTTCTCGAGGCTGACGATGCCTTCGGTGACCACGTCCTGCGCGAGGCGCTGCAGGTGCAGGTCCAACGTCGTGTGGACCTCCACCACCGACGTGGACGCGCGCAGCGTGACATGGTCGGCCACCAGCTGCGCCACGTGGTCGACGAAGTAGGGGGCCTCGGCGTCGACGCTTTCCGTGGACGTGACCAGTGGCGTTTCGGATGCGCGCGTGGCCGTCATCTGGTCGACATAGCCCGCCTCGACCATCGTGCCCAGCACCACGTTCCGTCGCTCCCTGGCCCGCACGGGATTGCGCGACGGCGAGTAGACAGCCGGCGACTGGATGATGCCAGCCAGCGTGGCCGCTTCGGGGAGTGTCAGGTTGGTGACGTCCTTGCCGAAGAACAGCCGTGCGCCCTCCGCGACGCCGTGGACGGCGAACGACCCCCGCTGGCCAAGGTACACGTCGTTCAGGTACAGCTCCAGAATCTGGTCCTTCGACAGGCGGCGCTCCATCACGACCGCCATGACCTGCTCACGAAGCTTCCGGGTGTAGCTCTTCTCCGGCGTGAGGAACGAGTTCTTGACGAGCTGCTGTGTCAGGGTGCTCCCGCCGACGAGGTAGGGTCGATCGCCCCGGACATTGGTGACGATGGCGCCAGCCGTGCGGATGACGTCCACGCCGGGGTGGGCGTAGAAGCGCCGGTCCTCGATGGCGAGGACAGCCTGCACCACGTGCGCCGGCAACCGGGCCAGCGGCACCTGCCGTTGCCGTCCGCGGCCTCCCGCCGACATGCCCGTCAGCAGGGGGGCCTCGAGTTCGATTTCCGCCTGCGCCGTCGTTCCGGCGACTTCGATAGCCGCGACGCGACCCGTTCCCGACTTCGCGTTCACCTCGAGCGTGACGGCGACCTCGCGTCCCCGTGCGGCCCCTGCCCGGGGAATGAACCGGACGGCCTTGCCCGACATCGAAAACTCGCCGGGCTCCCTGGGCGCGGGACGACGCGAGTACCCGAGGTCGTCGAGGCGCTCGGCCAGTTCCTCCGGCGTCAGCCATTGGCCGACCCGGATGGCGAATCGTCGCGCGAGAACGCGCGGCGCCACGCGGTCGTGGAGGCCTGCGAGCCTGGCGTCCACGTCGGCCGCGACCGTCCGGTACATGTGAATGCCGATGGCGGCGAGAACCAGCGACGGCCCGAGCAGCAGGGCAGCGGCCACACGCAGCCAGCGCCGGCGGGCGCGACGGCGTGGGGGTGGGCGGGTGGAAGGGCGACGGGCCACGAGAGCGCTCCGAACAGCCGGCTAAATCTGGAGCAGCAGGTGACGGCCGGGCTCGGTCCGCAGCACGTCGTAGAGTCGCGGCACGAGTGCGGGCCCGTACCGATTCATGAACCAGGCGACGCAGACCGTGCGCTCCTGCGGGTGGCCGCCGGGGAACGTCAACTGCTGCGTACGCGTGAACTGTCGGCGGAGGGTCTCATTGCGGCGCTTGGCGGCCTGGATGACCTTCGCGCGCAGTCCGCGCATCTCGTGGTCGAGGCGACTCGCCACCGACTGCACGGCGCCGTCGAGTGTCGGATCGACGGCCGGCACCACGGCCCGCAACCGGCCCATCCGTTCGTGCATGGTGGACTCGGTGTCGTTGAGGGCCTGCTCGACGGCAGCCGGCAGCTGGGCCTCGAGCAGCGCGTTCAGCGCGTGCTCGTCCTGGGGGCGAAGCACCGGCAGCGGGACGTCGTAGCGTTGCAGGAATCGCGTGGCCGGGGCATCCAGCAACGTCGCCGTCGCCCTGGGAACAATCAGCGGCATCGAAGTCTCGTGCAGGGCGTAGACCTCGCGGAGCTGCCCGAGATACGCGAGTTCGGAGGGACCGGCGACGTAGGCAATGGTCGGGAGCAGGGTGTCCTGCACCACGGCCCGCAGCAGCACGTTCGGGCTGAACCGCTCCGGATGCGCTTCGAGTTCGGCGAGTAGTTCCTCCCGCGTCCAGGAGAGTTCGCCCGCGTCGAACCGGCCGTCGCGGTAGTGGAGCGGCTCGCGGGCGTCACGCATGTAGAAGAGCGCGACCGCGTCGGGTTGCGGGACGACCTGCGTATGGTAGCCGGCCGCCGCGAGAGCGTCGCCGGCGCGAGCGGCAAGGCGGGACGTGTCGCCGGGGTGGTTCAGCACACCCGCGAAGAGGGGGGCTGCCCACCGCTTCGCCGCGGGATCGCTGCCGTCGAACACCACGATGCCGAGGGGGCCGAGGAGCCGGTCCATGAGATGACCGAAGGCATCGGACATGCTCTGGCCCGGCGTGTAACACGCGCGCAGCGTGTCCATCGTCTCGGTCGTGAACTCCGTCGGGGGCAGTGCCTCGGCCAGCGCGTCGAGGGCGCGGACGATGTCGTCGGGCAGGGGCACGCGGCCGACGGGACGCCTGCCGGCTCCCTCACCGTCTGCGACCGTGATGCGCTGGACGCGGAGATCCTGATCGAGCACATCGGCCGACGCCACTTCGGCCCAGTCGTGGTCCTCGCCGTGGTCCCAGAACACCGTCACGACGGGAACCTCATACTGGGCCTCGATGTCGGCCGCGACCTTGGCGGCCGTGAGGGCCTTCATCAGCGTGTACAACGGGCCACCGAACAGCCCGGCCTGCTGTCCCGTCACGATGGCGACCGTGCGGGGATCGGCCAGCTTGCGCGCGGCGGCCCGGGCCTGCTCGGGAGCGCGCCGATGGGCGAGCTGCGCTTCGAGCACCGGCACGATACCGGCCCGGTCGCGACCGGCGGTCTGCACCCGCGCGATCGCGGCGCGCCACGCCTCGGGGTCTGCTGGTGACCCTGCGTAGAACTCGCTGAGTCGATCGTAGTGGTGGACGTAGTCGGCGCTGAGGCGCGATGCCGACCACTCGCGGATGTCGAGGCTCTGCGCCTGAGGAGCAGACGTGGTCGAGTCAGGGTGCACTGGATGACCACTGTCGCAAAGCGTCCTGAGTGTGTCAAGGCGCGAAGAACAGCGCGCCATCCACTGGTATAATGCCGCTCGCGTCAGAACTTCCCTTGCGCGCCCCGCGCAGGAGTCCCTGCCCTGAGTCACGAACAGACGTCGCTCTTCCAGCCGCCGGATGCGGTGGGTCCATATCGTGTGCGCCGCGCGCTCGCGGCGGGGACGCTTGGCCCGACGCTGCTCGTCAACGACGAAGGGGGGCAGGCTACGCTTGCCCTCAAGTTGATCACTACGGTGAGCGGCGACGACGCCGTATCGTTGGGCGCGGCTCTGGCGGCCACCGCGACCCTTGGCGTGTCGCACTCGGGACTGCTGCCTGTTCTTGCAACGGGCATCGATCCGGCTGGCGTCTACCTCGTCAGCCCGTTCGTCGACGCCCCCACGCTCGAGACCCGTCTCCGCAGCGGACGTCAGCCTCTGGCCCAGGTGCTCGAGTGGCTGGCCGGACCGGCAGCCGCGCTCGACCTGGCGCACCAGGAGCAGCGCTACCACGGCGCGATTCATCCCCGCGACATCCTCCTCCCCCGCGGCCGGGGCGTCCTGACTGGACTCGACATCTCCCCGGCGCTCGAAGCCCTTGGGCTGCAGGCGCCGGTGCGCGTCCCGTTCACCGCCCCCGAGCGGGCCTCCGGCAAGCCCTGGAATGCCAGGGCCGACCAGTACTCCCTGGCCATGCTTGCGCTCGACGCGCTCTCCGGGCGCCGCCTGATCGCCGGAACCATTCCCGCGTTCGACCGATGGACGCTCGCAGACACCCCGACCGAGGACGCCCGGCTGCACGAGGTGTTCGCCCGGTCTCTGCATCCCGATCCCGACCAGCGGTTCCCGTCCGTGGCTGCCTGGATCGCGGCGCTGGCGGGGGCGGCCGAGCCAGGCTCCGAGTTGTCGCGCTTTGCGCGGCACGGCGTCATCCCGGCCGCGGCACCGGACGCCCGGCGCGCCTCGACGCCTGAGGTCACCGACGAGGCGAAGCCCCGTGCGTTGTTCCCTCCCGACGACCCCTCGCCAGCGACGGTTGAAGCGCCAGCCACCCCCGTCGGGCGGACACCGGGAAAGGCCGGCCATGTCGCGCCCACCCAGTCGCCCACGGGGGAATGGCTCGTCGCGTCGATGCCGGAGGACGCGCCGCCCCTCGTCGACACCGCCCCGTTGCCCATCCAGAGCGTGACGCCGGTCGACGCCGCGGATGTCGAGCCCGCCCCTCCGGTGGCGGCCGCGTCCGATGATTTCGCGCTGCGCGATGTCGGGGACGAAAAGGACGCCCGGGACGTCCAGGATCGCCGCGACGACGTGTGGTCCGAGACCGATGAGCTGGCGGAAGAGTCTTCGCGCCGTGGCGGCCTCGTGCTCGCCATTGCGCTGGTGATGGTGGCCCTGATCGCGTTCGGCACGTGGCGAAGCCTCCGCGGCCCCGACGCGCCTGACCCGGCCGCCGGGACCACGAGGGCGGATGACACGGCGCAACCCGTCGAGGACCCGCAGGGCCTCGCCAAGGCGCCGGCACCGGTGACGGAGGAGGCGTTGCGTCCGAGTGAGGAAGAACTCGCTCCCGGCGCCCCCCCGCCGAGTGATGCCACGACGGTGGACGTCCCTGCGGCCGATGCTCCGGCGGTCGCGGCCCTCGACACTCCGCCCGCGGCGGCTCCAGCCCGCGTGCCGCGGCCGGCCGCTCGGTCGACGCCGGCGGCACCGGCCGGTCAGCCCAGCGAAGCACCCCTGTCGCTCGACCGCGCGCGGATCCTCATTCGCTCGTCGCCAGCCGGACAGGTGCGCGTCAATGGCCGGCCCCGGGGGGAGACACCAGTGGTGCTCCGTGACCTGCCGTTCGGGTCGTACGTGATCACCGTGTCGCGCGCGGGCTATCTCGACGCGGTGCGTGAGGTCGATGTGTTGCCGTCGCAGCCCGTCGCGTCCATCTCGGTGGACCTGCAACGCCAGACGGGCGCCCCGGGTGCGGCACCCGTGACCGCACCGGTAGTCACCGAACCCCTGCCGGCGCCGCCGCCCCGCGAGGCCACCGGCGTCGGCAGTCTCTACATCGTCTCGAGCCCTCCCGATGGCCGCCTCTTCATCGACGGGCAGCCTTTCGGGACGGCTCCGGCCGTCGTGCCGGGGCTGCGGGCGGGACGACACGTCGTTCGGGTGGAAATGCCCGGGTACCGGGCCTTCGAACGCACGGTGGACGTGCTCGCGGGCCAACGCCTGCGCGTCGATGCCACGCTCGTGCAGGAACCACGATGAAAGCCATACTTGCGCTGGAGAACGGCGACGTCTTCGAGGGCGTCGTGGCTGGGGCACAGGGGGAAACGACCGGCGAGGTGGTGTTCAACACCAGCCTGACCGGCTACCAGGAGGTGCTGACCGACCCGTCGTATGCCGGGCAGATCGTCACGATGACGTCGCCCCTCATCGGTAATTATGGGGTGACGGAACAGGACGGTGAGTCACGCGCGCCCCAGGTGGCCGGTTTCGTGATGCGGGAAGAGTCGCGTGTGGCCAGCAACTGGCGCGCCGACGGCACCCTGCGCGACTACCTGGTCCGCCACGGCATCGTCGCCATCGCCGACATCGACACCCGGGCGCTCACCCGGATCCTGCGGAAGGCCGGGGTGATGCGCGGCGCGATCGGCACCGGCGCACAGGTCCGCGCCGATGATCTCGTCGCCAGGGCGTTGGCCTCTCCCTCGATGGTCGGCGCAGACCTCGTGCGGGACGTCACCTGCGCCGCGGCCTTCGACTGGGTACCGGCCGACGAGCCGGGGGCGCAGGTGGGACGTGATCTGGTGCTGGAGCCCCAGAAGCGCGCCGCGCGCCGCATGAAGGTGGCCGCGTACGACCTCGGCATGAAGTACAACATCCTTCGCCGCTTCGCCGAACACGGCATCGATGTGCGCGTGTACCCGGCGACGACCCCGGCCAGTGAGCTGATGAAGGACGCGCCGGACGGCGTCTTCTTCAGCAACGGCCCCGGCGATCCCGCGGCACTCGGCTACGTGGTCGACAACGCGAAAGCCCTCGCGGACGCCGACGTGCCGGTCTTCGGCATCTGCCTCGGGCACCAGATTCTCGCGCAGGCGATGGGCGCGAAGACCTTCAAGCTCAAGTTCGGGCATCGCGGGACGAACCACCCGGTGAAGAACCTGGCGACGGGCGAGGTCGAGATCACCTCACAGAACCACGGGTTCGCCGTGGACCCTGCCACCATTCCCGACGCGGTCGAAGTGACGCACGTCAACCTGTACGACGGCACGGTCGAGGGCCTGCGCTCGAAGGACCAGCCGGTCTTCTGCGTCCAATACCACCCGGAGGCCGCTCCCGGGCCGCACGACGCCGACTACCTGTTCCGCCAGTTCCTCGACGCCATGGAGGCACGAAAGTAGATGCCGCGACGTACCGACGTTTCCCGGGTCCTGGTGATCGGGTCCGGGCCGATCGTCATCGGGCAGGCCTGTGAGTTCGACTACTCGGGCACGCAGGCGTGCAAGGCGCTGCGCGACGAAGGGCTCGAGGTCGTGCTGGTCAACAGCAATCCGGCCACGATCATGACCGATCCGGACCTGGCCGACCGTACCTACGTCGAGCCGCTGACGGTCGAGGTCGTCGAGCAGATCATCGCGCGCGAGAAGCCGGACGCCCTGTTGCCGACCGTCGGCGGACAGACGGCCCTGAATCTGGCGATTGGCCTCGCCAGGGCGGGCATCCTCGACAAGTACGGCGTCAAGCTGATTGGCGCGTCAATCGAGGCCATCGAAGTCGCCGAGGATCGGCTCAAGTTCCGCGACGCGATGAAGGAGATAGGCGTTCCGGTGCCCGAGTCGGCCATCGTCGGCAGCCTCGACGAAGCCATGAACGCCATCGAACGCGTGGGGTTCCCGGCGATTCTGCGACCGTCGTTCACGATGGGCGGCGTCGGTGGAGGCATCGCCTACAACCTCGAGGAGTTCCGCGAACTGGTCGAGCGGGGCATCGAGCTGAGCCCCGTCCACGAGATTCTCGTCGAGCAGTCGGTGATCGGCTGGAAGGAATACGAACTCGAGGTGATGCGCGACGGCGCCGACAACTTCGTCGTCATCTGTTCGATCGAGAACGTCGACGCGATGGGCGTGCACACCGGCGACAGCATTACCGTCGCGCCCGCGCTCACGCTGACCGATCGCGAGTACCACCGCTTGCGCGACGCGGCGCGGCGCATCATCCGTCGCGTCAACGTCGAGACCGGCGGCAGCAACATCCAGTTCGCCGTCAACCCGGCCAATGGCGACTACATCGTCATCGAGATGAACCCGCGCGTGTCGCGCAGTTCGGCGCTCGCGTCGAAGGCCACCGGGTTTCCGATTGCGAAGATCGCGGCGAAGCTCGCGCTGGGCTATCGGCTGGACGAGATCCCGAACGACATCACGCGCGTGACGCCGGCCTCGTTCGAGCCGACCATCGACTACATCGTCGTGAAGATTCCGCGCTGGGCGTTCGAGAAGTTCCCGACGGCAGACCCTACCCTGACGACCCAGATGAAGTCGGTGGGCGAGGCCATGGCCATCGGCCGAACGTTCAAGGAGGCCTTCCTCAAGGGCATCCGGTCACTCGAATTGACGACCAGCCTGTCGTCGCTCTTCGGCCAGCCGGTCGACGACGACGACGAGAAGATCGAGGCGTTGCGCCGGGCGCTCGTCGTGCCCAACGAACGACGGATCTGGGCGATCTTCCGTGCGCTCGAGCGTGGATGGACAGTGAGCCAGATCCACGATCTCACGCACATCGATCCATGGTTCCTCGAGCAGTTCCAGGAACTGGTGGAGCTGTCGCGCATGGCCGCCGACATCGGCCTGCGGGCGATGTCCGCGGATCTGCTGCTCGCGCTCAAGCGCAACGGCTTCGGCGATCGTGACATCGCCATTCTGACGAAGACCGACGAGGCGTCGGTGCGCGAGAAGCGGCGCGAGTTGGGGATGCGCAGCGTCTACAAGCGCATCGACACGTGCGCGGCGGAGTTCGAGTCACACACGCCGTACATGTACGGCACGTACGAGCGTGAGTGCGAGGCCGCACCGACGGGCCGGCCCAAGGTGATCATCCTCGGCAGCGGGCCCAATCGTATCGGTCAGGGGCTCGAGTTCGATTACTGCTGCTGTCACGCCGCGTTCGCCGCTCGCGACGAAGGCTTCGAGACGGTGATGATCAACTGCAATCCGGAGACCGTGTCGACCGACTACGACACGGTGGATCGGCTGTACTTCGAGCCGCTGACGTTCGAAGACGTGCTCGCGGTGATCGAGAAGGAGCAGTCGACCGGCGCCGAGGTGTCGGTTGTCGTCCAGTTCGGCGGGCAGACGCCGCTCAAGCTCGCCCTCGCGCTGCAGGAGGCGGGCGTCCGCATCATCGGCACGTCGCCCGACTCGATCGACCTCGCGGAGGATCGCGAGCGCTTCTCGGCGCTGCTCTGGGATCTCGGCATTCCGCAGCCCGACAACGGCATGGCCGCGTCGCGTGACGAAGCCCGCGAGGTGGCCGTGCGCATCGGCTTCCCCGTGGTGGTGCGCCCGTCGTACGTGCTCGGCGGGCGTGCGATGGCAATCGTCTACGATGCCGGCACGCTCGACAGCTACATGACCAACGCCGTCGACGTATCACCCGAGCGTCCGATTCTCATCGACCGGTTTCTCGAGGACGCATTCGAACTCGACGTGGACTGCGTGGCGGACGGCGAGGGCGGCGTGGTCATCGGCGGCGTGATGGAGCACATCGAGGAGGCCGGCATCCACTCCGGCGACAGCTCGTGCGTCGTCCCGCCCTACCTCGTCGCCGAGCGGCACCTCGAGACGATCCGTGACTACACCCGGCGTATCGCCCGGGCACTCGACGTCATCGGGTTGATGAACGCGCAATTTGCCATCAAGGACGACACGGTCTACGTGATCGAGGTCAACCCGCGCGCGTCGCGGACGGTGCCGTATCTGTCGAAGGCGACGGGCGTGCCGCTCGCCAAGGTGGCCGCGCGCATCATGACGGGCAAGACGCTTGCCGACCTCGGGCTGGTGCACGACCTCGACGCCACGGGCGTCTTCGTGAAAACGCCGGTCTTCCCGTTCGTGCGTTTTCCCGGGGTCGACACGATCCTGGGGCCCGAGATGAAGAGCACGGGCGAAGTGATGGGCGGCGCGCAGACCTTCGGCACCGCCTTCGCCAAGGCGCAGCTCGGCGCGGGACAGGAGTTGCCGCTCGAAGGGTGTGCCTTCATCAGCGTCAACAACGACGACAAGCCGAACGTGCTGCCCATTGCACGCGACCTGCTGGCCCTCGGCTTCAGCCTGGTCGCCACGCGCGGCACGGCGGCCTACCTGCGCGCCCACGGGCTCGAGGTCGACGTTGTCTTCAAAATCAACGAAGGACGGCCTCACGTCGGCGATCGCATCCTGAACCACCAGATCCAGATCGTCCTCAACACCCCGCTGGGCCGCGAGTCGTTCTTCGACGACCGCACCGTCCGGCGTGTGGCGATGATGCAGGGCGTGCCGTGCATCACGACGCTGACGGGCGGCGCCGCCACGGTGAGTGCCATCCGTTCGCTGCGCGAGCA
>CAYMAG010000039.1:0-19375 GCA_964388335.1 uncultured Vicinamibacteraceae bacterium | reverse complement strand
ACACGCGGCGAATCCGCGATCTATCCAGGCTGGAATAAGCGCAACGATGCGCTGCTGTCACATGCGGTCGCCAGGTTGCAGACGGGCGCATCTGCGACCGCTGCCGCGGCGCGCGTCGAAGCCTTGCTCGAGCCGTTGCTCGTGCCAAAGCCGAGGGCGTTCGGCGTCACGCTGGGTGACGTGTCACCCACACGTGCGCCGACCTTGTCGGCCGACGTGCGTGTGGCGCTCATGACGACAGGAATGTCGCTGCTCGTGCTGCTCGTCGCATGCGGCAACACCGGCAATCTGCTGCTCGTGCGGCGGTTGCGTCGTGCGCAGGACGTCTCGATCAAGATGGCGATGGGCGCGACGCGCGGCAGGCTCGTCCGAGAGGTCACCGCCGAAGCCATGCTGATCGCCGTCCTCGCCGGTACCCTGACGCTCGCACTGACGGTGGCCGGCGCGCGTATCGTGCACGACGTGTTCCTGCCAGGTTTGACCGACATCACTCCGCTGGCGACACCGCGCCTGGTGGCGCTGACGATGCTCGTGTCGCTCGTGGGCGCGTTCGTGCTGGCGCTGGCACCGGTGTGGTGGCAGACCCGACAGCGGATCACGAGTGACAACGCCGCCGCGCGGGTGGCTCGACCGACGCGTCTGCTCGATGTGTTCGTCGCGCTGCAGGTCGCCTTCTCGCTGCCACTCGTCGCTGCCGCCGCACTGTTCGTCTCCAGCCTGTGGAACGCGCAGGCGCACGACTTCGGGCTGCAGACGGGTAATGTCGTCGTCGTCGAGACGAACACCGCCGAGATCGGCCGCCCACACGACGCGCATGCGGTCCACCTGGCCATTCAGGAACGGTTGCGTCACCTGCCTGGTATCGAAGCCGTGTCGGTGGTGCAGTCGGTTCCCACACAGGGCAGGATGGGCTTTCGCGTCAGGCCAGTGGGGGCGCCTGACGACGCAGGGCGGTTCGCTCCCTTCGTTGCGGCGGACCCGGCGTACGTGGACGTCGCCGGTATCAGGGTCGTCGAGGGACGCGCGTTGACAGCCGCGGACGACACGCCCGAAGGTCTTCCTGTCGCTATTGTGAGCGCGTCGCTGGCGCGCGACGCCTGGCCCGGTCGCTCGGCCGTGGGTGAGTGTCTCGAAGCCGTAGGCACGAAGCGGCCGTGCATGTCGGTCGTGGGGGTCTTCGCCGATGTCGCCGACAGCCCGTCGCTGACATGGCGTCGCGGCGCGTCTGGCGGTTGGGCGGTCATCGCGGCGTTGCAGCCGCTTGCCGCGACCAGCAGACGCGTCGTGCTCGCCCGCACGACGCAGTCGCCGTCGTCGATGCTGAGCACGATACGGCGCGAAGCGCAGATTGCCGCTGCGAATCAGCCGTACGTCGACGTCTGGCCGCTCGACGACGTGTTCGAGCCGATGCTGCGGCCGTGGCGGACGGGCTCGACGGTGTTCGCGGCGTTCGGTCTCGTCACGCTCCTCGTCGCCGCCGTCGGACTGGCGGTGGTGACGGCCTACGGCGTGACACGTCGCACGCGCGAGATTGGTATTCGCGCGGCGCTCGGCGCCGAACCCGCTGACCTCGTGGCATTGCTCGTACGGCAGAATCTCGCGGCCACCGGTATGGGGCTGACGGCAGGCCTGGCCCTGGCGTGGATTGCCGGCCGCTGGCTCGAGTCGCTCCTGTATGGCATCTCGCCGCACGACGTCCGCGTGCTCCTGGCCGTTGTCGCCGTCCTCGTGGTGGTCACCGCCGTTGCGGCGTGGTTGCCGGCGCGACGTGCCGGACGCGTGGATCCTGCGGCCGCACTGCGCGTGGAGTAGGACGGGCCCTCAGCGAGACCAGGGGAAGCCCGGGGAAGCCGGGACGGGGAGCGCACCGCTTCAGCCGGTGCGGCAGAGGTCTGGTGGCGTGGTTGGGATGATGCATGAGGGGTGACATATGACCCGTGACTTCGTGTGGGACCTCCGCTACGCGGCGCGTCGCCTACGGGCCGAGCCGCTCATCTCCCTGACCGCCGCGGCGACGCTTGCGCTGGGTGTGAGCGCGACGGTGGTGATGGCCGACATTCTCGACCGGCTCCTCGTACGCCCGCCGCCTCACGTCACGAACCACGAACGCGTCGTGCGCCTGTACACGACGCGCCCGAGAGGGACTGCCGCGATGGGCGGCACCTACGCCACCTTCACGGGTGTTGCGGCGCGAGCGACGGAAGCCTTCGATCACCTCGTGGCCTATCGCACGGAGGCGCTGTCGTTCGGTCGCGGCACAGCGGCGCAGCGGGTCTCTGTCGTCACGCACACGGGCAGCTACTTCGACGTCTTCGGCGTGGTGCCTCACCTCGGCGTGTTCCCGCGCGCCGACACCTCAGATGGCGGGGCGCTGGCCGTCATCGGTCATGGGCTCTGGACCCGGTCGTTCGGCGCTTCGCCCGAGGTTGTCGGACAGACGTTCGAACTCGATGGCAACGTGTACACCGTCACCGCGATTGCGCCGCCCGGCTTCGTTGGCGTCGAGACGGATCGCACCGATATCTGGCGGCAGGTCGCGCCGGGGGAGCCGCCGGGCCGTTCGTTCACGTCGTTCATCGGGCGGCTGCGACCAGACATCGACCGCCGTGTCGCGGCCGCGCAGCTCGCGGGTGGCCTGGGGCCGGAGTACGACGCTGTCCGCGCCACTCTCCACGTGGAGGCGGGTGAGTTGATGCTCGCGCGTGCGCCTGGCCCGGGCCGCCAGGTGCGCATCACGATATGGGTGGCAGGCGTCTCGTTGCTCGTGCTGCTGACCGCGTGTGGCAATGTCGGCGGACTGCTGTTCCTGCGCGGCGCGCGGCGCCGGCGTGAGACGGCCATCAAGCTGGCCCTTGGCGCGACGCGGTCGCGCCTGTGCCGGGAGGTCGTTGCCGAAGCGTTGCTGCTGGCCATCGCCGCCGGCGGGGCGACCGTGGGGCTGCTCACGCTGGTTGCCCCGCAGCTTCGCCGCCTGCTGCTGCCGCCAATCGCTGCCGCCGACGTCCCGCTGGATGCGAGAGTGGTGCTGTTGACGGCTGTCTCGTGCGCGGCCGTCCTGTTCGCGCTCTCGCTGGCGCCCACGTTGTCGCTGCTGAGACATCGTTTCGCATATGGCGCCGAGGCGGCTCCAGACCGTCGCGCTCCCGCGCTCGGGATGTTCGTCGTGCTGCAGGTCGCGCTCTCGGTGCCACTCCTCGCGGGCGCAGGACTGTTCGCGGCCAGTCTGTGGAACGCGTATCAGCACGACTACGGCTTGAAGACGGATGACATCGTCGTGGTCGAGGTGACGCCGGATGTCGTGGGCACGGAGGCGCATGCCAGCCATCGTGCGATCGAAGAGCGCCTCGCCGCGCTCCCGTACGTGAGTCGCACCGCTGTAGTGGAGTCGGTGACGTTGCGCAATGCCGTGGTACGGCCGATCCGCGTGCCGGGACACGACCATGCGTCCGGCGCCGACTTCGTTGCGGTGAACGCCGTGGATCCGGCCTATGTGGAGTTCTTCGGACTCCAGGTCATCGCCGGCCGGACGTTGCACGACGATGACAATCGCCCTGGGGCGCGGCTCGTGGCGGTCGTGAACGACGCGTTCGTGCGCCATTACTGGCCCGACCAGCAGCCGCTGGGGCAGTGTTTCGTCCTCCAGCTTCGCGACCTGCCCTGTGCCGAAGTCGTTGGCGTCGTCAGGAACGTTCAGACGGACCCGTCTCTGTCGGACGCGGCGCTGCGTGGTGCCCGCCCTTCAGTGCTTCTTGCCGCCGAACCAGCGCGGGTGCTCGGCGGTGCGCGCGCGCTGTTGCTGCAGACGCAAAGGGCGTCGGGCTCGGTGCTGCCCGAGATCCAGCGAATCGCGCAGACGGCTGCTCCCGGCCTGCCGTATGTGGACGTCTGGGCGCTCGACGATGTGTTCGAGCCCACGCGGCGTCCGTGGCGGCTCGGTGCCGCGGTGTTCTCTGCGTTCGCGCTCGTGTCGCTGCTCATCGCGGCCGGCGGACTGGCGGTCGTGACGGCCTACGGGGTCACGCGTCGCACGCGCGAGATCGGCATCCGTGCGGCGATAGGCGCAAGCCCTCGCGGCCTCGTCCTGCTGGTCATGCGCGGGAATCTATGGGCGGTCGGCGTTGGCCTGACCGTGGGCTTTGCGATCGCCTACGTTGGCGGACGCTCGCTCGAGGCGCTGCTCTACGGCATCTCGCCACACGATCCCCGCCTGCTGACGGCGGTCGCGGTCGTGCTGCTGCTCGTTGCGACGATGGCGGCGTGGTTGCCGGCGCGACGTGCCGGACGTACGGATCCTGCGGCCGCCCTGCGCGCGGAGTAGACCGACCGCCTCCTTGCGCCTTCCTCCCAGTATGCTGCTCGACCTCATCGTTGCCACGGCGGTCCTCTGCTTCCAATGTACATAACGTTGACTTCCAATTGTCATGACGTCTACTTCCAAGCGTGCAAGGACCGGTTCGCCCACGGCGTCGTGCTCTACGACAGCACCGATCTCGTGCCCTTCGGCGACAGGTTGGCCGCGGCGCCATTGTCCGTCTTGTGGGGCTGAGAGCCGTGCAACAATCGGCAAGACCACCCCGCACAAGGCTCCGCGCCCATCGAACCTGCTTTGTGATGAACCTATCTGTCTCGTGAGGGCGCTGACGCGCGCCAAGGCGCAGATGGACGAAGAGTCCATGGGCGTGCGCGACGAGATCGGCTTTCTGACGAGTAGATCCACTGCGCAAGCGCCTCGTAGTCGCAGAAATTGCCACCTGATCCCGGTCCACAGGGGTGCAGAAACGCGCACACTCGCCAGTCCTTTCGAGAAATCACGCCAGATCCTGCGCGGCATGGTGGTTGCCTTCGATCTGAGGCGTGACACCCCTGCTCGGACTCGTCGTCTCGCTCATCGTGGGCGGCGGCCTCTCGCTGTGGACCGGGCCGCGTGTACCTCTCCTTCCGCTGGCGCTCGTCGTCGGTCCCGGGCTGTTCGTCGTCGCCGGTCGTCTCGCGTGGGCGGGGCACCAGCGCGTCGCGTTGACGGTGGCGCTGTGCGGCGCCGTTCTGTCGGGCCTCACGCAGGCACAGGCGGCGTCGATGCTGGCCTGGGCACCACCGGGTGTCGACGTCGAGACGCTGGAAGAGCGTAGCCAGGGCGACGATGTGGTCGTCGTCGAGGGCGTGCTGCGCCACGACGTGGCGCCGACGGCATTCGGCGCGTCGCTCGACCTGCGCGTGGACCGCATCACCATCCGACACGAGACGTGGCACACGCGGATGGGCATGCGCCTCTCGGTCGGTGGAGAACAGGCGCGTACGACCCTGCGCGAGTGGACGCGTGGCCGGCGAATCCGCGCGCCGGTGTCGAGCCTGCGGCGGCCGCTGCCGTACAGGAACTTCGACGTGCCGGACGCGGAGCGTGAACTCTCGCGACGCGGCATCCGCATGTTCGGTGGCGTCAAGAGCGCGGCGCTGGTTCAGTGGGAACGCGGCGCCTGGTGGGAAGAAGCGGCCGCGCACGTGCGCGCGGCAGTCCGCACGTCTGTCCGGCGTGCGACGACCGACGACACGACCGCCGCCGTCATCGTTGCCATCCTCATCGGTGATCGGACCGGGCTCTCACCCGACGAGGAGCGGCGCCTGCAGCAGGCCGGCACGTATCACGTCATCGCCATCTCCGGTGGCAACGTCGCCCTGTTCCTGGGCGCGCTTGCGTGGCTGCCGCGGTGGCGGAGGGCGGGGGTACGCGTCGGGACGGCAATCCTCGCGGTCGCGCTGCTGCTGTTCGCGCTGTCGGTCGACGGCGGTGCATCGGTGGGGCGTGCGTCCCTCGTAGCGGCGCTCTGGCTGGCGTCTCGCTGGTGGGACCTCCGAACGAGCGCGCTGCAGGCCACGTCGGGCGCGGCGGCGTTGATTCTCGTGGCAGACCCCCTGGCGCTGTACGACCCCGGGTTCCTGCTGTCGTTCGGCGCCACGCTGGCGCTCATCGTCATGAGTCTGCGTCTGGATGCGTCGAGCAGGCAGCGACGTGAGAGCCGTCGGGTGGTGCGTCACCGATGGATCCGCGGCCTTGAAGTGACCGCTCTCGTCGTCCTGGCCACGGCCTCGGTCGAACTGCTCCTGCTGCCCATCGGTGCGCGCTGGTTCTCGCTCGTCACTGGCGTGGGGCTCGTGGCCAACCTCTTCGCACTCCCCGCGATGGCGGTCGTGCAGGCGACGGGCATGCTGATCGTGGCGCTGGATCTGTGCGGAATGGAGCGGCTGAGAGAACTCGCCGCTGCCGCCGCCACGCTCGGCGTCGGTGTTCTCGTCGGCAGTGGCGCACTGGTCGATCTGGTGCCCGCACTCGTCCGATACGTGCCCCCTCCGCGGCTCGCGCTGATGCTGGCGTACTATGCAGCCCTCTGGGCGACGCTGTGGGCGTCATGGCCCGGCAGGAGCGGCGTTCGGACTCGAGTCATCTCCTGCGCGTGCGGTGCCCTGGCCCTCATCCTTCTCGGCTGCGTGACCTGGGGAGGTCCAGCACACGGGGCGCAACAGCCGTGGACGTGGGGCGTCGACACTCGTGTCCAGACTGCGACGTGGCCGCGCGACAGGTGGCTCGTGCTGACGACGATCGATGTGGGGCAGGGCGACGCGACCGTTCTGCAGTTCCCGAGTGGCCGCACCTGGCTGATCGATGCGGGCGGTGCGTCCCCTGAGTCGACGTTCGACCTCGGTGCGCGTGTCACGGCGCCGGCACTCTGGGCACTGGGCCTGCGGCGACTCGACCGCATCGTGCTCACCCATGGCGACAGCGATCATGGGGCGGGTGTGCCAGCGGTCGTCGAGCGATTTCGTCCCCGCGAGGTGCTGGTCGGCGTACCCGTCCCGGCGGACCCGATCGACGCGAGTGTTGCCGCCGTCGCCGCCCGGTTCGACGTGCCCGTACGGGTCGTGCGGACCGGCGACCGTTTCGCAGACGGCGAGGTCTCGGTTCGCGTGCTGCACCCGCCCCGTCCGGACTGGGAACGCGTGAGAGTCCGCAACGACGACTCGGTGGTGCTGTGGGTGCGGTACGGCGATGTCGGCATCCTGTTGCCTGGCGACGCCGGCGTCGACGTGGAGGAGGCGTGGGTGCCGCAGATCGCCGCGCGACCACTCGTCGTGTTGCGTGCCGGGCATCACGGCAGCCGCTCGTCGACCGGCAGCCGCCTGGTGCACCACATCAGGCCGGATCTCGTGGTGACATCGTCCGGCCGCGGCAACAGATTCGGTCATCCGCACCGGGAGGTGCTGCAGCGCGCGACGCGTCTTGGCGCCGGCGTCTGGCGCACGGACGTCGACGGCGCCGTGCAGGTGGCGACCAACGGGCACGTCCTCGTCGTGCGCAGCGCCTCGGGTCGCGTCGACGTGGTCACCGGACGGTGAGGCCGCTCTGAGTCAGGGGTCTGCGCGCTCGGCGCGCTTCACCGACTGCCAGGCCTCTTCCATGTCGTCGAGCGAAGCGGCGCCGATGGACTGTCCACCCGCTTCGACCGTGGCACGCATCGCCGAGAATCGCCGTTCGAACTTCCGGTTGGCCGCCCGCAGCGCGGCCTCGGGGTCGACCTCGAGCCGGCGGGCGAGGTTTGCGATGACGAACAGGAGGTCGCCGATTTCCTCGGCGGCCGCGGCGCGATCTTCAGCCTCGAGCGCCGTGCGGACCTCGCGCACTTCCTCGTCCACCTTCTCGAGCACTGCCTCTGCTGTGGGCCAGTCGAATCCGACCGTCGCGGCCTTCCGGCACAGAGCGCTGGCGCGCATCAGGGCGGGAAGCGACACGGGCACGCCGTCGAGCACCCCGTCCTGCAGGTCACCGCGGTCGGCCTTCTCCGCGCGCTTGATGACGTCCCACTGCGCCTTCACGTCGTCCGGAGAAAGGGCGCGTCCGCGCTCGAACACATGCGGATGCCGCCTGATGAGCTTCTCGTTGATGCAGTCGAGCGCGTCCTCGACTGCGAAGCCCCCTTCGTCGCTGGCCACCTGCGCGAGAAAGACGCCCTCGAAGAGCAGATCCCCGACCTCCTCGCGCAGGTTCCCGAGATCGCCACGCTCGATCGCGTCCACGACCTCAGCGGCCTCCTCGAGCACGAACGGCGCGAGCGACCGCAACGTCTGCTCGCGGTCCCATGGACAGCCCTCCGGCCCGCGCAGTCGCGCCATGATCTCCACGAGCCGGCGGAATGCCTGGCCCGCGCGGGCAGCGTCGGACGGACTATGGACATCAGCAGCACCCGCGCCTGGTGGATTCCTTGAGGTCATGGCAGAGTCCGCGCGTCAGCAGCATGGCGTTCGAGGCCCACCCATGACGCATGAAGCATGACCCGCATGCTAGCATCGACGGATGTCCGATTCCGCCCCGTCGCCGGTCTCGTTTCTGGCGTACATTTCCGGTCTGGTGATGGCCGCCGCCGTGTATCTCGGCGACCAGGCTGACCCCGTCAGTGGCACGCGCACCGTCAACCTGACGTCGGCCGGGCACGCCATCGACGTGCTGTCGATGCTGCAGGAGCGCACCAAGGGCAACCTGAGCACCGAAGAGCGGCAGTTTCTCGATCAGGCGCTGTACGAGTTGCGGGTGAAGTACATCGAGGCCACCAAGAAGGGTGGCTCGCGCATCGTCACGCCCTGATTCGCCGCCGTGAGGATCACGTTTCTCGGCAGCGGCACGTCGCACGGCGTGCCCATGATTGGCTGCCACTGCGCCGTCTGCTCGTCGCGCGATCCGCGCGACCGGCGGTTCCGCCCCTCCATCCTGGTGACGCAGGACGACGGCACGCAGGTGCTCGTGGACACGGCGACGGACCTCCGCAGCCAGGCCCTGAGCTTCGGCGTGGAGTGGCTCGACGCGGTGGTCTTCACGCACAGCCACGCGGACCACATCTTCGGCCTCGACGAACTCCGCCGCTACAACAACCTGCGCCGCGGCCCGCTGCCCGTGCACGCCGATCGCCAGACGCTCGACGACCTGCACCGCATCTTCGAGTACGCGTTCGACTCGCCGCCGGAGCTTGGTGGGGGCGTGCCACGGCTCGTGCCGCACGAGATCACCGGCCCGTTCGACATCGGGACGCAGACATGGCAGCCGGTGCCCATCATGCACGGGCGGCGGCAGATCCTCGGCTTTCGCATCGGCGGGTTCGCCTACCTGACCGATTGCAGTCACCTGCCGGACGAGGCGAAGCCGCTGTTGCGCGACCTCGACCTGCTCGTCCTCGGCGCGCTGCGCGATCGCCCGCATCCCACGCACTTCTCGCTCACCCAGGCGGTCGACGCCGCCCGGGATCTCGAGCCCGTGCGGGTCCTCTTCACGCACATCTCCCATGAGCTTCCGCACGAGGCGTCCTGCGCACGACTGCCGGCGTCGATGGCGCTGGCTTATGATGGGTTGTCGGTGGATGTGCCGACGCCTGCCGCATGAGTGACCTGCGCCACAGCGCCCGCCTCCGCGTCGACGTCATCCGGTACCCGGACGACCCGCGTCCGTCCCGCTGGCCCTATCCAGTCGTGGCGCTCGGCAACTTCGACGGGCTGCACCGCGGCCACCAGAAGATCATCGAGCGCGTGAACCGGCAGGCACGCGAGCGGCACGGCACGCCGCTGGTCATGACGTTCGACCCGCATCCCCCCCGCATCCTGCGCCCGGACAAGGCGCCGCCCCTGCTGATGACGTCGGCGCAGCGGGTCGAGGCGCTCGGCCGGGCGGGCATTCACGGCGTGGCGCTGGTGCGGTTCGATCGCGCGCTGTCACAACTGGACCCCGACACGTTCGTGCGCCGCGTACTCGTGGACTGGCTCGGCGTTGCCGAGGTCTGGGTGGGCGGGAACTTCCTCTTCGGCCGCGACCGCACGGGCAACTTCTCGCTGCTGCGTGACCTGGGCCTGATGCACGGCTTCCGCGCCGAGAAGATCGACCCGGTGCGCTACAAGGACTTCGTTGTCTCCAGCACGCGGATCCGGCGGCTGCTGCACGAAGGCCGCGTGGACGAGGCCGGCGCGTTGCTGGGCCACCACTACTACATCGACGGCACGGTCGTCGAAGGCGCCGCGCGCGGGCGTCAGTTGGGGCGCCCGACCGCGAACCTGCAGACCGACAACGAGCTGCTTCCGCCCCACGGCGTATACGCCACCACGCTGACGGTGGACGATCGCATCCACGCCTCGGTCACCAACATCGGCGTCCGGCCGACATTCGGAACCGCGCAGGTGCCGACGGTCGAAACCCATCTGCTCGACGTGCAGCCCGACCTCTACGGCACTCGTGTGCGCCTGGCGTTCGTCCAGCACCTGCGCGCCGAGCAGGCGTTCGAGTCGCCTGCGGAACTCGTGCGGCAGATCGGACAGGACGTGGCGGCCGCACGGTCCGTGTTCGACCGCATTTCGCTATAGAATCGCCGGCGTATGACACACACGCGGTCGGCGCTGCCCTCCCTGCCTCTCTCGGTGACGTGCAGTGCCGACCCGCGATTCGCCGAGGCCATCACGGCGCTGGCGACCCGCATGGTGACCAGCACGGGAGGGGGACAGGCGGCCGGCCGCTTTGCCGACGCGGTCACTGCCGGCGTCGAGGCCTGTTTTTCGCATCTGGGTTCCGCACGAGCCGGGGCGCTGACCGTGGAACTGACGGCCAGCGAGACCGAGTGGGAGGGCTGCCTGCAGTGGCCGGCCGTGCCGGGAGAAGGCGCCGTGTTCGTCTCGGTCCTGCAGACCCGCCTCGGAGCGCTGGCCGATCGGGTGGAGTGCGGCCACAGCGGGGCCGACGCATTCTGCACTGTCACCTGTGCCCGCGGCTGACCGTCCCGGCCGGCGCGTTCACCGGCTTCGACCTTGACTCGCTCATCCAGCATGCGTCTCTACAACACGCTCACACGCCGCGACGAAGACTTCCAACCCTCGCAGGACAACACCGTCCGCATGTACTCGTGTGGTCTCACCGTCTACGCGCGCGGGCACATCGGCAACTTCCGTACATTCGTGGCCGTCGACCTGTTGCGCCGGACGCTCCGCCACGTCGCCGGCTACGAGGTGCGGCAGGCGACCAACTTCACCGACGTCGACGACAAGACGATCGCCGAGGCGAACGAGGCCGGCGTGCCCCTGCGTGAGTACACCGACCGGTACATCGCCGCCTTCCGCGAAGACGCCGCGTCGCTTGGCATCGAGGCACCGGAAGAGACGCCACGGGCCACCGATCCGGCCAACCTTCAGGCGATGGCGGACATGATTGCCGCGCTCGAGCGGCGCGGCCACACCTATCGCAGCGACGACTCCATCTACTTCAGGATCAGCACCCTGCCGCAGTACGGCCAGCTGGCCCGCCTGGACCACGTCGGGATCATGCCCGGCGCACGCGTCGACAGCGACAAGTACGAGAAGGAGGACGCGCGCGACTTCGTTCTCTGGAAGGCCTCGAAGCCGGACGAGCCGTCGTGGGACGTGGGCGTCGGCCCAGGTCGTCCGGGCTGGCACATCGAGTGCTCCGCGATGGCCCTCCGGCTGCTCGGCGACGCGCCCATCGACATCCACTGCGGCGGCATCGACCTCGTCTTCCCGCACCACGAGAACGAGATCGCCCAGGCCGAGGGGGCCACGGGACGTCAGTTCTCGCGCTTCTGGTTCCATGTCGAGCATCTGCTCATGGACGATGGCGAGAAGATGTCGAAGTCGACGGGCAACGTCTACACCGTGCGCGACATCCTCGACCGGGGGTACCGCGCGTCAGCACTGCGATACCTCCTGCTGTCGGTGCACTACCGGAAGCAACTGCGCTTCTCCTGGGCGACGCTGCAGCAGGCCGAGGAGGCACTCAAGCGGCTCTTCGACTGCGTCGGCCGCCTGTCGCGTGTGACCGGCGACACGCCGGACGACCCGGCGTGGGCGTCCCGGCTCGCCAACGCCCGGGAGGCCTTCCGCGGCCACCTGCTGGCCGATGTCAACGCGCCAGGGGCCTTGGGCGTGCTGTTCGAAGTCGTCCGCGAGGCGAACGCCGCCATCGACGCGGGTCGGCTGGGCACGACCCAGGCGCGGGCGACGCTCGACCTGTTCGACGAGGCCGATCGCGTCCTTGGCGTCCTGGCGCTCCGCCGCGTCGAGGAGGACGCCCCTCCGTTGCCCGTCGGGGAGATCGAGGCGATGATCGCGGCGCGAGCGGACGCGCGGCGCATGCGGCAGTTCGCGGAGGCCGACCGGATTCGCACGGACCTGGACGCGCGAGGTGTCGTGCTCGAAGACTCACCGGCCGGCACCCTCTGGAAACGCAAGTGATGTGATGCCCGACGAGAACGCCGCCGCCGTGCCCGCGCTGCCGAGCGAACCGGTGCTGCGCACGCCACTTCCCGGGCCCAGGGCACGCGCGATCATCGAGCGCGACGGCCGCGTCGTCTCACCGTCGTACACGCGCAGCTATCCGCTGGTCATCGCGCGGGGTGAAGGCTCCATCGTCGAGGACGTCGACGGCAACTGCTTCCTCGACTGTGCCGCGGGGATCGCGGTCAACTCCACCGGTCACTCGCATCCGGTGGTGGTGGCCGCCATCGTCGAGCAGGCACAGCGCTACCTCCACATGTCCGGCACCGACTTCTACTACGAGCCGCAGGTCAGGCTCGGCGAAGTGCTGTCGGACGTCGTGCCGATGCGCGGGCCGAGCCGGTCGTTCTTCGGCAACTCCGGTGCAGAGGCGAACGAGGCCGCAATCAAGCTGGCACGCTACCACTCGCGACGGCCCTTCCTGATCGCGTTCCTGGGGGCGTTCCACGGGCGAACCATGGGCGCCCTTTCGCTGACAGCCAGCCGGTCGGTGCAGCGCCGGGGCTTCGGCCCGACGACCGCCCCGGGCGTCTTCCACGCGCCGTACGCCGAGTGCTACCGGTGTCCAGTGGGGCTCACGCCAGACGCCTGTCAGGCCGAGTGCCTCGGTTTCCTGGAAGACCGTACCCTGGTACACCTGGTGTCGCCGGATGAAGTTGCCGCCATCGTGGTCGAGCCGATCCAGGGCGAGGGCGGTTACCTCGTCCCTCCGGCGCAGTTCCACCAGCGGCTGCGCGCACTCGCCGACCGCCACGGCATGCTCGTCATCATGGACGAAGTGCAGGCCGGCATGGGGCGCACCGGCCGGATGTTCGCCATCGAGCACTTCGGCGTGCAGCCCGACATCATCACGATGGCGAAGGGCATCGCGTCGGGCCTGCCGCTGGGCGTCACGACGGCCCGGGCGGGCCTCATGGACTGGCCTCCTGGTGCCCACGCCAGCACGTTCGGCGGCAACCCCGTGGCGTGTGCGTCCGCGCTGGCCACGATCGCGCTCCTGCGCGAGTCGCTCATCGCCAACGCGGCGTCGGTCGGAGCGTACCTGCTCGACGGCCTGCGCGAACTGCAGAAGAAGCACCGCATCATTGGCGATGTGCGCGGCAAGGGCCTGATGATCGGTGTGGAACTGGTGAAGGACCGTGTCACGAAGGAGCGGGCGACCGCCGAACGCGACCGCGTCGTCGCCGAGGCGTTTACGAGAGGCATGTTGATACTCGGCGCCGGACGCAACGCGCTACGCCTGTCACCGCCGTTGGTGCTCACGCGGACCCAGGCCGAGATCGCGGTGACGATTCTCGACCAGTCCATCGGGAAAGTAGCCGCCGACGCAGGTCTCGCATGACCGCTACAGTTTCAGAAGGACCTTCCGACGGTACATCACGCCCGTGATGGCGACCCACACGAGCAGGAACGTCATCGAGAGCAGCAGGGAGGCCAGTGGAGGGCTCGGGATCGCGGTCGCGAACACCTGCGCGTACAGCCACGCGGTGAGGCTCTGCCCCCCGTCATCGCCGGCGCCCACGCGGACCATCCCCAGGAGTTTCCAGACGATCGTCGAGACCATGTACGCGAAGATCGCGTTCGATCCCAGCCAGAGGAACGGCGTCGTCCAGCGCGGCATCGCCGCCGCGTCCGCGCGCAGGTCGATGAGCCACACGCAGGCGGCCAGCGCCAGCATGCCCAGGCCGGACGTCCACAGCACGTAGCTGCTGGTCCACAACAGCTTGTTGATCGGGAAGAACACCGCACCCGTGAGCGTCGGTTCGCCCACGATGGCCAGGCCGTGGATGGGAGGGAGGCCTCCCCAGAGCCAGCCGGTCAGCACGGTGACGGCGCCGAGGCCGGCCAGCCGTATGGTTGCGGCGCGCATCCCGGGACCCGCGCGCAGCACCCACGCGGTGAAGATGCCGAACTGCGTCGAGACGATCGAGGGGAACGACGAGAGCAGGCCGTTGGCGTCCCAGGTGTAGTTGCCGTAGCCCAGATGCCGGCCCATCGTCAGCTGGTCGAGCCACGCGGGCCAGTTGATGGCGGCGTTCTCCTGGGTGAGCGCGACGACGCCCGCGCCCGGAACGGGCACGAACGTGAGCAGCACCCAGTATCCGACCAGCAACACCGCCGCCACGATGCCCTGCGTGCGAGCGGTCGTCTTCAGCAGCAGGAACGTCGCCGCCACGTAGCAGAACGCGATGCGCTGCAGCACGCCGGGAATGCGGAACGTCTCGAGGTCCATTCCTCCAAAGGGAAAGTTCTTCTCGAACATGCCCAGCACGAAGAGGATCGCGCCCCGAACGAGCGCGTGCCGCATGATGTCGCCATCGGTGGCGCCCTTGCGTTGCCGGTTCGCGATGGAAAAGGGCAGGGCGACGCCGACGATGAAGAGGAAGAACGGAAAGATCCAGTCGGTGGGCGTGGCGCCGTGCCAGGGCACGTGCTGCAGGGCCTCGTAGCCCTCGCGTGAGTTGCCCTGCTTGTTCACCAGAATCATCGCGGCGATGGTGATGCCGCGAAAGACGTCGAGAGACTGGAGTCGTGGGAGGAACGTAGGTGCTGGCGCTGTCGGCATCGGCGTGTGCATGAACTCGGTTGTGCGAATCGCTGTCGGACGGCTCGGAGCGCGCGTCCTTACCTGGGTCTGTGTGTCATGGGTGTGCTGTGGGCCCCGGGCCACGCGTCAGGCCTGATGCCGCTGCGCCGCTCACGACGCGGGCAGCGCGAACGCGACATACGAATCACCAGACTTCGTCCCCATCTTGCCGCCGCCTGCGGCGATGACGACGAACTGTCGTCCATCGATCGAGTAGACCGCGGGAGTCGCGTATCCTCCCGCAGGCAGTGTCGTCTCCCAGAGCACCTGTCCTGTCTGCTTGTCGAAGGCGCGAAACTTCTCGTCCTGCGACGCAGCGATGAAGACGACGCCGCCGGCCGTGGCGACCGGGCCGCCGTAGTTCTCCGTACCCGTCTGCGGAATGCCGCGCGCGCTCAGCTCGGCGAACTCGCCGAGCGGCACCTGCCAGACGATCTCGCCCCTCGCGAGATCGATCGCGTTGAGCGTCCCCCAGGGCGGCGTCACGCCGGGGTAGCCGTCCTTGTCGAGCAGCCGCGTGTATCCGCCGAATGCGTAGGGGATGTGGGCTGAGGGGCGCTCGCCTTCCTCCGCGGCGGCCGCGGGCGCGGGCGTGTCGCCGAACAGGAACGCCACGATGTCGCGTCGCTCCAGATCGCTCAGCGCGGGCTGCGCGGGCATCGTTCCTTTGCCCTTCGCGATGACGCCGCTCACGGCGTCGCGCGTGTGACGCGTCTCGACGCCGACGAGTGAGGGGAACACCTTCTGAGCGTCCCCCGCGCGGTCGACCCCATGACAGGACGCGCAGTTGAGCTGATAGCTCCGCCGGCCGCGCGCGACGGCGGTCGTCTCGCGACCCCAGTCGATCTCCACCATGTGTGCCAGCCACGGCATCTCGTTACCGTTGATGTAGAGCCAGCCCGTGGACGGGTCGAATGAGGAACCGCCCCATTCGGCGCCGCCGTCGAAGCCGGGGAAAATGACGGTGCCTTCGACACTTGGAGGCTGCCACTGGTGCCCCATCCGCGCACCCGCGATGCGCTGGCTGATCTCGGCGTGCGCCTCTGGCGAGATGTTGGTCACCAGGTCGGCCGTGAAGACCTGTCGAACGAACGGCGGTGGCCGCGTCGGCGTCGGCTGGGTGGGCCAGGTCTGTTCGCCCTTCAGCGTCGACTGAGGGACAGCTCGTTCTTCGATCGGAAAGATCGGACGTCCCGTCTCGCGCTCGAAGGCGAAGACCGTGCCCATCTTCGTCGCCTGCGACACGATGTCGACGGCACGGCCGTCGATCGTGATCCTGGCGAGCACCGGCGCCGCCGGCAGATCGCGGTCGAAGACGTCGTGGTGCACGAACTGGAAGTGCCACACGTACTGTCCGGTGTCCGTTCGCAGGGCGAGGAGCGAGTTGGCGTAGAGGTTGGCGCCGTGGCGGTCTCCGCCCCAGAAGTCGAAGGCGGCCGAGCCGGTGGGCACGAACACCAGTCCGCGCTCGGCGTCGACGCTGACGCCGGCCCACGAGTTGGCGCCGCCGGCGCGTTCCCACGCGTCCGGTGGCCAGGTCTCGTGCCCCGGCTCGCCGGGGTGCGGAATGGTGTGGAAGATCCACCGCTGCTCGCCGGTCCGCACGTCGTACGCACGGATGTGTCCCGGGGCCACCGGCGCCGGTCCCTCGCCCAGGCTCGTGGTGACGATCAGCAGGTCGTCGTAGATGGTGCCTGGCGTCGTGGACACGAGCCGTCGTGCGGTGACGTCCCGGCCGAGCCCCTGCTTCAGATCCACGCGGCCTTCCGTGCCGAACGACGCGATCGGCCGACCCGTGGCGGCATCGATGGCGTGGAGCCATTGGCCGGCGCTCGAGAAGATGCGGGCGCTCGATCCGTCGGTCCAGTGCGTGACACCGCGGTTGACGTGCACGTTCTCCTGCGGGGGCTCGCCGACGTAGGGGTCGAACACCCAGCGCTCGGTGCCCGTCGCCGCGTCCAGCGCGAACACCTTCAGTTGTGCCGACGTGCCGTACAGCATGCCGCCGACAACGATCGGGTTGCACTGCATCTGCGACCGGTTGTCGGGGCGCGCATCTCCGGTGCGGTACGTCCACGCCACTTCGAGCTGCGAGACGTTGGCCGGCGTGATCTGCGCGGCGGCCGAGAACTGTCCGTGTCCGGGATCGCCGCCGTGGGCGGTCCACTCGTGATCAGGGGCTGGCGTGCGGGCGCAGGCGCTGGCGAGCACCAGTGCGCACGTCGCCGCGACGAGGCGCGAAGACCAGCGGAAAGCCATGACGTGCGCGGTAGTGTATCCGACGCACGCCTTGCGGCGAGATGCGTTATCGTCCAGAGATTCGATCCCCAGCACTTTCGAGAAAGGACCCTCCCGTGAGCACCTCCCGACGTGACTTCCTGACCGCTGGCCTCGCGTTGCCGGCCGCATCCGCGCTGGCCGCCGGCTCGCCCGCACATGCCGCGCCGGCACACACCGCGCCAGCACAGGCGACACAGGCGGGGCGACACGTGCTCAAGCTCGGTGCCGTGACCTACAACGTCGCCAAGGACTGGGACGTGCCGACGATCATCAAGAACCTCACAGATGTGGGCATGGACGCGGTGGAGTTGCGGACGACGCACGCGCACGGTGTGGAACTTTCGCTGACGCCGGCCCAGCGCAAGGCGGTCCGCGCGCAGTTCGAGGCCTCGGCGGTGAGGATTGGCGGGCTCGGGACGATCTGCGAGTACCACGCGGCAGACCCCGCCGTCCTGCGCAGCAACATCGAAGAGACCAAGCGCTGGTGCCAGTTGGCCAGTGACCTGGGATGCCCCAACATCAAGGTGCGTCCGAATGGCCTGCGCAAGGACGTCCCGGAGGAGCAGACGCTCGAGCAGATCGGCAAGGCCCTCGAGGAATGCGGCAAGGCCGCGGTCGATGCCGGCGTGCGCGTCCAGGTGGAGGTGCACGGCGCCGAGACGCAGCGCATTCCCCGCGTGGTGAAGATGCTCGACTACGCGAACCGCAACCCGGGCGTGTGGATCTGCTGGAACTCGAATCCGACGGACCTGCTGGATGGCGGCTTCGAGAAGAACTTCGACCTGCTGAAGGACCGCATCGGCCAGGTGCACATGCGCGACCTGTACGTCGAGGACTACCCGTGGGCGCGTCTGATCGCGCGGCTGCAGGAGATGAAGTTCGAGGGCTACTCCTTCGCGGAACTCGGCATCGAAACGACGGACGGCGTCCGGGTGCTGCGGTACTTCCGGGGGATGTTCCGGCAGTTCCAGGGGATCGTGAACCCGCCGCTGTCGGCGTAGCCGCGGAGGGCTCGACACGGCGTCGCGCCGTGCAGATGTCGCAACGTCTGGAGACGGCAGCATCGCGGTTTCTGCGGACAGGTCGTGGGGTAGCCGGCGGCTCGGCGAGCCGCCGGCTACCCGACTACCGCAGATTGCGCGGGCTTCTTCGCGATGCGCACATGGCCTCACGTGCGGCGCACGGTGAGCTTCCTGGCACGCGCCATGCTTCGGTTCGTGGCATGCCCGCAGCCTCGACGCCATCGACTTCGTCCGATCCCCGCCAGCAACTCGGGCTCGACGGCGAGCAATGCGCGGTCGAGGCGCTGCTGGGGCAGGGGTACGTCATCCTCGCGCGGCGCCATCGGACGCGCTTCGGGGAACTCGACATCGTCGCGCGCGAGGGCGAGACGGTCGTGTTCGTCGAGGTGAAGGCACGCCGCGGCGCGGCCTTCGGCCTGCCGGAAGACGCCGTCCACTGGCGGAAGCGTCGCCGCCTCGCGCGGCTGGCCGAGGCCTTCCTCACCGACGCCCGGTTGCACGACGTCCCCTGCCGGTTCGACGTGGTCGCGATCGTCTGGCAGGATGGGCGCGCGCCGGACGTGCAGGTGTTCCGGCACGCGTTCGAGGTGGAGACGTGATGACACAAGCGTGGCTGTACCTGGTCGTGGCCGGCGTGCTGGAAGTCGGCTGGGCGATCGGGTTGAAATACACGGAGGGCTGGACGCGGCCCGGTCCCTCGCTCGCCACCGCAGGGCTGCTGGCGTGCAGCATGTGGTTTCTGGCACTCGCGGCCCGCGACCTGCCGATCGGCACGGCGTATGCGGTGTGGACCGGCATCGGCGCCGCCGGCACGGCCGTGCTCGGTATGGCGCTCCTTGGTGAGCCCCGCACGGCCTGGCGCCTCGGCTGCCTGGCGCTCATCGTCTGCGGCGTCGTCGGCCTCAAATTCGCGCGCTGACGGTTGCCTGGGGTCACGCGGTGTGTGCTAGAATTCGAGGCTGCAACACGCTCGGGAGCGCGGGAATAACTCAGTGGTAGAGTGCGACCTTGCCAAGGTCGAAGTCGCGGGTTCGAATCCCGTTTCCCGCTCCAATCTTCGAACTCCAGCTCGCCCGAGCGTATCCCGCACCCAGCCTGGCGCCGTAGCCAAGTGGTAAGGCAGAGGTCTGCAAAACCTCCATCCCCGGTTCAAATCCGGGCGGCGCCTCCAGCCTTCGCT
>CAYMAG010000038.1:34651-39063 GCA_964388335.1 uncultured Vicinamibacteraceae bacterium | reverse complement strand
GGCCCCCCGTCATGTACTCGCAGCCGTGGTCGCCGACTCCCTCGACCACCGCGACCGCCCCGCTGTTGCGGACGGCGAACCGTTCGCCAACCACACCGCGGATGAACGCCTCGCCGCTCGTCGCGCCATACAGCACGACGTTGCCGGCGATGATGTTGCGTTCGGCCTGGAACGTCGCCCGCGCCGGCGGCTGCAGGATCAGGCACCCGCCCGACAGGCCCTTGCCGACGTAGTCGTTGGCGTCGCCCTCGAGGCGCAGCGTGATGCCCCTGGGCACGAACGCGCCGAAGCTCTGCCCGGCCGAGCCGGTGAACGACAGGCTGATCGTGTCGTCGGGCAGGCCGGCAGCGCCGTACCGGCGCGAGATCTCGCTGCCCAGCATCGCACCCACCGTGCGATTCGTGTTGTCGATCGGCAGGCTGGCGCGCACGGCCTCTCCGCGCACGAGCGCGGGTTCCGCGATGCGCAACAGCTCCGCGTCGAGCACGTGCGCCAGGGACACGCCCTGCGTCGTCGTCTGGTGCAGGGCGACACCTGGCTCGCCTGATGCGTCGAGGTGCAGGTGTGACGCATCGAGGATCTGCGAGAAGTCGAGCCCCTTTGCCTTCCAGTGTTCGAGCGCCGGCGTCATGTCGAGCAGGTCGACGCGTCCGACCATCTCGGCGAGCGTGCGGAAACCGAGCGCCGCCAGGTGTTCGCGCACCTCCTCGGCGATGAAGCGGAAGAAGTTGATGACGTGTTCAGCCTGTCCCGTGAACTTCGCGCGGAGCGCGGGGTTCTGCGTCGCCACGCCCACCGGACACGTGTCGAGGTGGCACACGCGCATCATCACGCAGCCCATCACGACGAGCGGCGCCGTCGAGAAGCCGAATTCCTCGGCGCCGAGCAGCGCCCCGATCACCACGTCACGGCCTGTCTTGAGCTGTCCGTCCACCTGGACGGCGACGCGGTCACGCAAGCGATTGGCCACCAGGGTCTGCTGTGTCTCGGCGAGGCCCAGCTCCCAGGGCACGCCAGCGTGCTTGAGCGACGTGAGCGGGCTCGCCCCCGTGCCACCGTCGTGCCCGCTGATGAGCACCAGATCGCTCTTCGCCTTCGTGACGCCGGCCGCAACCGTGCCCACGCCCACCTCCGACACCAGCTTCACGCTGACGCGCGCCTTCGGGTTCGCGTTGCGCAGGTCGTAGATCAGCTGCGCCAGGTCCTCGATCGAGTAGATGTCGTGGTGCGGCGGCGGGCTGATGAGGCCCACGCCTGGCGTCGAATGACGCACCTTGGCGATCCACGGGTACACCTTGTTGCCCGGCAGCTGACCGCCCTCGCCGGGCTTGGCGCCCTGCGCCATCTTGATCTGGAGTTCGTCGGCGTTCACGAGGTAGTGGCTGGTCACGCCGAAGCGCCCGGAGGCGACCTGCTTGATCGCGCTCCGACGATCGTCACCGTTGGCGTCGGGCGTGTAGCGGCGCTCGTCCTCGCCACCCTCGCCGCTATTGCTGCGCCCGCCCAGGCGGTTCATGGCGATGGCGAGCGTCTCGTGCGCTTCGGAACTCAGCGACCCGTAACTCATGGCGCCCGTCGCGAACCGCTTCACGATCGCCTCGACCGGCTCGACCTCGTCGATCGGCACCGGGGTGCGTCCCGCGGTGCGGATGCGGAACAGGCCGCGCAGGGTCGCGTGGTGGCGGGCCTGGTCGTCCACCTTCGAGGTGTAGTCCTTGAAGATCTCGTACCGCCCTGACCGCGTCGCGTGCTGCAGCTTGAACACGGTCTCGGGGTTGAACAGGTGAAGCTCGCCATCCCGACGCCACTGGTACTGGCCGCCCGGCGGCAGTTCCTGTCCGGCCGAGCCCGCCGCGTGCCAGGCTCGGACGTGGGTGGCCAGCGCCTCCGTCGCGATCTCGGCGATGCCGATGCCACCGATGCGCGACGGCGTGTTGGTGAAGTACTTGTCCACGAGCGTCTTCGAGAGCCCTACCGCCTCGAAGATCTGGGCGCCGCGATAGCTCGCGATGGTCGAGATGCCCATCTTCGACATCACCTTCACGACACCCTTCTCGATGCCCTTCAGGTACGACTTGCGCATCGCATCGTCACTCACCGATGGATCGACCAGGCCGTACTCGCGCAGCGCCGGCATGGCGTCGAGCGCCAGCCACGGGTTGACCGCGCTGGCGCCGTAGCCGATGAGCGTGGCGAAATGGTGCACCTCACGTGCCTCGCCCGTCTCGACGATGAGCGTGACGCGCGTACGGGTGCGCTCGCGCACCAGGTGGTTCTGCAGACCAGCCACGGCCAGCAGTGACGGAATCGCGCAGAGGTCCGCGCTCGCCGCGCGGTCCGACAGCACCAGCACCTTCGCGCCGTTGGCGATGGCGGTGTCGGCCCTGGCGAACATCGCCTTGAGCGCCGGCTCCAGACCGTCCGGGCCGTCGGCCACGGGGAACACCATGTCGAGCACGGTCACGTAGAACGGCTGCTCGCGGGCGCCGGAGACCACCTGCAGCCGCCCCGACCGGTCGTAGCGCTGCAGTGCCTTGAAACGCGCCATCTGGGAGTTGTTCAGGAACGGACTCTCGCAGAGCACCATCCGGCAACTCTCGGGCTCGGGCTTCAGCAGGTTGCGCTCCGGACCGATCGCCGTCGTGACCGAGGTCACCAGCTTCTCGCGAATGGCGTCGAGCGGCGGGTTCGTGACCTGTGCGAACAGCTGCTGGAAGTAGTCGGCCAGCGCGCGCGGCCGGTCGCTGAGCACGGCAAGCGCCGTGTCGTTGCCCATCGAGCCGATGGGCTCCTCGCCCTTCATCGCCATCGGCGCGATGAGCAGCTTGAGGTCTTCCTGCGAGTAGCCGAACGACCGCAGGTACGTGCGCAGATCGTCGCCGGTCTGTCGGGGCGGCATGTCCGATTCCTGCAGCGCCTCGAGCGGCACGAGATGCTCGCGTACCCAGTCGACGTACGGCTGCTCCGTCGCGATGCGGTGCTTGACCTCGTCGTCCGAGACGATGCGCTGCTCGTCGAGATCGACGAGGAACATCTTGCCCGGCTGCAGACGACCCTTCTCGACGACGCGGTCGGCGGGCACGTCCAGCACGCCGACTTCTGACGCGAGCAGGACGAGATCGTCGGACGTCACCCAGTAGCGTGCGGGACGCAGTCCGTTGCGGTCGAGCACGGCACCGACCTGACGGCCGTCGGTGAAGGCCACGCAGGCAGGTCCATCCCACGGCTCGACGAGACACGAGTGGTACGCATAGAACGCCTTCTTCTCCGCGCTCATCGCGTCGTGGTGTTCCCACGCTTCGGGGACGAGCATCATCACGGCGTGCGGCAGCGAGCGGCCGCCCTGGACGAGCAGTTCGAGCACGCTGTCGAGGCAGGCCGAGTCGCTCAACCCCTCGCGGACGATGGGCAGCACCTTGGCGAGGTCGTCACCGAAGAGGGGCGAGGCGAGCATCGCCTCGCGGGCGCGCATCCAGTTGATGTTGCCGCGCAGCGTGTTGATCTCGCCGTTGTGCGCGATGAGGTGGTAGGGGTGCGCGAGTTCCCAACTCGGGAACGTGTTGGTGCTGAACCGCGAGTGGAACAGGCACAGCGCGCTCCGGGTACGCGCATCGTCGAGATCCGGGAAGTACTCGCGCAGCTGCGGCGGCGTGAGCATCCCCTTGTACGTCAGGGTGCGTGCCGACAGGCTCGGCACGTGGAAGTACTGCCGGTCGTCGATGCCGCTGGTGCGGATGGTCGACTGGAAGCGCTTGCGGATGATGTAGAGCTTGCGCTCGAACATCGCCTCGTCGGTGACGTCCTCGCCAGGGGCGAGGAAGACGTGATCCATGACGGGCTCGACGGATCGGGCCGTCTCGCCGAGGCTGCGGTTGTCGGTGGGCACGCGCCGCCAGCCGATCAGCGTCTGTCCCTCCTGGCGGACGATCATCGCGAAGATGAGCCGGGCCAGTGCCGACGCCTGGGGATCGGGCGAGCTGAAGACGAGTCCGACGGCGTATTGGCCGGGGGCAGGCAGGCTTGCCAGTTCCGTGCCGTCCTCGGGCGAGACGATACGCCCGAGGGCACACTCGTGTTGGAAGAGGTCGTGGGGAATCTGCAGGAGAATCCCCGCGCCGTCGCCTGTGTTCCGCTCGGCACCGGTCGCGCCGCGGTGCTCCATCCGCTCGAGAGCGTGGAGGGCGCGGTGGACCAGGTCGTGGCTCGCGACGCCCTTGAGATGCGCCACGAAGCCGACGCCACAGGCATCGTGCTCGAAACGGGGGTCGTAGAGGCCGCGTCGCGGCCGCTGAGGCGGCAGTTGGTTGTCCATCGGGCGTCCAGGAGCCCGCCCACGGGCGCGGCCGGAAACCTCCAGGCCGGGCATGAGCGAAGCGTGCGCCTAGTGTATGCCCAGGTGTCAAGCTATGCGT
>CAYMAG010000038.1:16816-34551 GCA_964388335.1 uncultured Vicinamibacteraceae bacterium | reverse complement strand
CCTCTCCCCTCTCCCCTCTTTCCTCTCCCCTTTCCTCGATCGGTCTTCCTGTACGATACCTCCCACCACCCATGCGGTCGCGCTACGACGTCGTCATCACCGGCGGAGGCCTGGCGGGACTCACGCTCGCCCGTCAACTGGTCCAGGAAGATGCCGATATCCGCGTGCTGGTGGCCGAGAAGCGGCGGCACCCTGCCCCCGAAGCCGCCTTCAAGGTCGGCGAGTCGAGCGTCGAGATCGGCGCGCACTACCTCTCGCACGTGCTCGGACTCGACTCGCACCTTCGCACGCGGCAGCTGTGCAAGCTGGGTCTGCGGTATTTCTACACGCACGACGGGAACCACCGCATCGAGCACCGCACGGAGGCCGGGCCGCGCGTGTTCCCCACAGTGCCGTCCTTTCAGCTCGACCGCGGACGCCTCGAGAACTTTCTGGTGGAGGAGAATCGCCGCATGGGCATCGACGTCGTCGATGACTGCCGCGTGATGGACGTCCGTCTGGACGGCGACGGGCATACGACGGACCTCGCGGAGGGGGGCACGACGCGTGCGGTGACGAGCCGGTGGGTGGTCGACGCCACGGGGCGCCACGGGCTGCTGCGCCGCAAGCTCGGTCTTCGCCGGGAGGCGAGCCACGGGGCGAATGCCGTGTGGTTCCGCGTCAACGCGCGCATCAAGGTTGACGACTGGAGCAGCGATCCCGCCTGGCGGGCCGAGGTGCCGACCGGCGATCGCTGGATGAGCACGGTGCATCTGATGGGTCGGAGCTACTGGACGTGGCTCATTCCGCTGGCGTCCGGCAGTACCAGCGTCGGCATCGTGGCCGACGGCGAGATTCATCCGTACGCGACGGTCAACCGGTACGAGAAGGCCATGACGTGGCTGCATCGCCACGAGCCGCAGTGTGCGGCGACGCTGGAGGCGCACCGTGGAGACGTCGAAGACTTCCTGGGGCTGCACCACTACGCGCACGGCTGTACGCAGATGTACGGACAGGAGCGGTGGGCGCTCATCGGCGAGGCGGGGCCGTTCACCGATCCCTTCTACTCGCCGGGGTCGGACTTCATCGCGATCGGCAACGATCTGACGACCGAACTCATCCTGCGCGACCGCCGCCGCGAGCCCATCGACGAGCACGCGCGCTACTTCAGCCGGATGTACCTGCGGCTGTTCGACGCGTTCCTGCGGCTCTACGACGGGCAGTATTCGATCATGGGCAACGCGCAGGTGATGACGGCGAAGGTCGCCTGGGACAACGCGTGCTACTGGGGCATCCCGGCGCAGCTGTACTTCCAGCGGACGTACCGGGATCTCGAGTACATGCGCTCGATCGAACCGCTGCTCTACCGCTTCTTCCTGGTGCACGCGCGGATGCAGCGCCGGCTGCGAGACTGGAGCGCGAGCGATGCGGCTGACGGCTACGGACAACGCTACGTGAATTTCATGGAGGTACCGTGGCTGAAGCGTCTGCAGATGGGCCTCGACGACCCGCTGGACGCAGCGGCGCTCACGGCGCGCCTGACGCAGAATCTCGCTGACCTCGAGCGCTTCGCGGACGTGCTGCTGCGGATGGCCGGCGGGGGCGTGGTCGAGCGCGATGCCGGCGGCTTCGACAACGTCGGCGCGCTCCGGCTGCCCGCCGTGGGGTCACGTCTTGCCGCCGCAGGTCTTGCCCGACCTGACCCCTGCGTGTCGGCACACTGAGCCCACGAGTTGTGGCACAGTGTCTCGGTCACCATACAATCGATAGCGGACGTTGCGTCACACTGCCCGGGGTCACATCGCACAGAACGCAAGCGGGTAAGATGCGACCCCGCGTGGACCTCACGTGGACGGAGAGGACAGGCATGGGTATCTTCGACTTCATCAAGGGCGAACTCATCGAGGTCATCGAGTGGACCGATGACTCGCGCGACACCATCTCGTACCGCTTCCCGGACGACGACAAGGCGATCAAGAACGGGGCGCAGCTCATCGTGCGCGAGTCGCAGGCCGTCCAGTTCGTCTATCTCGGCGAGTTCGGTGACCTCTTCGGCCCGGGCAAGCACACGCTCGCCACTGACAACATCCCCGTCCTCACCCGGCTGAAATCGTGGAAGTACGGGTTCAATTCGCCGTTCAAGGCCGACGTCTACTACGTCAACACGCGCCTCTTCACCGGCAACAAGTGGGGCACGAGCAACCCCATCATGCTGCGCGACACCGACTTCGGCATCGTCCGCGCCCGCGCCTTCGGCACCTACGACTTCCGTGTGGTCGACGTGCCGCTGTTCCTCAAGGAGGTCGCCGGCTCCGACCACAACTTCCGCCTGGACGAGTTCGCCGACACGATGCGATCGCGCGTCGTCTCGATCTTCAGTGACGCCCTGGCGTCGTCCGGCGTGCCCGTCCTCGACGTCGCCACGCGTTTCACGGAACTCGGCGACGCCTTGCTGCCCCTGATCAATCCGCTGACGGTCGCCAAGTACGGCCTCGAAATCGCCTCGTTCATCGTCGAGAACGTGTCGGTACCGCCGGAGGTCGAGGCCGCCATCGACAAGCGGTCGAGCATGGCCGCCGTCGGCAACCTGAACGACTTCGTGAAGTACCAGATGGGCAAGAGCTTCGAGGAAGGCGGAGGCGGGGCCGGTGCGGCCGGGACGGCCTCGGAACTCGCCGTGGGCTTCGCGATTGCGCAACAGATGATGCAGCAGAGCGGACTCGTCGGCGGAGCGCCGGCCACCCCGGTGGTGGCGGCCGGTCACGCGGGCGTTGGCCCGGGAGGCCTGGCCGCGGGTGGAGCCGCCCCTGCGACGGGGACGCCCTCTGCTGCGCCCGCGATCGCCCTGCTCGCGCCCGCCGAGGTGGCACAGGCGCTGGGCGTGGTCGAGAGCGATGTGATCTCGGTGCTCGAGAGCGGTGAACTGAAGGGCAAGAAGATCGGTACGACCTGGCGGGTGACGCGCGCCGCGCTCGACGCGTACCTCTCCGAATAGGACGCCTGCCGGACGTCTGAACCACGTGTCCGAGATCTCTGCCCTCGACAAGCTGCCCTGTGCGGCCTGTGGCGCGCAGGCCGAGTGGAATGCGGCCCGCCAGCGGCTCGTGTGCCCGTTCTGCGGCACCGAGGCGCCGTACGAGTTCAACGCGCAGACCGGCGGCATCGAGGAGATCGACCTTGTCCGCACCTTGCGTGAACTGCCTGACGAACTGCGCGGCTGGCAGGCCACGACCCGCAGCGTCCAGTGCCAGAGCTGCAAGGCCGTCATGGTGTACGACGCCGTGCGCGTCGGCCAGAACTGCGAGTTCTGCGGCTCGCCGGCGCTCGTCGGCTACGACGAAGTCCGTCCACCCATCCGTCCGCAAAGCCTGCTGCCGTTCGCGGTGACGACCGCCCAGGTGCGCGAGACGGTGCGGCATTGGTACGCCAGCAAGTGGCTGGCGCCCAACGCCTTCAAGCGTCGGGCCCTGGTCGACACGCTGCACGGTCTCTACATCCCGTACTGGACGTTCGACGCGCACGTGCACTGCCCGTGGCGCGGGCAGGCCGGGTACTACTACTACGTGAAGCAGGGCAACAACCGCGTGCGGCGGGTGCGCTGGGAGCCCGCGGCGGGCGTCGTCGATCACTTCTTCGACGATGTGCTGATTCCTGGGACGAAGGGCATTCGGCGCGATCTGCTCGCGCAGGTGGAACCCTTTCCGACGAGCGGACTCGTCCCCTACGACACCGGATACCTCGCGGGTCACGTCGTCGAGCACTACCAGGTCGTGCTGCTGGAAGCCGCCGAGCAGGGGAAGCACGGCATGGATCAGGCCCTGCGCGAGATGTGCATCGACCAGATTCCTGGCGACACCTACCAGAACCTGCAGATGTCGCCCGAGTGGTCCGGACGCACGTTCAAGCACATCCTCGTGCCGGTGTACGTCATGACGTACACCTATCGAGGAACGCCCTATCAGGCCGTCGTCAACGGCGTCACGGGCCGCATGGGCGGCACCTATCCGGTAAGCTGGATCAAGGTCGCGCTGATCGTGACCGCCGTATTGATCGTGCTCGCGATCCTCGCCTCCGCACAGTGACCCGGGCCATGCCGCGCCACGAACGTATGCACCACACGAAAGAGCTGCCATGAAGTGGTCCACGAAGATCGGCACGTTCGCCGGCATCGACGTCTACGTGCACACGACGTTCCTGATACTGATCGCCTGGGTCGGCTTCTCGCACTGGCAGGTGGATCGCAGCCTGGGCGCCGCGCTCGCAGGCATCGCCTTCGTCCTGACGCTGTTTGCCTGCGTGGTGTTGCACGAGTTCGGACACGCGCTGATGGCCCGCCGGTTCGGCATCGCCACGCGCGACATCACGCTGCTGCCGATTGGCGGGCTCGCACGCCTCGAGCGGATGCCTGACGACCCTCGGCAGGAACTGTGGGTGGCACTTGCCGGTCCTGCAGTCAACGTGGTGATTGCCCTCGGGCTGTACGTCGTCCTGGTCGCCACCGGGGGGTTCACGCCGGTCGGTTCGTTGGGCGTGGCCAGCGGGTCGCTCCTCGAGCGCCTGATGGTCATCAACGTGGTGCTGGTCGTCTTCAACATGCTGCCGGCGTTCCCGATGGACGGTGGACGCGTGCTGCGCGCGCTGCTCGCGATTCGCATGGACTACAGCCGGGCGACCCAGATCGCCGCGAACGTGGGACAGGGCATGGCGCTGTTCTTCGGCCTGGTCGGACTGTTCGCGAATCCCTTCCTCATCTTCATCGCCCTGTTCGTCTGGATAGGCGCCGGTCAGGAAGCGGCCATGACGCAGATGAAGTCGGCCCTCGACGGCGTCCCGCTGGAGCGCGCGATGATCACGGACTTCCGGACGCTCGCGCCGACCGACTCTCTCGCGAGCGCGGTGGAGCTGCTGCTCGCCGGGGCGCAGCAGGACTTTCCGGTCGTCGTGGACGGCAGCGTCGTCGGCATCCTGACGCGCGCCGACCTGCTCACCGCGCTCGCGCGCCAGGATCGTGCGTCGCCGGTGGGCAACGTCATGCGGCGTGACTTCTGCACGGCAGACGCCTCGGAGATGCTCGACGCTGCCCTGCAGCGCCTGCAGGCGCACGACTGCCACACGATTCCGGTGACGCGCGGCGGCGACGTGGTCGGCCTGCTGACGATGGACAACGTGGGGGAGTTCCTCAGCGTCCAGTCGGCGCTGCGCACGCACCAGTCGCCGGGTCTTTCGCGTGTGCGGTCGTAGCCGAAGGGCCGGCGGTCGCTCAGGGTATGCTCGCCCGTCGATCGGCGTGTGAGCAGGGCTGACGTCTATACCGCGCGCATCACGACGGCCGAGTCGTTGCCGCCGAACGCCAGCGACGTGGACACCGCACATCGCACGCGGGCGCGGCGCGCCTCGTTGGCTACCACGTCGATGTCGCACGCCGGATCCGTCGCCGTGTGGTGGATGGTCGGGGGAATCACGCCTCGCTCGATCGTGAGCGCCAGCGTCGCCGCTTCCAGCGCGCCAGCCGCCCCGAGGCAGTGCCCGACCATGGCCTTGATCGATGTGACAGGGATGCCGCGCGCGCGCGCGCCGAACACGACGTGCACGCCACGGGCCTCGGCGCGATCGTTCTGCGGGGTGGCCGTGCCGTGAGCGTTGACGTGATCGACCTCTCCGGCGTCCACGCGCGCGTCCGCCAGGGCCGCGCGCAGCGTGGCACCGATGGCCAGGCCCTCCGGTTCGGGCGCCGTCGGGTGGTGCGCCTCGCACGTCAACCCGTAACCTGCCAGTTCAGCGTAGATGTGGGCGCCGCGCGCAGCCGCACGCCCCATCTCTTCCAGCACGAGAATGGCGGCACCCTCACCGATGTTCATGCCGTTGCGGCCAGCGTCGAACGGACGGCACGGCTCCGGGTCCATCAGCCTGAGCGCGTTGAAGCCCGCGAACGTCAGTCTCGACAACGCGTCGGTACCGCCCGCGAGGGCCGCGTCGACCCGGCCGACCCGGATGGCGTCCACCGCCTGGCCAATCGCGATGGTGCTGGAGGAACAGGCCGCCATCAGGCAGTTGCGCATGCCCTCGAGGCCGAAGTGGTTCGCCACGACGTCCACGGGCGTGCTCGAGAAGTGATGGTGAATCCACGTAGGTCGCGCGCGCTCGATGCCCGCGCTGCGCATCCGGAAGTAGTACGCTTCGTTGCGGACGAGGTCACCGGTTCCAGCCCCCAGCAGCACACCGACACGCCGCCGGTCGATGCCGCTGTCGAGCAGCCCCGCGTCCTCGACGGCCTCCGAGGCGGCGATGACGCCCATCATGTCGCTGCGCGACCACCGGCGACGCTGGTAGGGCGTGAAGGCGGCCGCGGCTTCCGACAGGTCGACTTCCGCGGCGATGCGGCTGCGGTAGCCCTCGCTGTCGAACTGGCCGACGGGACCGATGCCACAGGCGCCCTCCAGCATGCGCCGCCACACCGCCTCGCGCGTGGCGCCGAGTGCACAGGTGATGCCGATGCCGGTGATCGCAACGCGCATGACGGGGTCTGACGTACTCAAATGCTCAATGCTTCATGCTTCATGCCAGTAGGCTGACGCCCCGCCTTCGCCAGAGGCTACGGCGGGCAAGCCTGCTGCCTGAAGCCTGCATCCCGACGTTATCAGTTGAGCGGGCGCAGGAACAGGACCTGCACCACCGTCGACCCCAGCCGGCGATAGCGGTCGGGCAGGAAGCTCTTGCCCACGTCGGCCCTGAGGATGAGATTCCGGCCGGGAATGCGCACGTTCACCGCGGCGCCCACCCCCGTGATTCCCTCCCATGGGACGCCAATCTCGCGCGTCCGTCCCCAGGCGCGATCCAGGAACAGGTCGAGCCGGTACTGCTCGAACACGTTGAACGAGTACTGCCCGCGCGCCATCGCCAGCTCGCCGTAGCGAACGCCGGCCGCCGGCACGCCGTGAATGCGCGTCTCGTCGAACAGACCGAACTGGTAGCGGTTGAAGCGATCGAGGCGACGGCCGGTGAACCACGCACCGTTGACCACGACCTTGCTGAACGGTCCGAAGTAGATCGTCTTCGTGGCGTTGAGCGCGTACTTCGCGTAGTCAGGAGACGACGACTCCAGTGCGCCTGCGACGCCCCACGGACGCCACGACGCGCGCCGCGCCCACAGCCCGCTGGCCGTCACGTTGTACCCTGCCCGTCGATACTCATACAGCAGGCCCAGGCCATTGGTCACCGTGCTGCTCGGCGTCGTGTAGTCCGCGTCCGTCGTCCGGTCCCGCACGAACCCGTCGAAGCGGAACTGGTACTGACCGGTAAGCTTCTGGTAACTCGTGGCCTGGAAGCCGAGGTTGATGCCCGTCGACAGCGGCCACGTGAGCAGCCGCTCGGCTTCGCGCTCGCCCGTCGGGACGTAGAAGCGATCGGCCCCCGGCACGGCAATCGCGAAGAAGTCGACGTTCAGGTCGACTCTGCGGCCGATGATCCGCGGTCGCTGGACGTTGCCCGCCGCGAGCACGCCACCGAACAGCAGGGCCAGTTGCGTGTCCGGCCGGCCGAGGAACTCGAAGTTCAGGTAGTTGATCCCGAAGATGGGCAGCGGGTAGTCGTAGCTCGGGTCGATCGTCACCCCGAACGCCTGGGCCTTCGCACGCGTGGTGGAGCGGTCGGAGACGACGCGCGTGTCGCCCTGCTTCACGTAGTCGCGGACGCCAGCGTCGGTGTCGCGATACATGAGGCGGTCACCGCGCCTGGCCTCACTGCGCCTGGCCTCGAAATCGGCGGGGTCGGTCACGTAGTTGGTGAACGTCATCCGGCGCTCGACCAGCAGGTTCCGCCCGGCAATCAGCACGAGCTGCTGGTTGTAGAGACGCGACGGCAGGAAGACGTCGCGTCCGTTCGCGAGGCGCACCGGAGCGAACGTCTGCGTCTCGTCGTTCGACACGATGGGCGCCGACAGATTGGTCTGCACGACCTGTTGCTTCACGCGGGCGAAGGAGTCGGCCGCGATCCACACCGATCCTCGATACAGGCTGCGTGACGCATCCAACGGGTCGAAGCGCACGACGTGGCACTCGATGCCGTCCACCCGTTCCATGCCGGCGAGGCGGTAGCGATACCGGGCGTCCAACTCGACGACCAGCGGCGGTGACAGCACCTTCTCGGGCTGCAGGAAGGGGAACGGCGGACGGTTCTCGTCCCACTTCGCGCCGTTGACCGAGAAGGACAGCTCCTCCCACTCCAGTCCCTCCGGGTCAGCGTAGTACCGGTTCTCGGTGAAGACGTCGAAGCCGGCGTCCGTCACCGTCGGGCGGAAGTACTGCTGCATGGTCCCGTCGGCAATGTAGCGCTGGACGGCGAGCCGGTCGGCGGCCTGCCGCGTCTGGTGTCGCGCGAGAATCTCCTCGAGCGTGAGGCGACGAATGCCGGTCACGTCTTCCCGCTGCACGAACGATTGGTCGGCGTCGCGATTGAAGTCGATCAGCCAGCGGCCGGGCGACGGGAACGTCACAATCGCCGTGGTGGTCTGCGACGCCTCGTCGCGGCGCGACATTACCGCTCGCTCGCGCCCACGGAGCGGATCGAGCAGGACGACGCTGCCGGACACGGGCAGGACGAGACGGATGGTGACCTCGTCGCTGGCATCGGCGACGTCCAGCGTGACGAAGGTTGCCAGCGACTCGACGCCAAGCAGGACGCGAAGCTGCCAGGCCGCCGTGAGATCGACATCGCCACGGGTGAGGCGGACATCGGCGTCCACCGGTGTCACGTCCTGTGCGAGGACGCGTTCCATCGTGCGCAGCACGGCCAGCAGGGATGGCAGACTTCCGGCATCCGGCACCGCGTAGCCGGTGATGTCTGGGCCTTTGCCCAGACGATCGATCTCGCGCGTGACGAGCGTCGCGGCTGCGTCGTCTGCGAGCGGCAGATCGAGTTGCGCGATCCGGAGCGAAAGGCCCCGGTCGGCGAGGTTCGCGCGGGCCGACTCGACGTCCGCCCCGATCGGCAGCACCAGCAGATCGACGAGAGGCGTGAGCCCGCTCACGGCCAGACGGTCCAGCGTTGGAGCATCTCCCACCGTGGCGAGCGCCAGGCCGAGGTCGTCCCGGGCGGCGCGGACGTCCACCGCGACGCGACGCACGACGAACTCCGCAACCGCGACATCGCCCATCGACACGTCGAGTTCGAGCACGCGCAGCGACGGTCGGGCCAGCACCAGATCCCTCAGACGCGTGGCCAGCGCCGGAACGGACGCGGGGTCGAGCGCGTCGACGGCCACCGTGAGCCACACATCGCCCTCGGGAGCGCGGGCGTCGAACGTCCGCACGAGGTCCTGGTCCGCGTGTGGGTCGATCTCCAGGCGGACGCGCCAGGCAGCGGGCAGCGCTGAGAGGTCAACGCCCGAAGGTGGCGCGGACCTGTCTGCATGCTCGAGCACCACGCGGGGGAGAGGAGGCGGCGACTGCGCCACGGCCGCCGGGACGCCGAACATTGCCAGCAGCAGCCCGCAGGTGACGCACATCGTACGGGGCGCGACGTGATAGTCGCGGTCTAGAAGCATCTGGGTACCGACGCCGTTGACGCGTCCTGCTGAACACTGCGCCCGTATCGGTCGCGGGTCGCGTCCTCGCCATCCGATATCCACGCGGTTGATCGCGACCTCATCCTCCGCAAGACGTCTCGCCTCGAGACCTATCTCTCGTGCGGCCGGCCGGCCGCGACCCTCCAGGCCTGCACGTCCGACAGGTCGCCGACGGGCCCGAACTCGACGGCGGACAGGATCTCACGGAGCCTGGCGCGAAACCCCGAGAGTCGATGGTAATGCGCGAAGGTCAGGGCCAGCGGCAGGTGCACCCGGGGCGGGTCCGGGTCCACCTCCCACGGGTGCACCGTGAGCACGGCAGGGTCTCCCTGCCGGTTGCGCGCTTCGATGGCGCGAATCACGGTGGACGGCCTCGCGGACCGCAAGGCCCAGCCCCAGCCCAGCGGATACGCCCACCCACCGCGTGTGACCACGAACGGAGGAACCTCGAGCAACGGACCAGCCGGCGTGGCGAGCGGGTAGGGCCGGCGCGGATAGCCTCGTGACCCGACCACCGGCACGGGCGCCCGGCTCGCGTCGACCGTGAATCCCGCGCGTCTGAGGGCGGCCGGCGCCCACGGCGCGCGATCGTTGAGGGACCACTCGGGAGCACGAAACGACCGGACGTCCGATGCTCCAGCAGCAGCCAACTCCTCGAGGTTTCGCGCCAGGTCGGCGGTGAAGGCTTCGGGCGTCAGGTCGTACGCGCGGCGGTGCCAGTGTCCGTGTGCGCCGATCTCGTGGCCAGCCGCGCCGATCTGTCGCACCAGGTCGTGAAACCGTCCGGCGACCCATCCGACCACGAAGAAGGTGGCTGTCACGCCGGCGCGATCGAGGTCGTCCAGCAGGGCGTGCGTGGTGTCGACCACGCGGCTGGGAAGGGCCGGCCAGCGTTCGGGTGGCAGGCGGTCGTCGACGCCGCAGATGTGAAACCAGTCCTCGACGTCGACCGTGAACGCGTTCAGGGCCACCTATGCCGTCTTGCGCTGCGCCTCGATGAACGTGGCGATGCTGTCCACCGACTGCAGCACCCTGCCGCCCGTTTCCTCATCGCCAATCACGACGCCGAAGGATCGTTCGATTTCGAGGACGAGTTCCAGGGCGTCTATGGAGTCGAGCCCCAGGCCTTCGCCGAAGAGGGGCGTCGCGTCGTCGATCTCGTCAGGCTGCATCGGAAGTTTCAGCGCCCGCACGATGGCCTGCCTGATGTCTGCTCGAAGCGTGTCCATGCGTCCTTGTCTACGGTTATACCAGCCCGCCGTCCACGCCGATGATCTGCCCCGTGACGTACGCGGCGGCATTCGAGGCCAGAAATGCCACGACTTCGGCGACCTCTTCCGGCGTGCCCAGCCGGCCGACCGGCACGCTGGCGAGATGCGCAACGCGTTGTGCCTCGGGAATCGCCGCGGTCATTTCCGTGTCGATCAGTCCGGGCATCACGGCGTTGACCAGCACACCTTTCGGCGACAACTCACGCGACAACGCACGCGTCAGCCCGATGACCCCGGCCTTCGATGCGGCGTAGTTGGCCTGTCCCGCGAGACCGGCGACCGCACTCGGGGACGTCATGTTGATGATGCGGCCCCAGCGGCGCATGAGCATACCGCGCACCACGGCGCGTGACGCGTAAAATGCGCCGTCGAGGTTCGTCCCCATGACCGCGTCCCACCGCGAGCGGTCCATCATCATGAAGTAACCGTCACGGGCCACGCCGGCGTTGTTCACCAGGATGTCGATCGGGCCAAGCTGTTCCACGGACGCCGAGACGGCCGTCTGCACCTGCCCTTCATCAGACACGTCCGCGCGCAGGGCGAGCACGCGGCCTCCACGGGCCTCGACCCCGGCGACCACCTCCTGCGCCGCGTCGTCACGACTCCGGAAGGTGAACGCCACGACCGCGCCACGCGCCGCGAGGTACTCGACGACCGCGCGACCGATGCCACGCGAACCGCCCGTCACAAGCGCCACGCGCCCCGTCAGCCCCAATGCGTCGAATGCCACGGTACCTCGCGCTGTCGGGCAGGCCGCCGACCGCGGAACACTGAAGTGTACCGCATGGGCCACGAGGCAACGGCATGTCCGTCGGACCCGGAACTGTCCCGTGAGCCGGCTCAGGAACGACTGACGCGCAGCACCAGACTGTAGAGGGCGCCCCCGCTCGCGAACCCGTTGACCAGCACGAAGGGTGAGGTGAGGGCCCTCGGCGTCTTCACGACGAGGTCGAGTCGCGGCAGCGCCGGGTCGGGCTCGGTGAGACCGGCCACCGGGGCGACCTCGCCGCCCGCGCCACAGAGCAGCGCGGCCACGACCGCCCCCGCGGCCGCCATGCCGCCCTCACCCGTCACCGCCTTCACCGAGGTCACCGGTACACCGGACGGACCGAAGACGTCGGCCAGCGCCTCGGCCTCGGTGGCGTCGAGCACGGCCGAGCCGTTCGCCGACGCGTACACCGCGCCGACCGCATCCGGCATCAGGCCGGCGTCCTCGAGCGCCGAGCGCATGCAGAAGGCCAGCGCGCCGGCATCGGTGGGCCAGGCGTTGACGGGCGTCACCGAAGAAGACGCCCCGACGCCGACGATCTCGCCCAGCGGCGTCACGCCTCTAGCGGCCGCCGACGCGGCGTCCTCGAGCACGACCAGGTAGGCCCCTTCACCCATCACGAACCCGTTGCGCGTGACGTCGAACGGCCGGGCGCCCTCGGCGTGCACGCCGGCACGAGACAACACGCCGAACCAGTCGTGCACCTTGAAGTAGAGGTCGTAGATGTCTTCGGCGCCGCCACTCACGAGTGCACTGGCTTTGCCCATCCGCAGCAGGTCAGTGGCGAGGGCGATGGCGGCAAGACCTGAGGCCTCCTTGTAGCTCACCGTGGTGTTGGGGCCGCGCAGGCGGTATTCGAGCGCCACCAGGCTGGCTGCCGCGTTGCCGACCGTGTTGCTGAACAGCAGGGCCGGCGCGCCCGTTGGGCCCAGTTCCTGCAGCCGATCGAGGAAGTCTCCCGTGCTGTGCACACCGCACGTACACGTTCCCAGTACGATGCCGACGTCATCGTAGCCCTCGGGCACCATGGGCCATCGCGCCTGATCGAGCACGGACCGTGCCGCCGAGACCGACAGGCGGCCCACCTCGTCCATGCGCCGCAGTTTCATGGGCGCGACGTACGCCGCGGGATCGAAGCCAGCCATCTCGGCCGCCTGCTTCGACGAGTACTCCGACGTGTCGAACGACGTGATGGGACGGTGGAGGGCGGCACCCTGGAGGACCGCAGCGTGGAAGTCGGCTGTGTGCACGCCGGCGGGCGAAAAGGCTGCGACGCCAGTGATCACCGTCCGCCCCCGCACGGCCGGTACGTTACCATTTCGATTCATGGCCTCACAATCCGGCCGCCGCCTGCTGGTCACTGCCACCCTCGCCCTGCTGGCCGTCGTCGTGCCCGGCATCACGGAGCGGCCACATGCCGCCGATTTGTTCGACGAGATCCATCGCCGAGGCGCCCCCATGGAGGCGAAGCTGAGGGCTCTCTCGGCGTCGTTCGTCGAGACCACGTCCTCCACGCTGTTGACGACGCCCATCGTGCTGCGTGGTCGCGTGGTGGCACAGCGGCCGTCGAACATCGTCCTGACCTACGACGCGCCCGACGCGCGTGTGGTGCGCATCATCGACGGTCACCTCACGGTGAACTGGCCCGCCCGCGGCCTCGACGAAACACGGGACGTCCGGTCGACTCTCCAGCGTGCAGAGCGCACAATCATCGGCAAGTCACCCGACGAGTTGCGCAAGCTGTTCGACATCACAGCCGTCGACGCCCACGACGGGGCAGGCACGTGGAAGGTGACGTTCGTTCCCAGACGACGTCAACTGCGTGAGGGCGTCGAGAGGCTGCACCTCTGGATCGGCCAGCAGTCGCTCCTGCTCGAGTCACTCGAGATGGAGTTGCCCGGAGGCGACACGAGACGGATGGACTTCAGCGACGTGGTGGTCAATCCGGCGATTGACGCCAGCGTCTTCCAGCCGGCCATCCGCCGCTGATCCTGCCCGTGACCGCCGCCGTTCAGGCCCTCATGTCGTGGGCGCGCAAGCGCCGTGTGCTCGTCCTCGTCCTGGCCCTGGCGCTGGCCCTGGCCAGCCTGGTGCCGTTGAGCCGGCTGCGCTTCGATGCCGACGTCCTGCACCTGATGCCGCGGGATACGGGCGCGGCGCAGGCGTTCACCACCTACCTCGAAGCCTTCGGCAGCCTCGACGCGCTCTACGTCTACGTCGAAGCGCCCGACGGATACGGCGTCGACGACTACCGCGATCTCGTCGATGCCCTCATCACGCGACTCCGGGCGGTGCCGGAGGTGGCCAGGGTGGACGCCAGCCCGCTGGATCCCGAGAAGGACTGGTCGTACGTCACCGACCGGCAGTTGCTGCTGCTCGATGACGCGACGCTCGCGCGTGCGCTGGCCCGGATGCAGCCCGAGGAAGTGACCGCGCGCGTGGCGGCGTCCCGCGACCTGCTCGCCCTCGCGTCGCCCGAGATCAAGGCGCTCGTCCAGCACGATCCCCTGGGATGGTTCGATCTCCTCCGTCCCACGTTGGGTGGGTCGACGCCGCTGCTGCATGCGGACCAGACACGCACGGATGGCTATGTCACGATTGACGGACGAGCACGGTTGCTGCTCGTCCATCCGACGGCCTCCCCCTTCGACACCGACTTCGCCCGTCGGCTGATCGAGGCGGTGGAGCACGCTACGACCGGGGCACTGGCGGATGTCTCGGACCTGCTGACCCTCGACGACCTGCCACCGCCACGCATCGAAGTGGCCGGTGGGCACCGTACCGCGATCGAAACAGAAGCGCTGGTGCGCCGCGAGGCGATCTCGAACACCACCTGGTCGTCGGTCGGCATTCTGGGCGTGCTGTATCTCGCGTTCCGCAGCGTCTGGGTGGTGGTCTTCGGCGCCGTCCCCATCGTGCTGGCCACGATGGCGACGCTGAGCCTGCACCAGGTGATGGGGGTGGAGCTGTCCGCAGCCGCGACGGGGTCATCGGCGATGCTCTTCGGCCTGGGCGACGATGGCCTGGTGCTGCTGTTCGTGGCGTACCGCGAGGCGCTCGCGCGAGGGCTCACGCCGCAGCAGGCGGTGGCGACCCTCGGCGGAACCGGCGTGAGCGTCCTGCTCGGCGCCGTCACGACAACCGCCACGTTCCTCGGCCTCTGGTTCATGGACTTCCCGAGCCTGCAGCAGCTCGGCGTGATTGTGGGCGTCGGCATCCTGGTCACCGCGTTCCTCACGCTCACAGTGCTCATCGCAGGTCTGCCCGGCCCCGCGTGGGCATTCCAGGCGCGCGATCTGACCTTGCCCGGACTGGCGCGCTTCGTAACGCGCTGGCGGCGCGCAATCCTCGTCGTGTCGGCGATCGCCACCGTCCCACTGGCTGTTGGCGTGTCACGGCTGGAAGTCGATCCGACGCTGGAGCGATTGCGGCCGCGCGGCGAGGGATTCGTCGTCGAGCAGGAAATCAGCGCGCGATTCGGGCTGCCCCGCGATGTCTACCTCGTGGTGGACCGCGCCTCATCCCTCGACGTGCTGCTGGACCGCGCCGCAGCACTCCAGGACGACCTGCATGGCGTGCCGGGCGTTCGCGCGTCGGGGCCGACGTCCCTGTTGCCGACGACGGCGGCGCAGACGAGACGTGCGGCGGCGCTGGCCCCGGCGCGCGCGCGCGCCTCTGCAACCGCCGACGCGGTCGATGCTGCCGCACAGGCCCAGGGGTTCGTGCCGGGCACGTTCGATCCCTTCAGGGCGCGGCTCGCGACCGTCCTCGATCCGGACGCACGCCTGACCCCCGAGGGGTACCGGGCGAGGGGTCTTGGTGACCTGGTGGATCGGTTCGTCGCGGAGGCCGCCGACGGTGGCCTGGTCGCGGTGACGTACGTCACGCCCGAGACACCCGCCGCCGTGCAGGCGGTCGAGGCCGCGGTCGCCCGCCGGTCGACGATGGTGCTGACGGGCATTCCCGTCGTGAACCGGGCGCTGGCCGCACGCCTGCCCCGCGAACTGGCCCTGGGCCTCGGGGTCGGGGCGGTCGTGGTCGTCCTCCTCATCTGGCTGGAGTTCCGCGCAGCAGCGCCGACGCTCTACGCCCTGGTGCCGACCGCGCTCGGCCTCGTGTGGGGATTGGGGGCGCTGGGGTGGGCCGGGGTGGTGCTCGACATGTTCAGCGTCTTTGCCGTGCTGATGTTTCTCGGGATCGGCGTCGACTACGGCATCCACCTGGTGCATCCGACGCTCCGCGGCACCGACCCTGCGTCGCCCGAGCGCTCGATTGCCCTGGTGGGTCCGGCCATGCTGCTCGCCGGTGTGACGACGCTGATCGGGTTTGGTACGCTCATCTGGTCTGAGTACCTGCCGCTCCATTCTCTGGGCATGGCGTCGGCGGCCACGATCGGCATGTCGCTGCTCGCGGCCCTCTTCACGCTGCCCGCCCTGCTGGTGAGCCGGAGCCGTCGATCGTGAAGGTGGTCGCCATCGTCCCCGCGTTCAACGAGGTCCACACGATTGCCGACGTGGTGCGCGGCGCCGCTGCGCATGTCGCCTCCGTGCTGGTCGTGGACGACGGATCGAACGACGGCACCGCGGACGCGGCACGAGCGGCTGGGGCAGATGTGCTGGCGCTCGCTGGGAATCAGGGCAAGGGCGCTGCCGTGCGGGCCGGACTTCAGCGTCTGGCGGGCACTGACGCGACACATGCCCTGCTGATGGATGGCGACCTGCAGCATCGGCCGGACGAGATCCCGCGTCTGCTGGAGGCGGGCCGGCGGACCGGCGCGGCACTCGTGGTCGGCGAGCGGGTGTTCAGTCAGCAGGCGATGCCCGCGTCGCGCTACTGGGCCAATGTCGTGGGCAGCTGGGCGCTGTCGACGCTGATGGGAGTGCGGTTGTCCGACACGCAGTCCGGGTTCCGTCTGATTGCGCTGGACGTGGCCCGCGATCTGCGGCTCTGCAGCACGGGCTACGAGATCGAGACAGAGATGATCGTGAAGCTTGGGCGGCGAGGGGCGCGGATAGTCGGCGTACCCGTGTCGGCCGTCTACAACGGGTCGCGCAGCAAGCTGCGGCCGGTGCGAGACACGTCGCGCAACGTCCTGCTCGCGGTCTTCTACCGCTTTGCGCCGTGGCCCCGATGACTGCGCCCTCCTGGCGGCGCGCGCCCGTCCGCTGGATATCGCACGGTTTCAACAACGGGCTCGTCTTCACGCTGGGTTACTACGGAGCGATGTATACACCGCGCCCCTTCGATCGGCCCATCGTGCAGGTCGGTGCGCGCGTGCTGCGACGGCGGTTGCCGAGTGCCACGACGGCCTTGATGGACAACCTGCGCGTCGTCTTTCCGGATGAGTCGCCACGGCAGTTGTATCGACGAGCGCTGAAGACGTACGTCAGCTACGCCGACGACTACGTGGATTTCATCAAGGCGTTGAGCTGGCCCCGTGAGCGCGTGCTCGAACGCTTCACGTACGAGCACGGCGATCGCCTGCGGCGTGCCCTCGAGATGAACCGCGGCGTGATCGTCGTCTGTGGACATTTCGGCAACTGGGAAGCCGGTGCCATCATCATGCGGGCGCTCGGCGTCCCACTCACGGTGGTGGCCATGCCCGAGCCCGATCCGCAGGTGCACGCGTACCGCCTGCGCATCCGCGAATCCCTTGGCGTCGACACGCTGGAAGTGCGCCAGTCGCTCGATACGCCGCTGCAGATCCGGCGCAAGCTGGCTGAAGGGCGCGCCGTGGCGCTGCTGATGGATCGAGCCGTCGATCGTGACCGCGTCCCCGTCACGTTCTTCGGGCGGCAGGTCGCCTTTCTCGGCACGCCCGCCCTGCTCGCGTACCTCACGGGCGCTCCCATCGTGCCGATGTCGCTCGTCAGGGAAGGCGGCGGCCGCTTCCGTGCCATGCCCGGTGAACCCATCGTCGTGGACCGCAACGCGCCTCGTGCACAGGAGATGCGCCGCGCCGCGCAGGACGTCGCCACGGTGCTGGAAGCCCAGATCCGCGCGCGTCCCGAATGCTGGTACCAGTTCTATCCGTACTTTGAAGATCGACCGCGCGTCTGACTTCGGGCTTCGGGCTTCAGACTTCAGGCTTCAGGCCAGCTTCCTTCGTTCCTCAATTCCTTCGTTCCTCAATTCCTTCGTTCCTTCGTTCCTT
>CAYMAG010000038.1:0-16716 GCA_964388335.1 uncultured Vicinamibacteraceae bacterium | reverse complement strand
TTCCTTCGTTCCTTCGTTCCTTAGTTCCTTCATTCCTTAGTTCCTTCATTCTTCCTCTCCCCTTTCCCCTTGGATCCTGTCTCCCACCTCCTGTTCGCACGCATGCTGGCCGCGCTCCGCGGCGAGCGCGCGTCGGCGCGCGCGGTCGTGATCGCGACAACGGCCGGCGGCATCGCGCCGGATGTCGATGCCCTTCTGATGGCCAAGGGGTGGGACATCTACCTCCGCTGGCACGAGGCGGGCACCCACTCCCTGCCCGGCACGCTCGCCACCGCTCTGCTCACCGCGGCGATCGTTCGGCACTGGTCACGTGACACGCCCTGGAGCGCCCTCATCGCCGGCGCGTGGGTTGGCACGCTGAGTCACGTGTTCTTCGATCTCGTGTCGAGCGGGACGGTGCAGCCGTTCTGGCCGCTGTCGTCGCGCCAGGTAACCGCGCCGATCGTCGCGATGGCCGACCCCCTGGCGCTCGCGTGTCTTCTCGTTGGCGCGTTCGGCCTCTACGTGTGGCCGCGCACGCCCCGCAGCGCCGCAGCGCTCACCCTGGCGCTGCTGGCTGTCGTCTTCGGCGTGAAGCTGATGACCCGCGCAAGTGCGACGGCTGCATACAGGGCGGTACGTGGGCCGGACGTCGTGCAGACCACGACGGAGGCGGCGTGGGGATCGTGGCGCGCGTGGCTGTTCTTCGATCGCACGCAGGCGGGTGAGGTACGCGCGTGGCGCGTGGACGGGTGGACGCGCGACGCGAGCCTGCGCTTCAGCCGCAGCGCGCAGCGCGACGCCTCGTTCGCCGAGCGTTCGCGACGACTGTTCGAGACCGCACGCAACTTCTCGGACACGCACGCGTACGCGTTCGCCACGTACGAGCCGCGGGAGGGCGGGCACGTGGCCTTCTGGTCGGATGTACGGTTCTGCTGGACCGAAGCAGAGGCTCCAGACCCGCAGGACGGCGTGCCCCATCAGGACGTGCGACCGCCCTGGCAGCCGTTGCGCTGCGCGATGTGGTTCGGGGGGTCGCTCGATACCTCGGGCAAGCCGATCGAAGCGCTCGTCTGGCTGGGTGGCCACCTGCAGCGGCGTCGACCGGGCGCGCTCACGCGCGCGGACGCCGCGCCGTGATCAGCACGTTGCCGAACGGCGTGCCCTCGCCCATCGCCACGACTTCGGCCTCGTAGCCAGCCTGCTCGACGGTCCGCTTCCAGTCGGCAGCCGTGCGGAACGCGAAGCGCTGCGACCAGCTGCGGGTCGCCAGTGCCTTCAGCCGATTGCCCCACCTCACCATCCGGAAGCGCCAGCCCGCGGCGGCATCGGCTTCGCGCACGTGGAGACGCCCGCCAGGCGTCAGCGTCTCGAACACGAGTCGCAGCATTGGTACGTGATCGTCCGCGGGCAGCAGGTGCAGCACGTCGAACAGCAGGACGACGTCGGCTGACGGCAGGCTTTCGGACCTGATGTCGCCGGTCCGAAGCTCGGCTTCGTGCTCGAGCGCGCGCGCGGCGATGGCCGCGACCCGTGGACGGGTCTCGATGCCGACGAGCCTGGAGAAGGCCGGCGGTGCCGGGCGGGCCTCCGGCCAGCCGTCACCCTGCGCCGTCGCCTGCGCCTCGGCCACGAGCGCCAGCAACACGCCCTGCCCGCACCCGAGGTCCACCAGCGTGCCGGTGCGGCCGCTCAGCAGCACATCCAACGCGTGACGACAGACGGGGTCGCCGCCCAGCTTCCCTCGGGCGAACTCCCAGGCCGTGATGCCGGAGTCGATGTACCGGTCGGCGGCGCGCCGGACCAGTTGGCGAAAGAACGGGTCACGTGTCGGGCGACGGGCTGCGAAGGTGGCGAAGGCTCCCACCAGACCGACGACCGCGCCGACGGCGAGGCTGCCGAACACGAGGTCACCACCGAACTCCCACGGGTCGAGTGTGGCGAACGACTGGCGCGTCAGAGGCACGGTCTGACCTCTGCGGAGCCAGGCACCCGTCTGCATCTCGGCGTACAGCAGGGGCGGCAGGATCAGCGGGTTGATGAGGTTGGCCGCCAGGTACATCTTCAGGCGGTTGAGTCGCAGCAACCAGCCAGTGCCCCAGCAGAGGAAGAAGTGCGTTCCCCAGAACGGCGTACAGCCGATGAGCAGCCCGGTCCCCACGGCAGCCGACTCGCGGACACGCGAGCCACCCTCCGAGCGAAGGGTGCGGATCGCGCGCTGCAGACGGCTGGCCCGAGCCAATGCGCGCTCCGGCGCCGAGGACAGAAGCGATGACATCTTCAGGTATTATGACGACTTGCGGTGTGTGTGAGGCACGCCGCGTCGCTCTCGCATGCACCATCCCCGGACGATCTCCGACGCTTCGCTTCCGGTGCTGACTTCCCACCCGCCCTCATGGCTTGGGGCGCTCGTGGGTCCATCCCGTACCGCGACGCTGCGTCTGGAGGGGATGGCGGCAGTCGTCCACACGGGCGAGCACTTCACGCATGTCCAGGTCGACGTGGCCGGGGCAGACGTCATGACGCCCGGCGCCCTGTTCGATCGGGTGCGTCATGCGTACCTGCTCGTGGCCGAGACGCTCAACGAGCAGCGACGCCACCCCGTGCGCTTCTGGAACTTCGTACCGAACATCCACACGCCGGGCGGTGACGGGACGGATCGCTACATGGTGTTCAACGCCGGCCGCTTCGCGGCGTGCGAGCACTGGCACGGGTCATCGAACGCCTTCGACCACACGCTGGCAGCGGCGTCAGGGGTCGGCATCCTCGGTTCGACGCTCGCGATCCACTGTGTGGCAGCCGACACTCCGGGCCGGCCGGTCGAGAATCCCCGCCAGGTGCCCGCGTACCGCTACTCGCAGCGGTACGGCCCGCGCCCGCCGTGCTTCGCCCGCGCCACGCGCGTTACACGTCCCATCGATGCGGCCTGGTGGCTGTTCGTCGCCGGTACGGCCAGCATCCGGGGAGAAGACACCGCGTTCGTCGGCGACGTCGTGGCCCAGACCAGCGAGACCTTCGACAACCTGGACGCCCTGCTCGAGGCCTCCGAGGCGGCGCACGCGACGGACCGCCCGGGCCGTCAGGACGGGCAACCGGCGCACTTCACGTCCCTGCGCGTGTATGTCGTGCATCCGTCGGACGCCCCGACAGTGCAGGCGCTGGTCGAGGCGCGCTACCCTGACGTTCTCGACATCGAGTATGCCCAGGCCGAACTCTGCCGGACCGACCTGCTGGTCGAAGTCGAAGGCGTCGCCGAACTCTAGACTCTAAACCTCCGCGAGCGTCAGGCTGCCCACCGCGACGCGCACGCCGTCCGCGGTGACCTCGCCTTCGATCTTCCAGAGCCTCCCCATCCGTCCGACAACCCGCGCCGTGGCCTCGAGAGTCACGTTCGCGCCGCAGCCTGCCGGGAACTTGAAGGGTCCCAACGCCGCCACGCGCATGCCCGTCATGCGAGGCGCTGCGTCGGGGGGCGGGGCGTCGGGGGGCGGGGCGCCGGCCGCAAGCCCACCCGTCTGCGCGAGCAGTTCCACCAGCACGACAGCCGGCACGACCGGGTTGCCGGGGAAATGCCCCTGGAAGAAGAAGTCGCCGGCGCACGTGCGCCGACGCGTGACGGCCGCGGTACCGGGCTCCACGGAGGCGACCTCTTCGACGAGGCGCATGGGCGGGGCGTGCGGTAGCAGCGTCAGGTAGTCGGGAGCGTCCATGCGGCGCCTGATATTGTACGGGGCGTGCTCGTCGAGCAATTTCATCGCGTGGCTCGCGACCGCCCCGATGACGTCCTGCTCTGGGCCCCTCGCGAAGGTCGGACGCTCCGTGCCCGCGACATCCTCGACGAGGCGGACGCCCTCCGTGCGTCGTTGCGGCGGGCCGGGCTCTCCAGTGGGGATGCCGTGCTTTCCGTGCTGGGCAACGAGCCGGCCTTCGTGGCGCTGACCCTGGCCTGCCTGACGGAGGGCTGGCCCCTGCTGGCCACCGACTGCTCGACGCCCCCCGCCGAAGCCCACGCGCTCGCCCGGCGCTGGCGCGTCGCGGCCCTGGTGCTGTCTGAACCGCCCGCTGAGCGCCTCGACGTCACCGTCGTGGATGATGTAAGTGGTGGGCTCTGGGCAGGTGTCGTAACGCCGAAGCCGGCCGGCCCCCGTTACGGCCACGCGGTATTGCTCAAGCTCACCTCGGGATCGACGGGCGCCCCCAAGCTCACCCTGACGGAAGAGCGCCACCTCGTGGCCGACGTCCGGCACATCACGCAGGGCATGGACATCGGCCCGCGGACGCGCCAGCTCGGCGTCATTCCCCTCTCGCATTCATACGGCTTCTCGAACCTGGTGCTGCCGCTGCTCTGGCAGGGATCGCCCCTCCTGCTGCAGCCCGGCTTCGTGCCCACGCAGGTGGCCGCCAACGCGACGGCGTTCGGCGCCGAGACATGGGCGGGCGTGCCCTACATGTTCGAACACGTCGCGCGCCACGTCACGACGCCGTTCCCGCCCACGATTCGCACGGTCATCGCCGCGGGTGCGCGGCTGTCGTTCGACGTCGTCGAGGCCTTTCATCGGCGCACGGGCCGGAAGGTCCACTCGTTCTACGGTTCGAGCGAGACGGGCGGCATCTGCTATGACGACACCGACACCCTGTCGCCCGACGTGCCGGTAGGCCGTCCGCTGGGCGACACGCGCGTCTCGCTGCGCGCGGACCCCGATGCGCCACAGGAATCGGGCCGTGTGATCGTGCATGGCCCGGCCGTCGTCGGTGGCTATGCCGATGGGGTGGACGCCAGTGCGTTCGACGCTGGAGGGTTCGTGACGGGTGATTTCGGCCGCCTCACGACGGACGGCCACCTCGTGCTGACCGGACGCGCCTCGTCGGTGGTCAACGTCGCCGGCCGGAAGGTGGTGCCAGGAGACGTCGAGACGGCGATGCGGGCCGTGCCAGGCGTGCGCGACGTCTTCGTCCTCGGCGTGAAGGACGAGCGACGAGGGGAAGCGATCGGCGCCTGCTTCGTCGCGAGAGATCGGATCGGACCGGCTGCGATGCGCGCCGCGCTGACCCCCCTGCTGGCCAGCTACAAACTGCCGCGTGTCATCGTCCAGGTCGAGGCGTTGCCAGTGACGGCACGCGGCAAGCCCGATCGTCAGGCCATCGCGCGCATGCTGGAGCAGGCGGGCCGACAGGGGTAGCGCGGCTCAGCGGGCTTCTGGCGGATCGATGACGGCAACGACCGAGGGATCGGCGAGGTTGTCGAGCGTGACCATCAGCACGCCGGTGTCGACCACTGGCGGCGTCTGGCGTCCCTGCAGGTGGTCCACCAGCGTCTTGACGCTCAGATATCCCATGTTCACCGGGTGCTGGACGACGAAGCCGCGCAGGTGGCCCTGCTTGAGGGGCTCGATGAACGAGGCGCTGTAGTCGAAGCCGACGAAGGCGATCTGGCCAGCGCGCCCGATGTCCTGCAGGGCGAGCAGCATGCCTGCGGTGGACGACTCGTTGGGCGTGAAGATGCCATCGAGCTGCGGCGCGTAGCGGTTGAGCAGGTTCTCGGACGCGCGCTTCGCCGTGTCGCGCGTGGCGCCCGCGTACTGGTCGGACGAGATCACCTCGATGTACGGAAAGCGGACGGCGATCTCTTCGAGAAAACCGCGCTCGCGCTCCTCGGTGGCCGCCGAGCCCTCCTGGTAGCGCAGCATCAGGACCGTACCGGCGCCTTCGAGGATCTCGCCCATCCGCTGCGCCGCGAGGCGACCGCCGTGCTCGTTGTCGGTGGCGACGTAGCTCACGGCGGGATTCGGCGACTCGAGCGCCGAATCGAACACGACCGTCGGAATGCCCGCAGCCTGCGCCTCTTCGACGGGACGCACGAGCGCGCGGCTGTCGAGCGGGGCGAGCACGATGCCCGAGACGCCCTCGCTGATGAACCCTTCCACCACCTGCACCTGCTGCTCGCGATCGTCCTCGCGCAACGGCCCCTTCCAGATGATCTCGACGCGCGTGCCGTCGGCGGTGAACTCGGCCGCCGCCTTCTCGGCCCCGATGCGCACGCGCTTCCAGTGCTCGTGCGTCGCGCCCTTGGGAATGACCGCGATGCGCAAGGCGTCTTCGCGCGGCGCCCGACAGCCCGTCAGGGCCACGGCAGCCATCACCAGCAGGACGCCCGGAGAGCACCGGCGGAACATCACGCGGGGGGGCGTCATTGTCAGCCCTCGAGCCCCGCCGCGCCATGCGATCCGTCGCAATCCGGCTCGTTCGACGACGGCCCGCAGCGGCAGCACGCCGTCCGGCGCTCCCGCGTGGTGACGGAACCGTCCGAGGCCCGTACGGTGACGTCGTCGGTGGCGTATCGCTCGATGATCACGGCGTCCATGTCGTTCACGCTCCCGAGGCCGTCGTGATCGGCACGCCCGCCTCGAGCAGGCGTGAGATGGGACAGGCATCCGCGATCTCGGTCAACCGCGCGCGCTGCGCGGCGTCGAGGGGTCCACGCACCTCCAGCGTCCGCGTGATGGTGGGCAACCGTTCCTTCGACATCTCGATCGTGACGTCCACACCCTCCATCGGCCAGCCCTTTCGTTCGGCGTACATGCGCATCGTGATCGCCGTACACGAGGCCAGCGCGGCCATCAGATATTCATAAGGATTGGCTGACACATCGCTGCCGCCGACGTCGAGGGGCTCGTCGGCGACCAGCGTGTGCGTGCGGGTCGACATCACCGTCGTGTAACCTTCACGGCCCAACGTTGCCGTCAGCCTCCGCTCACTCATGCCGGTAGCCTACTCCAAGTGCCTTCCGCAGCAGGGCAATCTGCCCGCCGTGATAGGCGAAGTGCTGCGCGAGCCCGTGCACCAGTTGCTCGTAGCTCACCGGCGTGACGGCGACGGGCTCACGCGGGTCGACGATGGGCAGGTCCCACCGCGCCTCTGGAAAGCCCGCCACGGTGGTCTCGAGATTGGCGACCGCGGTGGTGAGCGCGAGGGTCATGGCGGCCCAACCGGCCGCCGTCGCCGCCAGCGAGGGCGGCCAGTCACCCTCCGGCGGTGAGCCTGCCGGAAGCCCGGACAGCCGCCGCGCCACCTCGTTCGTCCAGGCCGTGAGGTGCGCGGTGATCTCGCCTATCGAATGCGCGCCGGGCACCGGGTAGCGATCGGCGTCGGCCGCGCCGACCTGCCGCAGCAGTGACATCAGCGAAGGCCCGTGCCACGGGTCCCCGTCGAACGCCCGGTGGACTTCGTCGATGAGATGCGATGCACGAAAGGCCATGCGGGTCCTCACCTCCCTGATGATGCGTCCGCGCGCCGCGGCATGACGTCCACGGCCACTGCCGCGTGCGAACGTCGTGGGTCGGCGCCCCCTTCGAGGCGCCCGGTGGCCGAGTCCATGGTGATGGCAGCCGCATAGCCGTAGCGCAGTTCGCCCTTGCGTCCAATCTTGCGGAACCGATGGCCGCGCGACGACAGCGTGTCGAGCAGCGATCCCGGGAACCGATCCTCGATCTCCACGCGAGGCAGGGTGCCGTTGGGCTCTGCCGGATCACGCCGCACCAGGAAACGCGGGGCTTCGATGGCCGCCTGCGCCCCGAGCCCGCCATCCACGTGACCCAGGATCACGCCGTAGACCGACGCACCGATCCAGGCGTTCCCGGCCGAGCCGGCCACCATCCGCGGCCGCAACCGGCCGCCCACCTCCTCGCACAGCAGCATCGGCGCGCTGGTGCTCGTCGACCGCATCAGCGGTAACAACTGGCCGTAGGCGCCCCGCGTCGTCCGGTAGCTGCGCAGGTGATTGTTGTAGAGGAAGCCGAGGTCCTTCGACACGTAGAAGCTGCCGCCCCACGTCGAGAGCGTCTGCGTGGCGACGATCACGTTCCCGTGAACGTCGGCCACGGCAAACGCTGTCGTCCCCCGGCCGAGCCGGTCGCCCTGCCCCACGGCTGACTCTCCGTCCTCCGGGAACCTCCCGGCCTGCTCGGGATCGATCGTGCGGAAGAGGCCGTCGGCGTGGCCGGGATCGAGATGGGGTGACGTGTCGACCGGCCAGAGGGCCGGGTCCGCCACGCGCCGCAGCGGGTCGCGGACCTTCCACGATTCGATCGCGTGGTGCAGGTACTCCGCGTCGAGATGGAGCCGTGCGCCCGGCAGCGGCACGTAGCGGTTGAGAATCTGCAGCGTCTCGATGAGCGTGGTGCCGGTGGCAACCGGTGGCGGCGGACCGAAGACACGCAGGTGACGATAGCGGCCGCTGACCGGTACGCGGTCGATGGCGTGATACTGCGCGAGGTCCTCGAGGCCGATGAGGCCTCCGTTGGCCGCCATGTCCTCGGCGATGCGACGGGCAATGTCGCCGCGGTAGAACGCGTCGGCGCCGCCGACGGCAATCGCCCGAAGGGTGGCACCCAGGTCGCGGTTGACGAAGCGGTCGCCGGCCCGGGGCACGTGGCCGTCCGGCAGGAACACCCGGCGCGCCTCCGGGTACTGCTCGAGCAGCGCCCGGCCTTCCCTGATGGTGGACGGCAGGGCGGCGTCCAGCGTGAAGCCCTCTTCAGCGAGTCGAATGGCGGGCTCGAGGAGCTGCCTCCATGTCAGCCGACCCGACCCGTACCTGCGATGCAGGTGTTCCATGCCTGCGACGACGCCCGGGATGTTGGCCGACGCAGGGCCATCCGCAACGAGGCGTCCGTCGCGAAAGATCGCGGCGTTGGTGAGCGTGGCGTGGATGGGCGACTGGTCCTTGTAGTCGACCGCGACGGGCGCATCCATCCCGTCGAGCAGCAGCAGCGCCATGCCGTCGCCCCCGATGCCTGACGCGTCCGGTTCGACGACGCCCAGCGCGAACGAGACGGCAATCGCCGCATCGACGACGTTGCCGCCGCCCTCGAGGACGCGGCGTCCGACGTCGCTGGCCAACTGGTGGCCGGACACGACGATGGCGCCCGTCGATGTCACCGGCGGCCGCACCAGGGGCTGCTCGGCGATGAGGTCGTCGACGACCCGCTCGAGGTCCCGCGCGGAACGGGCTGCCTCCGCCCGCGGGCGGTGCACGACGCGCAGCGCGTCCCAGCGGTCCGCCGCCCCTCCGGCGCTGTAGTACAGGCTGCGCAGCATCTGCCACGTCCGGTCGAAGGCGAGGGTCCAGCGGGCGGTACCTGGCATGCCCGCCGGGGCCAGCGCCTGCTCACCCGTGTCGGGCGGCAGCGGCGCCGGCACGCGCCTCAGCTGATACGCCGCGCCTCGCGCAAACAGCGGCGGCAATTCCGTCGTCGAGCGAAGGGGCGCGCCGTTGTACCCGGCGTCGAGGTCGGCGAGGTCGGCCAGCAGCAGCGTCCGTCCGTCAGGTGACCACGCTGGCGCCGCCGCGCGCCTCGACACGAGCACCGGGCCGTCCCCCGCCTCCGGAGGCTCGCCGGATGCGCGCGAACGACCGGACGCCCGAGGTAGCGACGAGACCCACACCGCACCGATGCCATCGCGGCGTGCCGCGTACGCCAGCCGTTCTCCGTCCGGCGCCCACGCCGGATGGCTTTCGCGGTCGGGCGTCGACGTGAGTCGAAGGGGCGTCACCGGGGCATCGGTCACGGCTTCGAGGTCGCCGTCCCGACTGTCGAAGGGCGCGGCGACGGATCCGAGCGGGCGAACCCAGATGTCGTCCTGCGCTGCCCCATCCCGCCGGGACGACGTATACGCCACCAGGCTGCCGTCCGGCGACACCGCGGGCTGCTCCTCATCGTCTCGGGTATTGGTGAGCATGTGGACGATGGGCGGGACACCGGGAGCCGTACCGTCGACGTTCACGACGGCGATATCCCACTGATCGCGGGATCGGTGGGCGAACACCAGCCGGCCGTCCGGCGTCCAGGACGGTGATCGTTCGTCGCCGGGAAGAAACGTGAGGCGCCGGGGAATGCCGCCACCAGCGTCGACGAGGTACAGGTCGAACCCGTCCCCACGATCGGCGGCGAACGCGACGCGGCGGCCATCCGGAGCCCACGCAGGTTCACGTTCGACGCTGGCGGCGCCGTCCGGCCAGGTGACGAGCACCCGGGCCTCGGTGCCGTCTGGCGCCATCACCCACAGCTGGTCGAGTACCGAGACGCCGAGCCAGTCTCCGGCGGGCGCCCAGGCGGGGTCGCGGGTGCCGGGCTCGACGGCCGATTGTGATCGCAGCGCCTCGCTGCCGGCGGCGGCCGCCACCAGCGTCGCCGCGAGCAGCATGCGTCTGTGGCGGGCGACCCGGGACACCACGCTCCGTCGAGCCTTTCTCCGTGCGAAACGTCAGCGGGCGCTGACGTGTGATCTGATGGTGCGGACGAGTGCCGCGGCCGACAGACCGTTGGCTTCGAGCAGCTGTTCCGGCGTGCCGCTGCGAGAGACGCCACGCACCGCGACGCGCACCACCCGCAGGCCTTCGGGCGACACTACTTCACTCACGGCATCACCCAGGCCGCCGGCGGCGTAGTGGTCTTCGACCGTGAGCAGCAGGCCGGTCTCGCGTCCCGCGGTGAGCAGCGTCGCCGCATCGATGGGCGCGACGCTGTAGGCGTCGATGACACGCACCGCGATGCCGTCGGCCGCGAGCGTATCCGCCGCCGACAGCGCCTCGTGCACCGTGACTCCCGCCGTCACGACGGTGATCCGATCGCTGTCGCTGCGGCGCAGCACCTTGCTGCCGCCGATGGGGAACGCATCGTCGACCCCATACAGGACACGTGTCTTGGGTCGGCTGGTCCTGATGTACGCCATCCCGGGATGGTAGGCAGCCTCGGCGACGAGCCGCTCGGTACTGACGGCATCCGACGGATAGAGCACGGCGCACCCAGGCACCGCACGCATCATGGCCAGGTCTTCGAGCGCCATCTGCGAGGGACCGTCCTCACCGATCGACACGCCACAGTGGCTGCCGGCGAACTTCACGTTCAGCTGGCTGATACCGGCCATGCGGATGAAGTCGGCGCCCCGGGTCAGGAACGCCGCGAACGTGGACGGGAAGGCAATCGCACCGCGCGCCGCCAGTCCCATGGCCATGCCAATCATCGACTGCTCGGCGATGAACGCCTGGTAGAAGCGCTCGGGGTGCTTCTTCTCGAAGCGGTCGCTGAAGCTCGAGTTCTTGACGTCGGCGTCGAGGGCCACGACACGCGGATCGACGTCGCCCAGCTTGGCCAGCCCCGTGCCGTACGCCTCACGCGTCGCCACGAGATCGCCGTCTCCGTAACTCGGCGGATCGAGCGTGCCGCGAAAATCGGTCGGGGGATCGGGCCGGGCAATCACGCCGTCGGGCCTGGGAATGTCCGGACGACCGGTGCCATCCTCGGGCACGAGCTGTGCCTCGAGTTCGGCCACCGCGGCGTCGGCCTCCTCGCCCTTCTTCAGCGGCTTGCCATGCCAGCCCTCATGCCCCTCCATGATCGAGACACCCTTGCCCTTCAGGGTACGCGCCAGGATGACCGTCGGCCGGCCGGTGGCCTCACGCGCCTCGTCCAGCGCGTCGAGGACGGCCTGCATGTCGTGCCCGTCGATCTCCACGGTGTGCCATCCGAACCCCGCCCACCGCGGGCCGATGGCGTCGAGGTCGTGGCCGAACTGCGTCGCGCGGCTCTGTCCGAGCCCGTTGACATCCACGATGGCGCAGAGGTTGTCGAGGCTGTGGAATTGCGCGCTTTGCGCCGCCTCCCATACCGACCCCTCCGCCATCTCGCCGTCGCCCATCAGCACGTAGGTGCGATAGCTCGAGCCGATGCGGCGCGCGTTGAGCGCGATGCCGACGGCCGCGGCGAGGCCCTGGCCCAGCGAACCCGTCGCCACGTCCACCCATGGCAGGCGGGGCGTCGGATGCCCCTCCAGGTCGCTGTCGAACTCGCGAAGCGTCAGCGTTGCCTCACGCGATACGATGCCGACTTCAGCCCAGGCGGCGTACAGCAGCGGCGCGCCGTGGCCCTTCGAGAGCACGAAGCGATCGTTGTCCGCGCGAAAAGGGTCCGCAGGGTCGTACCGCATGCCGCCGAAGAACAGCGCCGCCGCGATGTCTGCGGCAGAACAGCAGGTCGAGGGATGCCCGCTGCCGGCCGCAGTCGTGCTGCGAACGGAGTCGATGCGCATCCGCGTGGCGATGTTCTGAAGAGCCGAGAGTGATGAAGCAACAGGCGAGGACACTGAGAACCTCCGGAGACGTGGGAGTCTACCATACGGAGATCGCGTGTTCCGGCGCGAGTACCGAGGTCCAGGCCAGCGCCAGCGGCGCCGCGAATCCCCCGGCGTGACGTGCATCGGCGTGCAGGCCGAGCAGCAGCCGGAGGGCCCGTGCCTGCCACTCGTCGTCGTGCGGTCCGAGGCGCATGCAGGCACGCGCGGCCTCGGCATTTCCCTCCAGCGGACAGACGGGCACGGCCAGACGGCCCACGGCGTTGGCCCCGGCCATCGTCGCCCGGCGGTCGAGCAGGGCCCCGCTCGGGTGGGCCAGGCGGCTGAACGCGCTCAGCACCAGCTCGTCAGCGAGGTCGCGATAGACCGGCTGCGACCGCCATGGGTCGGCGTCCAGCAGGGCGTGCGCCACGAGCATGGCGTCGATCAGCAACGCCGGACCGTGCGGACGCGAGGCCAGGACATGGGCCACGCCAGCGCCCTGGCTGTACACGCGAGGCACCATGGCCTCGAGCGCATCAATCGCCTCGCGGGCGAGGCCGGCGTCATCGTGGTGCTGCGCGACGGCCAGCAACGCCCTGCAGCTGCGGGCCGTCGCGTCGACCACGGTGATGGCCGGACCGTCCGTCCAGGGCAGCCAGCCGGCCGCGGCCGGGCCGAAGGCCGTCCGCAACCCAGCGACCGCCTGCTGCAGGGCGGCCTGCCAGACCGGCCGGGGATCACACTCGACGGCACGCACCAGCAGGCGTACCCAGTCGGCCTGCGTGTCGAGACGCGCGACCGGGTCACCCACCGACGTCGCCGACACGCCACGGCACAGCAGGATGCCCCTCGAAGGGTCCCACCTGGGGCTCGACAGGAGGCCGTCGATGGTCTCGGTCGCGGCGAAGGTCAGCGTGGAGGCGAGGTCGGCCGCGGCGCCGGCAAATGCGGCGAGCGCGGGTGACAGGTCGGGTTGCCCGGCGCTGCCGAAGGCCCCCGTCGCGGGGTCCACGGAGGCGGCCACCTGCGCCCAGATCTCCGTGACGGCGTCCGCGGGTTCGACCATGGCCTCGGCCTGCGCTTCGTCGGCGGCCAGTGCGGGCCATTCGCCGTCGGTCTCGCGAAACCGCTGAGCCACGAGGCCGAGCCACGCCTCCAGTCCGGTGTCTGGCGGCTGGCCGCCGCCGAGGACGTGGCCTTCGGGCGTCAAGGCGAGCAGCGTGGGCCAGCCACCCGCCCCGTACCGGTCAGCGATGTCGGGACGCCAATCCGCGTCCACCCGAACCGCCACGAACTGCGTCGTGATGGCGTCGACGACATCGGCCGACGCGAGGGTGTGCGCCACGAACCGACGGGACGAGGCCGACCACGCCGTGTCGAGCAGCAGCAGAACGGGGCGGCGCGCCTGCTGGGCCCGCAGGAAGCTGGGCGTCGCCCACGGCAGCCAGTCGATGGAGGGCACGGCACTATAATGACGGCGGCATGGCTCACCGCGTCACATTGATCCCGGGGGACGGCATCGGTCCGGAAGTCACCGAAGCCGTCGTCCGGATCATCAGCGCCGCAGGTGTGCACATCGAGTGGGATCGGCACGATGCGGGTCTGGAAGCCGTCCGGCAGCACGGCTCCACGCTGCCCCAGAGCCTGCTCGACTCGATCACGGCCAACGGCGTGGCGCTCAAGGGGCCCGTCACGACACCGATCGGTGAGGGCTTCACGAGTGTCAACGTGGGCCTCCGCAAGACGCTCGACCTCTACGCCAACCTGCGCCCCGTGACGAATCTGCCGTCGGTACCGTCGCGCTTCGAGGGCGTCGATCTGATCATCGTGCGGGAGAACACCGAAGACCTGTACGCCGGCCTCGAGCACCAGGTGGCGCCTGGAGTCGTCGAGAGCCTCAAGGTCATCACGGCGACAGCCAGCCAGCGCATCGCGCGGTTCGCGTTCGAGCATGCCCGCACCCATGGACGACGGAAGGTCACGGCGGTGCACAAGGCCAACATCATGAAGTTGACCGACGGGCTGTTCCTGCAGTGCACGCGCGCCATGGCTCGCGAGTACCCGGACATCGGCTACGAGGAGCGGATCGTCGACAACGCCTGCATGCAGCTCGTGATGCGCCCCGAGCAGTTCGACGTGCTGCTGCTGCCGAACCTCTACGGCGACATCGTCTCGGACCTGGCGGCGGGTCTCGTCGGCGGCCTCGGTGTGGTGCCCGGCGCCAACATCGGCGAGCGCGTGGCGGTGTTCGAGGCCGTGCACGGCAGCGCCCCCGACATCGCCGGCCAGAACACGGCGAACCCGACGGCGCTGCTCCTGTCGGGCCTGCTGCTGCTGCGACACCTGGGCGAGCGCAGCGCAGCCGACATCATCTTCGGCGGGCTCAGCCGTGTGTTCACGACGGGCACGACGTTGACCGCCGACCTCGGCGGCACGGCCTCGACGACCGCGTTCACCGAGGCCGTCATCCGCGAGATCGAACACGCGCGCACGTGACGGACGACACCCGTGAGTTCCTTGACGACAGCAGATCGGATTCGGCAGGCCGTACTGGCCCGGGCGGATGTGCGGCGGTTCCTCGAAGGCGACGAGGCCGCGGCCGACCCCGGGGCGCGTGCGCGCATCGAGACGTACCTCGAAGAACTGCGCACCACGCAGCGCCACTCGTTCTACCGCGCGCTCAAGCATCCGCTCTACCCCATCCTGCGGAAGATCGACCGCATGGGCGAGGGCGTCGATCATCTGAAGAAGGCGCTGGTGAGCGGCCGGGTCGTCTACGTCTCGAATCACAAGAGCCATCTCGACTACCTCGTCGAGCCGCTCATCCTCGAGGATCACTCGCTCCGCCCGCCCATCATCGCCGCGGGCATCAACCTCTTCGGCGGAGCGCTCGGGCTGCTGCACAAGCACGTCACCGGCGCCATCCCCATTCGTCGAAGCACCCGCGACTCGGCGTACCTGGTCACGCTGCGCGCCTACGTCGCCGAACTGCTGCGGTTCCACGACCTGTTCTTCTATCTCGAAGGCGGACGCAGCTACAGCGGCGAACTCAAGCCCGCCAAGACGGGGCTCTTCCAGGCCGTCATGATGGCCGAGGTGCCCGTCCAGATCGTGCCCGTCGCCGTGGCGTACGACCTCGTCCTCGAGGACAGCATCCTGGCGCGGCAGGGCCGCAAGGGCCGGCAGCGGCCGTTCACGCGCGAACTGGCGGAGATGGTCGGCACGGCGGTGGGTTACCGGTCACGGGCGTTCGTGACCTTCGGAGAGCCGATCGCGGTGGCTCGCGGCGACCTGCGGGGACGCCGTGAGGGCGTCGACCTCGCGCACATCACGCGCGAGACCATCGGCCGCCTGCACAAGGTGCTTCCCACCGCGATCGTTGCGTCGGTCCTGCGCCCGTCCATGCCGGTGGCCGATCTCACGGGCCGGGCGGCCGCGCTGATCGCGCACCTGCAGTCCATCGGAGCGAACCTCGACACGGTGGATGCCTCGCGTGCGGTGGGGCAGGGCCTCGAACTGCTCGGGGAACGTGACGTCGTGGCGGTCGCTGGACGCGTGGTGCGCGTGCGCCAGCGGGCCGTGCTGCGCTTCTACGGGCGGCAGATCGCGCACCTGCTGCCACAGACAGGCGAACCCACAAACGGTGATTGACGCACTGTCGAAGGCGTTCTTCGGCACGCTGGCCGGCAGTCGCCGCCTGCAGCGCCTCGCCAGCCGCTACGGGATGCGGTCGGACCGCAGCTTCGCGCGACGGTTCGTGGCGGGTGAGACCGTGGCGGACGCGATTCGTGCGGCGCAGGCGATCGAAGCCCAGGGGCTGACCCAGACGCTCGACCTGCTGGGCGAGAGCGTCAGCAGCGAGCAGGACGCCCATGCGGCCACCGACGCCTGCCTGGCGATGATGCCCGCGATGGTGGACGCCGATATCGCCCGCAACATCTCGATCAAGCTCACGCAGCTCGGCCTGGACCTCGACCGTGAACTCTGCGTGACCAACCTGCGCGCCATCCTGGCCCGCGCGCGTGACGATGGGTTCTTCGTCCGCATCGACATGGAGAACTCGCCCTACACCGAGGCCACGCTCGACATCTTCGAGCAGGTCTGGCGCGAAGGCCTGACCAACGTGGGCGTCGTGCTGCAGTCGGCCCTGCGACGGAGCGAGGCCGACCTGGCGCGCGTGCTGGCGCTCGGCGCGCGTGTCCGCCTCGTGAAGGGAGCCTACCAGGAGCCGGCGTCCGAGGCCTACCAGTCGGCGCACGAGGTCGACGAGGCCTACCTGCGGCTGCTGCGGCCGCTGCTGTCCGAGGGGACGTTCCCGGCCATCGCCACGCACGACCCGGCCATGATCGACGCCACGAAGGCGCTGGTGCGGGAGCTGCGCCTGCCGGCCGATCGCTTCGAGTTCCAGATGCTGTACGGGGTACGGCGCGACCTGCAGGCGTCGCTGCACGCCGAGGGGTACGGCATGCGGGTGTACATCCCGTTCGGCCGCGACTGGTTCCCGTACTTCATGCGCCGGCTCGGCGAGCGCCCCGCCAACGTCGCGTTCGTCGTGCGCAGCATGTGGCGCGAACGGTCTCGCAGCGAGCGCTGGAACCCTTGACACGCCGAAACTTGGCTCTAGCG
>CAYMAG010000037.1:0-39849 GCA_964388335.1 uncultured Vicinamibacteraceae bacterium | reverse complement strand
TCCTTGATCCGCGACTTCACGCGGAACGTGTGCAGCTGGCGGTGATAGTCGTACGGATAGCCGTCGAGCTTGTGCACCGCGACATCGAGCTTGTAGGTGCCCTCCGTGAGCGCCAGCTCTTCGATCTCGAAGCGCACTTCTCCGTCGCCGCGCAGGTCGAGCGCGGTCATCTCCTCGATGTTGGTGTTGGTCCCGTAGATGCAGAGGCCGTCGCTGTTGAACAGGCCTATGCCGAAGACGAAGTCCGACACCGGGTGCTTCGCGGTGACGCGCAGGCGCAGCGTGACGGCGTCACCCGCGTGGAAGACATGGCCGACCTTGCCGTCAGGCCCGAAGAGCGCGACATCGGTGATCTCGATCTCCCGCGATCCCCAGCGCCCTTCGCCAACCTGGAACATGTTGGCGGGCACGTCCGCGCCGGGGGCGGCGTTGTCGTCGGGGCCAGCGGTGTCGAGGCCGGCCGCAGAGGCGCCAGCCCCGCTGTTGACGGCGATGGCCTGGCGCTCTTCCGCAATCTCCTTCGACCGGGCGTCCTGCGCAGCGAGGTGGGCCTCTTCGCTCTCTTCCACCTCGGTCACGTACGCATCGACGACGCGCTTCGGATCGCCCACGGCTCGCACGCGGCCCTTGTGCAGCCACAGAGCCTCGTCGCAGAAGCGCTCCACGAGGCCGAGCGAGTGGGTCACGAGCAGAATGGTCTTGCCGCGCCGCCGGAACTCGCCGAACTTGTCCAGGCACTTGTGAGCGAAGCCCTCGTCCCCGACGGCGAGGACCTCGTCCACCAGCAGGACGTCCGGATCGACGTGTACCGCCACGGCGAACCCGAGCCGCATGTACATGCCCGACGAGTAGGTCTTCACCGGCGCGTCGATGAAGGGCTCGAGTTCGGCGAATGCGACGATCTCGTCGAAGCGACGCTCGATCTCCGCCCGTGACAGGCCCAGCATGATGCCGTTGATGAAGACGTTCTCGCGTCCCGAGATCTCGGGATGGAAGCCGGCGCCGAGTTCGATCAGCGCCGAGATGCGTCCCTGGACGCTCACGGACCCGTGCGTTGGCTTCGTGATGCCAGCAACGCACTTGAGCATCGTGCTCTTGCCGCTGCCGTTGCGGCCGATGATGCCGTACGTCTTGCCCGCCTCCACTGTGTAGCTCACATCGTCCAGCGCGCGGAACGTCTCGTCCGGCCGCAGGTCGCGGACGAGGCTCCCTGACAGGATGGCGCTCTTGAGCGTGGCGAACTGCCGCTTCTGCGCGAACCGGCGGTAGACCTTCGTGACGTGGCGGGCGTCGATGGCGAGCGTGGACATCACACCTCCTCCGCGAAGGAGTCACGCAGGCGATCGAAGACGAAGTAGCCGACGAAGAACTGCCCGATGGAGGCCAGACCCAGTGCCAGCAACCACTTCCAGTGCCCGAAGGGACCCTCGTAGAAGAGGATCTCCTGATACGACACGGCCAGGTGCGTGAAGGGATTGGCGTTGAGCACGCCCCTGCTGATGCTGCCCGGCGCCAGATGCATCGAGTAGATGATCGGCGTCGCGAAGAACCACAGCGTGAGGAGGTTGCTCAGGAGGTCCTTGATGTCGCGGAAGTGCACGGTCAACGCCGCCAGCAGCAAACCGAGGCCGAGCGTGAACAGCAGCTGCACCGCGACGACCACTGGAAACCACAACACTTCGACGAAGGTGATCGTGGGCCGGAAGTAGATGAGGAATGCCAGCAGGATCGGCAGGCCGAAGAAGAAGTGCACCATGTTGGCGAGCACCGACACGATGGGCAGAATCTCTGCCGGGAACAGCACCTTCTTGATCAGGTTGCCCCCCGCCATCAGGCTGTTGGCCGACTCGGTGAGCGACGACGAGAACCACGTCCACGGAAGAATGCCGCAGAAGAGGAACAGCGCGTAGGGCTGCAGCTCGTCGGGGTGCTGGCCGGGCAGCACGACGGTGAACACGAACGAGTACACCACCAGCAGGAGCAACGGGTTGATGAACGACCAGAAGAAGCCGAGCGCGCTGCCACGATAGCGCGCCTTCAGCTCTCGGTTGACCAGGCTCTGGATGAGGGCGCGGTAGCGGAACAGCTGCCGCAGGTTATGAAGCATCGACGTGCACGATCAGCGTGGTGATGTTGTCCGGGCCGCCGGCGGCGTTCGCTGCCTCGATCAGGCGCTGGCACAGGGTGTCCAGCGGCTGATCCGACCCCAGCACGTGGCCGAGTACCTCGTCGGACACGACGCCGTGGAGACCGTCTGACGACAGCAGCAGCCGATCGCCAACCCGGGGCGAGAACGGCGCGATATCGACCGCCGGGATTTCCGCCGCCGAGAGCGCGCGCGTGACGACGTTGCGCCAGGGGTGCTGCCGGGCGTCCTCCTCGGTGAGGACCCCGAGCTGCACCTGCTCTGCGACCCACGAGTGATCCCGCGTGAGCTGCTGCAGCACCCCGTCACGCCAGAGGTAGACTCGGCTGTCGCCGACATGCCCGATGGCCCATCCATCTTCTGACACGAGGAGGGCGGAGGCTGTCGTGGCCATGCCGCGCAGTCGAGGGTGCTGCGACGTTTCGCTGACGATCGATCGACTGGCGTGCCGGAACGCCGCCTGCAGTCGCTGCTCGGACGACGAGAACTGGCGCGTCCCCGTGTCGCAGCACTCACCCGACACGATGGTGGCCTCGATCGCATCCACGGCGAGCCGCGACGCCACCTCACCCGCGACGTGGCCTCCCATGCCGTCCGCGACGACGAACAGGCCGACATCCGGACGAGCGCAGTAGCTGTCTTCGTTGGAAGCCCGGCGTCGGCCAGGGTGCGTCGCTGCGGCCCAGAGCACGCGCATCGTGGATCAGGCCCGCCGTGCCTTCGATGCGATCTCGAGCCGGAGCGTGGCCTTGTCGAGGGCCGTGCGTGCGCGTGCGTAGTCGAGGTCCGACTCCAGGCCGGTCAGCCTCGCCGCGGCACGATCGCGGGCGGCTGTCGCGCGCCGGATGTCGATGTCGTCGGCGAGTTCGGCCATCTGGGCGAGCACGGTCACGCGATCGGGTAGCACCTCGGCGAATCCGAACGCCACGGCGAGCGTGTGGCGTTCGCCCCCGACGCGGTAGGTCACGCGTCCGACCGACAGCGTCGCGAGCATGGCCGTGTGGCCGGGCAGCACGCCGAAGTACCCCTGGGAGCCAGGCAGTTCGACATCGTCCACCTGGACGCGCACGACTTCCCGCTCGGGCGTGACGATGCTGAGGGTCAACTGACTGGCCATGATAGGTAGGTCAACTCCTGCTTACGACTTCAGCGTCTGCGCCTTCTCGAGCGCCTCGTCGATGTTGCCGACCATGTAGAACGCCTGCTCCGGTACTTCGTCGTGCGTACCATCGACGATCTGCCTGAAGCCCTCAATCGTCTCGGCGATCGGCACGTACTTGCCGGCGAACCCCGTGAACTGCTCGGCCACGTGGAACGGCTGGCTCAGGAAGCGCTGCAGCTTGCGCGCGCGCGCCACGATCAGCCTGTCCTCCTCCGAGAGTTCGTCGAGCCCCAGAATCGCGATGATGTCCTGCAGGTCCTTGTAGCGCTGCAGCACCTGCTTGACCCGGCGCGCGACCGAGTAGTGCTCGTCTCCGATGATACGCGGGTCGAGAATGCGCGAGGTCGAGGCCAGCGGATCGACCGCAGGATAGATGCCCAGGGCCGCGATGTCACGCGAGAGATTCGTGGTCGCGTCCAGGTGGCTGAACGTCGTGGCCGGCGCCGGATCGGTGTAGTCGTCCGCGGGGACGTAGATGGCCTGCACCGAGGTGATTGAGCCGCTGCGCGTGGAGGTGATGCGCTCCTGCATCTGGCCCATCTCGGTGAGCAGCGTGGGCTGGTAGCCGACGGCCGACGGCATGCGACCGAGCAGCGCCGAGACCTCGGAGCCCGCCTGGGTGAAACGGAAGACGTTGTCCACGAACAACAGCACGTCCTTGTTTTCCGCGTCGCGGAAGTACTCGGCCACCGTCAGCGCGGTCAGGCCGACGCGCAGGCGCGCACCCGGCGGCTCGGTCATCTGGCCGTAGATGAGGGCGGCCCGGCTGCCCTGCCAGTCGTCGGGCTTCACGACGCCGCTCTCCTGCATCTCGAGCCAGAGGTCGTTGCCTTCACGCGTCCGCTCTCCGACACCGGCAAACACCGACACACCGCCGTGCTTCAGGGCGATGTTGTTGATCAGCTCCATGATGATCACGGTCTTGCCGACGCCGGCACCGCCGAACAGGCCAATCTTCCCGCCCTTGAGGTACGGCTCGAGCAGGTCGATGACCTTGATGCCCGTCTCGAGCATCGTGAGTTCCGTGGACTGGTCCTCGAGGGAGGGAGCCGGGCGGTGGATGGGCCAGTGGTGTTCCGTCTGGACCGGGCGGTTGGGGAAGTCGACCGGCTCGCCCAGCACGTTCAGCACGCGGCCGAGCGTCTGCGGGCCCACGGGTACCGTGATCGGCATGCCCAGGTCGACGGCGCGCATGCCGCGCTGGAGGCCGTCGGTCCGCTTCATCGCCACGCAGCGCACGCGGCCCTCGCCGATGTGCTGCTCGACCTCGGCGACGATGTCCAGCCCCTGAGTGCCGTCGCCGACCTCCGACGTCACCCGAACGGCGCTGTAGATCGCCGGCAGGTGTCCGTCTTCGAACTCGATATCGAGCACAGGTCCGATGACCTGGACAATGCGTCCCACGTTCTTTTCCGCCACTGCTGCATCTGCCATGTTCGTCTCGTTGTTCCTGGTCAACCGTGCGATTCGGCCTAGAGCGCCTGCGCGCCCGACACTACTTCGATGATCTCGCGCGTGATGGCTGCCTGCCGCACGTTGTTCATGTACAGCGTGAGCTTGTCGACCATCTCCTGCGCGTTGCGGGTGGCGGCATCCATGGCCGTCATGCGCGCGGCATGCTCCGCAGCCGCCGACTCGAGCAGCGCGCGGTACACCTGCACCTCGACGTGCTGCGGCACGATCTTCTCGAGAATCTCGTTCGCCGACGGCTCGTAGAGGTAGTCCACCGGGGCGGACTCGATGCCGCCGTTCTCGGCGGTGAGGCGCGGAATCGGCAGCAGACGCTCGACGACGACGCGCTGCGAGACCACCGACTTGAACTCGTTGTACACGAGGTACACCGAGCCCACGCGGCCCGCCAGGAACTCCTGGACGGCGACGCCGGCCACTTCCTGCGCGTGGCTGTACTTGAGCCGCTGGAAAAGACCCACGCTCTCGTACCGGACATCGAAGCCGCGGCGCCGGAAGAAGTCGCGGCTCTTGCGGCCGATGAGCCCCATGGCGACCTGCCGGTCGGGCGTCTCGCGCACGAACGTGCCGGCCTGCTTGATCACGTTGCCGTTGAAGCTGCCGCAGAGCCCCTTGTCGGCCGAGATCACGATGATCATGGCCGGCGCGGCCGTCAGGTCGTCGCGCTGCTTCAGCAGGGGATGCGCGTCGGAGTCGACGCGTGACGCGAGGCCGTTGAGCACGCGCAGCATCTGCTGGGCGTACGGCCGTGCCCCGACCACGCGGTCCTGCGCCCGTTTCAGCTTGCTGGCGGCGACCATCTTCATCGCCTTGGTGATCTGCTGCGTCGACTTGACGGCGCGGACCCGGCGGCGGATGTCAATCAGGGAAGGCATGGATCAGGGGCGGAGGATGCAAGGAACGAAGGAAGCAAGGAACGAAGGAACGAAGGAACCAAGGATGCAAGGAAGTAAGGATGCAAGGAAGTAAGGAACGAAGGATCACAGGGGCGTCAGGACGCAGCGGCTGCCGTGGACTGCGCCAGGAAGCTCTTCGAGAACTCGCCGATCGCGTCGGTGAGTTCCGCCTCCAGGTCTTTGGTCAGTTCCTTCTGGTCGGTGATCGCCGACAGGATGCCCGGACGCTTCTCTTCGAGGAACGTGTAGAACTCGCTTTCCCAGCGCGCGATGTCAGCCACCTCGATCTGGTCGAGCAGTCCGCGCGTGCCGGCGAAGATGATGGCCACCTGCTTGGCGACCGACAGCGGCCGGTACTGCGGCTGCTTGAGAATCTCGACGAGCCGCACGCCGCGATGCAGCTGGGCCTGCGTCGCCTTGTCGAGATCGCTCCCGAACTGCGAAAACGCCACCAGCGCGCGGTACTGTGCGAGGTCGAGACGCAACGACCCCGAGACCTTGCGCATCGCCTTGATCTGCGCGGACCCACCCACGCGCGAGACCGAATTGCCGACGTTGATCGCGGGACGGATGCCCTGATGGAACAGGTCGGCCTCGAGGAAGATCTGCCCGTCGGTAATCGAGATGACATTGGTCGGAATGTAGGCCGAGAGGTCGCCCGCCTGCGTCTCGATGATCGGCAGCGCCGTGAGCGATCCGCCGCCGAGCTGATCGTTCAGCTTGGCCGCGCGCTCGAGCAGGCGCGAGTGCAGGTAGAAGACGTCGCCCGGGTACGCCTCGCGGCCCGGCGGGCGGCGCAGCAGCAGCGAAATCTCGCGGTACGACTGCGCGTGCTTCGAGAGGTCGTCGTAGATCACCAGGGCGTGACGGCTCGAGTCGCGGAAGTACTCGCCGATGGTGCACCCGGTGTACGGGCTGACGTAGAGCATCGGCGCCGGCTCGGACGCGCCCGACGCCACGATGATCGTGTAGCGCATGGCGTCGGCTTCTTCGAGCGTCCGCACCACCTGGGCGATGGTCGACTGCTTCTGGCCGATGGCGACGTAGATGCAGATGACGCCGCTGTCCTTCTGGTTGATGATCGTGTCGACCGCGACGGCCGTCTTGCCCGTCTGACGGTCGCCGATGATCAGCTCGCGCTGGCCGCGACCGATCGGCACCATGCCGTCGATGGCCTTCAGCCCCGTCTGTACCGGCTCGCGGACGGGTTGCCGATCGACGACGCCTGGTGCAATCCGCTCGATGGGCAGCGTCTGTGACGACGCGATCGGCCCCTTGCCGTCTACTGGCTGGCCCAGCGCGTTGACCACGCGGCCGAGCAGTTCGTCGCCCACGGGCACCGAGATGATGCGGCCCGTGCGGCGCACCGTGTCGCCCTCGCGAATCAGCGTGTAGTCGCCGAGCAGCACCGCCCCCACGCTGTCTTCCTCGAGGTTCAACGCGATGGCGTACACGCCGTGCGGGAACTCGATCATCTCGCCGAACATTGCGCGCTCGACGCCGTGCAGACGGGCGATGCCGTCGCCGATGGACACGACGGTGCCGACTTCGGCCACGTCCATATCGGCCTGAAAGCCGCCAATCTGTTCGCGGATGATGCGGGAGATGTCGTCAGCCTTGATGCTCATGTGTCAGCGTTTCGTAAGAGGAGGGATACGTGTAGAGATGCGGGCCCTCACCCGCGTTGCACCAGTTGCGCCTGCAGCCGCGCCAGATGGCGCGCCAATGTGCCGTCGAAGACCAGTCCGCCGACCCTGGCCACGACGCCGCCGATGACGTCGGGGTCGACACGCGTCGCGACCGACACCTGTTGCCCGGTGGACCGCGACAACTGCTCCTGCAGCGCCGAGACCTGCGCCTCGTCGAGCGGCGCGGCCGTCGTCACCGTGGCATCGACGATGCCGGCCTGGCGGTTGACGAGACGCCGCACGGCCCTCGCGAGCGCAGGCGCGTCGTTGAGTGCGCCCTGGGCGGCCAGGACGTGCAAGGTACGCCGAATCACATCGGGCATCGCCAACTCGGGCGCCAGCGCGTCGATGATGCCCTGTTTGGAGGACGACGGGATGAAGGGCGACACGAGCACCTTCTGGAGTTCGGCATGCCCGGACATCAACGCGGAGAACGCATCGAGCGCGGCAACGGACGCCATGCCTTCCCCGCGGGCGTGCACGATGTCGGATACCGAGCGGGCCGCCCTGGCGATGTCTCGTGGGGTCATCGCACGCTCCCGATCCGGCCGGTGAACTCGTCGGCGAGACGACGTTGCTCATCGTCGGTCAACGTGTCACGAAGGCGCGCCTCGGCTACACCGATGACGAGGGAGGCCGCGTGCTCCGTCAGTGCCTGCCGTGCCGTCCGCGCGTGCTGTTCGATTTCGCGACGGGCCTGTGCGACCAACCGTCCCCGCTCGATCTCGGCCTGCTGCGCCATCCGGAGTTCTTCAGCCGCCACCTCTTCGACGCCGCGTTGCCGCACCAGCTCGAGTTCCGTCGGCAGCGCCTTCAGGCTCTGCTCGATGGCAGCCAGGCGCTGCGTCGCATCGGCGCGCACCTGCGCGGCTATCGCCAGATCGCCGCGAATCTGCTGTCCGCGCGAGTCGAGATGGGCGGCGATCGGTGCGCGGAGGAAATAGAACAGGCCTCCCGCCAGCAGGGCAAAGTTCGCCACACGCGCGACCGTCACCCAGAGGCTCTCTTCGTGGTGCGCGCCCTCTGCATGGGCGGCATCCGCATGGGCGTCACCAGCGTGGGCGCCGTGCTCGTCTGCCACCGCATCATGCGTCGGCGTCTGACCTGCCACCTGTGCCAGTCCCGGCCCCGCGAACAGCAGCCACGCCGTGCACCCCGCGGCCAGCACGACGACACGTCGCTTGTTCACATTTTCACAAGCGCGGGGGTGCCACGCCGGCATCGTCTGCATGGCGTCAGGGCGCCCGCCGACCGGCGAGCCGGTCGGCAATGGTGTTGCCAATGGATTCCGCATCATCTTCCAGGGCCTTGCGGGCGACCGCCACCTCGGCGACGAGCGCGTCGCGCGCATCGGCGAGGTCGGCCTCCGCCTGTGCACGGGTCTCGGCCAGAAGGGCAGCGCGACGTTCCGAGCTGCGGCGGCGCATCTCGTCCAGGTCGCGGTAAATGACGGCACGGGCGGCTGTCGTCCTGGTGTCGAACTCTTCGGACGCCCGCAGCGCTTCCGCGGCGCTGCGTTCGGCGAGTGCGCGGGCGGACGCAACCGCGTCCTCTCGTGCCTGCAGGACACGTAGGACGGGCTTGAAGAAGAGCTGTTGCATGATGACCGTCAGCAACAGCACGAAGAAGATGACCCACAGGACCGAAAGGTCCGGTAACACGTTGCCTCCGGGGGATGGGCGGCGAGGAACGGCACGTCGCGAACCAGCGATGTTCACCGGTTCAGAGGTGAATCGGCGTACCGGCCGAAACGCCCACTTATACCACTATCGCCGCCGGCTGGGCAACCCTGCCTTACGCGCAGCCCTGCCGTGTGCGTTGACATCCTGCCGTGCGCGAGTCTGCCTGTCGCGAGCTGTCCTTTGCCGACGGCGCCCCCGCGAGGGTTGGGATCCCGATGGGTCCGTACCGGGTGCGTACCGGGGTGCGTACCGGAGGCGGTGCACGGGTCGGGCTTCAGCGCAGGTCGGCGGAAGGGTCACCAGGCGCCACGCGTACCAGGGGTGCGTCACCTTCCCTGGCGACCACGCGTCCTACCAGGTGCGCATCGACGCCAGCGACCGTGAGGTGTTCGAGCACATCCGCCAACACGCGCGGATCGATGGACGCCAGCAGGCCGCCGGACGTCTGGGGATCGTAGTACACGGCGACCTGTTCGTCCGACACGCCGGCGATGGTCACGCGATCGCCGAAGTGTCTGGCGTTGCTGGCGCCACCGCCGGTCCGGTTGTCGAGTGCGAGGGCCAGAGCGCCAGGCAGCACCGGAACCCGGAGCGCGTCGAACTCAATGGTCACACCGCTGGCCTCCGCCATCTCGCACGCGTGGCCAATGAGGCTGAATCCGGTCACATCGGTGCAGCCGTGCACGGCACCACTTGCGAGGAGCACGTCCGCTGCCGTCCGGTTGAGGCGCTGCATCGAGGCGATGGCCGTGTCGAGCACTGAAGCCGGGGCGCGATCGAACTTCCCTGCCGTCGCAATGATGCCCGTACCAAGCGGCTTGGTGAGCAGCAGCAGGTCGCCCGGCCGCGCGCCCGCATTCGACCAGACGGCGTCCACCCGCACCAGTCCGGTCACGGCATAGCCGAACTTGACCTCACTGTCCTGTACGGTATGACCGCCAAGGAGAGCGACGCCTGCCTCGGAGAGCGCCGACAACCCGCCGGCGAAGATGGCTCGAACAACCGCGGGGTCGACGTCGCGTGCGGGGAAGGCGGCGATGGCGAGGGCGGTAATCGGCCGTCCCCCCATCGCATACACGTCGCTCAGCGCGTTGGCGCCCGCGATGCGTCCGTAGGCGAAGGCATCGTCCACGATGGGCGTGAAGAAGTCGACGGTCTGCACCAGGGCTTCCTGCCCATCGCCGAGCGCGAACACACCAGCGTCGTCCGCAGTCCTGAAGTCAATCAGGACACGGTGGTCTGTGGGCACGGGCATTCCACTCAGCACCTGAGCAAGCTCGCCAGCGGCGAGTTTGCTCGCTCAACCGGCGCAGGCGGCGTAGTCGGTGAGACGTCTCACGTCCGTTGGCTCTCCTTTTGTGTAAATTATTGACCTGAAAGACTTTATCTACTTCGACACGAGGAGATCGTAGAGACGAATCAGTTCGTCCTCGTTCACGAACTCTATCTCGAGCCGACCGCCTTTGCCCTTTCTTCGGATGCCGACACGAGTCCCCAGCGCCACTCGCAGGCGTTCTTCGGCTTCTCGCGTATGGACATCCTTGTGGACGACGTCTGCTGGCGACTCGGGAGGTGGCGCGAGCAACCGTTTGACGAGTGCCTCGGTCTCCCTTACCGAGAGGGACTTCGTCTTCACCTGTGACGCGGCGCGCTGGAGCGCCTCAGGGTCTTCGAGGCCGAGCAGCGCCTTGGCGTGCCCGGTGGACAGCACGCCTGTGGCGACGTCCTTGCGAACCGCGTCCGGCAGCCTGAGCAAGCGGAGGTGGTTGGCGATCGAGGTCCTGTCCTTGCCGACGGCGGCCGCGACCTGCTCCTGGGTCATGTCGAGGTCGACCATGAGGCGCCTGTACGCCGCAGCCTCGTCGATGGGATTGAGGTCCTCTCGCTGAACGTTTTCGACGATGGCCACTTCGAGCAGGCGCTCGTCCGGGACGTCCCGCACGACGACCTGCACCTTGAGCAGGCCGGCCCGCTGTGCCGCGCGCCACCGGCGTTCGCCGGCGATGATCTCGAACCGGCCCTCCTTCTTCCGCACGACGATGGGCTGGACGAGCCCGTTCGAGCGAATCGAAGCCGCCAGCTCATCGAGGCTCGTCTCGTCGAAGTGCAGACGTGGTTGCTTTGGATTCGGCGACAGCAGATCGAGGTCGATCTCGTGTGGCGCATCCCGAGAGGGGACGTGGAGCGCTGGCGATGTCTCCGGAATGAGCGCGCTGAGTCCGCGGCCGAGCGCGGGGCGCTTGTCGGTCTTGTTGGCCATGGTCTATTCCGGTGTCGGGTCGAACGGGGGAAGAGCCGGCCGTGACCGCCGGTTCCGGTTCAGCAGCTCGCGCGCGAGGGAGACGTACGCCTCGGCGCCTCGTGACTTCGGATCGTAGAGGATTGCGGGCAGACCATGGCTCGGTGCCTCGGCCAGGCGAACGTTGCGCGGGATGACCGTCTCGAACACCTTCTGCTCGAAGAACTGCCTGATTTCGCGGGCGACCTGCTGTCCAAGGTTCGTGCGGTCGTCGTACATCGTCAACACGACGCCCTCGATGTCGAGCGACGGGTTGAGCGACTGCCTGACTCTTGCGAGCGTGGCCATCAAGTCCGCAAGCCCCTCGAGCGCGAAGTACTCGCAATGAAGGGGGATCAACACCGTATCGGCAGCCACGAGGGCGTTCAGCGTCAGCAACCCAAGGGACGGAGGCGTGTCGACGAGCAGGACGTCGAACTCGTGACGTGCCTCCGACAGTAGTCGACGCAGTCGCGTTTCGCGGGCGTCGAGCGCTACCAGCTCGACTTCGGCGCCAGCCAGGTGACGGCTGGACGGCACGAGCGACAGGCGCTCGATAGGCGTGTCGATCACGGGGAGCGGGGCGTCATGGGTCAGGGCCTCGTACATCGTGTGCCCGTCCTGACCCTTTTGCCCGAGTCCACTGGTCAGATTGGCCTGCGGGTCGAGGTCGATCACCAGGACGCGTTGATCTGCCAGGGCCAGCGCGGCCCCGAGGTTGATGGTGGTGGTGGTCTTTCCCACACCACCCTTCTGATTGGAGATTGCGATGACCTTGCCCATGGCGCGCCAAGCGGACGGCAAGGATAGCAGAAGCTGCGACGGGGGTGGAAAGAGGACCTGGCAACGAGAGGCTTGGAGGGCTGTTGGAACGGCGGAAGGCGAGGGCAACCAGGTCCAGCGTTTCACGAATGCGGCGAGATTCGACAGCGAAGCGTGCCGCCCCGCCGCGTTGCTCGGCGGTCGCACTGGACATTCTCCCTTCTCGCGCGTTGCGATCCGGGCGCCGTCGCCACCCGAATGCGTCGCCGCATTGTGGAATACGAAAGAGGGAGCAATGGCAGAGATGGATGATGTTCCACGTGGAACATCCGGACGTGGGATCAGCGAGTGTTCCACGTGGAACACTGCAGAAAATGACCTACCCGCCAATCACCTGCTTCTGCAGTACCACCAGCCTGCTCCGCAGCGACTCCACGAGCGGAAACTCGTTGACCAGGGTCAGAGGTGGAGGTACGAGGGGCATCAGTTGGCTGCCACCCAGGAACCACAACATCCGGCCGCCTGGCGCGAGGAAGGCTTGAAATGTTCGCAACTCCTGCACTTCGACTCGCACGGCCCTGATTGACAGGATGTCCATCGTCTCGAGGTATGCGGGTCTCGCCAGCAACTGTTCGAACCGGATGGTCTCGACGTGGCACTGTGCCAGGCCCAGATGCCTCACGACTTCCCGCAGGAACACTGACTTCCTCGTCTTCGCCTCGACCATGGTCAGCGCGAGTTCCGGGCGGGCGATCTTGAGCGGAATGGCCGGCGACCCACTACCTGAGCCGATGTCGATCAGCGACGAGGCGCCCTCTCCAATCTCCCGCACCGCCAGAAGAGGCTCCACGAGGAGTCGATCAACGGCGTCGTCTTGGCGCTCGATCGCCGTGAGGTTCATCCGAACGTTCCACCGCTCCAGGAGCAACAGGTACTCCACGAGCTTGTCGAGCGTGACCGCGGACGGTTCGAGCCCAACCCTCCTGATACGGCGCTCGACCCGGCGCCGCGTCTCATGCATGGTCACGGAGCGAACTCCCGTCAGTGGCATCGCCTTCACTGGGATGTCTCGTCAGAAGCTCGTCGTGACGATAGGCTTCGCGAAATGGCGGCCGCAATCAGCGACAACGCTGCGGGCGTCATGCCAGGAATGCGGCCCGCCTGACCCACCGTGCCTGGCCGATACGCCGCCAACCGCTGCTGCAACTCGTTCGAAAGACCAGGAAGGCCGGCGAAGGCGAAGTGGGGCGGCACCCGTTGGTGCTCGTACTGCTGCGCTCGCGCAATGTCCCGCTCCTGACGCTTCAGGTAGCCGGCATAGCGATGGTCTGTTTCGAGGCTCGACAGGTCCAGAGATGGTGTGGTCCGGTCGAGATCGAGCGCTATCTCCCCCTTGTCGAGCAGATCGGCCAGTCTGACCGCGGGATTCCGAAGTGCTTCGGCCGCCGCCATCCGGTCTCCGCCAGGAACCGTCACGAGCGTGGACGACAACGTCGCGTGATTGCGCGCGTAGCGCTCTCGACGCGCTTCGAACTCCACCCACCGGGCAGCGTCCACCAACCCCAACGATCTCCCGCGAGGCGTCAGACGAAGGTCCGCGTTGTCGATTCGCAGAATCAGACGATACTCGGCCCTGGAGGTGAACATGCGGTATGGCTCGAGGCAACCCTGAGTCGTAAGGTCATCCACCATAATGCCAAGATAGCCCTCGTGCCGCCCGATGACGAGGCGCTCGTCTCCAACCAGGGAGAGCCCGGCATTTGCCCCGGCGACGAGCCCTTGACCGGCGGCTTCCTCGTACCCTGACGTGCCATTCAACTGGCCGGCGAAGTAGAGCCCTTCGACGCGACGCGTTTCCAGCGTCGGGTGGAGTTCGTAGGGCTGGACGAAGTCGTACTCCACGGCGTAACCGGGCCGCAGCAACTCCGCCTCCTCCAGCCCTGGCATCGACCGAATCACCGCGGCCTGCACGTCCTCGGGCAAGCTCATCGAGCACCCGTTGACGTAGACCTCGTCCACGTCCAACCCTTCGGGTTCGAGGAACACCTGATGCGATGCCTTTTCGGGGAAACGCATGATCTTGTCCTCGAGCGACGGACAGTATCGGGGACCGATGCCTGTAATGCGGCCGTTGTACAGCGGGGACCGCCCGATGTTGGCGCGCACCAGCTCGTGCAACGCGGGAGTGGTGCGCACGATGTGGCAGCAGACCTGTGGTTGCTCGATGGTCTTCGTGAGCACCGACAGCGGCACGGGCTCGGTATCGCCAGGCTGCTGCTGGAGCACGGAGAAGTCGATGCTGCGCCGGTGCAGCCGAGGGGGTGTGCCGGTCTTGAGACGCCCCCGCGTGAACCCGAGCGACCTGATGGACTGCGCAAGTGCGATCGCCGCAGGCTCGCCGATCCGGCCCGCGGGCCGCTGACACGCCCCGACATGGATCACGCCGTCGAGGAACGTTCCCGTCGTCACGACGACGCGCCGGGCGGCCAGCCGTCCTCCTTCGACGAACGACACACCGGTCGCTCTGCCGTGTTCGACGGTCACGCCATCCACCTGCCCGTAGACGAACATGACACCTGGCGTGCCGCGCAACTCGTCGTGGACCCATCGAGCATAGGCGGCCTTGTCGGCCTGCGCTCGCGGCGCCCAGACCGCCGGTCCCCGGCTGCGGTTGAGCATCCGGAACTGGATCCCCGTCGCATCGACCGCGCGACCCATCAAGCCCCCCAGCGCGTCGATCTCCCTCACCAGGTGACTCTTGGCCGTGCCGCCGATCGCCGGATTGCAGGGCATGTGCGCCACCGTCGCCGGCGACAACGTGCAGAGGGCGACACGCACGCCGAGGCGCGCCGCTGCCGACGCGGCCTCGACACCCGCGTGCCCCGCTCCGACCACGACGACGTCGAACCGGTCCTGAGACATGACAGAATTCACTTACCTATACAGAAGCGCGCGAAGATGCCGTCGATCACGTCCTGCGACGTGACGCGGCCCCTGATCTCTTCGAGCGCGTGCAGCGCATCCCGCACATCCAGCGCGACGAACTCTTCGGGCGCGCCGTCGCGGGCGGCTGCTGCCGCACGGCCCACCGCGTCCTCCGCGCGGGCCAGCAGGTCGAGATGCCTGACGTTGGTCACCGTCGCCGGCTCCCATTCCACGCACCCTACGACACCGGCAAGGTGCAGACGCAAGGCATCGAGCCCCGCGCCAGTCCGTGCACTCACCGTGAACGGCTCGGCAGCGCCGGCCCACGCGGCCGTCCAGGGTGTCGTGCCCATCAGGTCGCCCTTGTTCACGACGAGGCATCGCGGACGCGAGGCATGCTCGTCCCAGATACGCCGATCCTCTCCGAGCAACCGCGCATCGGCTTCACTCCCGTCCACGACGACGAGCACCACATCGGCGTCGCCCGCGGAGGCCGACGCCCTGTCGACGCCGGCCCGCTCCACCACGTCGGTCGTCTCGCGCAGTCCGGCCGTATCGGTCAGCACGACGGGTACGCCGCCGAACTCGATGGTCTCGCGCAGCACGTCGCGCGTCGTTCCGGCCACGTCCGTGACGATCGCGCGCGCGTGGCCGAGCAGCGCGTTGAACAGGCTCGACTTCCCCACGTTCGGGCGTCCCGCGATGACCACGGTGGCACCGTCGCGCAACAGGCGACCGCGCGTGCCCGACCCGCGCAGCACTTCGCATGTCCGCCGGACGCCCTCGAGTTCACGCACCACGCTGTCCGCGTCGATGAAGTGATAGCCCTCGTCAGGAAAATCGAGGCACGCCTCCAGTCGTTCCAGCAGGCCCAGGACGGTACCCGACAGATCCAGCAGCTGGCTGCTGATCGCGCCACGCACCTGCGCCGACGCGACGCGCGCCTGCGCCGGCGTCACCGCTCGCACCAGGTCGTCCACGGCCTCGGCTTCCACCAGGTCAACCTTGCCGTGCCTGAACGCGCGGAGTGTGAACTCGCCGGGGCGCGCCGGACGCACGCCGTTGCGCGCAAGCAGCTGCAACAGCGTGCCGGCAATCACGGGACTGCCATGGACGCTCAGCTCGAAGCAGTCTTCGCCGGTGTATGAGGCCGGGGCGGGAAACCACGTGACGATCGCGTCGTCCCGGAAGTCGTCGCCGAGCGTCAGCGCGACGCGCGTGGCCTTGCGTGGCGTGAAATCGCTGCGTCCGGTCAACAACGCCAATACGGGCGCGATCCCCGTACCGCTCACACGAATGACCGCGAGCGCGCCGCGCCCCGGTGGCGTGGCGAGGGCAGCGATCGGATCGGCTTCCACCGCCAGCCCGCTCAACCCTTCGGGCTGATGATCACCGTCTTCACCTGGCCGTCACCCTGACTCTCGGACGACAGTGCCGGATCGCTCGACACCTCGAGGTGCACGATGCGGCGGGCGTAGGAGTTGAACGGTCCCATTTCCTGCGGCAGGCCGCTGAGCTTCACCTTCTCCATCATGAAGCGCGCCATCTGTCGAAGTTCAGCGTCCTTGCTCTTCCGGAACCCGAGGCAATCGACGACGATGCGCCCGCCCTGGCCGGTCTTGTCGCGCCAGATGCTGTTGACCAGGTGTTGGAGGGCATCGAGTGCCTCTCCCTTCCGCCGGACCAGCAGTTCGCCGTCCTCGCCCTGGATGTCCGCCCGGATGCCGCCGTCCTCCAGCACCTCGGTGGTCACCTGCGCGTCGATCCCCATCGCGACCACCACGTCACGCACGAACTTCTCGATCTGCTGCTGCACGGACGACCCTCCTTACGCCTTCGCCTTCCGCGTGACGGGCGGCGCCTTCACCGCCGCGACCGGAGCGGGCGGCGGACCCACGATCTTGTTCGTCAGGTATTGCTGGCCAATGGTCAGCAGGTTGCTCATCAGCCAGTAGAGCACCAGCCCGCTCGGCGCCCAGAGGAAGAACGCCATGAACATGAGGGGCATGAACATCATGATGCGCTGCTGCGCGGGGTCCATGCCGGCGGTCGGCGTGATCCACTGCTGCCACAACATCGTCGCGCCCATGATGACCGGCGTGACGTACAGCGGATCGTGGGCGGACAGATCCTGAATCCAGAGGGCGAACGGCGCGCCCCGCAGCTCGATGGCGGTGGCCAGCAACGAGTAGAAGGCGAAGAGGACGGGCATCGTCAGCAGCATCGGCACGCAGCCGCTCGCCGGGTTGACACCCGCGGTCTTGTACAGCTCCATCAACTCCTGATTCATCTTCTGCTTCGCCGGGTCGGTTGCCTTGAGTCCGGCGTAGCGCGCCTGAATGGCCTTCACGCGCGGCTGCAGCTGCTGCATCTTCCGCATCGACACGACGCTCTTGTGGCGCAGGGGGAAGATGACGATGTTGATCAGCAGCGTCAACAGGATGATCGACCACCCGTAATTGCCAACGAACCCATTGATCCACTTGAGCGCCCGGAGCAATGGCACGACGAGCCAGGCGAACCATCCGAAGTGAATCGTCCGCACCAGTTCCTGGTCCGAGCGGATCAGTTGATCGAAGTCTTTCGGACCCAGATAGAACTTCACCTCGCTGGGGGCCTCGGGAAACGTCAGGCCATACTCCACCAGCGACCGTGGCCCGCCCGGAGTCTCCACGGTGTGCGCCTCGTACTCGACACGCGCGGGACGACCGAGCAGCGCCGCGCCGAGGAAGTAATGGTCGTCCATTCCCGCGTACGTGAACGACGCTTCGAAGACGCGCTGTTCGGCGAAGCCGTCCGGAGCGAGCCGCTGGACATCGTCCAGGTAGGTGATGCCCTGGGGGCCCTGGTAGTACGTGCCGAACATGAAACCACCCGAACTTCTCGCACGCTCGATGTCGCCGAGGCCGGGGCCGCTGTGAATCGTGAAGTTGCGCGGCTCCGCGCCCTGGACGACCTGCGCGGCCACGCCCAGCAGGAACGGCTGGCCGTCGCGCTCGAACGTGAACACCTTCGTGGCAGACAGCCCCGACGCGTCGCGGTAGGCGAACGTCAGTTCGGGCTGGCCTGTGCCCCCCTCGGGGATGTCGAGCGACGTCACGCTCGGCTTGAAGAGGGCCTGCGCGAGCCGCTCCGAGACGGCGGCGTCTGGCGTCGTCAGCGAGAACGCCGGACGGATACGCCCGTTGACGCCTTCGGGTATCAGATCAATCGGCGCGCCGCCGCTACCCACATACCCGGTCAGCGTCCAACTCTTCAGAATGGCTCCACGGGTCGAGAACACCGCCCTGACATGCGGCGTCGTCACCACGACGTCCTCTTCCTGCTCCGCGGCCAGCAGTACGGCAACGTCCGCGGGCACGGTGTCGCGGGCCTGGCCCGCGATTGCCGTGTCGGAGGCTGGCGGCAGCACCGCACCGGCCGCCGGGCTTGCCGGCATGCGGCCTGCCGCCTCGGGTACCGCCGGCGGGGCCTGGACGGCGGCGGGAGGAGCGGGTCGTGGCACCAGGAAGGTCTGGTACAGGAACAGGACGGCCAGCGACAGCAGGACGGCCTGAATGACTCTGTTTTCCATGAAATGCTGTGCCTGCGAGGGAACTCAATGACGGCGATGTGCCGGCGGGACGGGGTCGAACCCGGCGCCACCGAACGGATGGCATCTGGCGATCCGTCGGATGGTCAGCCACGCTCCTGCGACGGCTCCATGCGTTGTGATCGCCTCGACACCGTACTGCGAACAGGACGGTTCGAATCGGCAGGCGCCCCGGAAGAGCGGAGAAAGTATCGCCTGGTACGCACGAATCACGCCGACGAGTACGACGACACGCAAGTCAGCGCGCACGATCGGGCTCCCGGCGGGACCGGGCTCCCGCAAGTGCGCGGCGGACGACTGCATGGTAGTCGGCTTCAAGTCGGTCGAATGGCGCGGAGGCGAAATCGCGCCTTGGGATGATGACGAGGTCGAGGCCGCCATCCGGCTTGGCCTGGCGAAACAACTCGCGTGCCCGGCGCTTCGCCCTGTTCCTGACGACGGCGGACCCGATCTTCCGGGTCGCTGACACGCCGAGCCGTCCGACACTGAACCCGGACCGGCGCACGAAGACGGTCATGTATCGACCGTGCTGTTTCGTTCCCTGCTCATAGGCCAGCAGAAACTCCGGTCGCCGCCGGATCCGCTCGGCAGGGCGCAGGGTCAGGCCCATGGTCCGGCTCGGAACCTAGAACTCCGACGACACGCTGAGGCGCTTGCGGCCCTTCGCGCGACGGCGCTTCAGGACGAGGCGTCCGTTCTTGGTGGCCATTCGTACCAGGAAGCCATGGGCTTTGGCGCGGCGGCGGCGATTGGGCTGATAAGTCCGCTTCATGATGGTCTGTCCGACAATGGCGACCCTGCCGGGCATCGCCTGAAAATGGCTGCGGCCGCTTCTCGACCGCGAACTCACGATGGTAGACGAGGAGTTCGGAATGTGTCAAACAAATCGGCCCTTTCTGGACCTCTGACGCTGTGTTACAGTCGGCCCCCTGCTGTTCGAGAGACGGACTTTTCCACAGCTGTTGAAAAAACTGTGGAAAAACTCGACGTTTCGCCCGGCCTCCGCCTCTGATCATGCGTAAAATCGCGATCTCGACGTCGTGTACTCGTGTCAAATGTCTTGTTTTCAATAGCTTGAAGGATTTTCGCCCTGTCACTGATGCGTCACACAGTCGTCAACCGCGAGCGAAAGTCTGCCGGGATTGGTAGTAATTTGGAGCCGTCGGCTGCAATGAATGACCGAATCTGGGACCGCGTGCTCGAGCGAGTCGAGGCGAAGCTCAACCGTCACACGTTCCTGACCTGGTTCAAGCCCACACGCCTGCTCCTCGACCAGCACGACACCCTGACCGTCGAGGTGCCAGACGCCACGGTCCGCGACTGGCTGCTGCGACACTACGGCACCATCCTTGCCGAGGCCGTGGCCGAGGCGGGCCGTCCGGGCGCCTCCATCGCGTTCGTGGCCGCAGACACACCAGTCGAACCCCTGTCGAAGGCCGAGGAGTTGTTGATCCATCAGGCCGCCGACCTCGTACCCGTCGCCGACCCCAGCCCCTCCGGGCTGAACGCGAAGTACACGTTCGACACGTTCGTGGTCGGGCCATCCAACCAGTTCGCGCATGCGGCGGCGCGCGCCGTCGCCGAGACGCCGGGTCGCTCGTACAATCCCCTGTTCGTCTATGGGGGCGTGGGGCTGGGCAAGACGCACCTGATGCACGCGATCGGCCAGTACGTGCTCCGCCATCAGGAACCTCAGGTGCTGACCTACATCTCGACCGAGCGGTTCATGAACGAGATGATCAACGCCATCCGCTACGAGCGCATCATCGAGTTCCGCGAGCGGTACCGGAACGTCGACGTGCTCCTCGTGGACGACATCCAGTTCCTCGCCGGCAAGGAAGCGACCCAGAACGAGTTCTTCCACACGTTCAACGCGCTGTACGACTCGGGCAAGCAGATTGTCGTCAGCAGCGATTGCCCGCCGCATGAGATTCCCGCGCTCGAGGAGCGCCTGCGCTCGCGGTTCAACTGGGGGCTGATCGCCGACATCCAGCCGCCCGACCTCGAGACGAAAGTCGCGATCCTCAAGAAAAAGGCCGATGCGGACGGAGTGCCAGTGCCCGACAACGTCGCTCTCTACATCGCCACGAAGATCAAGTCGAACATTCGCGATCTCGAGGGTTCCCTGATCCGCCTGGTGGCCTTTGCCTCCCTGACGGGCAAGGACGTGACGCTGGCCCTGGCCCAGGACGTGCTCCGAAACGTCATCGGCAACGACGACCGAGCCGTGACGATCGATTCCATCCTCAAGTTCGTCGGCGAGTACTACGGCCTGCGCGTCAGCGAGATCAAGGCACCCAGCAATTCCCGCACGGTCGTGATCCCCCGGCAGATCGCCATGTACCTGTGCAAGCAATTGACGGCGGCTTCACTCCCGGACATCGGCCGGGCGTTCGGCAAGCATCACTCCACGGTGATCCACTCCATCCGCAAGGTGGAGGACGACAGGAAGAAGGACGGCGATTTCAACAGCCAGATCACGGGCATGCTCGACAATTTCCGCTGAGAGTTGGCCTTTTGCACAACGCTCCCTGTTGAACGCTGTGCATCGCCTGCGGACGGCACGGCCCGCCGGACGACGCACAGTGCATCGCCCGGGTTTTACACAGCGCACATCAACAGCTTAAACACCTGAAAGGAAAGCACTTGAATGGGATATCCGCAGCATCAACTCCCCTTCTAATCTCTGTTATACTTTCTTTCTTGTGATCCCTCGTGATCCACTGATCTTCTGAGGGCACTGTGCGAAGCAGGCTCTCACTACCACACACCACCGAGGTCGTCCCCGCATGGAAATCGTCGTCCGCAAGACCGATCTGCTCAGGGAGTTGCAGTTGTTTCAGGGCATCGTCGAACGGAAGAACACGATGCCGGTCCTGGCCAATGTCTTGTTGAGTGCCGACAACGGCGAAGTCGAGATGGTGGCCACAGACCTCGATGTCGGTTTGCGGAGCCGCTGTGATGCCCAAAGCATCAGCAAGCCGGGCAAACTGACCGTCCCGGCGAAGAAGCTCTTCGAGATTGTCAAGGCCCTGCCTGAGACGGACGTTCGCATCGAGCAGGACAAGAGTGGCGTGTGCATAGCCGCAGAGCGTTTCGAGTCGAAGCTGTCGACCCTGCCGGCAGACGATTTCCCACAGATGCCGGACGGAGGAACGCCGGTGGCGACGTTGCCGCCCGACGCCATGAAGCAGATGGCGGCCAGGACGATGTTCGCGATTACGGGCGAGGACACGCGGTACTACCTCAATGGTGCGCTCTTCGAGCTTCGGCCGGACAGCATGAGCCTGGTGGCTACCGACGGACATCGCCTGGCCCTGATCACAATGCGCTGCGACACGGGTGTGACGACGGACGAGAAGGTGCTGCTGCCCAAGAAGGCGTTGAACGAACTCACGCGCCTGCTTGCTGTTGCACCGCCGAAGGAGGAACGCGCCGAGCCCGCTGAAGGCGACGCAGATGTGGCCGCCAGAGAGGAAATGCTCTCGTTCGAGCGCGGCGAGAACCACCTCTTCTTCGCGCTGGGCAACCGTCGTCTCTTCTCGCGCATGATCGATGCCCAGTTTCCCGCGTACGACCGCGTCATTCCGAAGAACAACGACAAGTACGTCGAGTTCGAGCGCGACCGCCTGATGTCGGCCATTCGCCGCGTAGCGCTGCTGTCGAACGAGCGCTCGAGGGCGATTCGATTCGCCATGTCGGACGGCAAGGTCGAAGTCACGTCGAACAGCCCGGATCTCGGCGAGGCGACGGAAGAGCTGCTGGTGGCCTACGACGGCCCGCCCACGCAGGTGTGTTTCAACTCGCAGTACGTCGTCGACTTCCTGAACGTCGTCGAGACAGACCAGGTGCGGCTGTCGTTCCGCGATGAGATGAGCCAGGCGGTCATGACTCCGGTGAACCCCGAGGGGTACGAGTACACCTACGTCATCATGCCGATGCGCATCTGACGGCACCACCCGTGAGGGTGGGTCCCGTCACGTGGTGCCGGCCGCGCGTGCGCCCGGCACTCCTCTTGAAGATTCAGATGTCAACCACCGCTGATACACGTATGCCCGACGACAACCTGCCGCAAGCGGCGTCCGAACGTCCCCACATGCCAGAGGCGTACGGCGCCGACAGCATCAAGGTGCTCGAAGGGCTCGAGGCCGTCCGGAAGCGGCCAGGCATGTACATCGGGACCACGGGTGAAGCAGGCCTGCATCATCTCGTCTACGAAGTCGTCGACAATTCGGTGGACGAGGCGCTCGCCGGTCATTGCAGCGAGGTCAACGTCACGCTGCACGTCGACAACTCCGTCACCGTCGTGGACGATGGCCGCGGCATTCCCGTCGACATGCACGAGAGCGGCCGGCCGGCAGCGGAGGTCGTTCTCACGGTGCTGCACGCCGGGGGCAAGTTCAATCAGGAAGGCAGTGCGTACAAGGTCTCTGGTGGTCTGCACGGCGTCGGTGTGTCGGTCGTCAACGCACTGTCCGAGCAACTCGAACTGGAGATCTGGCGCAACGGGAAGGTCTACCAGCAGACGTACGCGAGGGGCATTCCGCAGGCCGACCTCTCCATCACGGGATCCACGAAGCGCCGCGGCACGCGTGTCCACTTCGTGCCCGACACGACCATCTTCGAGACCAGTGTCTTCAGCTTCGACACGCTGAACAACCGTCTTCGCGAACTCGCGTTCCTGAACGCCGGCATCGTCATCACGCTGGACGACGAGCGCGGCGACGGGCGGTCGGTGCGCTACGAGTACAAGGGCGGCATCGTCGAGTACGTGGAGTTCATGAACACGGCACGACGGACCGTACACGACACGCCGATCTACATGCAGGGCACGCGCAACGACATCGACGTCGAGATCGCGTTGCAGTGGAACGACAGCTACGACGAGAACCTCTACACCTTCGCCAACAACATCAACACGCACGAGGGTGGGTTTCATCTTTCCGGGTTCCGCGCCGCATTGACGCGCACGATCAACGTCTACGCCACGGCGCACAACCTCACGAAGGACCTGAAGGACGTCACCATCAGCGGCGACGACTCGCGAGAGGGTCTGGCAGGCGTCATCAGCGTCAAGATTCCGAGCCCGCAGTTCGAAGGCCAGACGAAGACCAAGCTCGGCAACACCGAGGTCAAGGGCATCGTCGAGTCGATCGTCAATGAGCGACTCGGCGCGTACTTCGAAGAGAATCCCGCCATCGCGAAGGCAGTGGTCAACAAGGCCATCGACGCCGCGCGCGCGCGCGAGGCGGCACGCAAGGCGCGTGACCTCGTCCGGCGCAAGGGTGTGCTCGACGGCAGTTCGCTGCCAGGCAAGCTGGCCGACTGTCAGGAGCGCGACCCGGCCAGGAGCGAGATCTACATCGTCGAAGGCGATTCGGCCGGCGGCTCGGCGAAGCAGGGCCGCGACCGGAAGTTCCAGGCCATCCTGCCGATCAAGGGCAAGATCCTCAACGTCGAGAAGGCACGCTTCGACAAGATGCTGAGCAGCGACGAGATCAAGACGATGATCGCGGCGCTCGGCACGGGTATCGGACGGCCACGCGACGAGAACGACAAGGATGGCTTCGACATCTCGAAGCTGCGCTATCACCGCGTCATCATCATGACCGACGCGGACGTGGACGGCTCGCACATCCGTACGCTCCTGCTGACGTTTTTCTACCGGCAGATGCGCGAACTCGTCGACAACGGGCACGTCTACATCGCGCAGCCCCCGCTCTACCGTGCCAAGCGCGGGAAGCAGGAGGTCTACATCAAGGACGACCGCGACCTCGAGGCATGGCTGATCAGGCGCGCCACCGAATCACGCGTGCTGAGGCTGCTCGACCGCGGCCGCGAGATGTCCGGCGACGAACTCGACGCGATGCTGCACAAGCTCATCGCCTTCGAACGCAACCTGCGACACGTGGAGCGGCGGGGGCTGCCGCCATCGGTCGTCAGGACGCTGCTCGACGAGGGCGCGCGTGACCGCCAGTTCTTCTCGGACCGCACGCGCGTCGATGCCATTGCGGCCCGCATGTCGAACGACCTGTTGATCGTGTCGACCCGTGTGGACGAAGAGCACGACGGCTTTCTGCTCGAGGTGGACGATCGATCGGCCGGGTATCCGCGCGTGGCGCTCGCCGGCGCGACCTTCGTCGAGTCTCCTGAATATCGCGCACTGCTGGCGAGCTACCGCGACGTCGCCGACATCGACGGGCGGATGGTCATCAGCCATGTCTCCGCCACGACCGAGGAGGCGGAGGAGCCCATCCCCGAGCCGGTCCCCGTTCAGGCGGAAGGCGAGCCGGCCCCCGAGATCCCGGAGACACGGCGCACCAGGCGCGATGCCGACAAGCACGTCGCGTCAGCCGCCGAGCTGGTGGACCACTTCCTCGAGGCTGGACGCAAGGGCGTCGCCATCAATCGATACAAGGGCCTCGGCGAGATGAACCCCGACACGCTGTGGGAGACCACGATGAAGCCGGAGGTGCGCACGCTGCTGCAGGTGCGCGCCGAAGACCACGCGGTGGCCGATCTGATGTTCTCGACGCTGATGGGGGATCAGGTGGAGCCGCGCCGGCAGTTCATCGAGGACCATGCCCTCGACGTGAAGAACCTGGACATCTAGATGGACTCGAATCTCTCAGCGCGCGTGCCCGTCAACATCGAAGACGAGATGCGCCGGTCGTACATGGATTACGCGATGAGCGTGATCGTCGGGCGCGCCCTGCCCGACGTACGGGACGGCCTCAAGCCCGCCCACAGGCGCGTGCTGTTCGCGATGCGCCAGATGGGCTTGTCGAGTTCACGGGCCTACCGCAAGTGCGCGAAGATCGTCGGTGAGGTCATCGGCAACTACCACCCGCACGGCGATGCGCCGGCGTACGACACGCTCGTGCGTCTGGCGCAGGACTTCAACATGCGGTACCCCCTGGTGGACGGACAGGGGAACTTCGGCAGCGTCGACGGCGACCGGCCCGCGGCCTACCGCTACACGGAGGCCAGGCTCGAGGCGCTCGCCGAAGCGCTGATGGCCGATCTCGACAAGGACACGGTCGAGTTCGTCCCGAACTTCGACGAGACCTCCGAAGAACCCACCGTCCTGCCGACGCCCATTCCGAACCTGCTGGTCAACGGGTCGACCGGCATCGCGGTCGGCATGGCAACGAACATCCCGCCGCACAACCTCGGCGAGGTGATCGACGGCATCATCGCGATAGCCGACCCGGCGGTGGCCTTCACCGAGGACGAAGAGGGCCGTCCGCAGCCGCTGTCGCGGGACGACAAGCGGCGCATCCTGCTGCAGAAGATCTCCGGGCCCGACTTCCCGACGGGCGGCACGATCGTCGGGCGCGCCGGCATCCAGCAGGCGTACTCGACGGGTCGCGGCACAGTCGTCACTCGCGCCAGGACGGAGATCGAGGCGTTCTCTCGCGGAGGCGACCGCCAGGCCATCATCGTCACCGAGATTCCCTACCAGGTGAACAAGGCGAAGCTCATCGAGCGCATCGCCGACCTCGTGCGCGAGAAGACGCTCGACGGCATCGCCGACATCCGTGATGAGTCCGATCGCAAGGGCATGCGGATCGTCATCGAGTTGAAGCGCGGCGAGATCGCCGATGTCGTGCTCAACAACCTGTACAAGCACACACCGCTGCAGACGTCGTTCGGCATCATCATGCTGGCCATCGTCGATGGCCGTCCGCGCGTGCTGCCACTGCTCGACACCGTCGAGCGGTTCCTGGAGTTCCGCCGCGAGGTCGTCCGCCGCCGCACGGAATTCGAACTGCGCAAGGCCGAGGCTCGCGCCCACATTCTCGAAGGGCTGCGCATCGCGCTCGATCATCTCGACGCGGTCATCGCGTTGATTCGGGCCGCGAAGAGCCCGCTCGAAGCCCGCGAAGGACTGATGACGACCTACGGGCTGTCACAGTTGCAGGCCCAGGCGATTCTCGACATGCAACTCCAGCGCCTCACGGGCCTCGAGCGGCAGAAGATTCTCGACGAACTCGCGGAACTGCTGGCGACCATCGAGCGTCTGCGCGCGATTCTCAGCAGCGATCGCCTCGTGATGGAGATCGTGATCGACGAGCTGAAGGCGGTGCGCGACAAGTTCAGTGACGCGCGGCGTACGAACATCATCGACGATACGAGCGACTTGAACGTGCTCGACCTGATCGCCGACGAAGAGATCGCCATCACCGTCAGCCACAAGGGCTACATCAAGCGCACCTCGCTCGACGAGTACAGGTTCCAGCACCGTGGAGGCGCAGGCCTCATCGGCATGCGACTGCCCGATGACGACTACGTGCAGCACCTTTTCATCGCGTCGACACACGCGTACCTGATCGTCTTCTCGGATCGCGGCCGCGCGTACTGGCTGCGCGTGCACCAGATCCCCGACTCGGGTCGTGATGCTCGCGGGCGTTCCCTGGCCAATCTCGTCCAGATGGCCGAGGGCGAGAAGGTGGCCGACGTAGTGGCGGTGCGCGAGTTCCCGGCGGAAGAGGGCCAGCGCTTCGTCGTGCAGGGCACGCGGAAGGGCACGGTCAAGAAGACCGATCTCAAGGCCTACAGCAACCCTCGTGTCGGCGGCATCATCGCGATGGGCGTGGACGACGACGATGCCGTGATGGCGGTGCAGTTGTCGTCGGGTGCACAGCAGGTGTTCATCGGCACCAGGAAGGGCATCGCGATCCGGTTCGACGAGAACGACGTGCGCACGATGGGCCGGACCGCCTACGGCGTTCGCGGCATCTCGCTGCGCGACGACGACGAGGTCGTCGCCATGGAAGTGGTGGACGAACTCGGCGACATCATGACGGTCACGTCGGGAGGCTACGGCAAGCGCACGCCGCTGTCCGAGTACCGCGTCCAGTATCGGGGCGGGTTCGGCATCATCAACATCCAGTCGTCCGAGCGCAACGGTGACGTCATCGGCGTCACGCAGGTGCACGACGACAACCAGGTGATGGTGATCACCCAGCAGGGGAAGGTCATCCGTATGGCCGTGGCGCCGTTGCGACGCATCGGGCGCAACACGCAGGGCGTGCGGATGATCAGGCTCGACGAGGGCGACCGCGTCGAGTCCCTTGCGCGGCTCGATCTCGGGGACGTCGACGTCGCGGTCGTGGACGCCGGCGATGACGCCGTGCTCGACACGTCGCTCGAGCCCGTCGCCGAGAGCCAGGAGATCGTCGAACCCTCCGACGAGTAGGGTACGGACGGCCCTCCGAGCCGTCCCTACCTCACACAGGCTGGAGGTTCGCGTACTTCGCGACGAGCTTCTTGCGTCCGACCGACGCGAACGAGATCGTCAGCTTCATGTCGGCGCCATCCCCCTCGACACTCAGCACGGTACCCACCCCGAACTGCGCGTGCCGCACCTTGCGCCCCGGCCTGAGGCCCGCCCCGTCCGACTGATCTTCGTCTTCGTAGCTGAATGACGGCCCCGGTGTCTCGACCACCGCGGGGCGGCGCGCGTAGGGGTTGACGCGGGACGTCCACTGCGACCGCCGCGCGTTGCTCGCGGCCGTGACCCGCGACGACGCGTACGACGGTACTTCAAGGATCAGTTCCTGCGGGATCTCTTCGAGGAAGCGTGAGGGCGATGTGCCCTGGTACTCGCCGAACACCCGGCGCCGTGCCGCGCTCGTCAGAATGAGCTTCTGTTGCGCTCGCGTCATCCCCACGTAGCAGAGGCGGCGCTCTTCTTCCATTTCCTCCGGGTCGTCCTGCGAACGCGCGTGCGGGAACAGGTTCTCTTCGAGACCGGCGATGGCCACGACCGGAAACTCGAGGCCTTTCGCGGCATGCAGCGTCATCAGCCACACGCGGGCGCCTTCCGCGCCCTGCACTTCGTCGGCCTCCGACAACAGCGACAGGCGATCGACGAAGCCACCGACCGACGCCTCCGGGTCTCGCGTCTCGTACTCACGCGCGGCCGAGACCAGTTCCGCCAGATTCTCGACGCGCGCGTCGGCTTCTTCGTTCTGTTCGTCCCGAAGGGCCTTCAGATAGCCGGTCTGGTCGAGCATGCGACCGAGCACGATCGAGACGGGCTCCGCCTTCGCGACCGTCGTCAGCGAGGTGATGACGTTGACGAAGCTCGAAAGCGCGGCGTGCGCACGGCCCGTCAGCTTGCGCTCTCCGAGCAGATGTTGCGCGCGCGCCCACAACGACTGCGCGGACGCGACCTCGTAGAGACCCGCCGCGATCAGTGGCGGCGATTCGAGCGAACGCCCGGCCGTCCCGTGCTCCAGGCTGTCGGTCACCGACTTGCCGATGCCGCGAGTGGGTACGTTGATCACCCGGCGCAGGCTGACATCGTCGTGCGGGTTGATGAGCAGCTTGAGATACGCGAGCGCATCCTTGATCTCCTTGCGCTCGTAGAAGCGGACGCCGCCGATGATGCGATACGGCGTGCCGTCGCGCATGAGCTGATCCTCGAGGACGCGCGACTGCGAGTTGAGGCGATACAGAATGGCGACGGTCGACCCGCGACGTTGACTCAGCTCCTGCCGCAGCGTCCGCGCCAGAAACGAGGCCTCCTCGAGTTCGTCCTCCCCACGGAAGCAGGTGAGCAGGTCGCCGCCCTTCTTCTCGGTCCACAGCCGCTTCTCCTTGCGGTTGCGGTTGCGGTTGATGACGGCTGACGCCGCATCGAGAATCGTCTGCGTCGACCGGTAGTTCTGCTCGAGCCGTACCGTCATGACCTCGGGAAAGTCGTGCTCGAAGTCGAGGATGTTGCGCAGATCGGCGCCGCGCCACTTGTAGATCGACTGATCGGGATCCCCCACGACCGCGATGTTGTGGTGCGCTTCGACGAGGCGTTTGATGAGCAGGTACTGTGGGCGATTCGTGTCCTGGTACTCGTCAATCATCACGAAGCGGAACTGGCGCTGGTACTTCGCCCGCACGACGTCGTGATCGAACAACTCGACGGTCTTCAACAGGAGGTCGTCGAAGTCGAGGGCGTTTGCGTCCCTCAACGCCTCGAGATAACCCCGGTAGACCCGTGCGATCTGCTCGTCGCGGACGTTCCAGCCGCTGCCGATGTCGTCGGGTCCCTCCATCCGGTTCTTCGCGTGGGATATCCGCGAGAGCACTGCCCGTGGCTGCACGGCCTTGTCGTCGATGTTCAGCTTCTTCAGCACCTGCTTCACGGCGGTCAACTGATCGCTGCTGTCGTAGATCACGAAGTCTCGCATGAGGCCGATGGCCGGGGCCTCGCGGCGAAGCAGCCGGGCGCACAGCGCGTGGAACGTCGAGATCCAGAGGTCGCGCACGGGCGTGTCGATGAGCGCGCCGACGCGCTCCCGCATCTCTTCTGCGGCCTTGTTCGTGAACGTGACGGCCAGCACCTCCCACGGCCTCGCGCGCCCCGTGCTCACGAGGTGCGCAACGCGGTAGGCGATGACCCTCGTCTTGCCGGACCCGGCTCCCGCGAGAATCAGGAGCGGACCTTCCGCGTGCAGCACGGCCTCCCGCTGTTCGGGGTTCAAGGCGGACAGATAGTCGGCCTTCGCCAGGGGTCGGGCCTCGGCCTTCTCGTTCATGGATCTCGGGGGATGCATTGGAGGAACCGCACACGGCCTGGAAGCCGACGTGCAGGCGTCTCAGCAGCAGGCGAAGCCCTTCGATTATAGCGCCGTGCGACGGCCTCGGCCGACGGGCTCCAGGAACTACTCCACCGTGACGCTCTTGGCCAGATTGCGCGGCTGATCCACATCGCACCCGCGCCGCACGGCAACGTGGTAGGCGAGCAGCTGCAGTGGAACGGTCATCGCGATGGGCGAGAGCAGTGGATGCGCCGGAGGCAGCACGAGTCGCACGTCCTGCCTCGGATCGAGGACGGACCAGAGGTGCGTTTCGCCTTCCTCGGTGATCGCGATCACCGAGCCGCCCCTCGTCTTCGCCTCCTGCACATTGCCGATCATCTTCTCGAACACGTGGTCGCGAGGCGCGAGCGCGACGAGCGGCATCGCCTCGTCAATCAGCGCAATGGGGCCGTGCTTCATCTCTCCGGCGGGGTAGCCCTCCGCGTGGATGTACGACACTTCCTTCAGCTTCAACGCGCCTTCGAGGGCGATGGGATAGTGCATCCCGCGGCCCAGGAAGAGGAAGTTGGATCGCTGGTAGAAGCGACGCCCCATGTCCTCGACCATCGGCGCGAGCGACAGCACCTGTTCGAGATGCCGCGGCAACTCCGTCAATGCCTGCAGAAGCGGACGCACATCGTCGGCCCGCAGCACATCCCGCGCGCGTCCGATGCGTACCGCCAGGAGCAGCAACGCCACGAGCTGTGTGGTGAACGCCTTCGTCGACGCGACGCCAATCTCAGGACCCGCGTGCGTGTAGACCGTCCCCTCCGCCTCGCGCGTGGCCATGCTGCCGACGACGTTGCACACGGCCAGGCTGCGTGCGCCTCGTGCGACGGCGAGCTTCAGCGCCGCCAGCGTGTCTGCGGTTTCACCAGACTGCGTGATGGCCACGACGAGATCGCCGGGCGACACGATGGGCGACCGATACCTGAACTCCGAGCCGTAGTCGACGTCGGCCGGCAGCTTCGCCAATCGCTCGATCAGGAACTTCCCGACCAACGCCGCGTGCCACGACGTTCCGCAGGCCAGCAGCACCACGCGCGACACCGAGCGCAGGGCCTGTTCGTCCAGGTTGATCTCGGGCAGGTGTACATCGCCGTCCTCCATGCGCAGCCGGCCGGCGAGTGTCTCCTTGATGGCCCAGGGCTGCTCGACGATCTCCTTCAGCATGAAGTGCTTGTAGCCGGCCTTCTCCGCCATCACCGGATCCCAGGTGATGCGCTGGCGCTTCGGGGAGATCTCGTCACCCGCCGCCGTGGTCAGGCGCAGGCCGTCGATCGAGATGACGGCCACCTCGCCGTCCTCGAGGAACACGACGTCTCGCGTGCGCGACAGGATCGCAGGCACGTCCGACGCCACGTAGAACTCTCCCTCGCCCAGGCCGACCACGAGCGGTGGGCCGTTGCGGACGGCGACGAGTTGCCCGGGTGAAGACGTGCCCATGACGACGATCGCGAACACGCCACGGAGCACGAGGAGCGCACGACGCACCGCGGCCTCGAGTCCATCCGCGCCGAGTTCGCGGCCGATGAGGTGCGCGATCACCTCGGTGTCGGTCTCGGTGCGAAATGTCACACCGGACCGCTGGAGGTCGTGCTTCAGTTCGAGGTAGTTCTCGATGATGCCGTTGTGCACCAGGACGATGCGGCCCGACGCATCGCGATGTGGGTGGGCGTTCTCTTCCGTCGGCCGACCGTGGGTTGCCCAGCGGGTGTGGCCGATGCCGCAGGCTCCACGCAGCGGCCGGTCGCGCAGCACGTCTTCGAGCCGCGACAACTTTCCCGCGCTGCGGCGGACATCGATGCCGTCGCCGTCGAGTACGGCGATGCCCGCCGAATCGTAGCCCCTGTACTCCAGCCGGCGCAGCCCGTCGATGAGGACAGGCACGATGTCGTCACGGCCGACGCATCCGATGATGCCGCACATGATGGCAGCCGACCGCTCAGTGCCCCGACTTGCCCATGCGCTTCGCGCCCCAGCCGTCCTTGTTCACCTGGCGGCCCCGGGCGACACCGAGCGCGCCGTCCGGGACGTCGACCGTGATGGAGGATCCGGCCGCCACGAACGCGTGGTTGCCGATGCGCACGGGGGCAATCAACTGCGAGTCGCTGCCGACGAACGCGTCATCGCCGATCACGGTCTGGTGCTTCTTCTCACCGTCGAAGTTGCACGTGATCGTTCCGGCGCCAATGTTGACCCGTTGTCCGATCGTGGCGTCGCCCAGGTAGGTGAGGTGGCTGGCCTTCGAGCCGTTGCCGAGAGACGTCTTCTTGAGTTCGACGAAGTTGCCGACCCTGGCGTCCTCGCCGACATCGCTTCCGGGGCGGACATGGGCGAACGGACCGACCTGCGCACGTGCCGCAATGCGCGAATCCGTGACCACGCAGTAGTTCAGCACCACGGCGTGGTCCTCCACGACGGCATCCACGAGTCGCGTGCCCGCGTGAATCTCGCACGCATTGCCCACCCGGGTGCGGCCCTCGAGGTAGACGTTCGGATGCAGCACCGTGTCGTGGCCGACCTCGACGTCCGGTCCCACGTACGTCGTGGCCGGGTCGATGATGGTGACCCCTGCCGACATCAGTTCTTCGCACTTGCTGTGACGCATGATGGCGCTGGCCTCGGCCAGTTCGGTCTGGCTGTTGATTCCCCGGATCTCGTCTGGACGTCCAGCGTCCAGCGTGGCAATGCGATGTCCCAGCTTGCGCAGCACGGCGACGAGATCGCCGACCGGTCGTTCCCGCTGGGTTTCGTCCCACGTGAAGCCCGCCAGCGCGTCGCCAAGCGCCGCTCCACTTATGGCGAACACCCCACTTGAGCACTCCTTGATGGCGCGCTGCTGCCTGGACGCGTCGCGCTCGGCCACCACACCCACGACCTCGTCACGTTCGTCCCGCAGAATCCGCATGAGTCCGTAAGGTCTGGGTGCGACGGCCGTTATGAGCGTCATGGCGGCGTCGCCGGACCGGTGGCGCTCCCGGAGTGCACGCAAGGTCTCCACGCTCAGCAGTGGCACATCTGCGGGGAAGATCAGCCACGGGCACCGAGGGTCCGCGTCGGACAGATGCTGGTGGAGCGCGGTGAGTGCGTGGACCGGGCCGAGAAGCGGAACGCGCGTATCCACGGTGACATCCCGACCACGCAGCACCCCCGCAACAATTTCTGCCGAATAACCCAGAACAGCCACAATCTTCGCCGGGTTGATGGCTTCCGCCGTTCGAACGACGCGTTCGAGCATGGGAATGCCCCCCGCCGGCAGAAGGACCTTGGGCGTGTCGGTACCCATGCGAGTCCCCCGGCCGCCGGCGAGAATCGCCACCACGCCCTCAGGCTTCCCGCTCATGTCGCGTCAGCCATCTGCACTGTGGCCTTGTACCGCTCCAGGGCCGCGTAGGCGTCCCTGGTGGGCAGACCCAACCGGCGCGCCGCCAGCGCGACAGCCTGCCGCCTGTTCAGCCCATCATTCTTGGTCAGATCGCAGAATTCACGCCACACTTCCTGATCCGAGACAGCCTCGTTGGCGGCGTCCCCGCCCGGCGGCAGCAGTATGACCGTGAACTCCCCCTGGGGATGAACGATGTCGGCGTGCGCCATCACGTCGCCGACGGGTCCGCGAATCATCTGCTCGTGCAGCTTGGTCATCTCGCGGCAGACGACGATCTCGCGGCCCATCCCCGCCAACGCGGCGAGTTCGCGCAGGGTGCGCTCGATACGGTGGGGAGCCTCGAAGAACACCACGGGATGGTCGTGGGCCAGCAACTTCAGAAACCACATGTTTCTGTCATGCGACTTAACAGGGGCGAAGCCTTCGAAGGAGAAGCCATGCGACCCCTCGCCTGCCATCGTCAGCGCGGCGGTAATCGCGCTCGGCCCAGGAATCGGTTCCACCGGGTGGCCGGCGTCGAGGACGCTCCGCACCAGCAGCGCTCCGGGGTCTGAAAGCAGTGGGGTACCGGCGTCGGTCACGAGGGCGACTGCATGACCGGTCGCCAGCAGGTCGAGGAGTCGCGGTACCCGCGCATGCTCATTGTGGGCGTGAAGGCTGGTCATCGGCGTGTCGATGCCCAGATGCGCCAACAGGCGACCCGTCCGTCGCGTGTCCTCGGCCGCGATGACGTGCACTTCCCCGAGCACCCGCAACGCCCGAAGCGTCACGTCCTCCAGGTTGCCGATAGGGGTGGCCACGACGTACAAACGTCCGGCCCCCGTCCGCGAAAGCACGCATCCTATTGTACATTGAGGGATCGGGCCATGTCGGCCCACGCGTGACTGTTCCCTTTTTGCCACGGCGACTTCCTCTTGCGCATGCGATCCGCTGAAAGCCTTCCGCACTTTGCGGCCGACTACCTGGCCTGGCGCCATGAGGCCCAGCCCACTCACGCCACCTTCGACGGCGTTCACCTCCACGACGACCTCCTCGAGGACTTCTCGCGGGCCGCGCTCGATCGGCAGGTGCGAGACCTCAACGGCTTCGCCCGTCGGCTGGCGGCCATGTCCGTCGAGGCGATGATCGTCGCCGACCGGGCGGATCACGATGCCCTGACCAGCAGTGTGCAGGCACGTCTGTTCGAACTCGAGTCGGTTCGCACCTGGGAGCGCGATCCGCAGCTCTACGCCGACACGATCGCCGTGTCGCTGGCCTCTCAGGCCGTCTTCACCTACGCCCCGGCGTCGGAGCGCGCCAGGCGCCTGCTCTCGAAGCTGCGTCAGGTACCAGGTGTGCTGGACGCGGCCCGCGCCAATGTGCGCGAGCCGGCGGGCATCTTCATCAAGACCGCGACGGAGACCCTCCGCGGCGTCGTCTCGTTCCTCGAGCGTGACCTGCCGCGTGCTCTCCGCGAGGTGGACGATCTCTCGCTGCTCTCCGATCTGGACGACGCGGCGACGGCCGCACGCACGGCCATCGGGCGGTATGTCGACGAACTCGAGCAGGACGTGGCGCCCCGCGCCCGGGCGTCGTTCCGTCTCGGGCGCGAGCGCCTCGAGCAGAAGCTGAAGCTCGACGAAGGCATCACGCTCGACGTGGACGCACTCCTGGCCATCGCAACCCGCGAGTTGCAGGCGACGCGGGCACGCTTCGATCAGGTGGCAGGGAAGATCGGCAAGCAATCGGCAGCCGAGACCTGGGCGTCGATCAAGGCCCACCACGCCGCGCCGGGCGGCCTCGTCGGCAGAGTGCGAGAGCAGTGCGCCGCGCTGTACACGTTCCTGCGTGACGCCGACGTCGTGCCCATGCCGAACGCCGACGCCCTCGTCATCGCTCCGACCCCACCGTTCTATCGCTGGACGTTCGCCAGCCTGTGGACACCCGGTCCTCTGGAGGTGCGGCCCCAACGGGCGTCGTACTACATCACCGACGTGGATCCGTCCTGGCCCGCCGAGCGACAGGAGGAGCATCTGCGCGACCTGAACGACGCCGTGCTGTGGGCCATCTCGATGCACGAGGCGCTCCCGGGCCACTTCCTGCACTTCGAGGCCCTGCGCGGCGTGGACGTGCCCTGGCACAAGGCGAGCATCCTCGCCCCGCTGTCGGTGGTGGAGGGTTGGGCGCACTACGCCGAGCAACTGGTCGTCGAGCTGGGCTTCGCGAAGAAGGACCCCGTGGTGGAACTCGGCCAGCTGGCCGAGGCGCTGGTGCGGCTGTCGCGTCTCGTCGTCGGGCTCCGCCTGCACGCCGAGGACCTGTCGGTCGAGCAGGGCGTCCGGTTCTTCCGCGAAGAGGCGTTGCTCGAAGAAGGCAGCGCGCGCCGCGAAGCCGAACGCGGCAGCTTCGACCCGTCGTACGTCACCTATGCGCTCGGCAAGCTGCTGCTGCTCAAGCTGCGGGCCGACGTGAAGGCCCAGCAGGGGCAGAAGTTCGACCTGGGCCGCTTCCACGCGTCGTTCCTCGGACTTGGCCTGCGGCCCTTCCGCGTGCTGCGCCGCCTCATGCTCGGCGAGGCGGACGACCAGGTGCTGCTCGCCTGATGGGCCAGGACCCGCCTGCTATACTCAGGTGTTGGAGTGAATCCGAACCATGCCGCTCTACGAATACCAGTGTGAGTCCTGCGAACACCGCTTCGAAGTGATCCAGAAGTTCTCGGATGCACCGATTGACGCGTGCCCCACGTGCGGGAGCGCCGTGCGGAAGCTGTTTTCGTCGCCGGCCATCCAGTTCAAGGGGTCCGGATGGTACATCAACGACTACGCGAAGAAATCGGGTGCACCCGGCGGCAGCGCCAAGGGCGAGTCTGGCGGTGGCAAGTCCGGCGAGTCGGCGTCAGACGCAGGCTCGAAGAGCGGCAGCGACTCGAAGCCGGCCACCGACTCCGGCACGACAGCGACGACGACCCCCGCGCCCAAGGCGTCCTGACGGTCCTGAACGGTCAGTCGTCGATCAGCGACCGGATGTACTTCTTGAAGGGCTCGGCCACGTCCGGGCGCTGCAACGCGAAGTACACGGTCGCCTGCAGGAACCCCAGCTTGTTGCCCGTGTCGTGTCGCGTGCCGGTCACCTCGCACGCGTAGATCGGCCGCTGCTTCAACAGCTCGCGCAGGCCGTTGGTCAGCTGGATCTCGCCCGTCCGATCCTCGCGCACGTTGGCCAGGACGTCGAAGATATCCGGCGTCAGCACGTACCGTCCGATGATGCCGAGATCCGAGGGCGCCTCGTCGCGTGGCGGCTTCTCCACCAGATCCCGGATCCGGTAGATGCCGTCGCCCATCGGTTCGGCGTCCACGACGCCGTACCGGCTGATCTGGTCCATGGGCACGCGCTCGACGGCCAGCACCGGACCCTGTACCTTGTCGAACACGTCGATGAGCTGGCGGATGGCCGGCGGGTCGGCGTCGATGACGTCGTCGCCGAGCACGACCGCGAACGGCTGATTGCCGACCAGATCCTTCGTGATGAGCACCGCGTGCCCGAGTCCGAGCGGCGGGCCCTGCCGGATGGCGCCGAGGCGCACCAGCGTCGAGGCGTGCCGGATCGCGGCGAGCTGCTCGATCTTGCCGCGATCCTCGAGGAACGTCTCGAGTTCGACATCGACGTCGAAGTGATCGACCATGGCGGTCTTGCCGCGCGCGGTCACGAGAATCACCTGCTCGATGCCGGAGGCGACCGCTTCCTCGACGGCGTACTGGATGATGGGCTTGTCCACCAGAGGCAGCATCTCCTTCGGCATCGTCTTGGTGGCTGGCAGGAAGCGCGTGCCAAGGCCGGCGGCAGGAAAGACGGCGGTGCGAACGGTCTGCTTCACGGGAACTCCTCCACTGAGGCTTCACCTTAGCATAGGGTCTTGTGTAGGGAGCGCCTTACAATACGGGGACATCATGCTCGACGCAGCACAGCTTCGTGACGACTTCGATGCGGTTCGGCAGCGCGTGCTGACGCGTGGACCCGCGGCGGCCGAGACCTTCGAGCGGCTGGCGTTTCTCGACGCGGCACGGCGCGAGTTGCTGCCCCGGGTGGAGCAGTTGAAGGCCGAGCGCAACCGTGCCGGCGAAGCCGTGGCGCGAGCCAAGCGCAGCGGCGAGGACGTGTCGGTGCTGCTCGAGCAGGGCCGCGCGCGCGCCGACGAGATCACGGCGCTCGACGCGCAGTTGTCCGCCGTGGAAGCCGAGCGGGACCAGGTGCTGCTCGCCCTGCCCAACGCGCCACACGCGTCAGTCCCGATGGGGGCCGGTGCCGACGACAACGTCGAGGTACGACGCGTCGGCGAGCCCGCGTCGTTCGACTTCGAACCGAAGGCCCATTGGGACATCGGACCGGCGCTGCGCGTGCTCGACTTCGAGCGCGCCGCCCGGATGTCCGGCGCGCGCTTCGCGGTGCTGCTCGGCGCGGGCGCGCGCATGGCGCGGGCGCTCATCAACCTCATGCTCGACCTCCACACCCGCGAGCACGGGTATACCGAAGTCGAACCGCCGTTCCTCGTGAACAGCGCCGCGCTGACCGCAACCGGGAACCTGCCGAAGTTCGAGGCCGACCTCTTCAGGATCGGCGGCGACTGGGATCTCTTCCTGATTCCGACCGCCGAAGTGCCGCTCACCAACCTGCACCGCGACGAGATACTCGAGGCCGCGCAGCTGCCACTGCGCTACACCGCCTATACGCCGTGCTTCAGAAGCGAAGCCGGCAGTTACGGCACGGACGTGCGGGGGCTCATCCGGCAGCACCAGTTCGACAAGGTCGAGCTGATGAGTTTCGTCACGCCCGATCGGTCGTACGACGAACTCGAACGGCTCACCGGCTGTGCCGAGCGGATTCTGGAGGTCCTCGGCCTGCCCTTCCGGACCATGCTGCTCTGCACCGGTGACATGGGGTTCGCGTCGGCCAGGACGTACGACATCGAGGTGTGGCTGCCGAGCCAGGGGACCTACCGCGAGATCTCGTCGTGCAGCAACACGGAAGGGTTTCAGGCGCGGCGCGGGAACATCCGCTTCCGCCCCGAGGCCGGCGGCAAGCCGCAGCACGTGCACACGCTCAACGGCTCGGGACTCGCCGTGGGACGGACGCTGGTCGCGATTCTCGAGAACTATCAGCAGGCCGATGGCAGCGTCCGCGTTCCGGACGCGCTCGTCCCGTACATGGGCGGACTCGACGTCATCCGACCGCGGGCCTGAGCACTGGTCCGCGTAGCGGCGGGCTCCCGGCGTCAACCTTCCGGAAGCTCGCGGATCCGGATGTTCCTGTACCAGACCGGGGCCTCGAGCGGGCTCACGCTGGCGTGCTGCAGCGCCACGTGTCCTGCGTCGTGCCGCGCGAAGTCTGGCAGGGCCGCGAAGGTGCTCGCCCGCACGCGTTCGCGGAACGCCTCGTCCTTCACATCCACCGTCAGCACCGTTCGTCCGTTGAGCGTGTGCTCCAGCCGCGAGCCCCGCACGACGAGGCGCGCTGCGTTCCACTCGCCCGCGGGCCGCAGGTGCTTGTCCGTCGGAGCCAGCAATCCGTACACCGAGCCCGCCGACGTCTCGGGTCGCGTGCCGTCGGGGTGTCGTGCGTCATCCAGCACCTGGAACTCAGGTCCTGTGTGCCAGACCTGGGGGTGGTCTTCGGTCACGTGCACGAAGATGCCGCTGTTCCCGTCCGGCGCGACTCGCCACTCCAGTTCGAGTTCGTAGTGGCTGAACGTCCGGCGCGTGATCAGATCGACGACGGCGCCGTCGGGCAGAGGCCTGAGGGTTCCTGCATCGACGGTCCAGGCGTCCGCGGGAAAGTCGTCGCGCTGGAAGCCACGCCAGTGGTCGGTGGACTGGCCGTCGAAGAGGATGACCCAGCCGCTGGCCGGGGCCTCCTCGGGCCCGGGTGGCTGGGCGGCGCAGGCGGCCGCGCTGAAAGCGAGCACGCTCGTGGCTACGTACCGGATCGTCGTGGGCCAGAAGCCGTGCAGCGGGCAGGGCGCCCGGCGCCCATGTCGAGGTGGCGTGGTGTGCACGCTGCAGCATACCGTCGTTTGCGTGGCGAGGCCGTGATGCAGCCGACGGCGATGACCACGCAGCAGGCCGGCGCTGGTCCGACGCGACGACCGGCCGGTACGCCTCGGGCCCGGGCGATCGCGCAGGACTCCCGGGATTTTCGATACACTCTCCGATGGAGGGATGGCCGAGTGGTTTAAGGCAGCGGTCTTGAAAACCGCCGTACGGGGAACTGTACCGTGGGTTCGAATCCCACTCCCTCCGCCA
>CAYMAG010000036.1:0-39948 GCA_964388335.1 uncultured Vicinamibacteraceae bacterium | reverse complement strand
TCGTCCGTGCGGGAGGTCGTCCGTGCGGCAGGTCGGCGTGCAGATGTCAGCTGAGCGCCGCCATCGGACAGGCGACGATGTGCACGCGCCGATCGCGGGAGAGCGTCTCAGTGTGGATGTGCGGGGACCCGCGGGCGTGAGCCTGTTGATCGGCGGCAGCGGCATCGCAACGTCATGGTCATCGCCGTGACGGAGCGCACGGGGCACAGCCACTCGGGCTCTCCAGTGCGCCCCCGGCGACGCGGCCGAGGTCTATGAGGCATGCATGAAGCATGAAGCATGAAGCATGAAGCATGAAACATTACCCCCCGTCCAGCCTCGACAACAGGCTCGACGTGTCCCAGCGCCCCCCTCCCGCCTTCTGGACGTCCGCGTAGAACTGATCGACGAGCGCCGCCACCGGCAGGCTCGCACCGTTGCGGCGGGCCTCGTCGAGCAGGATGCCGAGATCCTTCCGCATCCAGTTCACGGCGAAGCCGAACTCGTACTCGCCCCGCACCATCGTCTGCCAGCGGTTGTCCATCTGCCACGATTGCGCGGCGCCCTTCGAGATGACCGACATGACGCGTTCGATGTCGAGGTCGGCGCGCTGCGCGAAGTGGAGCGCTTCGGCGAGGCCCTGCACGAGGCCGGCGATGCAGATCTGGTTGACCATCTTGCAGAGCTGTCCCGCGCCCGCGTCTCCGATACGTGTCACGGCCTTGCCGTAGGCCTGCATGACCGGCGCGGCACGGGCGAACGCGGCCTCGTCGCCGCCGCACATCACGCTCAGCTGGCCCTTCTGCGCACCAGCCTCACCGCCCGAGACCGGCGCGTCGATGAAGTGCAGCCCGCGCGAGCGCGCCTCGGCGTGGAGTTCGCGAGCGACTGCGGCGGAGGCGGTCGTGTGGTCCACGAAGATGGCGTCTGGCGCCATCGCCTGGAACGCGCCGCCATCGCCCACCGTCACCTCGCGCACGTCGTCATCGGCGCCGACACAGGCGAACACGAACGCGGCGCCTGCCGCGGCTTCGGCCGGAGTGGCCGCCCGACGTCCTCCGTGCTTCGTGACCCACGCCTCCGCGCGTGACGCCGTGCGGTTGCACACCGTCACGTCGTGTCCTGCTGCCGCCAGATGACCGGCCATCGGGCCACCCATCACGCCAAGTCCGAGAAACGCTACGTGTGCCATGCGCGACAGGATACAGGCTGCAGGCTGCTTCAGGCTTCTTCAGGCCATGGTTCACGGGGCTTGCCCGCCGTAGCCTCGGCGGAGGCGGGGCCTGCAGGCTTGCATGAGGCATGAGGCATGAAGCATGAGTCGCGGGCTGTCATAATCGGAGCGATGCGGACCCCTTTGAGGCTGCCACTGGCCGTGCTCGTGCTGGGCGCACTCTTCTTCGCGGCACCACGGGCGCAGGCACCCGCGGCCCAGGCGCCGTCCGGTGACGTCCCGGGCGGCGCGCCGGGTTCGCCGCCGCCGTTCCCCGTGTGGCTGCAGCAGGTGCGCGAGGAAGCGCTGGCCCGGGGCGTGTCGCCGGCAACGGTGCAGGCGGCGCTCAGCGACGTGACACCGGTCGCGCAGATTCTCGAGCGCGACCGCACGCAAGCCGAGTTCAAGGAGACGCTGAAGCAGTACGTCGACAAGCGCGTGGGTGTGGCCACCATCCGCCTCGGCCGCGCGCGCGCCGCGGAGCATCGGGCGCTGCTGACTCGGCTCGAGCAGACGTACGGCGTGCCCGGACGCTTCATCGTCTCGATCTGGGGGCTCGAATCGAGCTTCGGACGCTTCAGCGGTGTGCGTCCCCTCATTCCGACGCTCGCCACGCTGGCCTACGACCCGAGGCGCACCACGCTGTTCCGCGCGGAGCTGTTCCACGCCCTCGAGATTCTCGACCGCCGGTACATCGACCTGCCGCGGCTCAAGGGCTCGTGGGCCGGTGCCATGGGGCAGCCGCAGTTCCTGCCGTCCAGCTACCTGAAGTACGCGGTGGACGAGGACGGCGATGGCACGCGCGACATCTGGCGCTCGACGCCCGACGTGTTCGGCTCGATGGCCAACTACCTGAAGGCCCAGGGGTGGACGGAAGGACAGACGTGGGGACGCGAGGTGCACATGCCGACAGCCGCCGGCGCTCGTGCCGCGCTGGACGCTGCCGCGCCGCTCCGCACCGCCGGCTGTCGCGCGACGCGCGAACTCACCGGGAAGCTGCCGCTCGAACGATGGCAGGCGCTGGGAGTACGCACCACGAGCGGGGGCGCACTGCCTCGCGTCGAGATGGACGCCTCGCTGCTGCGCACCGACAGCGGCGCGTTCCTCGTGTACGCCAACTACGAGGCGCTGCTCGGCTACAACTGCGCGCACGCCTACGCGATGGCGGTGGCGAGACTCGCCGATCGCATCGCGGACGACGACCCGCTGCCCGCGCCGAAGGGGCGGCGGGCGCCCGCAACGAAGAAGCGCGGCTGACCGCGTCAGCACGGCGCTGCACGTGGCGAGGGCATCAGGCGCCCGGTGCTAGACTGTCGGATAGTGCCAGATTCGATGGGTTTGATCGACGCACCGCTCGCGCCCGTGCAACTCGCTGCGCGGTGGCAGGCGCTGTGTGCGAACCCGGCCTTCGAAGACCTGGCGGGCACGATCGAGTTGACCGAGTGGGGAGAGATTCTCGTGACGCCGGTGGGGAAGAGCCACGGACTGGCCGCCATGCGCATTGCCGAAGTGGTACGCCGCTCATTGGGTGGCCACACGATGGCAGAAGTGGGCGTCGCGACCTCCATCGGCGTGCGCGCGCCCGATGTCGCGTGGTGCTCGGACGCGTACCTGGCCAGCCATCCGGAAGAGATGCCCCTCTCGAGCGCGCCCGAGTTGTGCATCGAGATCGCATCGGCCAGCAAGGCGTTGCCGAAGCTTCGCGAGAAGGCCCTGGCGTACGTCAACGCCGGCGCGCAGGAAGCCTGGCTCGTGTTCCCCGATGACCGCAGCGTCGAGGTCTATGCAGCCGACGGCCGCCTCGACACCACGAGGTTCGCCGTCGATCTCGCCGCCCTGTTCCCCTGAGGTCAACGCCGCCACACTTGCGCCTTACCTGTGGCTCCCGGCGGGTCTCACCGTGCCGGTTCCCACCCACGACCACGCTCTGTCGTTGACATGACAGAACGATGAAACGGTCAGGAGTCGGCTCGCAGGGCCCGCAACGGGTCGACGCGCGCGGCGCGCCACGCTGGCGGCAGCGTCGCGACAATCGCTACGCCAGCGAGCAGCGCCACCGTCAGCAGCAGCACGCCGCGGTCGAGAGCGTCCACGTCGAACAGGAACGCATCCACCACCGTGCGCAGGCGCCAGACGACCGCGAGACCGCAGGCGGCGCCAAGTGCCGTCACGGCCGCCGCGTGACGCGCCACCAGCGTCACCACATCGTGCCGTTGCGCGCCAAGCGCAAGCCGGATGCCGCGCGCTGATCACCGGCGGATACGGGCAGGGTCGCGGGCCGGACGCGTCTGCCTGGGTGTATCGGCCGTGACACGCGACGGTGCCGGGGCGCACGGGGCCGGCGTGCCGAAAGACTGTCGTCGACAGACCCTACTCGTCGGAGAACTGTTGCGAGCGGCTGGAGACGAGGTCGGTCAGTTCGCGGAACATGTCGGCGTTGACGGTCGCGGCGTACGGGAGGATGTACGCGCGGGTTTCCAGGACGTACTTCTTCACGAACGCTGCATCGTGCACGAACCCCAGCGCGGTGAGGTTGCTGATGCGATCCGCCAGCTTGAGCAGCCTGGCGCGCGGACTGCCGTGCTGCATGGTGCGCAGCAGATACTCCGCCTTCGGCTCCTTGATGCCGCCGACCCTTCGAATCGTCACTTCCATCACCAGCTCGAAGACTTCTCTGCCGTCCGCATCGATGGCCGTGATGTCTTCCCGCGACACGCCCGGCATGCCCGGTGCGTCCTCGAACAGGTCGTGGATGACCGCCGCCTTGAGCAGCACGGGGTCGATGACCTTGTAATCGAGGAGGATGGCCAACGTGCCCATCTGGTGCCGGAACATGTTGCTGCCGCCCCGGCGCTGCACGCCGATGAGCGCCATCGCCTTGACGATGTACGGGGCCAGCCCGATGTTGGCGAGTGATGACTCGAAGTTCTCCATCTGCCGTGCAGGCAGAGTAGCCGAAGTTGCGGACGGCGGGCACCCGCCTCGTCCCCCTCGTCAAGGCTCGAGCGACGCCGTGAAGTTGACCGTCACGGTGACGTCCGTCGTCACGGCCACGCCCTGCACCGTCGTCGGCTCGTACCGCCAGCGTGCGACGTGGTCAGTGACCAGTTCCGCCAGCGCGGGATGCGGCGACTGCAGGACGGCGACGTCGGTCATGTGGCCGTCGACGCCGATGCGGGCCGACACAGTCACGACGCCGTCGATGCCGGCCTCGCGCAACGCCGCCGGGTACGCAGGGGCCCTGTGCGTCAGCTTGATCGGCGTCGTGACCACGCCGATGGTACGCGTGATCGGGACGTCGGGCCTGAGATTGATCGGCTCCGCGGATGGGTCGGTCTCGCCAGCCACATGCACCGTTTCCGTGAGACCGCCGAGGGCGAGCGCGAAGTCGCGTGTGACCCGCTCGCCGGCGGTCACGTCCACGATGGCTTCGAACCGCTTGAAACCCGGCACACGGATGGCCGCGGTGTACGTGCCGGCCGGCAGCGCCGCGCTGAACATCCCGTTGGCGTCGGTCTCGACGCGCACCTCCTGCGGTCCGTTCGAGAGCGTTACGGCGACGGCGGAGAGTGGCAGTCCACCGTTTGGGCGTACGGTACCGACGACCGTCCCGAGGCCCTCGCTCTGCGCCTGCGCACCCGCCCCGGCCAGCGTGAGACTGGCCGCGAGGACGGGAGCCAGCGTTGCCCAGCGCGTGAGCCGCCGGACGGGGGCGTGATTGATCGACTTGTCGAGCATGGTCGAGATCCTCCGTTCGAGAAACGAAACGTTCGTCATCGCCGCTACCACCGATGACCGTGACGGGCCGGTCTGCCTGGCGAGGTCCACGAGCAACGCGGCGTAGTCGCTGAGGTGAGCTTCATGCTGCAGCACGCGGTCATCGCACGCGTGTTCGGCCTCGCGCCTGGCCTGCCGCACGGCGAGCCACATCAGGGGATGCCAGCCGTAGACGGCGCGCGCCACTTCCATGAGCACGAACCACAGCCAGTCGTATCTGGCCACATGCGACAACTCGTGGGTGAGCACCACCCGCACCCGCGCATCCGGCCAGTGAACGGCAGCGGCTGGCACGAGTAGTTGAGGGGCGCGCAGTCCCCACGTCATCACCGGAGACGGTGCGCGACCGGTTCGGATGGTCACCGGCCGACGGACGTCGAGCGCCCTGCACCGCTCGGCCAACGTCGCCATCCAGCGCGGGTCATCGAGAACTTCCGTGCCCCGTCGCAGTGCTCGCAGCCCCCACAGGTCCAGCGCCAGGCGACACAGGGCCACGAGCGAGACAACTGACCACAACGCCACCAGTACGTGCAGCGGTGTCCATCGTGACGAACGCGATGGTTGCGCCTCATCGGCCAAGGGTGTCGCACCAGGCACCGTGACGGCGGCAGGGCGCGTCACCTGGGGCACGCGAAGACTGGCGGCGGGCATCAGAGGAAGCCAGGCAGGTACGACAGAGCCGGCCACGGGCACCAGCGCGGCCGCAGCCACCGACGCGACGAGCACCACGTGTCGCAGCGCCGCCTGGCGTCGTCGCAGCGCTGCCGCGACCAGCAGCCCGAGCGCGAGCACGCACGTCACCTTCGCCGCGAGGAGTGCCAGAACCATCACTGCCCTTCCTCCCGGGCTTGCTCGACGAGCGACGCGATGCGGTCGAGCTGCTCTGCGGACATCGCCGACGAATCGCCCAGGAGCGCCGCTACCACGCGCTCCGGCGATCCGTCGAAGAAGGTGTGCATGAGGTGGCGGAGTGCCGACTTCCGCGCGGCGTGGCGAGGCACCGTGGGCAGGTAGACGAACCGGGTGCCGTCGACCTCGTGCCGCACGTGTCCCTTCTGCTCGAGCACCCGAAGCTGCGTGCGGATGGTTGAGTAGCTTCGCTCTGCGGCGAGGTCCTCGAGCACCTCGCTGGCGGTGGCACGGCCGCGACGATAGAGGACGTCGAGAATTTCACGCTCACGCTTGGCCAATGCCGCAGCCGGTCGCTTCGTCGTCATGGTGTTATAAATCTCACAGTGCTAGAAAACTAACACTCGTGAGCACGCGGTATCAAGGCCGAACTTCGTGCCTGCGGCCGCAGCGGCAGGCACGCGCCCACAGGACCGGTCAGTAGAAGCGGATCCCGGGTCGCAACACCACCTGAAAGATGAACAGCAGCACCAGAACGGCGCCGAGCCAACGGGGATGCCGACCACGCTGCTACCCGTCGGGAGCGACGTCGGACGACGTGATCCACTTCGGGACCACGGGGGCCTCGTACCGTTCGAGCGCGTCGAGCAGCGCGGGGCCGTCGCGCTCGAGGATGAGCATCGCGCGATGGGCGGGACGAACGAAGGCTTCGTCCACCGTGCGGTCGAGGAACGCGCCGAGATGGTCGAAGTAGCCGGCGACGTCGAGCAGCGCGCACGGCTTGCGGTGCAGCCCGAGCATGCCCCACGTCCAGACCTCGAACAACTCCTCGAGCGTGCCAAGGCCTCCCGGCAGCGCCACGAACGCGTCGGACAGCTCGGCCATCCGCGCCTTGCGCTCGTGCATCGTATCGACGAGTTCCAGACGCGTCAGCCTCTGGTGACCGATTTCCTTCGCCGCGAGGTGCCGCGGCAGCACGCCGATGACTTCACCGCCCGCCGCGAGCGCGGCGTCCGCGAGGGCGCCCATCAGGCCGACCGACGCGCCGCCGTAGACGAGCGTCAGCCCGCGCTCGACGATGAGACGGCCGAACGCCGCCGCGGCAGCGACGTACTCCGCACGCGCGCCGGCGCTGGAGCCACAGAAGACGCAGAGCGTGTTCACCGGACCATGGGCAAGGTAAGGGCGGTTCTCAGAACGGCCCGACACAGTGGTTGCAGGCATGAGGAGCGGCGCAGTCGGACGGCTCGGGAGAGCCGTCCCTACCTTACCGAAGTCCGAGCCCTTCCGCCCCAGTCACCGTGACGAGCCCCGGATTCTCCTCGATGTGGAACTCCGTGACGACCCCATCGTCCACCACGGCCGAGAAGCGCTGGATGCGCATCCCCTCGCCAAAGCGCGTGCCGTCGAGTTGCAGCCCCGCGGCCTTCGCGAACTCGCCGTTGCCGTCCGACAACATCAGCACCTTGCCGTCGGCGCCGCTGGCCTTCGACCACGCGTCGAGCACCCATACGTCGTTGGGCGCCACGCAGGCGATGGTGTCGATGCCCGTCGCCGTGATGGCGTCGTGCTGCGCCACGTAGCCGGGCAGGTGCTGCCCGTGGCACGTCGGGCTGAAGGCGGCGGGTACGCCGAACAGCGCCACTTTCCTGCCGGCGAACACGTCGGCGGTGGACAGTTCCTTGACGCCCTCGGCGGTCAGCGTGCGGAACGTGGCGGCCGGCAGTCTGGTACCTGGTGCGAGAGACATCTCGTGATTCTACAGCCCCCGTGGTCCATGGACGAGGACCGTTGCCCGTAGCCGCCCTACTGATGCCGGTGCGCGACGTTGTTCCGATGCAGCTCGTGGTGCTGCCTGAGCAGATCCTTGCCATAGTCGTTACCGTTCGGCGTGCGGATGACGACGTGCACGTGTTCGCGCATGGGCAGGTTGGGGTCGGCCACCTGGCGGCGCAGGCCGGCCGGGCGCTGGTGATCGAACTCGATGAGCACGACCGGACTGTGGATGCGGTAGTAGAACACGCTGTCCGGTGACGTCGCGCCAATCCACGCGAAGTACGTGTCGTCGAGGTGCGCGCGCACGTCGTCCATCTTGACCTTCGCGTGCCCCTCGCGCGTGTAGCCCACGAAGAGTTCGACGAGCGCGAGCAGCCGGGTCTTCTGATCGGCGGTCAGCGCCGAGGCGCGCACGCCCGTGTAGTCGAGGACGACGTTGTCCTTGAACGCCTCGCCGACGTTGTCGTTGCCGGTCTTGGACACGGACAGAATCGCCGCCTGGCGTTGCGCGTCCGTGAGCGCGTTGACGAACGCGAGGCCCTTGCCCTGTTCGTCCTGCAGGATGGTGGTCCCCTTGAACTTGCCGGCTGCCGCGATGACGGGTTCGGAGCCGACGAACGTGGGCGTCATCACCACCTGGTCGCCGAGGACGAAGAAGTTGATGATGAGGTGATGGCCGTCCATCTGCCAGCCCCAGGGCTCGGTGGCCGAGGGCGTCCCCATGACGGTGAGGTGATAGAGCCACTCGCCGTACTCGACGAAGTTGTCGTTGTTCATCTCGCCGAGCGTGTGGTTGAGGCGCATGATGTCGCGCGTCAGCGTCAGGCCGCGTGCGCTGAGCGAGGCGCGCAGCAGACCGAAGGCGGTGTCGCGCTGGGCGTCGGTCATCTCTTCGAAGCTCACGCCCTGGCGCACGTAGAAGTGCTGGTTCATCCATTTGCGCCATTCGGGGTCGTCCACCGCGAAGGTGGTCTTCGCGCGCTGGTCGGGGGTGAGCGCGGCAAGGAAGGTCTCGGCGGCCTGGCGGACCGGCTCGGTCGAGACGCCCGTGGACCGGATGGGGAACAGTCCGTGCACGACCTCGCCGTTGGTGGTGACGCCGCGGAACGGCTCGGCGAGGCCCTTGGCTTCGGCGCTGGCCGACATCTTCGCGAAGCGCTCGCGGACCTCGGCTGGCGAGGGCTGTCCCGCCGAGACGACCGAAATCACGGCGGCGGCGCCAAGGCCGGCGACTCCTGCGACCGCTGTTGCAGCGCGTCCTGCGTTCATGTCAAGGCTCCTCAGGGAAGGTAGCCACAGCGTACACGAATTCGCGCGGCCCGCTCAGCGGAGCGTCTTGCGAATCACCAGCTCGAGGCCCGACCACACATCGCTCACGGCGCACACCTTGATGTCCACGAAACCCAGGGGGAGGGCGGCGGCCCGGATGACGTCCTCCGTGATGTCCGTCGACACCTTCGAGGCCTTCTTGGGCCACGACACCCAGACGGGTGTCGCGGCGGGGATGGCGTCACGCAGGACGATGAGGCGTGCTAGCCGGCGGCCGTCCCCGCGAAGTCGACGACCGGACGCACCTCGACACTCCCGGTGCGCACCGATGGGATGCGGCCAGCTATCTGCAGGGCCTCGTTGAGGTCGCGCGCCTCGATCAGATAGAAGCCGCCGAGCTGCTCCTTCGTCTCGGCGAACGGTCCGTCCGTCGTCGACAGCACCCCGTTGCGATGCCGCAGCGTCGTGGCGGTGCTCACCGGCTGCAGCGCTTCTCCAGCCACATAGTGTCCCGACTGCTGGACGTTCCTCGTGAAAGCGAAGTACTCACCCATGAAGGCGTCGGCCTCGGCCCTGGGCATGGCGTTCATCGTCTGCTCGTCGTCGTAGATCAGGCACAGGTAGCGCATCGCGTCCTCCGGGTCGGGCTGGTCAGGTCTACTTCGGCCCAGACACTCGATAGTCGAGCGTCCTGGGCGCTCTTCGACACCCTGCCAGACGACCTGGCACCTCACGTGTGCACGTCGAGACCTGACCCCACCTACGCCAGCGGGATCTTCGACGCGTGCTGCTGCAGCCAGGCGTCCAGATTCTGGAGCGCGGGGTTCAGGCCGCGCGAGAACTCGACGGGGCGGGCGGCGCGGAAGTCGTCCGAGAAGTCGCGATTGAACTGGAACATGTTGCCCAGATCGTCCGCGGCAGGGAAGCCGAACCCGCGGTACACATCCGGGGACACTTCGTTGTAGCGGACCTCCTGCCCCAGCGCTGCCGTCAGCTTCGCCGCCATCTCGGCGCCCGACAGGTGCTCACCCGAGATGCCGACCGTCTTCCCGATGTACTGCTCCCCGCCCTTGAAGATCCCGAGCGCACACTTGCCGATGTCCTCGGCGGCGATGCCGGGCAGCTTGCGGTCGCCCATGGGCAGCGTCAGCCCAAGCACGCCGTCCGGCCCACGCTGCGGCCCGGCGCCGAAGTAGATGAAGTTGTCCCAATAGAACGACGTCAGCAGGAAGGTCGTCGGGACGCCCGCGTCGACGAACAACTGGTTCGCTTCGCCCTTCGCGTCGAAGTGCGGCACCTTGTACCTGCCCATCAGCGTCGGCATCCGGTCATCGTCCAGCGGGATGTACCGGCGCGAGTCCTCGAGCGTGGACCAGATGACGTGCCGCGCGCCCGCCCTCTTCGCCGCCCGCGCCATGTTGCCCGCGTGCGCCAGCTCCTTCTCGGGCGAGAAGTGGTCCCAGAAGAACGTCACGCAGTACACGCCGTGCGCGCCCTCGAACGCGCTGGCCAGGCTGTCCTCGTCGTTCACATCGGCGGCCACCACCTCGGCGCCCGCCGCAGCCAGTGCTCTCGCCTTCTCGGACTGCACGTCGCGCGTCAGGGCACGCGCCGCGAACGCACCGTCAGGGTCGGCCAGAATCGCGCGGACCAGCCCGCCACCTTGCGCGCCGGTGGCGCCCGCCACCGCGATGATCTTCTTCTCTGTCATGAAGTCGCTCCCCATCGGACCCAGGTCGGTCGCGGGCCCGCAACCGCTATCGTACGCTTCTCCAACCGCACCGGGTGTCCGGCCTCAGGCGAATGCCGCACCGTTCAGCCTGATGCACGTGCAAGGCGGGTACACTTCTGCCGTGCCTTCACGTCAGACGACCGTCCGCCTTTCCACGGGCCTCGGCATCGCCGTGGTCCTCGCCGCCTCCGGCCTGCTGCCCGCGACACGAGCGGCGCAATCGTCTGGCACGCGCTTCACGGTGTCGTTTCCGGCGTCGCTCGAGAGCAGCGCGCTCGATGGCCGACTGCTCGTGATGCTCTCGACGGACACGTCCGCCGAGCCTCGTTTCCAGATCGCCGACGGCCCCGGCACGCAGCAGGCCTTCGGCATCGACGTGGACGGCCTCGCCCCTGGCGCCACCGCCACCGTCGATGGCCGCGCAGTCGGCTTTCCCGTCGCCGGCCTCGACCAGGTGCCGCCGGGCACGTACACGGTGCAGGCACTGCTGCATCGCTACGAAACGTTCCGCCGCGGCGACGGCCACATCGTGAAGATGCCGATGGACCGCGGCGAGGGCCAGCAGTGGAACCGCGCGCCGGGCAACCTCTACAGCACGCCGCGCGAGGTCACCATCACGCCGGGCGGTGGGACGATCGCCATCGCACTCGACCAGGTCATTCCGGTCATCCCCGACCCGCCGACAACCAGGTACATCAGGCACGAGCGCATTCGCAGCGAGCTGCTCTCGACGTTCTGGGGACGCGACATGTACCTCGGCGCACACGTCCTGGTGCCGGAGGGCTTCGACGAACGTCCCGACGCACGCTACCCGTTGATGATCAATCACGGGCACTTCCCGTACACGTTCGAGGGGTTCCGCGAAGAACCGCCCGACCCCACGCTGCGGCCCGATTACAGCGCGCGCTTCGGCATCCGCGGCTACAACCGCATCCAGCAGGAGATGGCCCACGAGTTCTACAAGGAGTGGACGGGCCCGGGCTTTCCGCGTGTGCTCGTCATCGAGATTCAGCACCCGACGCCGTTCTACGACGACTCGTACGCCGTGAACTCGGCCAACAGCGGCCCGTACGGTGACGCGATCGTCCAGGAGCTGATTCCGCACATCGAGAAGAAATACCGCGGCATCGGTCAGGGCTGGGCCCGGTTCATGTACGGCGGATCGACCGGGGGCTGGGAGGCCCTCGCCGCGCAGGTGTTCTATCCCGACGACTTCAACGGCGCCTACGCCGCGTGCCCCGATCCGATCGACTTCCGCGCCTACACGGTCGTGAACCTGTACGAGGACAGGAACGCGTACTACCTCGATAGCCGCTGGAAGAAGACGCCGCGTCCCGGCCACCGCAACTACCTGGGCCACGTGTCGGCCACACTCGAGGAGATGAACCGCCGCGAGCTGGTGCTCGGGACGAAGACGCGCTCGGGCCAGCAGTGGGACGTGTGGGAGTCGGTGTATTCACCCGTCGGCGCCGACGGCTACCCGAAGCGCATCTGGGACAAGGTCACGGGCGAAATCGACCGCGACGTCGCGCTGTACTGGCGCGAGCACTACGACCTCTCGCACATCATCCAGCGCGATTGGCACCGCGGACTCGGCGCGCGGCTCGACGGCAAGATTCATCTCTACGTCGGCGACATGGACAACTACTACCTGAACAACGCGGTGTACCTGCTCGAGCCGTTCCTGAAGGCGACGCAGAACCCGCACTACAACGGCGAAGTGGACTACGGCGACCGCGCCGAGCACTGCTGGAACGGCGACCAGACCCGTCCGAACCACCTGTCACGCCTGCGCTACCACCAGATGTTCATCCCGAAAGCCGTCGCGCGCATGGACAAGACGGCGCCCGCTGGCGCGGACCTGAAGAGTTGGAGGTATTGAGTCGGGGATCGGGGATCGCGGATCGGGGATCGGGGATCAAGCATGAAGCATGAGACATGAACCATGACCCTACGTTCCATCCGCGTCACCCGCTACGTCACGCCCCTCCGCGAGGGCGGCTCGCTGCCCGCCATCGTGGAAGCAGACGATGACGGGTTGTATGTGCTGAAGTTCAGGGGGGCGGGTCAGGGCACGCGAGCGCTGGTGGCGGAGGTCATCGCGGGGGAGCTGGCGCGGGGGCTGGGGCTGCCCGTGCCGGAACTCGTCCTCGCCGAACTCGACCCCGACCTCGCCCGTACGGAGCCCGACCCTGAGATTCAGGAACTGATCCGCGCGAGTGCCGGGCTCAACGTCGCCATGGACTATCTGCCCGGCTCGGTCGCGTTCGACCCGGTGACCGTCGCCGTCGACGCGCGGCTCGCCTCCACCATCGTCTGGTTCGACGCACTGGTGACCAACGTCGACCGGACGGCCCGCAACACCAACATGCTGGTCTGGCACCGGCAGTTGTGGCTCATCGACCACGGTGCCGCCCTGTACGTCCACCACACGCCCGGCTGGCACGACGAGCCGGCCCGGCCACGCGATCCGTTTCGCCTCGTGAAGGATCACGTGCTGCTCGCGCGCGCCACCGAGGTGGAGGCGCTCGACGAAGCCCTGGCGGACCGGTGCTCACCGGCCCTGATCGACGATGTGCTCGGCGCCGTGCCGGACGCCTGGCTCGGCGGCGACACGGCGAGCGACACGCGACGGCACTACCGCGACTACCTGCGTGCGCGCCTCGATGCGCCTCGCGCCTTCGTCGAGGAGGTGCGGCGTGTCCGCTGACCTGGCGTACGACTACGCCGTCATTCGCGTCGTCCCGCGCGTCGACCGCGAAGAGTTCCTGAACGTCGGCGTGATTCTCTGGTGCACCGATGCCAGCTTTCTGCAGGCGTGTATCGAACTCGACGTGCCGCGCGTTCAGGCGTTCGCGCCCGATCTCGACGTGGACGACCTGCGTGAGAGCCTCTCGACGTTCCCGCGCGTGTGCGAAGGTGGGACGGATGCCGGACCGATCGGCCGGTTGCCTGCGCGGCAGCGCTTCCTGTGGCTGGTGGCGCCGCGCAGCACCGTCATCCAGGTGTCGCCGGTCCACACCGGGCGTACGAGCGATCCGCACGCCACGTTGCAGCGGTTGATGGACCGCGTCGTGCGCCTGCCCCCCGCCAGGTAGCCGTCGAAGGGACGGCTCCACCTTCGCCGTTCCGGCTGCGGCGGACGTCGGGGCTACTGAGGCAAGGAACGGCCCGGCGGCATGAAGCCTGAGGCGTGAGGCGGAAGCATGAGGCATGAAGCATGAAGATGAAGCATGAAGCATGAAGCCCCGTCCCCCACCTACCTGCCCATGTCGGCGATCCAGAGATCGACCAGCTTCGCGCGCGGGCCGTCCGCGGGGTACCGCGCGCGCAACGTGCGCATGGCCTCGAGGTCGCGTGCCTCGTCGAACAGCGGCGTGCGGACCTGCGCGTGGCGGTACAACTGCAGCATGGCGGCGGCCAGCAACGGCTCGTCGCCCGCTGCGGCATCGCCCATCGCGAGCACCTCGTCGATCGCCTGGGCAGGCTGGCCCGCCGCCAGCAGCGCCGCCGCGAGCTGCCTCCTGAAGCGCGGATCCTCGGGCCACCGCGCCACGGCCTGCCTGGCCAGTGTCAGCGCCGGTCCGACCCGATCGGCACGCATCCATCCGTCGATGGCCAGCGCGTGCATGTCGGCGTTGTCGCGTTCGGCCAGGACAGCCGTCTGCCACGCCCCGGCGGCCTGTTCGTGCGCCCCGCCAGCGGCGTAGCAGGCGCCCAGATACGCGAGCGCGGGGCGGTAGTCGGGCGCGAGCCTCAGTGCACTCCGGAAGTCGGACGCGGCGCCGCCAGGATCGCGGGCGGCGAGCTTGTCGATGCCGCTCCGCATCTGCTGCGTGAGCGCCTCGCGGACAGCGGCGTCCGCATGACGCTCCGCACGGCCGAGGGCAGCGTTCACGAACGCGGGCACGAGCACGACGTCGAGATCGAACGGCGCGATCGGCAGGCGCTCGGCGCTGGCCGAGCCAATGGGCCGGGCCGCACCTTCAGCATCTCTGGCGGACGCATCGGACGCGACGGGCGCCGCAGTTGCACGCGCCATCACGCGACGTTCGCCGTCCCCGAGCTTCACGCGCCGTGTGAGCGTGACGGCGGTGTCGCCCGTCCCGATGGTGGCGTTGACGCGATAGAGGCCTGGAGGCAGTTCGGCTGCGGGCAACGCGCTTTCTGCCGTCCTGGGACCACCGGGCACCAGCACCTCGGCCACCGTCTCTTCGCGCACGAGCACGTCGCCACTCTCGTCGGCCACGAACTCGAACGCGACCGGCACGTCCGCACTGCGGCCGCCACCTTCCAGAAGATCGACGCGGGCAACCATGAGCGAGTCACGTGCCAGCGCGCCGAAGATGGGACGCAACGGAGACGGGTCGGCATCGTCGTACTCGAACACCGTCAGCCCGTGCGTGCGCACGAAGCCGATGGGCGACGCCAGGGCGTCCACCGCATGCACGACGGTGCCCATGCGGCCCTCGGCATCGCGTGCCGCCACGCGCACGTCGTACCGGCCATCGGGCACGGCTACCGTCGAGAACAGCGCACCGGTGCCCGCCTCGTCGATGTCGAACTCACGGCCCGTCGTCGCAACCGCCCGTCCTTCGGCGTCGGTGATGAGCAGCTGCGCCGTGGCATAGCCCGGCGCGGCACGCAGCACTTCCACGCCGATGACGAGCCGTGCGGGCAACGCGGGGTCGGCATCGGCCACGACCTGGCTCGTCACGCGCAGGCCGAGGTCGGTGAGTGCGACGGGCGTCCGCAGCACCGCATCCAGCGCCTCTTCGGCCGTCGCGGACGGATCGATCACCGGCGTCAGGGCCGTCACCACACGGCGATGATCGCGCACCGTGAGGCCGCGCGGACGGACCTTCACCGACAGCCGATGCGACCGTCCGTCGAGGTCGCGTCCCTCGGGCTCGACGCCGAGACGGTAGTAACTCGACATGGCCTGGTCGATGCGTTCGAAGATGCCCATCCCGCTTCCGGCCAGCTGCGTGCTGAGCCCGCCGGTCAAACTGGCCATCGTGTCGAGCGGCTGCGCCAGCAGGTACCGATCGCGTGACCCGAAGGGCGCGCCTGTGCGCAGGCGGGTGACCGACACCGCCAGCGAGGAGGTGTCGGCGAGAATGCCGTGCAGCGTGACGCGCGAGGCGGCCGCTGCGGCGGCGACCCCCTGCATCTGCGAGACGATGGTCTGCTCGGGCAGCACCCATCCCCCCGACAGCACGATGAGATCCTTGCGGCCTGGCAACGCGCCGAGCGCCTCGATGAGCGCGCGCAGATTGCCGAGGACCGGGCCGCTCTTCGCCCGCGCGTCGGCGGCGATCTCGTAGGCGTTGCTCTGGGCCTCCTGTGCGCACAGCACATCCACCGAGGCGCCGATCGGACATTCCCGCGACAGCACCTCCGACAGCGTCCGCTCATCGCCCTCGCCGATGCGCATCGCTTCCCACAGGCTGACAGCCGGACCGCTCACGAGGGGGCTCGTGCCGTCCTGCGCCGCAAACGTGATGCGCCCGAGCGCCTCGATCACGCGCGCATGGCGCGTGGTGAATTCGACGCGTGGCCCGGGGGGAGGCAGCGTCACCAGCCCGACGCGATCGCCAGGCGACAGCGTCTCCACCCACCGGCGCGCCGTCTCGGTGAGACCTCGCGCACTCGCCGGCAGGGTTTCCTGGTCCACGACGATCAGGATCGACCGGCCCGCGTCCACTGCGGCGTTGGTCGTGACGCCCTCGTCCTCGACCGCGACCGGTCCCGACGCCGTGTCGTACGTGACGAGGTCAGCCGACACCACGCGGCGGGGCCGGCCATCGATCTCCACGTCGAAATCCGCGGGGGTCAGGCCAGGGGGCGGCACGCCGTCGCGTCCGACGACCGCCGCCTCGACCACCAGCAGGTCCACGCCCGACCGGAACGTCGGTGTCGGCGCCGGTTCCGGCGCTGGAGCCTGGGGCGGCGTGTCGGGCACCGGATCCTGCGCCGCGCGGCTCCCCTGGGCCAGGAGCAGGACGGCGATGGCCGCCGCCGCGCCACGACGCGCGGACACGCTCATGGATGGGTCCTCCTGTAGCCATCCCGGGCCCGCACGCGACACCCCGGGCACTTCACCTGTACGTCGATGGGACGCCAGCCCTCGGCGTCCTGCTGGGTCGACACGTACGACAGCACGTATTGATGCGCCAGCTCCTCGAGGATGCTGTCGAAGACGGCGTCGAGTTCGCCGGTGCGCGCCGGAAAGAACGCGCGTCCGCCGCTCGCCTTCGCGAACGCCTCGAGGGTCTCGCGCAACGCGGGCGACGTCTGCTGGCCGAAGCCGACCGTGTAGAGCACGACGTCACTCTCCTGGATGCGCCGCAGCGTGCTCTCCCGATCGCCGGCGCTGTGGCGGTCGGCGCCGTCCGAGAACACGATCGCGCCGCGGCGCCCCTTGCGGGCCCGGATCAGGTCGAGTGCCTTCACGGTGGCGTCGTACAGTGCCGTCCCTCCCCACGTGACCAGGCCGTCCACCGACGCCAGACGTCGCGCGGGATCGGTTTCACGCTCCGAGAGCAGGAAGAGCGCGTCGTTGAAGCCCAGGACGGTGGACGTGTCGCCGTCGCGCAGCCGCATCAGCAGGCGCTGCACCGCATCCTGCACCTCGCCAATCACGTCGGCCATGCTGGTGCTGATGTCCACCGCCACCACCAGATCGAGGGGCATGGCTTCGGTGACGAGGCTGTCGATGCGCTGCGACTGGCCTGCCTCGCGCACAGCGAACGCTTCGGGCGCAAGCGCACGGACGAAGGCCCCCCGCGCGTCGCTGACCAGCACGGGCACCTGCACGGCGTCCACCACGACGCGCTCATCGAGCGTCATGCCGCGCGTCCGCACGTTGCCCACGGCCCGTCGACCGTCCACGGTGCGGGCCACGGCCCGGAAGTGCCGCGCGCCAAGGGTCTCGCCCGCGTCCCACTCGCACTGCCAGGGGGGCGCGGTGACCACGCAGATGTCGCGTCCGTCGGCGTAGACCGTCACCTCCGTCCATGGCGCGTCCTCGGGCGACGGTCGCACGACGACGTCGACCGTGCCGCTGACGATGTCGGTCGGGGCGGGCGCGGCGAAGGCAAGAGAGAGGCGGTCATTTCCCTGTGCCTGCGCCTGCGCCAGCGCCGGCGCGGCGCGCAGAGCGAGCACCAGGCCCAGTGCGACCAGCGGCACCAGCCCCGTGGCGCTCATGGCACGTCCACCGGACGCAGGACACCGTCTCCGGTGTGCAGCGCAAGCGCCCGTTCTACCGCCTCGACGTCGACCCGCCAGACCATTTCGTTCAAGGCAAACCAGTCGTCAGGATACGCCGCCGGGGCGTGCGTGACGAACTCCCACGTCACGCCGGCGAGCGCCTCGGGCAGTAGTGTCGCTGGCAGGTCGAGTTCGCCCAGCAACCCCAGCACGCGCACGTGGAGGTCGGCGAAGACCGAGGCGGCGACGCCGGTGCCCCAGTGCCCGCCGAGACGCTCGGGATCGGCCAGCGGTGGCAGCCACAGGCTCCAGGCACCCGAGAGCGGCTGCGCCAGCGCGCCGTAGTCTGCAGCCCCAGCGAACACGAGCGACGTGTACGGCGTGAGCGGACGCTGTGACTCGGCGAGGCTGATCACCTCACGGATGGACAGGGCGCGCGGCAGGCGCGCGGCGTCCTGGCGGCACGTCCACGCGAGCATGGCTGCGCGCGCGTGACCGAGGGGCAGACGCCCGACGAGAGCCAGGCAGCGGCCTTCGTCCGCCAGCGCGTCGACCGTGTGCGCACGTGCCGTCGCGATGGCGTCGTGCGTGTCTCTGGCGTGTGTCGCGTCCAGGCCCGCGCGGCGCACGAAGGCGAGCGATTCGATCAACACCCGGCGGTCGGACGTGTTGAGCGAGGGCCGGCGTGGAGGGATGCGCATGCTGGCACGGCGAAGCGTCAGGGGTGCGAGGGCGACATCGAGGCCGAGCAGGCTGCCGCGGACGTGCCAGCGGGTACCTTCGTCCACGGCCACGACCGGCGCGGCCCATGCCAGCGAGAGGTCGCCTGCCGAGCGGCCGAACGCATGACGCGCGGCGGCCTCGGCGGGACGCAGGGGCAACTCCTCGCCCGATCCCATGGCCAGCGCATAGGTGAGTTCCACCAGCCAGTCGGCGACGCGCTCGCCTGCGGGCGGGACAGCGTTGCGCGAGGCCGTCGACGTCGCGCCGCGCAGGCGTGCGATGCGCGAGACGGCGGCCGCGCCTGGATCGAGCACGTACGATGTCCCTTCCCAATGGATCGGATCGGCGGAGCCGCGACCCGCGGCGAAACGGATGACCGCGGCATCGAGGTCCGGCCCGTCGTGCCCCGTCATCGTGCGCAGCCAGGACGGTACGGCGTCCCCGTCGCCGCGTAGCGCCTCGACGAGCGCAACCACGGCGCCCTCGACGGCGTCCGCCGGCAGACTCCCGCCCGCCTGCGCGTGCACCAGCAGCATCAGAGCCGCCTGCAGCGTTGCGATCGGTCGTGTCGCGGCGCCAGACGTCTCGATCGCGCGGGCCCACTCGACGACCCGCAGGTACGTGTCCGGCTCGCGCACGCCGAGCCGCTCGAGCGTGAGCACGAGTTGCGGATGCGTCCCTGCGGCGTGGATGACGGCGGCAGCGGCGACAGGCAACGACGTCGACTCGCCGAGCAGGCGCTGCGCGAACAACACCTGGTCGTACGCCCGTCGACGCTGCGCGATCGTTCCGCGGAAGACCTGCTCCACGAGCCAGGCGGGTGTGACCCGCGAGCCCTGGGCCAACGGCGGCCGCGGGATGTCTGCAATCGCGTGCGGATTCAGGCGTCCGCTGCTCAGCATGGCCGACCACGCGCGTGCACTTCCGGGAAGCTGCAGCCCGTCACGCGTGGCGGGAAGCTGCAGCAGCAGCAGTGCGGGGTCGAGCGTTGGACGCCAGAAGGGCCGCTGACGTGGCAGCCAGTCTGGCGACGCGAGACGCAGGGCGCGCAGCAGACGTTCTGCGGTGGTCGCGGCTGGCACGTGAAGGCCGAGCGCGACGTCCCGCTGTTCCGCGGAGAGCAGGCCCGCGACGTCGGCCAGGACGCAGACCCATCCCTGGTCACGGGTGAGCAGCGCCTGGAGGAAGCGTGGGTCGTCGGTCGCGCGCCCCGTCAGCCGCGCCCAGACGGGACGTGCGCTGGCGCCGCCCGGCAGCAACCAGCCATCCGCGTCCCGTTCGAGGACGGGGGCGACGATGGTGAGGGCGCTGGCGTGGGGCAGCAGGGTGCGCAGGGCAGGGGGATCGGAGGCCAGCGCGGCGCGCGTCGCCGGCGGCATGCGGAGGAGTGCCACGTAGAGCAGCGCGACGTCGTGCGACGCCAGGACGTGGCCCAGATCCGGGTCGGGGTGGGACGAGTCCGTGATGGCAAGGACGGTGCGCCAGGCGTCGGCCGGGAGCGGCGACGGGACGCCTCCCCCGTGCGTGTCGGTGGCCTGCGTGCCGGAGGTGATCAGCGAACCAGGGACAGTCGCGCTGTGCGGCGTCATCTGTGTGGCGGCGGAGGTCGCGCGCTGGGTGGCGAACCAGTCGAGCAGGCGGCGCAGCGACGGGTCGTGCGTGCGGAGCGCGTCGGCGGGCTGGTTGTAGAAGCGGAGGACGAGGTCGTACGCGAACCAGGCGGGGTCGACCTCTCTCGCATCACCCATCACCTGAACGGCGGCATCGATCCCGCCCGGAACGGCAAGGGTGTGCAGCGGATCCGTGGCCGCGCCGGCCGTCCCAGGCAGCGCGCAGAGCAGGCACGCGACGAGGGCGACGAGGCGCACTTACGGCAGTCCTCTTCCGCTGGCGAGATACATGGCGAAGGTGCCGAGCCAGTGCCCGCCCGCGTAGTGCTCGCCGGTCACTGCCGCAAGTCCGACCTCGCGGTGTCTGGCTGCCGCAGCCTCCAGGGCAGGACGCCTGGTGTCGTCCTGCGGTAACGCCGAAAGGATGCCGTCCAGCATCCAGGCGCGGCTGAGGTTGAGGCCGTCGAGGTGTGCGAGCTTGCCGTCGGAGGCGTCGATCACCAGGCCGGGTTCGAGCCATGAGGCGTCGCGGGTGGCACGCGGCAGGTCGGGAAGGAAGGCGTCGAGCCAGCGCGCGAAGGCGGCGGGCTCGAGCACACGGCGCATGAGGTCGGCCTCGGCGAGACAGGGCGAGACGAAGTCCTGGCCTGACGGCTCGTACGCCAGTGGGCAGGCGCGGTCGCCGGCGTAGTAGGCGCGCGAGCGTTCGACGAGCAGTGCCTCGAAGGCGGCGTGCCGTGCGAGGCGGGCCCAGTCGAGGGCGAGTCCGAAGGCGAAGGCGGTCTGCGAGTGCTCGCCGGCGCGAATCGGGCGGGTGAGCTTCGGCAGCCAGTCGCTGAGGCGACGGACGGCTTCCTCTTCGAGCGGCGTGAGCAGGGCCAGCCAGTCGCGTGCCTGCGGACTGTTCCACTCGCGGAGTTCGGCGGTGAGCTGCAGCAGCCAGGCGAGGCCGTAGGGACGCTCGAACTCCTGGCGTTGCGGGACGCGCAGGTAGGCCAGTTCGCCGTCGATGCGCTCGGGCGTGAAGCTGCGGGCGAGGGCGGTGGACGCACGCGCGGCGATGGGCGTATCTGGATAGAGCCGTGCGACGCGGGCCAGCAGCCAGTGGCCGTGCACCGACGAGTGCCAGTCGAAGCAGCCGAAGAAGATGGGCGTCAACTCGCGCGGCGGACGGACGTCGGCGTCGCTGGCGAGTGTGTGGGCGATCTTGTTCGGGTACTCGGTGTGTACGCAGGCGAGGGCGAGTTCGGCGAAGCGCTCTGCCTGGGGGAGGGTGAGGCGTGGTGCTGGCGTGAGCATGAGGGCGAGCGCCAGCGGAATGCTGAGCATGGGGCATGATATCCGGGGTGAGGCCTGCGGTGGCCTGGCTGGGGGTGGCTGAAGATGACGACAACGGTGACGTCCATGACCCGCTGGTGGCCCGTAGCGGCGGCCATCGTCGCGTGCCTGATTGCACACTGGACCGATCGGCTGCCCGGCGACCTCGCCATCGCCCGCGCCGTGCAGAGCATCGCGCCGGGACCAGGCTGGGCGTCCGCGGTCACCGGCACGGTGGCCGTACCGAAGTTGTTCCTGCTGATGGCGATCTCTATCGCGCTGTGCTGGTGGCGCGGCGGATTGCGCGCAGCCCTGGTCGTGGCTGCGACGCTTGGTCTGATCTGGCTGATCGGCGAGCCCATCAAGGCCCTGGTACAACGCCCGCGGCCAACGGCCGACCTCGTCGCCGTCGTCGGGACGCCGCACGGCTTCGGATTTCCGTCGACCTTCGGAACGTTGTGGGGTGCGTGCTGGCTGCCCGTCGTCCTCTACACCTGGAGGCGGCAGACGCCGCTCGACACGGCCCTGGCGATGGCCGCGACCGGCGCGCTCCTCGTGGGCGCAACCGCGCGCGTGACCGTTGGCGCGCACTGGCCGAGCGACCTGCTCGGAGCCTACCTGATCGTCCTTGCCGGCTGGACCCTGGTGGACGGCGCCGCGTCCGCGCTGCGACGCCGTTGACCGGTCCGCTCAGGGTGCCTGCCATGATGTCCTCGTCCGACATCCCTCCGGACGCCGCGACGCGTTCATTCGTCGCGGACCGCACCGACGAGGGCGTCCGCCTGGACGTCGTCCTGACCCGCCAGCTGTCCGCCGTGCGCACTGCCACGCGCACGCGTGTGCAGCGCTGGGTGGAGGTCGGCAAGGTACGCATCAACGGACGAGTCACCACGCGGCCCGCACGTCCCCTGCACGCGGGCGATCGCGTCGAGGTCGAGCTGCCGTGGCGGCGGACGGTGGCCGATCACCAGCCCGAAGACATTGCCCTGGACGTGCTCTTCGAGGACGAGCATCTGCTGATCGTCTCGAAACCGGCCGGCATGCTGGTCCACCCGACCGGACGGCACCGCGCCGGCACGCTCTTCAACGCCCTGCTGTGGCGCGCGCGTACCTGGAGAGACGGCGCCCGGCCCGGGCTGGTGCATCGACTGGACCGCGGCACGTCGGGCGTCATCGTCGTGGCCAAGTCGCGGCTGGTGCATGCGCGGACCGTCCGCCTGCTGCGAAGCGGACGGGCGCGCAAGAGGTATCTGGCCATCGTGGCAGGCACACCGCCGGACGCCGGCGTCATCACGATGCCCCTGGCGAAGGTCAGCGACGCGCCGCCGCGGATGGCCCCCTGCGACGACGGCCTGGCGTGCGAGACGCGCTTCGAGGTGCAGGCACGCGGCGAGGGCGCCTCGGCGGGGCTCGTGCTGGTGGCGTGCGATCTCGTCACGGGGCGACTGCATCAGATACGGGCACACCTGCACGCGTCGGGCTGGCCGATCGTGGGCGACCCGGTGTATGGTCCGGCGGCGCTGGATGTGTGCGTGGCGGACGACGTCAGGGCGGCCGTCGCGTTGCTGAAGCGTCAGGCGCTGCACGCGTGGCAGCTGACGCTGCCGCACCCGGTCACGGAGGAGACGATCGAGGTGACCGCGCCGGTGCCAGCGGACATGCGGGGACTCGTTGGGGGTCAGGTCTGAAATGGCCCGGCTGGGGGTCAGGCCTGGAGTGGCACACGCGAGGCCCCCCAAGGCGGACTGCTACAATCTGCCGATGGGGCCAGATCGTCAGCCCGGCCCTGTGGAGCGTCCGCACATCATGACCGTCGCCACATCCACGCAAGCGATTCCCGTCACACGCACCACGACCCCACGGCCGCGCCCGGCCGAAGACCAGCTTGGCTTCGGCAAGCACTTCGCCGACCACATGCTGCTCGTGGACTACGTGAAGGGCCAGGGCTGGCATGCCCCCCGCATCGTCCCGTACGGCCCGCTCCAGCTCGAGCCGGCCGCTGCCGGCCTCCACTACGGGCAGGAGATGTTCGAGGGCCTCAAGGCCTACCGCATGACCGACGACCGGGTCTCGCTGTTCCGCGTCGATCGCCACGCCGCGCGCATGGCCGCCGGCGCCGAGCGCCTCTCAATCCCACCCGTCGACGAGACGCTGTTCGTCCAGGGCATCACGCAGTTGGTGGCGACGGACCGCGACTGGGTGCCCACGCGGAGAGGCACCGCGCTCTACGTCCGTCCCACGATCATCGCAACAGAACCCTTCCTCGGCGTCCGGGCGGCCGAGCGGTACACCTTCTTCGTGATCACGTCGCCCGTCGGCACGTACTACACGGGCGGCATGCGTCCGGTGAGGATCTGGGTCGAGCGCGAACGCGTGCGCGCCGTCCGCGGCGGCATCGGCGCCACGAAGGCGGCGGCCAACTACGTCGCCAGCCTGCAGGTCGCCGAACAGGCCCGCGAGCGTGGCTGCGACCAGGTGCTGTGGCTCGACGCCGTCGAACACCGGTGGCTGGAGGAAGTCGGCACGATGAACCTCTTCCTGCTGATTGGCGACGAACTCGTCACGCCGCCCCTCGGCGGCAGCATCCTCGCGGGCATCACGCGCGAGACAGTGCTGGCCATCGCCCGCGACTGGGGGCTGACGGTCAGCGAGCGCATGGTGTCGCTCGACGAAGTTCAGGCGGCGCACGCCAACGGCACGCTGAAGGAAGTGTTCGGCTCGGGAACGGCCGCCGTGATTCAGGCCGTGGGTACCCTGGTCGACAACGGCCGCGAGATCGCCGTGAATGGCGGCGTGCCGGGGCCGCTTGCCCTGCGCCTGTACGACACGATCACGCGCCTGCAGTACGGCGAGGACCCCGACACGCGGGGCTGGCAGACGATCGTCTGACGGATTCGCCGCGATGCCGACCATTCCCCTGTTCCACGTCGACGCGTTCACGAGCGCCGTCTTCGGTGGCAATCCGGCAGCGGTTTGCCCGCTCGACGCATGGCTGCCGGACGATCTGCTGCATCAGATCGCGGCCGAGAACAACCTGTCCGAAACCGCATTCTTCGTGAGGTCGGGGGACGGGGCCGGGCGGTACGACCTCCGCTGGTTCACGCCGACCACCGAGGTGGATCTGTGCGGCCACGCGACGCTGGCCACGGCCTTCGTGCTGCGCGAGCGGCTCGGCGACGACAGCCAGCCGTTCCGCTTCGCCACCCGCAGCGGTGAACTGCTCGTCACGACGGGTGCCGAGGGCTACACCCTCGATTTCCCGTCACGGCCGGCCGAACGCGCCTCGCCAATCGCGACGCTGGCGTTCGCGCTGGGCGCCGAGCCGGACGAGGTGTGGAAGGCCCGCGACCATTTGTGCGTATTCACTTATGAGTCGGAAGTACGCACGCTGGTGCCCGACATGGTGCGATTGCAGGCGGTGGCTCCGCACGGCGTCGTCGTGACCGCGCCCGCCGACCAGACCCAGTCGCCCGGCGCCGACTTCGTGTCGCGATTCTTCGCGCCCGCCATCGGCGTGCCCGAAGATCCGGTGACCGGCTCGACCCACTGCACGCTCGCGCCGTTCTGGGCAGAGCGACTGGGACGCACCGTGCTGCACGCCCGCCAGGTGTCCGAGCGTGGCGGTGAGATGCGCTGTGAACTGCGCGGTGACCGCGTGCTCCTGACGGGGCAGGCCGTCTGCTATCTGGAAGGCACGATCCACTTCTGATGTCTGCCTCGACACCCTCCTCGCGCGACTCCGCGTCAGCGGGGCACGTGTACGACCCTGCCGCGTGGCTGCTGCCCCTGCTGCTGGTGCTCTTCCTGCTCTCGGGCTTCTGCGCACTGATCTACCAGGTGCTGTGGCTGCGGCTGCTGGCGCTGGTCTTCGGCGTCACGGTGTACGCCGCGAGTACGGTCCTGGCAAGCTTCATGACCGGACTCGCGCTCGGCAGCTTCGCCGCGGGCTTCGTCGCCGATCGCGTGAAGCGTCCGCTCGCCCTCTTCGGCATCGCCGAGTTGCTGGTCGGCCTGACGGCACTCGCCACGCCGGCAGCACTCGAAGGTGTGAAGGCGCTGTACGTGGCCTGGCACCCGTCGATTGGCGACCACCTCGGCCTGCTCACGCTCGTGAGGTTCATCCTCTCGTTCGCGGTGCTGCTGGTACCGACGATGCTCATGGGAGCCACGCTGCCGCTCGTCATGAAGTCGTCGTTGACGCGCAGCGATGCGGTGGGGCAGCGCATGGGGCTGCTGTACGGCACCAACACCGCGGGCGCCATCGTGGGCGCGCTGCTCGCGGGGTTCGTGCTCATTCCGCAGATCGGCGTCTCGCGCGGGTTCCTGCTCGCCGCCTCCATCAACGTCCTGATCGGCGTCGTCGCGCTGGCTTCGGCATGGCGCCTGCCGACAGTGGACGAGATTGCGGCGTCGGCTGCAGCGGCTGAGCCCGCCGCAGCACTGGCGGACCGGCCGGCGCGCGGAGCCGCCTGGCCAGAGGCCTCGCCGTTCGCACGCAGACTGGTGCTCATCGTCTTCTTCCTGTCAGGCGTGACGTCCCTCGCGCTCGAGGTGCTGTGGTTCCGCGTGCTGGTGATTTTCCTGCGCCCGACCACCTACTCGTTCACGCTGATGCTCGCGACAGTGCTCACCGGCATCGCCGTCGGCAGCTATCTGGCCACGCCGATCCTCAATCGCGCGCGCAACTACCTCGCATGGCTGGCCGGCCTCGAACTGGGGATCGCGATTGCCGCGCTGTCGTCGTTCCAGGGCCTGGGCCTCAGCGTGCTGTGGAGCCAGGGCCTGCGCGACCGCCTGTCGGACATGCCGGTGCTCAGCTACCTCTCGCCGTTGCTGCTGGCCAGCCTGCTCGCGATTCTGCCGACATCGCTGCTCCTCGGCATGGCCTTCCCCATCGGCCTGCGGATCTGGGCGGGCGGCAAGCCGACGGACGAAGCGGTGGCGCGACGGATCGGCATGTTCTATTCGCTGAACGTCTGCGGCGCCATCGTCGGGTCGCTGGGGGCCGGCTTCCTGCTGATTCCGTGGCTGGGCAGTCCGAGGACGCTGCTCGTCCTCGCGACCGTCAGCCTCCTCGCCGGCATGCTCCTGCTGCTGCCCCTGCTGCGCACGTCGCGCCGGTTCGCGCTGACGGCGGCGACGGTGTCGATCGCGATCTTCGGCGGCATGGCCTACCTTGCCGTCGATCCGTTCGACGTCGCGCTGACGTACTTCCACCGGAACGAGCGCCGGATGTGGAGCGAGGAGGGGGCGCAGACGAGCGTCGCCATTCACGAGCGGCGGACGGGACGTCGGCTGGCCGACCGCATGCGCATCATGTACCTCGACGGCATGCACCAGTCGAACGACCATCCGTCGACGGTCTTCGTCCATCGCCGCATCGGGTTCCTGCCGACCGCGCTGCATCCGAACCCGAAGCGTGCGCTGGTCGTCGGCCTCGGCGCCGGCACCACGCCAGGCGCCATCGCGAGGTTCCCCGACGTGAACGTCGACGTCGTCGAGCTCTCACCGTCGGTCGTGCGTGGCGCCCGATACTTCCGCATGGTCAACTTCGACGTGTTCTCGCGGCCGAACGTGTCCCTGCGCGTGGATGACGGCCGGAACTTCCTGCTGCTCTCCGCCGAGAAGCAGTACGACGTCATCACGGCCGACGTCATCCTGCCGCGGCACGCGGGAGCGGGCAACGTCTACTCGGTGCAATATTTCGAACTCGTCCGTCGCGCACTGAAGGACGATGGCTTCGTGCTGCAGTGGAACGGCGGTGACACGAGATCGGAGTACGCGATGATCCTTCGTACGTTCATGCGGGTGTTTCCGCACACGACGCTGTGGGGCGACGGCAGCCTGATGCTCGGCACGAAGGAGCCGCTGCAGATCGATCTGTCCGCCTTCGAGCGCAAGCTCGCCGATCCGGCCACGCGCGCCGCACTGGACGAGTTCAACCTCGGCAGCGTGAAGAACCTGCTCGGGCAGTACGTTGCAGGTCCCGGTGAACTGCAGGAGCTGGTGGGCGACGGTCCGGTGACGACCGACGATCGCCCGCTCGTCGAGTACTTCCTCTCGCGCCCGACCACCGAGGGGCCGATGGATCTCAGCGAACTTCACGGTGACGTGCAGCGCCACCTGCTGGTCGCGTACTCGCCCGGGGAGCCGCGCTGATCATGGCCGTGACCCCGGGACTCTCTGCCCTCGTCGCGTCGGGACGGCTCGAGGGCCTGCGCGTGGGCCTCGTGGCCAACCCGTCATCGGTGGATGGCGCGTTCGCGCACGCCGCGGACGTCCTGTGGGCGACACCTGGCGCGACACTGGCCGCGCTGTTCGGGCCGCAGCACGGCTTCCACTCGACGCTGCAGGACAACATGATCGAGACGCCGCACGCACAGGACGCGCAGCGGCAGGTGCCGGTGTACTCGCTCTACAGCGAGACCCGCGAGCCGACCGGCGCCATGCTCGATGGCCTCGACGTCCTGGTCGTCGATCTGCAGGACGTGGGCACGCGGGTGTACACGTTCGTCTACACGATGGCCAACTGCCTCCGCGCGGCGGCCCGGCGCGATCTGCCCGTCATCGTGTGCGATCGTCCCAACCCGATTGGCGGCATCGGCGTGGAGGGCCCGATGCTGCACGCCGGCTACGAGTCGTTCGTGGGGCTGTTTCGCATCCCGCTGCGGCATGGGCTGACCATCGCGGAGCTGGCACAGCTCTTCAACGAGGAATTCGGCCTCGGCGCGACGCTGGAGGCACAGCGCATGGACGGATGGCGCCGCGACATGTGGTGGGAAGACACGGGCCTGCCCTGGGTGATTCCGTCGCCGAACATGCCGACCGTCGACACGGCGGTCGTCTACCCGGGCATGGTGCTCTTCGAGGGCACGCTGATCTCCGAAGGACGAGGCACCACGCGGCCGTTCGAGCTGGTCGGTGCGCCCGGCGTCGATGCCGAGCCATTCGCGTCGAGCCTCAACGCACTGAAGCTGCCCGGGGTGCACTTCCGTCCGGCATACTTCGAGCCCACGTTCCAGAAGCACGCGGGCGTGCTGTGCGGGGGATGCCAGCTGCACGTGACCGACCGCGACGCGTTCCGGCCGGTGGATGCCGCAGTGGCGCTGCTGTGCGCGTTCCGCGACGCGCTGCCGGGCGGGGCCCTGCCGTGGCGTCCGCCGCCGTACGAGTACGAGCAGGAGAAGATGCCCATCGACATTCTGTCGGGCTCGTCGGCCCTGCGGGAGGCGGTCGATGCGGGCGCGACAGCGGCGGAGCTTCGTGACATGATTCCGGCGGGGGGCGAGGCGTTCGAGGCGACGCGGGCGCGGTATCTGTTGTATTGACGGACGATCGTTCCGCCCCGCCTCGGCGAGGCGGGGCCTACCAGGCCGTTGGAAGAGGCGTCCCCACCTTACCCATGGAGAGGAACATGCGACGCACGATGACGTTCGTTCTCGCCGCTGGCGTGCTGGCGGCGATTCCCTCGGCGCCGACCGTGGCACAACAGGCCGAGCCCGGCTTCGTCTCGATCTTCGACGGCAGGACGCTGAACGGCTGGACGCTCGTCCGCGGGCGCGGCGACGGCTACGGCGTGAAGGACGGCGTCCTGTTCTGCGCGGACGGCGGCGGCGGGAACCTGCTCACCGAGAAGCAGTACAGCAACTTCGTGCTGCGGTTCGAGTTCAGGATGCCGCCCGAGGGGTCGAACAACGGGCTCGGCATCCGCACGCCCATGGAAGGCGACGCGGCCTACCAGGGGATGGAACTGCAGATTCTCGACGAGAAGGCGGCGCTCGCCGGCAAGTGGGGCCCGCTGAAGGACGCGCAGTATCACGGAAGCCTCTACCTGATCGGCGCCGCGAAGAAGGGGGCCATGAAGCCCGCCGGCGAGTGGAACGTGCAGGAAGTGACGGCGAACGGTCCGCAGATCACGGTGGTGCTGAACGGCGAGACGATTCTCGACTTCAACATCGACACGGTGAAGGATCCCGAGGTGCTGAAGAAGCACCCGGGGTTGAAGCGCACCACCGGCCACCTCGGCTTCCTCGGCCACAACGACTACATCGAGTTCAGGAACATCCGCATCAAGGAACTGTGAGCAACAGTCGCGCAATCCGCTGGTAGTCTTCCACGGCGCGCTGCAGGTCGGCCACCTCCACGAACTCATGGTCGGTGTGTGCGACGTGAATCGACCCCGGACCATACATGAGCCTGGTGCCCCAGTTGCCCAGCAACGGGGCATCCGTCGTGTACCCGACCACCTCGGTCTCGAACCCCGGCAACCCCTGCATGTGCAGGGCGTCCACGTGGTACACGTCCTCGACCGTCACGCCGGGCTCGAGGGCCGCGAGCCGCGCCCGCACCTCGTCGACCGGTGTCACCAATCGAATCAGGAGATCGGCCATCGCCGCCGGCGGAATCACGTTCGGGGCGACGCCCCCCTCGATGAGGCCGATGTTGCACTGCGTCTGCCCCAGCACGGGGTCTGACGGCCACGTCATGGCGCGCAACTGTTGCAGCGCGTCGAGCAGTTTCTCGACGGCCGACTCGCCGAGTTCGGGATAGGCCGAGTGCGCGGCCCGTCCCGTCGCGCGCAGCCGGACGCGATAGGCGCCGCGATGTCCGAGCGCGAGCTTGCCCTCGGTCGGCTCGCCGTTCACGAGAAAGCGGCACGTTCCCGTCGCGAGCCGGTTCGCGGCCATGGCGCCGTCACTGCCGCGCTCTTCCCCGACGACGAACAGCAGGCCGACGCGCGTCTCGCCCGCCGCCCGCAGCGCCTCGGCTGCGGCGAGCTGCGACACGGCGATGCCCTTCGCGTCGCATGACCCGCGCCCATGGATCCGTGTGCCATCGATGCGGCTGGGAATGAACGGCGGCACGCAGTCGAGGTGCGTCGAGAACACGAGTTCCGGCTGGGCGCCGTCGAGCGAGGCGATCAGATTGGTCCGCGCGCCGGTGACGGTCTGGCGCTCCACCGTGTAGCCCCGCGCCTCGAGCACGGACGCCACCTCGGCGCACACCGCGGCTTCCTGCCCCGTCGTGGACTCGATATCCACGAGCCGCCGCGTGAGCGCGACGAGGTCTAGCGGATCCATCGCTCAAGCTCGGTGCGCGTGTCGGTGCGGCTGTCCCGGTACTTGACGATGACGGGCGTGGCGAGCGAGAGGCCCCACTGCGCACCGGCCTCGGCCGTGACGGAACGGGCGCCCGGCACCACGACCGCGCCTTCGGGAATCACGAGCGGCGTGTCCTCGGTCGGCGTGATGATGCGGCCGTTCGGCAGGTCGTACACCGGCGTAGAGCCGGTGAGAATCGTGCCGGCGGCAATCACCGCTCGCGCCTTCACGATGGCCCCTTCGTAGATACCCGTGTTGCCGCCCACGAGCACATCGTCCTCGACGATCACCGGCAGCGCGCCGACGGGCTCGATGACGCCGCCGATCTGCGCAGCCGCGCTCACGTGGACGCGCGCACCGACCTGGGCGCACGACCCGACGAGGGCGTGCGAGTCGATCATCGTGCCCTCGCCGACGTACGCCCCGATGTTCACGTACATGGGCGGCATGCAGATCACGCCGGGCGCGAGATAGACGCCGTCGCGTACGGACGATCCACCCGGTACCAGGCGGACGCCGTGGGCGAGCGCGAGCGGCTTGAGCGGCAGCGTGTCCTTGTCGAAGAACGGCAGGCGTCCGTGGTCGGCCGACGCGTCGACGAGGCCGCCGCAACGGAAGCCGAGCAGGATGCCCTGCTTCACCCAACGGTTGACGCGCCAGCCACCGGGGCCGTTCGTGTCGGGCTCGGCCGAGCGCACGACGCCGCTCGACAGTGCGGTACGGAGGGCCGCGAAGACATCGCGCATCTCGTCGCGGTCAGCGTCCGCGCCTGCGGCCCAGAGGCGTTCGATGTCGTCCTGCAGTGCCTGTACGTCGATGCTCACGCGGGTTCCTGTGCGACGAGTCCGAGGGGCGCGGCAACCTCGCGCAGCCGCGCGAGCGTGCTGTCGGCGGGAGGTACCATCGGCAGACGGTACGCCAGCGTCAGCAGGCCGGCCATGGCCATCACGGCTTTCACGGGTATGGGGTTCGATTCGATGAAGTTGGCCTGCAGCAGCGGCAGCAGCCGTTCGTGCAGCGCGCGCGCCGCGACGTAGTCGCCCTGCTCGCAGAGTTCGGCGAGCTGTGCCATCTCGCGCGGCACCTCGTTGCCCGCCACCGAGATCACACCCTGTCCGCCCAGCGCCATCACGGGCACCGTCAGCGCATCGTCTCCGGAGAGCACGAGGAACGACGCCGGCAGGCGCCGCCGGACCTCGGCAATCTGGAACACGTTACCGGACGCTTCCTTGACGCCGACGATGTTCGGGATGGCCGAGAGACGTTCGACGGTCGCCGGCTCGATGTTGGTGCCCGTCCGTCCGGGCACGTTGTAGAGCACGACGGGCAGCGAGGTGCTGCCGGCGATCGCGGCGTAGTGCCGGTACAGGCCTTCCTGTGTCGGCTTGCTGTAGTAGGGGGCAACAGAGAGGATGCCTGTCGCGCCGGACGCCTCCGCGGCCGCGACGGCGTGAATCACCTCGGCGGTGTCGTAGCCACCCGCGCCGGCGAGGACGGGCACGCGGCCGTCCACTTCCTCGGCGACGAGCGCGATCACGCGGCGCCGCTCGGCAATCGAGAGCGTCGGCGCCTCACCGGTCGTGCCGACCGGCACGACGAAGTGGATGCCCTGGTCCACCTGCCGCCTCGCCAGGCGTCGAATCGCGGGTTCGTCGAGGGCGCCGTCAGCCGTGAAGGGCGTGACGAGCGCGGTGCCGCATCCGGTGAAGGGTGTTCGGGAGGACATGGTGTCAAGCATAGGAGATTCCGAGCACATCTTTCATCGTGTACGTGCCCGTCCGGCCCTGCACCCAGCGCGCGGCCCGCAGGGCGCCATGCGCGAACGTCGCGCGATCGCGCACGGTGTGCGTGAGGCTGACCGTCTCGGCGGGGCCGTCGAATCCGATGGTGTGGATGCCCGGGATGTGCCCGGCCCGCGTGGCGCTGACGTCCACGTGCCGGGTGTAGCCGGATCCGACGACCGCCGCGAGCAGGCTCTTCGCGGTGCCCGACGGCGCGTCGCGCTTCGCCGAGTGGTGCGCTTCGTGGAGGAACGCCTCGTACTCGCCGGCGTCCTGCAGAAGGCGTGCGGCGGCAACGGCTGCCGCCTCGAGCACGTGCGCGCCGACGGAGAAGTTCGACGCCACCACGGCGCCAACGCCGTGGCGTGCGAGCGCCTCATGCACGCGTGCCGCGTCGGCTGACCACCCGGTGCTGCCGATGACGAGTGTCCGCGCGACCCGGCACAGGTCGTCCAGGTGCGCGACGAGCGCCTCGCCCGTCGCGAAGTCGATCGCCACATCGACAGGTGCAGACCTCCAGCGCTGCCACGTCTCGACCGGCGTCGTGCGCGACAACACACCGACCACGTCGACGTCGTGCGCGGACGCATGCTGCTCGACGAGCCGCCCCATGCGTCCGTGCCCGAACAGGAGGGCCTGGATCATGCCGAAGCACCTGCCACGGCCTGCGTCTCTGGCACGAGACAGAACCGGTCGTGCAACAGCGACATCGCCGGCTGCAGGTGCTGCTGCGGCAGCACGACGGTGAGGTTCCGGCGGGCGCCTGCCTGCGAGACCATGCGCAGGGGGAACGGCTCGAGCGCACCCAGCACGCGCGCGCTCACGCCGGGCTCGAGACGCAGCCGCTCGCCGACGGCGCAGAGCAATGCCATGTCGTGCTCCACCACCACGTCCGAGAACTCCGACAGGTCGGCCACGATGGCCGCGAGGTTGCGCTTGTCGTCGATCGTGATCGACACGCTGACCTCGGAGGTCGTGATGACGTCCACCGACGTTCGGTGACGCTCGAACACCTCGAACACGCGCCTCATGAAACCGTACGCCGCGAGCATCTTGGTGGAGCGGATGTCCACGACGGTGATGTCGCGCTTGCACGCGAGGCCGGTGACGGGCGCGTCGGGCAGGGGTGGGGCGGCGGTGATCGTCGTGCCGGGCACCTCTGGCCGGTGCGAGTTCAGGATGCGCACGGGAATGCCGTCGGTCACGGCCGGTGCGATGGTGCTCGGGTGGAGGACCTTGGCACCGAAGTACGCAAGCTCGGACGCCTCGGCGAACGACAGCGACGGCAGCGGCCGCACGCCCGGCACGATGCGGGGATCGGCGGTCAGCATGCCGTCCACGTCGGTCCAGATCTGGATGGCCGAGGCGCGCAGCCCCGCGCCGAACAGCGACGCCGAGTAGTCGGAGCCCCCTCGACCGAGCGTGGTCGTGGCCCCGTCCTTCGTGGCGCCCACGAAGCCGCCGAGCACGACGGCACTGCCGCCGTGCACATGAGGCAGGACCAGCTCGCGCAGGCGCTGCGCCGTGGCCGGCTGGTCGGGCTGCGCGGCGCCATGGGTGTCGTCGGTGACCAGCACGTGCCGGACGTCCACACAGGCAGCGGGGACGCCGAGGTGGGGCAGCGCCGCGGCCACGAGCTGCGAGCTGGCCACCTCACCCATCGACACGACCGCGTCGCGCGACTTCGCCGACACCTCGCGCAGCACCGCCATGGCGTGCAGGATGGTCGCGGTGTCGCGCCAGCCACGCTCGAGCGCGTCGAGCACGGCGTCTGCCGACTCGCCGGGCAGAAGGGCGTCCACGACGACGCGATGCCGGTCGCGAATGGTCCAGACGTGCGAGGTCGCCGCCGCTCCATCGCCGGCCTCGGCGCAGGCGACGGCCGCGAGCAGCTGGTCGGTCACGCCCGACATGGCCGACACCACCACCACGGGCGCGCCCGTGCGCGCCGCCTCGCGCGCCACGATGCGCGCCACCCGCTGGATGGCATCCGCGTCCTTGACCGACGTGCCGCCGAATTTCATCACCACCATGACGTGTGTCTCCCGATCGGCGCCCGGACGCTCAGCCGAGCAGTCCCTGGTCCTGCATGAGTTCGGCGTTGAGGATGGCCGCGCCAGCGGCGCCGCGCACCGTGTTGTGGCCGAGCGCCACGAACTTGTGCTGCATCACCGGGCACGGACGCAAACGGCCCAGGAACACGGTCATGCCGCCACCGCGTTCGACGTCGAGCCGCGGCTGGGGCCTGTTGTCGTCCTCGAGATAGACGAGCGGCTGGGTCGGCGCGGACGGCAGCTCACGCTCCTGCGGCGCGCCGCGGAAGCCGTCGAACGCGGCACGGATGTCAGCGGCGGTCACGGCGTGGTCGAAGGCGACCGAGATCATCTCCGTGTGGCCGTCGATGACCGGCACGCGCGTCGTGTGGGCGCTCACGACCACCGGATGCGGCTGCACGAGGCCGTGGGACAGCGTGCCGAGAATTTTCTGCGGTTCGGTCTCGAGCTTGTCTTCTTCCCCGCCGATGAAGGGGACGACGTTGCCGACAATGTCGAGCGACGACACGCCGGGGTATCCGGCACCCGACACGGCCTGCAGCGTGGTGACGACCGAGGACGTCAGCCCGAGCGCGCGCAGCGGTGCCAGGGCCATCGCGAGGAACACGGTCGAGCAGTTGGGGTTGGTGACGATGGCGCCGGTCCAGCCGCGGGCCTCGCGCTGGGTGGGCAGTGCGCCGAGGTGGTCGGCGTTGACCTCGGGCACGAGCAGCGGCACGTGCGGGTCCATACGGTAGTTGCGTGCGTTGCTGACGACGATGTGGCCGGCCTCGGCGAAGGCCTTCTCGAGGTCACCAGCCACGCCGGCGTCGAGCGCCGAGAACACGAGCTTCGGACCGCGGCCGGGAATGGGCTGCTCCACCACGCGCCGTGCGGCAGCGTCGGGCACGGGCGTCGCCAGCTTCCACGACGCGGCCTCGCGGTACGTCCTGCCGGACGACCGTTCGCTGCCCGCGAGCCAGGTCGCGTCGAACCACGGGTGCGTCTCGAGCAGACGCACGAACTGTTGTCCCACCATCCCTGTGGCGCCAAGGACGCCCACTTCCATTCGAGCCGACATGCGATCAGTCCTCTGTTCCAGACCGCCAGAAACGACGAAACCCGCCTGCGCGGGCCGCGCGGCGGGTCTCTCGGTACACGGGGCGCTGGTGATTCCAGGCCGTCAGGACGCGTACACGATCCACCCGCGCGCGGGTATGGTGGCCCGCTTTCGGGTGATGGTCATCGTGGTAATGCGCCCGAACATGACCGTCGCAGTATACGGACGGGCCCGGCCGGGGGTCAAGCGGAGTGCCGTGTCATACTGCGCGGCGATGCCGACGCGCGCCATCGATCCCGACTCGTTCGAGCACGCGGTCACCGTCGCCGCCCCGGCGGCCGACGTCCTCGCTGCCTTCTTCGACGCCGAGATGCTCAAGCACTGGTGGCTCGTCGAGCGATCGGTCACCACGCCGCGTCCGCTGGGGGTGTACGCGCTCAGCTGGCGTCCGACGATCGTGAGAGATCCGCTGCTGGGCCGTCTCGGCGGGACGTTCTACGGCACGGTCATCGACTACCGCGAGGGTCGCGAGTTCTTCCTCGCCGATGCCTACTGGCTGCCGCCTGACGGCGACCCGATTGGCCCGATGGCGTTGCACGTCACGTGCGAGACGGTGTCGGGTGGGACGAAGGTGCTGCTTCGGCAGAGCGGCTGCGACGACAGTCCCCGGTGGCGGCGCTTCTACGGCGTGATCGCTGGCGGCTGGCGCGAATCGCTGAACCTGTTGCGCCGCTCCCTCGAGCACCACCATGGGTAAGGTGGGGACGGCACTCCGAGCCGTCCGTTGGCAACAGTCGGCAGGGACGGCTCGCGCCGCCGTCGCACAGCCGTGCGTCGGCGGGCCAGGCCGGGCCGTCGCTCGCCCGCGTGCCTGACATGCGTTCGCCGCCGGTCATCGACGTCGCCTCCATCCGCAAGGCCTACGGCAGGACCGTCGCGGTGGAGGACATCTCGTTCGACGTGCGCGAGGGCGAGATCTTCGGCCTGATCGGGCCGAACGGCGCCGGCAAGACCACGACGCTCGAGTGCGTGGAAGGTCTGCGCACACCCGACAGCGGACGCATCGCCGTGCTGGGCCTCGACCCCGCCCGCGACGCCTGGGCCCTGCAGAACCGCATCGGCGTGCAGCTGCAGGAGGCGCAGCTGCAGAAGCGCATCAAGGTGCGCGAGGCCGTGAGCCTGTGGGCGTCCCTGTACCGCGCGCCCGTCGACGGCGCGCGCCTCCTCGAGCAGCTCGGCCTCAGCGACAAGCGCGAGGCGTGGTTCATGACGTTGTCCGGCGGCCAGAAGCAGCGACTCTTCATCGCGCTCGCGCTGATCAACGATCCCGAGGTCGTGTTCCTCGACGAGCTGACGACCGGGCTCGATCCGCAGGCGCGGCGCGCGATCTGGGACCTCGTCCGCGGTATCCGCACGCGCGGCAAGACCGTGCTGCTGACGACGCACCTCATGGAGGAGGCCGAGCGGCTCTGCGATCGCGTCGCCATCGTCGACCACGGGCGGGTGGTCGATGCCGGCACCCCCGCAGAACTGGTGCTGCGGCACTGCCCGCAGCGCACGGTGTACGTGACGACGGACGACCCGGCGGCCGAGGCACGCTTCGGGGAGTTGCCGGGCGTCGCTTCCGTGAGCCACGAAGGCTCGGTCTACACGGTGCGCGGGACGGGCGCCGATCTCGTGACGCACGTCATCGGCTGCCTCGCCGAGCATCGCATCCGCGTCACCGACTTCCGCACCGAGGTGCCGACGCTCGAAGACGTCTTCCTCGATCTGACCGGCCACTCGATTCGTCAGTGAAGGCGCACGCATGCTGAGAGGACTCTGGCACCTGACCTGGCTCGAACTCAAGATCTTCCTGCGCGAGCCGATGGGCGTCGTGGGTACGCTGGTCATCCCGGTCGTGCTCTACGTCGTGCTGGCCCGGACGGTGAGCGGACGCCTGGGGGCGAACCCCTCGGGCCCGGTACGCGCGGTGACGGTCGACCTGCCGATCGTCGCGGCCATCCTCATAGCGCTGAGCGCGGTGCTCTCGCTCGTCACCATCATCGCCATCTACCGGGAAGGCGGCATCCTCAAGCGCCTGCGGGCAACGCCGCTCAGACCCTGGACCATCCTGGGTGCCCACGTCCTGGTGAAGCTGCTGCTGATGGCGGTCACGATCGGACTCACCGTGGCGTTCGGCGGACGCTCCTTTGCGGTCGACGCCGACGTACCCGTGGCGTCGTTCGTCGCCGCGTTGCTGCTGACCACGGTGAGCATCCTGTCGCTGGGGTTCGTGATCGCGAGCCTGGTGCCGACGGCGCGGTTCGCGCAGCCCGTCGGGGCGATCGTGCTATATCCGATGCTCGGGCTGTCTGGGTTGTTCGTCCCGGTGGAGGCGCTTCCGCCGGCGATCCAGGCCGTGGCGCGTCTGCTGCCGCTTACGTATGCCGTCTCGCTGCTGCGCGGCATCTGGCACGACGAGGGGTGGCTGACCCACGCTGGCGACGCCGGCATGCTCGTGCTGATCCTGATGGGGTGTGTGGCGCTCTCGGCCCGGGTCTTCCGATGGGAGTGACCCGCCTTCGCCAAGGCTTCGGCGGGCAAGCCCCGTGAACCGGAGACCGTGGACCGTGGACCGAATCATGCGAATGGCCGGCTGGATATCGCTCGTGTCGGCGGGCATCATCGCGCCGGCGTTGCTGGCTGGTGGCGCCGCCCCTCTGCACCTGACGGCGCAGTCGCGTCCGCTCGTGCTCGACAACGTTCGCCTGATGGACGGCACCGGTGCGCCGCCCGTCGAGCGTGCACGCGTCGTCATCGTGAACGGCCGCGTGGCTCATGTCGGCGGCGTCGAGTCGGTCGCGCTGCCGGACGACGCCGAGCGGATCGACCTGTCGGGCAGGACGGTCACGCCGGGACTCATCGACCTCCACTTCCACGTCGAGAGCGACCCGAAGCTGGCGCTGCGGCAGTTGAGCCATGGCGTGACGGCGTTCCGCGATCCCGGACAGTGGGAGGAGAAGTTCTCGGAACTGCGCCGGATGATCGCCGGCGATGGGCTACCGGGCCCGCGCATCTACACCGCCGGTCCGCATCTCGACGGTGAGCGGCCCGCCTACCCTGCCGACTCGGTCGTCGTCCGTGATGCCGAGGAGGCCAGGCGACGGGCCGAACGAAACATCGACGAGGGCGCGAGCGCGCTCAAGCTGTATTTCCGGCTGCCGCTGGCCAGCGCGCGTGCCGCGATTGCGGTGTGCGAGGCGCGGCGCGTGCCGTGTACGTCGCACAACGAGATCCTCGATCCGCGCGACCTGCTCGAGGCCGGCCTGCACGGGTTCGAGCACATCACGTCACTCGGCATCGGCCTGCTGCCGCGCGTCGAGGCCGAGCGCTATCGGCAGGCGGTGCTGCTCGACAACAACGCCAGGCGGGATGGGCGGTACGCGGCGTTCGCGACGGCCGATCTCGACGGCCCCGAGGCGAAGGCGCTGTACGCGTCGCTGCGCACCCATCGTCCATGGCTCGATCCGACGCTCGCGGTGTTCGAGCGGCAGGCGGCCGCGCCACGCCCGAACACCACGCCCGAGATGCATGCGGTGCAGGTGGCGGGCTTCGAGAAGATGCAGCGGTTGACGCGCCGCGCCGCGAGCGAAGGCGGACGCGTGGTGATGGGCGGCCACACCGACGTGCCGTTCGCGGGGCGTGGCGAGGCGCCGTGGCGCGAGTTGGAGTTGCTGGTGGCGAGCGGGTTCACACCGCTGGAGGCGCTGACGGCAGCTACCGGAACGGCGGCGGAGTTCCTGTACCGGAGCGACGAGTTCGGGACGCTGAGGCCCGGGCTGCAGGCCGACCTCGCGGTGTTCACCGGCGACCCGACGCGTGACATCGCGGCAGTCCGGAGCGTCGAGCGGGTGATGGTGGCGGGCAGGTGGGTGGACGTGGCGCGATATCGGCACTATTGATTCGCGGTCAGCTCCGAAGCGTGCCAACGCTTGCGTTTCAGCCGCGGCGGCGTGGTGCGCGCTTCGGTGTCTGACGCTTCGCCATCGTGGGCTGCACACGCTTGTTCGCCGGTCGCTTGCCAAGCAATTGGTCGTACTCGGCGTGCGAGCCGATCCAGAACCACACCAGATGCGTGGCCGCTTCCACCGCAAGCGCTCGGTAATGCAAGCCCGTGCCGACCAGAATCGACCGGTCTTCTTGAAGTGCAGTGAGCGATGCGTCGGATTCTGCTCGAGGCGCTCGTAGGCTCGATCGGCGAGTGCCCGGATATCCCGCGGCAAGCCGCGGTAGGCACGCCAGAACCGCGGGCTGGCACGGTGCGTCACAGCTCGGTCGTGCGCCCCGCGCGATCGTCTCGCAGAGCCTCCCGGGCCAGCGCATCCAGACGCCCCGCAGCTACGTCCTGCTCGAACTCGCGGTCCCACGCAGTGGCGTCGAACTCCGCGAACCACTTCCGGAACCTCGCAAGTTCGCGCTTCGGCAACCGCTGAACCGCGCCGGTGATCTCTGCTACGGTCGTCATGAAACC
>CAYMAG010000035.1:0-41225 GCA_964388335.1 uncultured Vicinamibacteraceae bacterium | reverse complement strand
TCGTTGCCGGTGCGGCCCGGGCGGATCTCCTCCATGAGGATGTCCTGCATGGCGTTGCCGTTGGCGAGCGCACGCCGGAGGCCCTCCGGTGCCTCCCTCTCGCCCTGGCGCAGCACGTACGCGTTGTGCTGCGTGTCGGTGTTGAGGCGCGCCACCGTGATGCCCACGTCGCAGTGCAGGACGTCGCCGCGCTCGATCACCGGGTCGGCGCCGAGTTGGGCGGGTGTCGTGCCCTTGCGCTGCACGCTCACGCTCGGCTGGAACCACGTGCCCAGGCCGAGGTCGTTCACGCGCTGGCGCCACCACCACACCAGATCGCTCGTGCGCGTGGTGCCGGATGTGATGGTTCTCGACGAGAACATCTCCTGCGTGAGCGACCACACCAGCTCCTGCATCCGGCCGAAGAACGCCTCCTCTTCGGGCAGCCGCACCGCCAGCAGCTCGACCGGCAGCGCTTCGGCGTCGCGGAACCTGGACGTCCATGTCTCGTGGAGCGCCGCGGACATGCCCTGCAGCTCGCCGCTCGAGAGGCCGTCGGAGAACGCGAACACCGTGGAGCGGTTGATCCCGATGACGCGCGGTGTGCGCTCCTCGATCACGCGCGCGAGCACCTGCCACTGCTCGTCGCCCCACAACTCGGCCTGCGGGCCGCTCCCGACGTCGGTTGCCGCGGCGACCGTCGATCGGCGCGCCTCGAACACGCCGCCCTGCGACGTGCCGCCGAGGGCGATCCGCTCCACGCACGAAGCCGAAGGCGGGGCGCCGGCAGCCGCACACTTGTCGAAGAAGACGTAGATCGTGCGGCGTCGCGCCGCAAACGTCTCGGGCGCGACGAGCGCGTTGAAGACCGGGTCCTCGTTGTACTCCCGCATCGATACGACCCACATGTCGATGCCGTGCTTGCGCATCAGCCCGGGCAGGAACGTGTCGAGCCGCGCCGTGAGCCACTGCTGCTGCAGGGCTGCCTGCTCGCGCAGGGTGCCGAAGGGGCGCTGCACCTCGCCGGACGCCTGGGCCCGCACGGGCGCGCCACCCACGACGGCCAGGACCACGACGCAGAGGGACATCCATCGGAGCGGTGCCATCATGCGCGGGATTCTATCGAAGGACGGTCGTGCACGGCGAGTGCCGCGTCTGTCAGGCTCGAGGCTGCGTGCGGACCGGAGTCTCTGGGGATGCAGGGGCCGGGCTTGCCCTAAGATGTGCCAATGCCTGCTACGTGTCCACGTCCTGCCGTGCTCCTGCTGGGGTGTCTGGCGGCGGCCCACTTCGCGTGTACGCCCGCCGCGCCGCTGCTCGACGATGTGCCGCGCTGGGGGCTCTTCGAGCACGCGTTCACGAGCGCCACCGCGCCGGAGAACCCGTTCCAGGACGTCGAGCTGCGCGTCACCTTCACCGGGCCGTTGCAGCAGACCCATACGGTCCACGGCTTCTGGGATGGCAGCGCGACGTGGCGCGTCCGGTTCTCGCCCGGCGAGATCGGCGACTGGACGTTCACGACAACCGCGACGCCGGACACCGACGCCGGGCTCCATGGCCACCGCGGCACGTTTCGCGTCGTCGAGCCCGCGGATGCGACCGTGTTCGATCGGCACGGGCCGGTTCGTGTGTCGCCCAGCCGCACGTTCCTCGAACACGCCGACGGGACGCCGTTCTTCTGGCTCGCGGATACGGGCTGGAACGCCGCGCTTCATTCCACACCAGAGGAGTGGCAGCACTACATCGCCGAGCGGCTGCGTCAGGGCTTCACCGCGATCCAGTGGGTCGCCACCCAGTGGCGGGCCTCGCCGCAGGGCGATCGCTTCGGCGAGCCGGCCTACACCGGTCAGGATCGGATCGTCGTCAACCCTGCGTTCTTCCAGCGTCTCGACGAGAAAGCCGCCGCGCTGAATCGCGCGGGCCTGCTGAACGTGCCCGTGCTGCTCTGGGCCATTGCTGGCGGGTCGAATCCGGCCGTCAATCCAGGCCTGTCGTTGCCCGAGGACCAGGCGATCCGTCTCGCGCAGTACATGGTCGCGCGCTGGCAGGGCTACGACGTGGTCTGGATCCTGCCCGGCGACGGCGACTATCGCGGCGAGAAGGCGGAGAAGTGGAAGCGCATCGGCGCGGCGGTCTTTGGTGACGGCCCGCACGCGCCCGTCATCGTGCACCCCGGCGGCATGCACTGGGTGTTGCCCGAGTTCCTCAACGAGCCGTGGGTGGACATCCATGGCTACCAGAGCGGGCACGGCGACGACGATCGGACGCTGCGGTGGATGACCGAAGGGCCGCCGGCGACGGACTGGACGCTCGAGCCGACACGGCCGTTCATCAACCTCGAGCCGCCGTACGAGTATCACATCGCTTACCAATCCCGTGAGCGCATCACGCCGCACACCGTGCGCCGCGCCGTGTACTGGAGCCTGCTCAACGCGCCGACGGCCGGCGTCACCTACGGCGGTCACGGCGTCTGGGGATGGGATGACGGGAGCGGGCCGCCGACGGATCATCCGGGCAGCGGCATCCCGCTGCCGTGGAGGCAGGCGCTGGTCATGCCAGGTGCCGAACAGATGGCGCACGTAGCCGAGCTGTTCACGTCGATCGACTTCTGGCGGCTGCGTCCCGCGCCGGCGGCGCTGGCCGAGCAGCCGGGCACGGCGGACGTGGCGCGCGTCATCGGTGTCGCGGCATCGGAGGCCGGCGATCTGCTGGTGGCCTACACGCCGGAAGGGGACGCGATCGTGCTGAGAGGGGATGCGACGCCGGGCGGCGAGGCAGCGTGGCTCAGCCCGCGCACGGGTGAGCGCACGAGTGCGTCTGGTGTGGGAGCCGGCGCCGCGATCCGATTCGACCCGCCGGGCGAAGGCGACTGGGTGCTGGTCGTTCGCTCGGGGCTGGGGGTGGATCGCAAGGACGCCAGGCCGTAGGGCTGCATTCCTGCGGCGACGCGCTCTCAGCCGAGGAACGTTCCGACGTATCGGTCCCTCTGACGGCACAGGTGGTTCCTGCCCACCCGTCGGCCGGCGCCGGCAAAGCGCGCGTCGGGGCGGCACTCACGTTGTCCTTGGCTGATTCGCACATGACTGGTCACATAAACTGGTCATATGCCAGATCTGACGGTGCCGGCCGCCGTGGAGGCCAGGGCCGCCGTGACGACATGCAGTGCCGCCGCACGGTCGCGCGATGGCAGCGCGCAGCGGCAAGGGCGTCGTGAAGACGGGATACGTGCGACTCGGGCGATCACGGAGCGACGCCATCAAGTCGCTGCGTGTGCTGTGCAGCGCCGGGTACAGGCCGAACACCAGACCCGTGACGAGCGAGAGCAGGCCGGCAAAGAGGACCGCACGGCCATCGAGACCCACGGCGAGTGCCGCGGCGTTCTCGTGGGGCATCAGCGCGGAGAGCACTGCGAGCGTCCAGCGCGCGACGAGCAGGCCCGCGGCGCCGCCGATCGCCGCGAGCACGCAAGCTTCGGTGAGCATCAGGCCGACGAGTTGCCGCCGGCTGGCGCCAAGCGACAGGCGCACGGCCATCTCGCCAGCACGCTCCGTCGACCGGGCCAGCAGGAGATTTGCGATGTTGGCGCAGGCGACGAGCAGCACTGTCGCGGTCACGAGCAGCAGCAGTGTGACCGGCGTGCCGACCGAGGCGTGCAGCGAACTCTGGCCGCGCGCGCCAGGCTCGACCTCCACGGTCTTGGCGCGGAACCGCGCCATCCCACGTTCGCTCAAGCCTGTTTCGAGCGGCGCTTCCACCTCGTTGACGATGTTGCGATACGGCACGTTGATTTGCGTGCGTGCCTGGTCGAGCGAGATGCCTGGCGCGAGCCGGGCGAACAGGTAGAGCCAGTACCGCCGCCGCTCGAAGGCGTTGTCGTTGCCGGGCATCAGCATGCGAGTGGCGGAGAGTGGTGCGAACACGAGCGGACGCACGCCGAGCGTCGTGCCGGCAAAGCCGCGAGGTGCGACGCCGGCGATCGTCATCGGACGCCCGTTGACGATCAGGGTCTTGCCGATCACCTCGGGGCTGGCGTCGTAGTGCAGTCGCCAGTGGTTGTGACTGAGCACCACGATATCGCCGGTGTCCGGCGCGCCATCGTCGGCGACGCTGATCAGGCGGCCCGCCGCAGGCGTCAGGCCCAGGAGGTTGAAGTAGTTACCGGACACCAGCATCCCCACGCCGCTCGTCGCCCGTTCGTCGTACGCGATGTTGGCGAGAAAGCTGCGATGGGCGGCGATGCCGGCAAACGGCGTCTGCTCCCGTTGCAGGTCGGTGAACATCGGGTGACTGAACACGACGGAGCAGTCGCCCGCCATGTCGCAGTTGTCGCCGCCCGGCTTGGGACCTGGCGCGGCGAGGTTCACGAGCGATGCCGGATCGGCCACGGGCAGCCGGCGCACGAGTACCTGCTCGAACAGGGAGAAGATGGCGGTGTTGGCGCCGATGCCGACAGCCAGCGTCGCGACCGCCACGGCGGTGAACGCCGGCCGCCGGCGCAGCAGCCGCAGCGCAAAGCGCAGGTCCTGGCGCAGTTCGCCGAGACGTGTCAGCCGGCGCTTCTGGAATTCGACCTGTTCGTCGGTGGCGGCGCAGGCCTCGGCGCCGCGTCTGCGGTTGCCGAACTCACGGAGTGCCTGCTGGCGGGCCTCCGCCTCCGTCAGCCCGTCACGCACCAGATCGGCGGTGCGCATGTCGAGGTGGAACGTGAACTCGTCCTCGACATCGTCGCGGACCTCGTCACGTGTGCGGAACGGAAAGCGGAAGAGTCGTTTCATGGGGGTTGCCTCTGGCGTGCGGGGCAGGTCAGGCCGTGGCGATCACTTTGAGGACGGCGTCGGCGTAGCGTCGCCAGTCGGCAACCTCGCTGCGCAACTGGCGGCGGCCCTCGGCGGTCAGCGCGTAGTACTTGGCGCGCCGGTTGTTCTCCGACAGACCCCACTCGGCCGTGACATAGGCCTTCAGCTCGAGGCGGTGGAGCGCCTGATAGAGCGCGGCATCCTCCATGGCGAGCACGCCGTCGGTGCGTTCGCGCACCCAGCGGGAGATGCTGTAGCCATGCGCTGGGCCCATCTGCAGTGCCCGCAACAGAAGGAGGTCTACCGTACCCTGGAGCAGGGTCTGTTTCGTTCGCGTCATCGTCGTCTCACGGTTGGACGGCTGATGCCCAGGAATGTTCCACTCATGATGTGAGTGGAGAGTATCATGTCGCCCATGCCTCCAGAACCACCACGGGCCTCAGACGGTGCACTTCCGAGAGATCAGCGTTGTGCCCGCCTTCGCCAAGGCTACGGCGGGGCCAGCCCGGTAACCTGCCTTCGCCAAGGCTACGGCGGGCAAGCACCGTGGACCTGCCTTCGCCGAGGCTACGGCGAGGCCAGCCCGTAGCCGGTAGCCTGTAGCCCGGTTGAGGCTGTAGCCCGTAGCCTGTAGCCCGTCCACTCCTACCGCTCGTGCACCACGACGCCTCCGACGATCGTCACGTCGGCACGGATGTCGCGAATGCGTTCGTCGGGCACGCTGAGGATGTCGTCCGAGAGAATCGCGAGGTCGGCGAGCTTCCCGACCTCGATGGATCCGCGCGTGCCCTCGTCGAAGCTGAACCACGCAGCGTCGCTGGTCATCATCCGCAGCGCCTGCTCGCGCGTGACCGCCTCGGTCGCGCCGACCACGTCACCCGCCTCAGACGTCCGCGTGATCGCGACGTACATCGTGAGGAAAGGATTGAATGGATTCATCGACGTCTCGCCGTCGAGCCCGAACATGTGGTCGGTGTTGATGGCCGTGCGCACGCCGGCATCGAGCCACGTGCGCAGTCCGATGAAGTGGGCGAGCCTGTCGGCACCGAGCGCCGGGGCCAGCGCGTCGACGTCCTTGTAGTACCAGGCAGGCTGGGTGTCAACGTACACCCCGAGACGCGCGGCACGCCGCGCCGTCTCCGGGTTCGGGAAGTACGCGTGGATCAGCGTGTGCCGCCGGTCGTTGGTCGGCATCGGACCCAGCTGCTGCGCCGCTTCGATGGCATCCAGCACGGTATCCACCCCGGCATCACCCGTCACGTGCGCCGACATCTGCCAGCCGCGCGTGTGGCCTTCGCTGAACACCTTCTGAATGATCTCCGGCGGGACGGTCAGGAATCCCCGATACGCCGGGTCGTCGACGCCGTACAGCGAGGCTGCGGCGAGCCCGTACGGCTCGCGCATGTAGGCCGTGCCCGCCAGGATGCCGCCGTCGACGAGAATCTTCAGTGGACCTACCTTCAGGCGGTCGTTGCCAGCTCCTGGCTTGACCTCGAGTGCGTCAATCAGGCGCGTGACCTCGGCCTCGTCGGTTGGACGCGGCAACTGCAGCGTCACGGTCGCGCGCACGTGCAGTCGCTGCTGCTCGGCGAGCTGCTGATATCGACGATAGCCCTCGATGTCGGCGCCGCGTTCGACGATGCTCGTGATGCCGGCGCGCAGATACTCGCGATGGACGGTCTCCAGGCCCTCGAGGGGCATCTCGGTGCCACCCGTCCTGAACCGCGCCAGCATCCCGCCGACGTTGCGCAGGAGCCCGGTCGGGCGGCCATCGGCATCCTTCACGATCGCGCCGCCGGCCGGGTCGGGCGTCGCCCCCGTGATACCGGCCGTCCGCAGCGCCGCGGAGTTGAGGACGAGAGCGTAGGCACCATCGACGACCACCGGGTGGTCGGGGGCCGCGGCGTCGAGTTCCGTGCGTGTCGGGAAGCGCCGTTCGGCGACCCGCGTCGGAAAGAGACGCGGGGTCCATAGCCACGTGCCGGCCGGTGCCTGCCGCGCGGCCTCGCGCACCCACTGCTGGATGCCGGCAACCGACGTCAGGTTGCTGAAGGGCGTGTTCGCCTCGGTCGCGGCGACGCCCAGCGCGTGGACGTGCGTGTCGATCAGCCCGGGGATGACCGCGCGACCGCCCGCGTCGATCACCCGCGTTGCCGGACCGATGTGCTCTCGGGCATCGGAGCCGGCCGGCAACACCGCCGTGATGCGTCCACCGGCGACGACGACGCTGCCGGCAAGGCTGAACGTCTGGTCCACCGTGATGACCTTGCCGTTGGTGATCACGAGGTCGGCTGGCGTCGAGCGCGTGCACCCTCCGAGCGACACGACAGCCGCGAGGGCAGCGGCGACGAGCGGGTAGGCCGTCGCTCGTCTCGTGTGCGGACTGCTCATCGGAGCCATTCCTCGAGGTGCTCTGCCACGAACTGATCGTCCGCGAGGTGCGGGTACGCTCGGGAGACGCGGTCAATCTCGGCCGCCTGGCCGGGGCTCAGCGTCTCGTGCGAATCGAGGCAGCGTGTATTGGCGAGCAGGCCCTGCCGCCGCAGCACCTCGTGGATGCCGGCGATGCAGCCCTTGAAGCCGTGCGCGGCGTCGAAGAAGGCAGCGTTGGCGTCGGTCACCTCGATGCCCTTCCGTAGGAGTTCAGCCGGGACGGCGTCGCTCTGCGATGCGCGGCGGCACTCGTCGAGCAGCGAGACCGCCCCACGTGTCCACACGGCCCAATGCCCGAGCAGGCCGCCGGCGATCCGGCGCTCGACCATTCCTCCCGCAGCCGCAAAGCGGAACGGCGTCACGAGGTCCCCCACGATCTGGTCGTCGTTGCCGGTGTACAAGGCGATGTCCGTGCGTCCGGCGTCAATGACCGCGCGCACGACGTCGAGCGTCTGGTACCGGTTGAACGGGGCAATCTTGATCGCCACGACCTGAGGAATCTCGGCGAATCTCCGCCAGAAGGCATACGACAGCGGACGCCCGCCAACCGACGGCTGCAGGTAGAAGCCCACGACCGGCAGGATCTCCGCGACCCGCGCACAGTGAGCGATCAGATCGTCGTCGGACGCGTGGGCGAGGGCGGCCAGACTGAGCAGTCCGGCGTGATAGCCGAGGTCACCGAGCAGTCGCGCTTCAGCGACGGCCTGGCCGGTGTCGCCGCACACACCCCCGATGCGCACGAGCAGGACCGCACGGCTGGCGTCCGCGCGGTCCATCTCTTCGCGAGCCAGTGTGAGCACCGGTTCGAACAGGCCGACCTCCGGCCTGCGAATCGCGAACTGCGTGGTGTGGACGCCTACCGCGAGCCCACCCGCCCCTGCCGCGACGTAGTAGCGCGTAAGGGCGCGCTGACGTCGTTCGTCGAACCGCCCGTCGTCGGTCAGCGCCAGCGGGTGTGCAGGGATGATGAGGCCGGCGCGGACAGCGGCGCGAACTCCGGCGTCCACGTCAGAACCCTCCGTCGCGCGACTCGAAGTGGGTCGGCTTGTCGAGCGTGGCACCGCCGCGCTTCACCCAGTCGGCAGTCCAGGCGATCAGCTGTGCCGCCGTCACGGTGGGGGCGCCGAGGCGGGCATGGCCGAGCGAGCCGTTACTCAGCAGGGCATCCCGGGCTTCCTCGCCGGTGAAGCGGACGGGCACGCCCATCGCGCGTCCCAGCGCTTCACACGTCGCACGCACGGAGAGTTCCTCGGGTCCGGCCAGGTTCACGATGAACGGTGGCGTGGAGACGTGGGCGAGGGCCGCCAGCGCCATGGTGTTGGCGTCGGCCTGCCAGATGACGTTGACGTGTCCCATCGTGACGTCGATCACCTCGCCGCGCCACACCCGTTGGGCGAGGTCGACGAGCACGCCGTAGCGCAGTTCCGTCGCGTAGTTCAGCCGCAAGAGGGCGGTCGGCGTGCCATTGGTCTCGCTGAAGTGCTCGAACATGCGCTCGCGGCCGAGGCAGCTCATCGCGTATTCGCCGACGGGTTGGGGCAGGTCCGTCTCGACGGATCCGCCGTGGCCGACCGGGGTCAGTCCGTACACGTTGCCCGTCGAAAACGCGACGATGCGGCTGTTGGCGTAGCGTTGCGCGACGAGGGCAGGCACGTACACGTTCATCGCCCACGTCAGCGATTCGAGTCCCGTCGATCCGAACTTGCGTCCCGCCATGAAGATGACGTTGGGTGCGTCCGGCAGGGCCGCGAGCGCCGAGGCGTCGAGCAGATCGCAGCGGATGATGTCGATGCCGTGCTGTTCGAGAGCGTCGGCGGCCTCCCGTGAGGAAAAGCGGGCAACGCCGATCACTCGACGCGGCACACCGGCGGCGTCCGACGCGCGCTTCGCCATGCGGGCGAGCGTCGGTCCCATCTTGCCGGCGACGCCGAGCACGAGGAGGTCGCCGGGAGTCTGGCGCATCACGTCGATGACGAGCGACGTCGGCGTACTGAGGAGGTCTTCGAGGTGCTCGAGCGACGTGATCGAGGCAGCGGTCTGCGAGGCGAGGTTCACGATGCGCCGATGATATCGCAGCAGGCGCGTGTACAACGCCGCGGCGCGCGCGTAGAGTGTGCGGCAATGTCAGTGTTGGTGGATGTCCACTTCAGACCGATGACGGCGGCCGATATCGAGGACGGCCTGAGGCTGTGCCGAGCCAGCCGCTGGAATCAGGTCGCACGTGACTGGGCGCAATTTCTCGCGCTCGACCCGCTGGGCGCATTGGTGGCGTGTCGTGGCGACCGGGTCGTCGGGTCGGTGGCCACCGTCCGGTATCCACCCGACCTCGCGTGGGTCGCGATGGTGCTGGTGGACCCGGGCGAACGGGGACGTGGCATCGGCACCGCGCTCCTGCGCGAGGGGCTCATGCTCGTGCGCGACGTGCCTGTCGTCGGACTCGACGCGACGCCGCTGGGACGTCCGATCTACCTCAAGCTCGGGTTCACCGACGCGTTCGACCTGCGTCGGATGCAGCGCGCACCTGTGAGCACCGCTCAGGTCGTTGGCGCCCATCCTCCGGGGGTGCGGCCGCTGCGCGACGATGACTGGCAGCAGGTCGTCGAGTTCGATCGCGCCGTGACGGGTGTCCACCGCTCGAGGATGCTGCGGTGGCTCGCTGAGGGCGCGCCGGCGTATGGCTGGGTGTGCACGGCGGGCGTCGGTGGTGCACTGAGCGGCGTGGTACTGGGGCGTCACGGGCATGCGTTCGAACATCTCGGACCCGTGGTGGCGAGCGACGCAGGTGTAGCGCAGGATCTGGTGAGCGCGGCCCTCGGCGAAGTGGCTCCCGAGCGCGCGGTGGTGATCGACGCGGCGGATCCACAACCGGGCTGGGTCGCGTGGTTGAGGTCGGCCGGCTTCGAGGAACAGCGCCCGTTCACGCGGATGTATCGAGGGGAGACGGGGCCGCGGGGATGTCACGCCGGGCTGTTCGCGGTGATCGGTCCGGAGTTCGGGTAGGTGGGGGGCAGGTCTGAAGTGGCTGGACGTCGGCCACGCCAGACCTGACCCCCAGCCGGGTCACTTCAGACCTGCCCCCGGGCCTACTTCGCCAGCGGATCCGGGCGCATCTGGAACTTCATGACCTTGCTCGGTGTGCCCTTCCCGCCCTCCATGTGGAACGGTGCCCGCGTGCTGATCGTCGTCCAGATGCCTCGGCCCTTCCAGCCGCCCTTCGGGTCGTCGATGCGGCCGTCCATCCACTTCGTGTAGTACCCCATCGGGTACGGCACCCGCAGGACCACCCACTTGCCGTCCTTGAGCACGAGCAGGCCCTCGGACGCATTGCCCGTGTTGATGGGCACGTTCGCGCCCAGGCCGAGCGTGTCGAACTGATCCACCCACGTGTAATAGCTGGCCTCGGCGCTCCCCGGCGTCTGAACGCCCTTCATCTGCGGCAGCGGTTCCTCGTACAGCGTCCAGCCCTCCGGACAGTGCTGACCCGTCGCGGTCGGGCCGTTCAGCGGTCCCGTGCACTTGCGCCGGTCGAAGCTCGCCATGTGTCCGCTTGCCAGCGCAACCCAGGCCACGCCATGGCGATCGATGTCCATGCCACGCGGCGAGAAGCCATGCACCTTGGCCTTCGGATTGTCGACCGGCGGTTCGTACACCTCCACCAGCGTCGTGTGGGGCGGGTTGTCACCGGGCACCAGACGCACGGCCGCGCCGGGGAAGCCCAGCACCGAGCCCCACACCGACCCGTCGGGCGCCGGGGCGACCGAGTAGAATGCCGCGCCGTAGCGTTTGTCCTTCGTCGGATCGACGGGCTCGTTCGGCTCCACGTACGCGTCACGTCTACCGTTGCCGTTCGTGTCGAGGATGAGCGCGGTCCAACCCTGCGAGGCGGCCTCATCGCCGGTCTCCTCGAATTTCTTGACGTCGAGCCAGCCGACGACCTGCCCCCCGCCGCTCGTCCAGAGGGTGTGGTTGGCATCTTCCGCGAACATCAGGTGGTGGGTGCCGAAGCACGTGCTGATGTGGGTCAGCTTCTCGGACTTCGGATCCCACATCGCGAGGTGACGTCCCGCGCGGTTCACCGGGAAAAGCTGCGCGGACGGGTGCGTCGAGCCTTCCTTGCAGAAGTCGGGGTTGTCTGGCGGACGGACGGTCGCCGTCAGCCACACTCTCCCGAGGTGGTCGAGCATCGGGTTGTGGACGTTCGTCCTGCTCGTCCAGAGCACGTCGTTACCCCAGTACGGCGACGGCTGCGGCATGTCAGGAGACGTCGGCTGAGTCGCGGGATCGCGCGGCGTCAGAGGGATGCGGCGCGCCTCGTGCGTGCGCGGGTCCACCACTGGAATGTAGTCGCCACTCAGCTCGAGCGCGCCATACACCGGGCCATTCGCGTTGACGGTGGGGTCTCGCCGGTCGGTCGACACCACGTCGTGCAGGTAGTGCTTCGGATCGGCCCAGTCCCACTGCGTGATGACGACGTTGCGCTCGAGTCCCGCCGGGCGTGGCGGTTGCTGTGGCAACTCGCCCTTTTCGATGCGGTCCGTCCAGTCGGCGAACATGCGTATGGCACCGAAGCCCATCTGGTTCAGCGACCCGATCATGCCCGCACCGGCCTGGCCCGACTGAACACGACGCACCCAGGCATCGTGCGACGACGCGAACGTCCCCAGCGCAGCCGGTATCTCTCGCGTCCCCTTCGTGCCGATCTGATGGCAGGCCGTGCAGTTGCCGCTCTTGATCTGCCGCAGGAACTCGGCCTGACTCTTGAGGTTCGGCGAGAGACCGTTGCCCTCCGGTCCGGTGCCCGGAAACGCCGACGCGGGTGGCACGTCGAGCAGGGCGTACCAGTACCCGGCGGGGTAGTACTCGGCCGCTGCCTTCGGCGTTGGCGCGGGCACTGCGGTCAGGGCGAGTTGCACGCCGGCCGTGCTCCGCACCTTGGGTGAGTCTACGAGCCCATAGCCTCGCACCCACAGGTCGTAGGTCGCTTTCGGCAGGTCCGGCAGCAGGTAGCGGCCCTGGTCGTCGGTCACCACGATGCGAGCGAAGGGTGTCGGGAGATCCCTGGTCTCGGCAATGACCCAGACGCCGGCTTCCGGGCCCTTCGGTCCGGTGACGCGTCCCGCGATGTCGTCACTGTCGATGGGGATGGTGGGGACGCCCTGTTGCCGCGCATGAGGAACGGCGATGGCCGCGGCCAGGGCCGCCGCCAGGCAGAGTCCGGTCGAGATGCTTCGGACGTGGGTCACGTCTCGCCAACCTTTCTGTGCGAAGAGATGCCCCGAATTCTGCCACACCTTGTCGCTACACGCTGGCAGGCAACGTCCACGGCGCGCGGTAGCTCTTGTGGATCAGGGCCTGCGCGTCGGCATCGTTGCGGATCGACTCGGTCGCCTGGTCCCACTCGACGCGTCGCTTCACGCGGAACGCGATGTTGGCGAGATGACAGGCAATCATCGAGTGATGACCCACTTCGACGTCCGACCGCGGAGGCTGCCGCGAGTCCATGCAGTCGAGGAAGTTCTGCACGTGCTTGAGGTGCGACTCTTCGTTGCCTGCGCCTCGCCGCGGCTCGCCGATCATCCGGTAGCGCTTCCGGCGGTTGACCGTCTCCGTTTCGGGCAGCACTTCCCATCCACCCCGGTCCACCACCAGCACTCCGTTGTTGCCGTGGAACGCCACGCCGTGGTCACGCATGTAGGGACCCTGACCGACCGCCGTGGCGTGCTCCCAGATCATGCTGAAGCCGTCGAACTCCCACAGCGCCTGCTGGGTGTCCGGCGTCTCTTCCGCGTCGTCGGGAAAGCCGAACTTGCCCCCGATCGATGCCGCCGCCTTCGGCGCGACGACGTTCATGCCCCAGTTGGCGATGTCGATCATGTGCGCGCCCCAGTCGGTGACGAGGCCGCCCGAGTAGTCGTAGTACCAGCGGAAGTTGAAGTGAAAGCGATTCGCGTTGAACGGGCGCAGGGGGGCAGGGCCGAGCCACATGTCGTAGTCGACGCCGTCCGGCGCCGGCGCATCCGGCACGACGGGGATGTTGCCCATCCAGTCCTGGTAGGCCCAGGTCTTCACCAGGCGGATTGTGCCGAGCGCACCGCTCTGCACGAAGGCCACCGCGTCGGCGAAGTGTGCGGCGCTGCGCTGCTGCGTCCCCATCTGGACGACCCGCTTGTGCCGGCGCGTCGCCTCGACCATCAGGCGGCCCTCGCCGATCGTGAGCGAGAGCGGCTTCTCGACGTAGACGTCCTTGCCGGCCTGCACCGCCTGAATGGTCGGCAGGGCGTGCCAGTGGTCTGGCGTCGCGACGATGACCGCGTCGATGTCCGGACGATCGAGCACGCGACGGAAGTCGCGGGTCGTCAGGTCAGGCGTCTGGTCGAAGGACTTCTGGATGGTGGCGCGCGTCTTCGCCACCTGGGCATCGTCCACGTCGCAGAGCGCGACGCACTGCGCGCCGCTTCTCAGGAAGTCGCGCAGGTCGGTGTTGCCCATCCCGCCGCAGCCGATGAGCGCAACCCGCACGCGACGGTTGGCGCCGGCCACCGCGGCCTGTGAGCGTGCCGAGGACGGGTGCGCGCCAGCGGCGAGCGCCAGCGCACCGCCCGAAGACTGCACGAGGAAGCGACGACGAGAAGCGCGTGACATGCGCCGCATTCTACTCCCGGTAGTCCTCACGCGGCCGTTTCGTCGCCCACGCTGACACGTCCGTCTCCGCCGATGCGCACGGACGCGCCATCCGGAATGGCCGCCAGCTGCGCGGCGTCCATCGCCACGACGACGAACGACCGCCCGTACATCAGGCGGGCGACGATGGCCGCCAGCGCGAAGAAGGCATCGCGGCCGTCGGTGATGAGCGCAGCCGGCGCCTTCCCCACGCGTACCGATTCGAGCAACACGGCCGTACCGGTGGACGAGCCGCGTGCTCCGGGCAGCACCAGCACCCGGCCGGCTGCACACTGCCCAGACAGCGGGTGACGCCGATCGATGATCTCGCCCGTCGCTGCATCGTAGCCGCCCCAGAACGACAACGGCTCGGTCGCGACCATCGCCACGGCCCGCACGGTGCCTGGCACGACGGCATCGCCCTGCATCACGCCTCCCACCCCGTGAGGTCCACCTCGACCTGCCCGCGCTCGGCCGAGGTCACGCAGTCGCGCAGGCTTCCGAACGTGACGGTGGTCCCCAGCAGGCCAGGCGCGTAGTAGGCGTACTTGCCCGAGTTGGTCATCAGGCAACGGATCGTGTCCGGAAGCATGGGCGTCGCGAGGATGCACGTGTCGACCGTCACCTCGCCCCCGAACGCCTCCAGCGAACCCAGCAGTCCGGCGTCACGTGCGAGGTCTCGCATGAAGCGGCTCGAGGTCACGAGGAACCGCACGTGGGGCGCCTTGCGTCGACCATCGAGGAGGGGGGCCAGCCTCCGGAATTCGTCGAGCGAGAAGTGTGGGCTTCCGAGAATGACGAGGTCGAGCGTTTCGCCGCGTGCGGTGGTCAGCGCGGCGCGCTCGCGGACGATGTCGCTGAGCGACACCTCGACCGTTCGCGCCGGCTGACGTCCCTGGCAGGCCGCCTCGAGCGTGGGGGCCTCCGGTGTGACGCCGACGATGTGGAAGAGCGCGACCGCGCCTGTGGATGCCGCGGCCGCGCACACGGCCTTCAACGCGTCGTCGTCGGGCCTGGCCGTCAGCCCCGTGACAACCGAGACCCCATCACCCGAAACTTTGCCCAGCGTTGCGCCGAGCACGGGGTAGAACGCGTCGTCTTCCTGCACGGCGCGTGGAATGCCGGTCAGACGCACCTCGACGGTGGCCGCCCGGTGTTCGGTGAGGTGGAGCCCGCAGGCAGGCGCTCTGCCGGTGATGGCGCAGCAGATGTCGAGCAGGTCGGGATAGCGCTCCGTGCGTGCGCCGAGCACGGAATTGGCGAAGGCGATCGCGTTGGACTCGCCCCAGGCCACCTGCTGGCCGAGCACGGGCCGTCCGTGGGGCGTCTGATATGGCGCGCACGTCCAGGTGGGAATGGCGCCCATCGACTGGTACGCCACCATCTGCCGGTGCGCCTTCGCCGCCCAGGCGGGGGGCACACTCCACGCACGCCAGCCGTGCTCGTCGAGGCCGCTCACGTTGAGGGTGGTGGGGACGCGAACCCGAGCGCCCAGAGCAGCGAGCCGCTCGGCGTACTCGAGCGTCGCTTCGCCCACGTAGATGGTGCTGTCGATGTGCGCGTGCGTGATGTCGAGCAGGGACGTCGACCGCTGGACCTCGGCCATCGCAAGGATGACGTGCATCGCGAAGGAGGGCGCTTCGCCGTCGACCCCGTCGCGCATGGCCTCGTCGGCCGGCGAGAGCGTGATGCTCACACCCCGAGCCCGCCCAGGCCGTACACGCGAGCTGCAGTGCCGCCGAAGATCGCCGACTGCTCGGTGGACGACAGGGCGCCGACCAGCGTGCCGACCGCGTCCTGCCACACGTCGTACTCTGCGCGCATGCGGCAGACCGGCCAGTCGGAGCCCATCATCAGACGTTCGGGTCCGAAACACTCGAGCGCCAGATCGGCGTAGGGACGCAGCAGATCCACCGACCAGGTCTCGTCGCGCACCTCGGTGACCATGCCCGACAGCTTGCAGGTCACGTGCTGCCGGCGCGCCAGCTCGCGGAAATCCGACGCCCATCCGGCATCGAAGTGGTCACGCCTGATCGTGGGCTTCCCGAGATGGTCGAGGACGAACGGCTGGTTCGGATGCCGGTCCACGAAGCCCACGGTGTCGCGCATCTGGCGTCCGACGACGAGCACGTCGTAGACCAGGCGGTGGTGCTGCAATCGGGAAATGCCGTGGTTGAACGCCGGATCGTGGAGGAATCCGTCAGGCTCGGCCTGGACGATGTGTCGGACACCAAGGAACCGCGGACGTCCGGCGTAGCTGGCCAGCGTCTCGTCGACGTCCGGCGCTCGAAGATCGACCCAGCCGACGACGCCCGCGATCAACGGCGACCTGGCAGCCGCGGCGAGCAGGAAGTCGTTCTCGGCCAGTGTCTGGCGGGCCTGAACGGCAATCGTGGCATCGACGCCGGATGCCAGAGCGGCGTTTTCGAGGGCGTCCACATCGTAGTCCCGCTTGAGGACGCGCATCTCATCACTGATCCAGGCGTACTCGTCGGCACGGTATCGCCACAGGTGATGATGACTGTCCACGCGCATGGTCGCTTTGCACCCAAAGGTGTTGCGGGATAGTGTACGCACCCGCATGCGCCTTGTCTCGGCTGACGAACTGTCGCGGTTGCTGACGATGTCGGACGTCATCGCGTTGATGCGCCTCGCATTCGTCGAGCGCGGGGAAGGGCGTGCCGAGATACCTGATCGCGCCGTGCTCAGACAACCAGGGACGGACGGCACCGTGCTGGTGATGCCCGGTGCGCTGCCGGCGCTTCGTGCGATTGGCGTGAAGGTAGTCAGCGTCTTTCCGCAGAACCCGGCTCGCCACGGCAAGCCGGTCATCTCTGCGCAGGTGTTGTACCTCGACCCCGAGACGGGAGACGTCGCCCTGGTGCTCGACGGCACGTGGGTGACGGCGATGCGGACAGGAGCGGTGACGGGTCTGGCCACCGACCTGCTGGCGCGCCCCGACGCGTCGCATCTGGTGGTGTTCGGCACGGGCCCGCAGGCGGTCACACAGGTGGAGGCGGTGTGCGCGGTGCGCGCGATCGAGCGCCTGACCGTCTGCGCCCGGTCGGGAGACAAGGCGGCGGCGTTCATCGCGGGGCAGCGGGCGATCCGTCCTGCCGTGATGTGTGACGCTGCGCGCTCTCCGGACGAGGCCGTATCCGAGGCGGACATCATCGTCACGGCCACGTCGTCGCGCACTCCGGTTTTCGACGGACGGCGGCTGCGTCCCGGCGTGCATGTGAACGCGATTGGTGCGTTCACGCCGGACGCGCGCGAGTTGGACACGGTGACGGTCACGAGGGGGCGCGTGTACGTGGATGATCGCGAGCACGCGTGGCGTGAAGCTGGGGACCTGCGCGTGCCGCATGCGGAGGGTGTGTTCGCCGAGGAGGCGATCGTGGGTGACCTCGGGGCGCTCCTGTGCGGGCGCTGTGAGGCGCGGACCGCCGAGGCGCAGATCACGGTGTTCAAGTCGGTGGGGCTGTCGATTGAGGACGTGGTGGTGGCGGCGGCCGTGTGGGGTCAGGTCTGACGTGGGCTGACCCCAGCCAGGCCACTCCAGACCTGACCCCAGCCAGCGGCTACCGCGCGAACATCGTCCGCACGACGAACCACACGTTCGCGGGACGCTCCGCCAGACGGCGCATGTACCACGGGAACCAGAACGCGCCGTAGCTGATCAGGACGCGGATCCCATAGCCGTCGCGCGCGAGTTGCTCCTGGACCGACCGCTGGATGCCGTACAGCAGTGCGAACTCGTATCCGTCGCGTGGTACGCCGGTGGCGTCCGCGTGCCGCTGGATCGCCTGGACGATCTGCTGGTCATGCGTGCCGAACACCGCGTCGAAGCCCGCGGCACGTGCGTCGGCGTCGAGCATCCGCTTCGCGAGGGTGAGGTACGCAGCGTCGACGTCGGCTTTCTTCGGGAAGGCGACCGACGCCGGCTCCCGGTAGGCCCCCTTCACCAGCCGAACGCCCCCGCCCACGGCGATGAGCGCGTCGAGGTCCTTCGGCGTGCGATAGAGATAGGCCTGCAGGCAGACCCCGACCTTCGGGAACTCGGCGCGCACGGCGTGGTACAGCTCGAGCGTGGCGTCGACGTAGGGATGCTGCTCCATGTCGATCCAGACGTAGGTGCCGAGCGCGTCGGCGCGCTCGACGAGCCGGCGGACATTCGCCAGACACTGGGCCTTGTCGATGTCGAGCCCCATCTGCGTGAGCTTGATCGAGATCTCGCTCGACAGCCCGCGTGCGGCGATCTGGTCCAGCAGGTCGAGGTAGTGCGTGGTGACGCCCTCCGCCTCGACGAGGTCGGCGACGTTCTCCCCGAGGTTCGTGAAGACCGTGCCGATGCCCTCGGGCGCAAGCGCCCTGGCCGCGTCAAGGGCCGCCGGGGCGTCTTCGCCTGGCATGAACCTCGTCACCGCGCGCCGGATGAACCCGACTCTCGGCGCGTTACGCCGCAGCCACCGGCTGTCGGACGCTGCGAGCAGCACACTGCGCATCACATCCACGTAGGATCCTCTGTTCGTCTACAGGCTACAGGCTACGGGCCACGGGCCACGGGCTACGGGCCGTCTACCGTCCACGTCTACCGTCCACCGGGCACCGTTGAGCCGTTTGCCGTTCAGCCGTCCACCATCCTGCCGTCTGCCGACGCCACAACCGCAGGCATCAACAATCAGGCACCAGAGGCAAGTCTACTGACACCATCAAGCATCAAGCGTGAACCATGACGCGTAAGCATCAGGCATGAGGCACAAGCATGAGGCATGAAGCATGAAGCATGAAGCATGACTACCACGCCCCCCTGATCAACCCGCCGTCCACCTGCAGCGACGCGCCCGTGGTGTACGCCGATGCGTCCGACAGCAGGAACGCCGCCGCCTTGCCGAACTCGGCCGGCGCACCGTAGCGCCCGAGCGGTATCGACTTCTCCGTCAACTCGCGCTGCGCCTCGACCGACAGTCCCGACGCCTTCGCACGACCCGTGTCGAGTTCGCGCACGCGGTCGGTGTCGATACGGCCGGGCACGAGGTTGTTCACGCGGATGTGCTTCGGCGCCAGTTCGTTCGACAGCGTCTTGACGAGCGCCGCGGCGGCGGCACGCACCACGTTGGACAGCGCCAGGTTCGGGATGGGTTCCTTCACGGCCGAGGACGTCGTGAACAGGATGCTGCCTCCGCCGCGCGCCTCCATGGACGGCACCGCGAGGCGCACCATGCGGACGGCACTCAGCAGCAGCAGGTCGACCGCCTTCTGCCATCCCTCGTCGTCGAACGACAGCGCCGGTCCCGGCGGCGGCCCGCCCGTGTTGACGAAGAGCAGATCGACGCCGCCAAACCGCGCGGTCGTCGCCGCAAACCACGCCTCGATGTCCGCGGCCGTCGTGAGGTCCGTTGCGCTCGTGAGTACTGCACCGCCGCCGGCAGCTTCCAATCGCGTCCCCGCGGCCACGATACGATCGGCGTCCCGCGACGCCACCGACACATGCGCGCCCTCACGCACCAACGCGTCCGCGACAGCGTAGCCGAGGCCGCGACTCGCGCCGGCCACCATCGCCACCTTTCCGGTCAGGCCGAGATCCATGCACACCCCTCCTGAGTGGCGGTCCACGCGAGCAGCCGGTCCAGCGCCGCTGCGGTTCCCGCATCGATGCGCGCACCGGGCGCGCGGGTACCACTGTCGCGGATGAGCCCGCGACGCTTCAGCACTTCCTTCCGGATCGCCATGCCGATGCCCTCCTGGAACTCGAACCGCATCAGGGGCACGGTGCGATAGAAGACGTCGGCGGCACCGTCCACGTCGCCCGCGCGAAACGTCGACACGATGGCCACCAGCGCTTCGGGATAGGCAAAGCCGGTCATGGCTCCGGCGCCACCGGCGAGCAGTTCCTCGAGCAGGTAGACGCCGCCGAGCCCGCCGAAGATCGCGATGGGCACGTCGCCGGCCGCTTCGAGAATCAGCGCCGTTTTGCGCGGTGTCGGCGGGTCTTCGAGCTTGATGGTGCGCGCCGACGGAATATCGCGTGCGATGGACGCGAGCAGCGCCGGCTCCATCGCGAACCCCGACACGGGCGGGTAATCCTGGATGATGAGCGCCACGTCCACCGCGTCGGCGATGGCCGCGTAGTGGGCGCGCACGCTTGCCGAATTGAGTTTCGGCGCACGTGGCGGACTGATCATGACAGCCGTGGCGCCCGCGGCTTTGGCCTGCCGGCTGAATGCCAGGCAGGTGTGCAGGCCTTCCGCGGTCGTGCCGACCACCACAGGCACGCGGCCGGCGACGTGCGTCATCACGGTGTCGAGCACCAGCGCCCGCTCCCGTTCCGTCAGGCGGGTCACCTCACTGGTGACCCCCAACGCCGTGAAGCCCGTGACGCCCGCCGCGACGAAGGCGTCCACGACACGGCGCAAGCTGTCGACATCGACCTCGCCGTGCGCGTCGAACGGCGTCGCGAGGACCGAAAACACTCCATGCATCGAATGCATTCTCCGTAGGTTGAGGCCACCGCGGCCGGGAAACTCCGCACCACGGTATGGAAGCACGGGCAAGCGGGTCAATTGGAATCGTGCTGCCCCGACTACGGTGCGGCGGGTGAGTGGCCGTCCACGCGGCGGTCACCGCGTGGCTGCGGGCGAGGGCGCGGGGGAGACCACGGCATCGGGTGGGATCGCGGACGCGTACCTGCGCCCGACTCGCAATCCGAGCAGGGCCCAGAGACAGGCGACGACGAGGCCCAGCATGCCGACCTGTCCCAGAGACAGTCCGATGACGGCAACGCCGGCCATTCCCCAACCGACGACCACGTCGCCGCCCCGATAAATGGCGGTGTCGATGAACGCCTTGGCCTTGTAGCGGCTCTCGCGGTCCACTTGCGTGTACAGGCTCTCGCGAGCAGGGGCGATGAGGGCGAAGTTGCCCGCGCGGTGCACCACCTGGATGACCGCCAGCAGGATGGGGATGGGCGAGGCGGCCAGACACGCGAAGCCGACCGCCACGAGCACGGGCGAGATGACGAGGAGCGGTGTGACCCCGAAGCGCGTCATCAGCACGCGCGTGACGAAGATCTGCGTGAGCACGGTCAGCGCATTGACCGCGAAGTCGATCCGCGCGAAGAACGCCGCGCGCGCGGCCGGATCGGTGTACGCGGCGGCAACCACGGCCGCCTGCTGGTAGTAGAGGACGGTGTTGACGGTCACATACAGCAGCAGAAGGCCCGCCAGGGCCCGCAGGAAGGGCGATTCCGCCATGAGGCGCGCTCCGGCCAGCACGGTGCCGCCGATGATGCGTTCGGGGCCCCGCTGGCGGGTGGCCCAGGGCAGCAGGCGCCAGACGGCGACGAGCGCTCCCCCGAGCAGCAAGGCCGAGCCCAGCATCAGCTGCGGCACGCCAATCCGTTCGACCAGCAGCGCTGTCACGGCAGGTCCAGCGAGAGCGCCGCACGTGCCTCCAGCCGCGATGACGCCGAAGAGACGCCGACTCTGCTCGGCCGAGAAGATATCGGCCATGAAACTCCAGAAGACGGAGATCACGAACAGGTTGAAGACGCTCACCCAGACGAAGAAGGCCGGCACGGCGACGGCGGTCGCGACGTTCAGCCGGAACAGGGTGTAGAAGGTGACGAGGCAGACGATGAAGAACAGGTACACGGCGGGCACGAACACCCGACGGGGGTAGCGCGAGACCAGCGCGCCGTACACCGGCTGGGCGGCGAGCATGCAGATGAAGGTGCCGGTGAACAGCCACTGGAGTCGGTCGACCCCGTGCCGGACCCCCATTTCCTCGCGCAGGGGACGCAGCAGGCCATAGGCGCACAGCAGCGAGAAGAAGTAGAAGAAACTCCAGAGCAGGGCCGGCAGTTCATCCGGCGCCGCCCCGAGCAGTCGGGTCAGGCGCCCCGGTGGCGTCTCGACGGGTGGGGTCACCGCTTGCGGCGCCAGAGCAGCACGGCCTCGCGGTTGCGCAACGAGCCGAAGCAGTACCGCTTCTTGTTGCTGTAGGTGTCGAGCCAGTCGCGTTCGACCCACAGGTTGGCCCCGGCATCGTCGTCGCGCAATCGCTCGACGACGCCGGACAGGCCCTTTACCGTGCGCTGGAAGTACGGGTCGAAGAACGACAGCCCGACCGGATCCGACCCGACGGCGAGCACGTAGTGCCACAGTCCGGAGCCGATGTGCAGGTTGCACAGCGCCACCCCGCCGGTATTGAGGCAGGCGACGATGGGATTGCCGCGCCGGACGTGCACTTCGCCGCCTCGGAGGTACGAGGTCCGGAGGGCGAAGGGCCCCTCCCGGTACGCGCCGAGCCACTCGGTCGTGACGCGGATGCCCCACTCGTCGGTGCCGTCCCCCAGCGTGTTGCTGCGGCTCACGCCATTGAGCGTGTAGGTGTAGATCTTCTGAATGGCGAGGGGCGGAATCTCGTCGCGGCCGAACAGGTGCGCGATGCCGTTCAGGAACGTCGTCGGGACGCAGTCCGCCTCGCTGAACTGGTAGCGAAGGGGGACGCGCGAGGCTGGCGGGCGAGCGGCCCGCCCGGAGCGAGGTCGGGATGCTGAACTCGAAGCTGGCACCGGGATCGTGTGTTCGTGGGAAACGTGACTCCGGCAGTCTGCCATTCGCGTTCGCGGATCGCAAGCCGGTTGCGAATGCGTGATACTTGCGGCCGGACCGGCGCCCGGCGGGCGGGCTCGTTGGGGTCACGTGTTCGACGCCGGCTCATCACACGTTATTACCCGATGGCGACCTCCTCCGCCCCGACGGCCCCAGCGGCCGCCAGAACCGTCCCCACGCCCGACGTTTGCCGATGAAGATGCATCTCCAGTTCCGTGCCCCGGCCAGGCAGACACGATGAGTGCGAACCCGTTGCGGCTCGTCGACCTCGCGGCGTCGGTCGCCGATGGGTCGGTCGACATCGACTGGGAGGCCGCCGAGTCGGGCCTGCAGACCGATGAAGACCGCCAATTGCTGCGAGATCTGAAGGTGCTCGCGGGAATCTCCGACGTGCATCGGCACACCGATGACGCCCTTCGCGCCTCGGAGTGGCCGGCCCGGCAGAAGGTCGTCGGCCGCATCGGCCCCGCGCCCGACGATGATCTCCCGACGGTGGAAGAGCACGTGCTGCCGCAGCCCTCACGCGCGCCGGCAGAGTTCTGGGGACATCTGGCGCTCCTCGAGCAGATTGGCGACGGGTCGTTCGGATGCGTCTATCGCGCGCAGGACACCAGGCTCGACCGCGACGTGGCCTTGAAGCTGCTGCGGCCGGGTCGGGCCACGTCCGAGCTGGCCGGCAAGATCCTGCACGAGGGCCGCATCCTCGCCCGGGTGCGTCATCGCAACGTGGTGACGGTGTTCGGGGCCGAGGAACGCGAGGGCCGCGTCGGGCTCTGGATGGAGTACATCCGCGGCCGCACCCTCGAGCAGTTGCTGCGGTCGCAAGGCTCGTTCGGCGCGCGCGAAGCTGCCCTGATGGGCCAGGAGCTGTGTCGCGCGCTGGCGGCCGTCCACAAGGCCGGTCTGGTGCACCGGGACATCAAGGCCCAGAACGTCATGCGTGAGGAGGGTGGCCGCCTGGTGCTGATGGACTTCGGCGCCGGCCAGGTCGTCCAGTCGGATGGCACGCCGACTGGCGGCCGTCTGACCGGGACGCCGCTCTACCTGGCGCCCGAGTTGTTGCGCGGCGAAGACGCCACCGTGCAGTCCGACATCTACAGCGTTGGCGTCCTCCTGTTCCACCTGGTGACCTCCCAGTACCCGGTCAGCGCCGGGTCGCTCGACGAGTTGCGGACCGCCCACGATACCGGCCGCCGGTTGCGGCTGCACGATGCGCGGCCGGACGTGGCCGACGACTTCGGTCGAGCGATCGAGCGCGCGTTGTCGCCCGATCCACGCAGGCGGTACGCCAGTGCGGGCGCGATGCAGGAAGCCCTGGCGCGCTCGCTGGGGCTCGACGCGACGATCACCATGGAACGCCAGTCGGCGACGGAACCGCCCCGCGAGCCCGTGGCTCGTACGCCGCTGCCGGTCGCGCGACGTCTGGCCCGACGCTGGTGGATGGTTGCGGGCCTCGGGTTCATTGGCGGAGCCGCACTCGTCGCCGCGCTTGCGGCCGTCTGGCCAGGAACGGGAGGGCCGCCCGTCAGCCGTCGCGCGGTGCTGGCGCCGGTCGTCACCGTGCGCCCGATGGTCGATGCGGCGGCGGATCCGTTGACCGTGGCGCTGGCGGGCGACCTGGCCCAGACGCTGCGCTCGTCCCCCGACCTCCGGGTGACCAGTGAGGAGGCCGTCGGTGCCGTGAACCGGTCGGACCAGTCGAGTCACGGCCTGATGGAGGCGCTGCACGCCGACGCTCTCGTGGAAGTGCAGCCCGTGTCGCGTCAGCCGGACGGGCTGTACGTGAACGTGCGCGTCATCGCCGCCGGAGCCATTCCCGTGGCCCTTCCCCCCCTTGGGCCGGCGCGAGACCTCCCCCAGTTGACGGAGGCCGTGATCACGTCGCTCGCGCCCAGGCTGCGCCTCGATATCGAGTCGTTCCGCCGCGTCCCGGCACGCTCGCAGCTCGCAGGTGCCCGCACGGACGTGCTCGACCGGTACATGCGTGGCTCGCTGCTCCTTGCCCAGGGGTCCAACGAGACGCTGCCGGCGGCGGCGGACGAGTTCCGCGCCGCCATGACGCTCGACCCGGACTTCGCGCCGGCGTACGCCAAGTGGGGGCAGACGCTGCTTCGGCGCTATCGCGCCGGGCAGATCAGTGGAGACGATGCGTTCGATCACGTACGCGCAGCGGTCGCGCAGGCCTTGTCGATCGATGCGGAGAACTCCGACGCCTATGCCGTGTCGGCCGACCTCTGGGCGGAAGCCCACCGCAACTGGGCACGTGCCGAGAACGACTTCCAGCGTGCGCTGGCCATGAATCCCAGCAACGAGTACGCTCGCACCAGGTACGCCATGCTGCTTTCGGGACGCGGGCGCACGACCGAGGCCATCGACCAGTTGGCCGAGGCGCGACGGCTGGCGCCCCTGTCATCGACGCTGCAGGGGTATTTCGGAATGGCGCTCCACTACGCGGGACGCGATGCGGAAGCCTTGCGCGTGTTCGAGCAGCTCCAGCGGGTCGACCGCGAATGGGGGGCCGCCCTCGTGGGCTTGTGCCGCGTGTACACTGCAGTCGGCGACTTCGCGCGGGCCTTCGAGGTGTGCCTCAAGGTGCAACAGCGTGACACCGAGCAGCCCGCGTTCGTGGACGCGCAGCTGGTCACCATTCTCGCAGGACAGGGCCGCCGAACCGAGGCAACTGCCATGGCCGGCCGGCTCGCCCAGCAGGCGAGCGAGGGTCCAGAGGCCCAGCGCCCCGACCTGGCGTTCTTCACGGCCGTCGCCCACGCCGGGCTCGGTGACCACGACGCCGCGCTCGCGTGGCTGGATCAGGCGCAGACCGCCCGTTCGTCGCGGCTTCTGTACTTGAGGATCGACCCCCGCTTCACGGCATTGCGCGGCGACCCACGCTTCGCGGATCTCGTGACGCGGGTGGACCAGGAAGGATGACCCCGCGGACCATCCGTCCGCACAACCCCACTCGGAGGCTTCGTGATCAAGAGAAAAGGCAAGAAGCGCGTCTCGCTCAAGAAGGCAGTGAAGGCACTCGACACGCTGCTGAAGGAACTGAACGACCTGTCGGCAGCCAGCGCTCCGGAGGACGCGAACACGCGCGTCGTCGATGGGATGCGCAAGCAGATCGAGGGCATGGCGCTCACCATGCGGGGCGCTTGTGAGGGGCAAGGCGGCCAGGACGATTTCTCGTTCCCCAGCGCCTGACGTCTCCACCGTCCGAGGGCGGCTGACACCCTCCTCCAGCCTGTACGCGGCGCGTACACGGGGCGGCTGGGTCGTGCATGACGCGAGGTCGGGGGCGAGTCTGCCCCTCTCGCCTCTGCTCGAGGCGTGTCTGGCCGCCTTCGACGGCGGACGGTCCACGGTTGCCGCTCTTCGAACGCTGTCGGCATGGCCGCGGCCGGCCGTGTCGTCACTGATCCGCCTGCTCGCCGACCTGGGCGTGCTGGTCCCGGTGCGGGACGAGCGTGGCGCCTGGACCACGTGGCAGGGGGTCGCGCAGTGGTTTCACTACGCCACGCGAGACGTCCCGGTGCGTCCGCGGACCACGCCGCGTCCCGCGCCGCCAGCCCCCGTCGTCCGACGGCGGGCGATGGCACGCGTGGAACTGCCGATGCCGGTGCTCGACGGCGCCCTGCGAGACGCGCTCGTGGCGCGGAGGACTTGGCGTCAACTGGCAGACTCGCCGCTCGCCCTCGACCATGTCGGCACACTGCTGGGCGCGACGTTCGGCATCCAGGCGTGGGCCGAGGCGCCCGGTGCCGGCTGGAGCGTGCTGAAGACGTCGCCGTCCGGCGGGGCGCGGCACAGCCTCGAGGCGTACGTCTGCGTCCGCCGTGTGACGGGCGTGCCGGCCGGGCTCTATCACTACCGCCCGGACCGTCATCGGCTGGACCTGCTCCGACCGGGGTGTACCGCGCGCGACCTCGGACGCTTCCTGCCTGGACAGGATGGCTATCGCCAGGCGCCCCTGGTCGTGGTGATGTCGTCCGTGCTGGCGCGCGTCGCGTGGCGCTACAGCCATGCCCGTGCCTACCGGGTCATCCTCATGGAATCAGGGCATCTGTCCCAGACCTTCGCGCTGGTGGCGACGGCGCTGGGGCTCGCCTCGTTCAGCACGGGCGCGTTGGCCGATACCGTCATAGAGCAGGCCTTCTCACTGTCGCCCGCCACGTCGCCCGTCGTCTACGCTGTCGGTGCGGCCCACCGTCCGCCCGGAGTCTCGTGGGCGCCGTATGCCCATGCGGACGCCCCGAAACGGCGGAGCACCCGCCTCGGGCGCGCCATGACAGGTGATGGCGATGGACGCTGACGTGTGGTGTCCGTTCTGCGGGGAGGCCGGCACGCTGTCCATCGACGTGACGGCGGGCCGCCGCCAGCAGTACGTCGAGGATTGCTGGGTGTGTTGCCGCCCCATGGAGGTCACCGTCATCGTGCACTCGCACGACGAAGTCGACGTCAGCGTCGAGCCGTCGGACGAGTGAGGGGGGCGGCGCCAGCGGGCGTGCGGAGGGCCTGGAACACACGCGAGGGCAGCGGGTGGTCGATGTGCGGCGCGATGCCGGCCGATGCCGCGGCCACGCGCTCGAGCGAGACGCCGGTGCGCAGACCGAGTCCGTCGAGCATGTACACGAGGTCTTCCGTGGCCAGGTTACCGCTGGCACCCGGGGCGAAGGGGCATCCGCCGAGTCCGCCGGCCGAGGCGTCGAACGACGAGACGTCTGCCTCCAGCGAGACCAGCACGTTCGCGAGTGCCGTGCCGCGGGTGTCGTGGAAGTGCAGCGCGACCCGCTCCCAGGGCAGGTAGTCTCGCAACGCTGCCAGCACCTGGCGCACCTGCCCGGGATGACCCACGCCGATCGTGTCGCTGAGCACGACCTCGTCGGCACCCATCGCGAGCAGCGCCTCGGCCACGCGATGGACCGTCGCCACAGGCACGCTGCCTTCATACGGACACCCGAAGACGGTGGACACGTAGCCGCGCACACGGAGGCCAGACGCCAGGGCCGTCGCGCACACCTCCTGATACCCGACGAGCGAGGCGTCGATGGACTGGTTGATGTTGCGCCGGCTGAAGGTGTCGGACGCCGCCGCGAAGACGGCCACCTCGGTCAGGCCGGCAGCCATGGCGCGTTCCAGCCCTCGCAGATTGGGCACGAGCGCCGTCAGACGCGTGCCGGCAGCGAGCACCGCCGGATGTTTCACCGCGGCCCGGCTGACCTCGTCGCTGTCGGCCATCTGCGGGACGCGCGCTGGATGCACGAACGCCCCGCACTCAATCAGCGGAAGGCCAGCCGTCGCCAGCGCTGCGATGAACGCGACCTTGACATCCGCCGGCAACCGGGCGTGCTCGTTCTGGAGCCCGTCGCGCGGACCGACCTCGACGATCCTCACGTCGCGGACCGTCATGGCGTTTCCTCGATGGTCACGAGGACCAGGCCAGGCTGTACCAGGGCGCCTGGCGTGCAGTGCACGGCGGTGACGCGGCCTGCGTGCGGTGCGCGGAGAGGCAGTTCCATCTTCATGGCTTCGAGCAGGACCAGCACGTCGCCCGTGGCGACCTGATCACCCTCCCCGACGTGCACCGCGATCACCGTCGCAGGCATCGGCGACGAGAGGTCGTCACGCACGGTGCGGTGTGCGCTGCGCCGCACGCCGTCCTCTGTGGGGTCCACGACGATCACGTCGCCGTCGATGGCGACCCACGCGCGGCCATCGACATCCAGCACCCCGTGCACTCGGGGGCGTCGAGTGTCGTCCGTCCCGTGCGTGGTCGCGGCATCGTCGTCGCGTGTCACATCCCAGCCGTGGGGATCGTATCGTGCCCGTCGCGCCTGCCACACCCCCTCAGCCACGCCAACCGCCCAGGGCAGCCCAGGGATCCGTGCCAGGATCCTTACCCGACACCGGCGTGGCTGTCCGCGACCGATGAAGCTGCATGGCCACGGCGCTGGCAATGGTGCGGGATCGTTCGTCCGGCGGAGTGGTCAGCGCCTCGGTCTGCGACTCGAGCCAGTTCGTGTCGACGCGCGCCTCGCGCACATCCGGGTGGTCGAGCACGCGTTGCAGGTAGGCGATGTTCGTGTGCACTCCCAGCACGACGAACTCACGCAGCGCGGCTCGCGCCCGTGCGAGCGCCCCATCGCGCGTCTCGGCCCACACGACGAGCTTCGCCAGCAGGGGATCGTAATAGGACGACACCACGCTGCCTTCCGTGATGCCCGAGTCCACGCGGATGCCCGGACCTTGCGGTTCGCGGTAGACCAGGACGCGCCCGGCCTGCGGCAGAAAGCCAAGCCGCGGCGCCTCGGCGTAGATGCGGCACTCGATGGCGTGCCCGCGCGGGCGGACGTCGGGCTGCTTCCAGGGCAGCGGCCGGTCCTCTGCGATGTCGAACTGCCACTGGACCAGGTCGAGACCGGACACGGCCTCCGTCACTGTGTGCTCGACCTGCAGGCGCGTGTTCATTTCCAGGAAGTAGAACGTGTCAGGAGCGTTGCCGCCGGTCACCATGAACTCGACGGTGCCGATGTTGACGTACCCGACGGCCCGCGCGGCGGCGACCGCAGCCTCGCCCATGCGGGTCCGGAAGCCCTCGTCCACGACGGGGGACGGTGCCTCTTCGACGACCTTCTGGTGCCGGCGCTGGAGCGAGCACTCGCGCTCCCCGACATGGATGCACGCGCCGTGCGCGTCGGCCGCCACCTGCACTTCGATGTGCCGTGCGCGCTCGAGGTAGTGCTCGAGCAGCAAGGTGCCGTCGCCGAACGCCGAGATGGCCTCGCGCCTGGCCGCATCGACGGCCTCGGCGAGGTCGCCGGGCTCGTCGACGCGTCGCATGCCTTTCCCGCCGCCCCCGGCCGATGCCTTGACCAGGACCGGATACCCGAGGCCATTCGCCGCCTCGCTGAAGGCCGCCCCGTCCTGCGAATCCACGCGTACGCCGGGGACGCACGGCACTCCGGCCGCGTCCATCAGCCGCCTGGCCTCCACCTTCGAACCCATCCGGCGGATGGCCGCCGCCGGCGGGCCGATGAAGACGAGGCCCGACCGTTGGCACGCCTCCGCGAGTTCGGGTCGTTCGCTGAGGAACCCGTAACCGGGATGTACCGCGTCGGCGCCGCTCGCCCGCGCGGCGTCGATGATGCGGGAGACCGAGAGGTAGCTCGCGGCGGCCGGCGGCTCGCCGATAGGCATCGCGTGGTCGGCGAGGTGCACGTGCGGCGCATCGACATCGGCATCCGAGTACACCGCAATGGCTCGAAGCCCGCGTTCGCGGCAGGCGCGGATGATACGGACCGCGATCTCGCCGCGATTGGCGATGAGCACGCTGCGCATCTCAGGTGTCCGTGTCCCCGTACCACAAGGGATCGCGGCGCTCGAGAAACGCGGCCAGGCCTTCCTGGCCTTCCGGTGAGACGCGCTGCGCAGCGATGGCGGCGATCGTCAGGTCACGGGGCGATGCCGCCCCCTCTTCGAGCTGGGTGAACAGGGCCTTGGTGGCCCGCTGAGCGGACGGCGCTCCACGCATCACGTCATCGACGGCGCGGGCCACTGCCGCGTCGAGGTCTCCCGCGGGGACGACGTCATGGACCAGTCCTGCCCGGCGGGCCTCCGTCGCCGAGATGCGACGGCCCGTCAGGAACAGGCTCCGCGCGGCCGACCACCCGAGACGGCGGGCGACGTACGGCGCGATGACCGCGGGCAGCAGGCCAAGGCGCACTTCCGTGAAGCCGAAGATCGCGTCGTCGGCCGCCACGACGTGGTCGCAGGCAGCGAGCAGACCCGAACCGCCGCCGAGCGCCGCTCCGTGCACGCGGGCAATCAGCGGGAACGGCACCGCTGACAGCGCCTCGAACATGTCGGCCAGGCGCGCGGCGTCCTCCTGATTGCGTCGTTCGTCGTACGCGCGCATCTCGCGCATCCAGCCGATGTCGGCCCCTGCGCAGAAAACGGGCCCTGCGCCCGACAGCACGGCCACCCGCGCGGCGGAGTCGCTGGCTGCCGACCGTGCCCACGCCGTGAGCGCGTCGATCATCGGCGGCGCGAAGGCGTTGCGGACCTCCGGCCGGGTCAGTTGTACCTCAATCACGGCGGCACGACGGTGAAGAGTGAGCATGAGCTTACATACGAAAGATGCCGGTACGCGGCGGCGCCAGCGGTGCGTTCCACGCCATCGACACACCGAGTGCGAGCACCGTCCGCGTGTCGATCGGGTCGATGATGCCATCGTCCCACAGGCGGGCTGTGGCGTAGTAGGGTGACCCCTCGTGTTCGTACTTCGCGAGCAGCGGCGCCCGGATGGCCTCGTCATCCTCTGGCGACAGCGATTCCCCACTGCGCGCGAGCTGGTCGCGTTTGACGGTCGTGAGGACGCCTGCAGCCTGCTCGCCGCCCATCACCGAGATACGCGCGTTGGGCCACGTGAGCAGCAGACGGGGGTCGAACGCCCGGCCGCACATGCCGTAGTTCCCGGCGCCGAACGACCCGCCGATGACGACGGTGAAGCGTGGCACGCGCGACGTCGCCACGGCGTGCACCATCTTGGCGCCGTCCTTGGCGATGCCCTGCCGCTCGTAGGCGCGTCCGACCATGAAGCCCGTGATGTTCTGGAGGAACACGAGCGGAATGCCGCGCCGGTCGCAGAGCTGGATGAAGTGCGTCGCCTTGAGCGCCGACTCCGAGAACAGCACGCCGTTGTTGGCGATGATGCCCACGAGCGCGCCGTGCAGCCGCGCGAACCCCGTCACGAGCGTCGTCCCGTACGGGGCCTTGAACTCGTCGAGCCGCGAGCCGTCCACGAGGCGGGCGATGACCTCGCGCACGTCATAGCTTCGGCGCAGGTCCGTCGGGACGATGCCGAAGATCTCCGCAGGATCGTAGGCCGGCGGCTCGGGGGTCGTCATGTCCGCAGGCGGCGTCCGGCGCGTGTGCAGGGTCGAGACGATGGTGCGCGCCAGGTGCAGGGCGTGCGGGTCGTCATCCGCGAGGTAGTCGGCGACACCCGAGATGCGCGCGTGTACCTCGGCGCCGCCCAGGTCTTCGGCCGTCACGTCTTCACCCGTCGCGGCCTTCACGAGCGGAGGTCCTCCGAGGAAGATCGTGCCGGTGCCGCGCACGATGATCGTCTCGTCCGACATCGCAGGCACGTACGCGCCGCCAGCGGTGCACGAGCCCATGACGACAGCGATCTGTGCGAGGCCGAGCGCCGACATCGTGGCCTGGTTGTAGAAGATCCGCCCGAAGTGGTCGCGGTCCGGGAAGACCTCGGCCTGCAGCGGCAGGTACGCGCCACCCGAATCGACGAGGTAAATCGAGGGCAGGTGGTTCTCGAGGGCGACCTGCTGCGCGCGCAGATGCTTCTTCACGGTGAGGGGGTAGTAGGTGCCCCCCTTCACGGTCGCGTCGTTGGCGACGATGACCACGTCACGGCCAGAGACGCGCCCGATACCGGTGATCAGTCCCGCGGCCGGGGCGGCGCCATCGTAGAGGCCGAAGGCGGCGAGCGGCGACAGCTCGAGAAACGGCGTCTCGGGGTCGAGCAGCGCCTCGACGCGCTCGCGTGCCGTCAGCTTGCCCTGCGCCCGGTGACGTTGCTGCGCCGCCTCGCCGCCCCCTGCCTGCGCCTGAGACCGTCGTGCCCGCAGCTCGTCGAGCAAGAGGCGCCAACGGGCGACGCCGTCCCTGTATTCGGCACTGTGCGTCTGCACCTGCGATTCGAGGCGGTCCATGGATGTCGCCGCCTCACCACCCGCAGCAGTCGGTCTTGAACCCGCAGGCCGGACAGCGCCACACCGCATGCATGCGGAACATCTCGGCGCCGCACCGGTCGCAGACGGTCGGCGGATCTCCCTGCGTGGCGGGCCGGGGCAGCAAGGGTCGCGGCGGTTCTGGCGGGGGCGTGGACGACATGTCGCGAATTATAGGAGAGATGCGGTGTCTTGACTTGATACACTGGGCCGCTTGAGTTCAAGTCACTGCTGCGTCGGGAAGCCATGCCACTGGTGAGGTCGTCGTGAGCGACGTCAGGCGTCGCCGCATTCTGCTCGTGGACGTACCTGAGGACACCGCCGCGGGTCTGGTGGCCGATACGACCCTGCACGTCGAGTGGCGCCGGGCCGGTCTGGACGAGGCAGAGCGCGAACTCGACCGGTGGGGACCGGATGTGCTGGTCGCGCACGTGGGCGGCGACGAGGCAGGCTGGCGCGAAAGGGTCGAGCAGTGGCGGGAGTCGACGCCCGACTGCGAGGTCGTGGTGATTCGCGTGCCTGGCACCGGAACGACGGCTGCCTGGCTGCGCGCTGGCGCGTTCGCGGCGCTGGTGATGCCCGTGGACGGCGAGGCGCTGGTTGGCGAAGTGGAGCGCGCGGCGGAGCGTCGTGTCCTGCGCTCGGAGAACCGCCAGCTACGCCGTCAGCTCGATGGGCCCCAGCGCTTTCCCGACGTGATCGGCAGCAGCAAGAAGATGCGCGAACTGCTCGACCTGGTGGAAGCGGTGGCAGCGAGCGAAGCGAACATCCTGATCCTCGGCGAGAACGGTACCGGTAAGGAAGTCATTTCCAACGCGATCCACGCCCGGAGCCAAAGAGCGGCCGGGCCGTTCGTCAAGATCAACTGTGCCGCGATCCCCAAGGAGCTGATCGAGTCGGAGTTGTTCGGGCATCGCAAGGGCGCCTTCACGGGGGCCGTCGCGGATCGGCAGGGCCTGCTCGGCATGGCCGATGGGGGGTCGGTCCTGCTCGACGAGATCGGCGAGATGCCGGCCTATCTGCAGGCGAAATTGCTGCGCGTCCTGCAGGAGCGCGAGTATCGTCCCGTCGGCAGCGAGCGCATCGAGCGGGTGGACTTCCGGCTGATCTGTTCGACGAACGTGGACGTCGAGGCGGCTCTCAAGGACGGCCGCCTTCGAGAGGATCTGTACTTCCGCATCAACACCATCACGATTCGCGTGCCCGCGCTGCGCGATCGCCTCGAAGACCTCGCGCCGCTCTGCCAGCACTTCATCCAGAAGTTCACGGCGCGTCACGGGCGGCAGGTGCGCGTCGCCAGTCCTGACGCGTACCAGCGGCTCATGCGCCATCACTGGCCGGGCAACGTACGCGAACTCGAGAACGTGATCGAACGTGGCGTCCTCGTGGCGCGGGGCGACGAAATCGGCGCCGATGATCTGCCGGACACGCTCACGGAGCTTGCGCCGTCGGTCGAAACGACCCGCGAGGGCATTCCCAGCCACCTCACGCTGGCAGAGATCGAACGGCTGGCGATTCTGCAGACGCTGCAGCGAACCAACTGGAACAAGCAGGAGGCGGCTCAACTGCTCGGCTTGTACCGGCCGACGCTCTACTCGAAGATGAAGAGGTATGGCATCGAGACGCCACCGCGTGGACGGGCGCGTGGCGTTGCCGCCGACGGGACGCGCGTGTCGTAGCGTCTGGCGCGATGTGCCCGGGACGTCCGAGAGGAATGTGTGATGAACGATCGAATGAAGGTCCTGGCGGCTGGCGTGTCGTGTGCGGTGATTGGTTCGCTGGCAGGGTACCTGCTGTTCACCAGGCGTGGCGAGACGCTTCGGCGTGACGTCGTGCCGCAGCTCGAGGACTTTCTGGGGCGCGTGAAGGAACTGCAGGCGTCGATCGTGCACGCGCGCCACGTGGCCGCTGAAAGCTGGCAGACGCTGCAGGAACTGACGCAATCGGACGGAGGGGCCACACGAGAGTCACCCAGGACACACTGACTGCGGCTGGCCGGCAGGCGCCGGGGTTATCAGTCATACTGATGAGGACGAAAGGAGCACGACATGAGCTACGACGATCTCGACGACCGGCACGGAGGTGCCTCGTTTCTGCTCGGCTTCATCGCAGGGTCTGTTCTTGGCGCCGGGCTGGCGTTGCTGCTCGCCCCGCGTTCAGGTGAGGAACTGCGACGCGAGGTGGCAGAGCACGCCGATCGGCTGAGCAAGCGCGCCGCCAGTGAGTACGAAGCCGCTTCGGAGCGGGTGACCCATCTCGCCGAGCGCGGCAAGGTCGCGTATCGCACGGCCGCCGACAAGGCCCGCAAGTTCGCCGAGCGGGGGCGCGAAGAACTGCATGACCTCGCGGAACAGGCGCACGACGCTGCCGAAGAGGTGCTCGAGGAACAGCGCAGCTGAGCGCGCCCAGCTCCGAGTCCGCGGCGGACGCATCACCTGTCTGCCGCGGACGCCCGAATGAAGGCATGAGCAGCCGCCTGCGCCCAGCGCCCTCGACTCGCCCCCGGTCCGGCCGTCCGGCGCCGACGCTCGGCACCCAGCTGGCCTCGTTCCCCCGTGCGACCGCGCTGGCGGCGTGGCGTGCCGCGCTCAGGTTCGCGTCGAGCGACAACCTGACCTACGCCTCGTCGATCTCCTTCTACTCGCTGCTGTCGCTGTTCCCGCTCTTCCTGCTCGCGTTCTCGGTGCTCGGCATGCTGACGGCCGACGAAGGGTCGCGCCTGGCGGTGTTCGATTTCGTGCTGCGCTACTTTCCCCGACAGTTCGATTTCGTGACCACGCAGATTGACGCCTTCCGGGACCAGCGGATCACACTCGGTCTCGCCGGCAGCCTGCTCATGATCTGGTCGTCGCTCGGCGTCTTCGGCGCGATCACCACCGCCGTCAACTATGCGTGGCGGGTGGAGCGCACGCCGTCGTTCTTCAAGCACAAGCTCGTGGCCTTCCTGATGCAGCTGGCGGCGGGCCTGCTCCTCGTCATTGCCTTCACGCTGCTGAGTGCCCGCTCCGTCGTGGGAGCGTCCTGGTTCGCGGCCGTTGCCGGCAACGTACCCGCACTCGAGTGGCTGCGGGGGCTGGCCGTATGGTGGGCGAGCACCGTGCTGTTCATCCTGGTGTCGGGGCTGATCTTCTACTTCGTGCCCAACACCAACAAAGTGCGGTTTCGCGACGTCTGGCCGGGCGCCATCGTTGCCGGCCTGCTGTGGCGGGCCGTGCTCGCCGGTTTCTCCTGGTACGTCAGGGATCTCTCACGCTTCAACGTGCACGGCACGATCGCGAGCGTGGTCGTCTTCCTCATGTGGGTGTACGCCTCGTCCGTGGTGCTGCTCTACGGCGTGGAGATGACCGTGGCCTATGCCCACATCAGGCGCACCGGGCGCAACGACGACGCTCGTGGCGCCCAGGATGGGTGAGCGATCGATTCACACCGGGACCAGCGCCGTCGCGTCGAGGGACAACTCCGCCCGGGCGAGGCGGGTCACGGCGTCGGCAACCTGTCTGGCCGCACCGGCACGCGTGGCGATGACGATGGCTCCGCCGAACCCGCCGCCTGTGATGCGTGCGCCGAGAACGCCGGGTTGTGCCCGTGCAACCGCCACCAGCGCGTCGACCGCGGGTATCGAGACCTCGAAGTCGTCACGCAGCGATTCGTGCGAGGCATCGATCAGCCGGCCGAGTTGCACCAGGTCCCCCTGACGCATCGCCTCGACAGCCGCCAGCACGCGGGCGTTCTCCGTCACCACGTGGCGTGCCCGGCGGTTCAGCGGATTCGTTAGTGCCTCGACTGCTGCCAGCTGCGCCTCCGAGACGTCACGGAGCATGGCCACGCCGAGCCGAGCCGCCGCGTCCACGCATTCCTGCTGCCGCTGATGATAGGCGCCGGTTGCGTGACTGTGGCGGATACCCGAGTTCACCACGGCCACCGCGAGGTCCGTCGGCAGCTCCACGAGTTCCGAGGCGAGCGATCGCGTGTCGAGCAGCAGCGCGTAGCCGGGCCGGCCCAGCGTGCACGCCAGCGGGTCCATGGGGCCGACGGGAATGCCGAGGAAATCGGTCTCGACGCGGCGCGCGAGGTCGGCGAGGACGAGATCGTCCAGGGCGAGCTGGTGCTGCGCGCGGAGGGCGCGCAGGAGTGCCACGATGAGCGAGGCGCTCGACGACAGTCCGCTGCCCAGCGGTACCGACGAGTCGATGATCGCGTCGAACCCTCCGAGCGTGACACCTGCGGCACGGAGTACGTGCGTCGCACCCTGCACGTAATCGATCCAGCCATGTTGCCTGGCCTCTTCGCCGATGGTGAACGCGGCATGCCGTGACTCCGCCGGGACGGCGTGGCTCAGCACGCGTACGCGTGCGTCCGGATTCGCCGCGACCGCCACGGTGGTGGTCTGGGGAATGACGGTGGGCAGAACGTAGCCGCCGCTGTAGTCGGTGTGCTCGCCGATCAGGTTGACGCGGCCGGGAGCCTCACCGACCGACGGCGCGCGTCGCCCGAAGCCGCCGATGTACTCGTGCGTGGGAATGTCGGCCACGGGCGCGTCAGGATGTCGGCTGCAGCAGTCCCAGCGCCCGCAGGATCGCCGCGGCGAAATGCGGCACGTCATCGGCCTTTCGGGCGGTGATGACACAGCCGTCCTCGACGACGGGCCGATCCACGTAACGCCCGCCCGCGTTCTTGATGTCGATCGCCAGGGACGGCCAGCAGGTGATCGTGCGGCCGGCCACGGCCTTCACCGAGATGAGCACGGCCGCCCCATGATCGATGGCGGCGACGGGCTTCTCGGCCGCAAGCATGCCCCGGATGAGGTCGAGCATGGCGTGACGCATGCGAATGCGGTCGGGCGCGTACCCGCCGGGGATGACGACGGCGTCGAACTGTGTGGCCCGGGCCGCTCCAGCCGCCATCGCGGCGATGACCTCGGCCCCCTTGCGGCCCCGATACGTGCGGCCCGCCATCGGGCCGACACAGGTCACTTCGACGCCGGCCGCCTGGAGCAGGTCGAGCGTGCCGGCGAGATCGCGATCCTCGAACTCGTCCTCGAGGAGCATCGCCACGCGGCGTGGCATATCAGAAGTGGTCACGTGGACTCCAGCCTGCGGATTCTACAACAATGGCCCGCATGGCCAACCGGTTGGCGCACGCCACCAGCCCCTACCTCCAGCAGCATGCCGACAACCCCGTGGACTGGTACGAATGGGGCGAGGAGGCCTTCGAGCGGGCCCGGTCGCGGGACTTGCCGATCTTTCTCTCCGTGGGCTACGCCACGTGCCATTGGTGCCACGTGATGGCGCACGAGTCGTTCGAGAACCCCGCCGTGGCAGGCGTCCTCAACGAGCACTTCGTGTGCATCAAGCTCGATCGCGAAGAGCGGCCGGACGTCGACCGGGTGTACATGCTCTTCGTGCAGGCGACGACGGGGCAGGGGGGCTGGCCGATGAGCGTGTGGCTGACGCCCGACCTCGAGCCGTTCTACGGTGGCACGTATTTCCCGCCCGACGCGCGCTTCGGGCGCCCCGGGTTCGTCGACGTCCTCCAGCAGATTGCCGGTGCCTGGCGCAACGAGCGCGACAAGGTGACCGAGTCGGCGGGCACGCTCACGGGTCGGCTGCGCGACGCGACGAAACCGGCAGCGCGCGCCGGCGACCCGGCCGACGTCCACGTCGCTCACCGAGAGGCCCTCACCGAAGGGCTCGCGCAGTTCGCACAGAGCTTCGACAGGGCCCACGGGGGCTTCGGCGGGGCGCCGAAGTTCCCTCGGCCCTCCGAGTTGTATTTCCTGCTGCGGCACCACGCCCTGACCGGCGACGCGAGCGCGCTCGACATGACTGTCGAGACGCTGCAGTCGATGGCGTTCGGAGGCATGCGTGATCACCTCGGCGGCGGATTCCATCGGTATGCCGTCGATGCGGCGTGGAGGGTGCCGCACTTCGAGAAGATGCTCTACGACCAGGCGCAGATCGTCATCGCCCTGGTCGAAGGCGGGCAGGCGGCGCGCGACCCGTTCTATGCCTCGGTCGCGGAAGACACGCTGGCCTACGTGCGGCGGACGCTGACGTCGCCGGAAGGCGCGTTCTACTCGGCGGAGGATGCCGACAGCGTCCCCGCGGACGACCCGCCGCGCGTGAAGCCACGGACGCTCGAGGGGGCCTTCTACGTGTGGTCGAGCGAGGAGGTGGAAACGGCCGTCGGTGCCGACCTGGCGCCCCTCGTCACGAGCCGGTTCGGCCTGGTCCCGGGCGGCAACGCGCAGGATCCCCAGGGCGAGTTCCGCGGACGCAACGTGCTCTACATCGCGCAGGATCTCGAGGGCGTGGCGCAGGCGGCGGACCTGCCCATCGACGAGGTCATACGCAAGCTGCGCCAGGCGCGGCAGGCCATGTTCGCCGCGAGGCGCCAGCGTCCCGCGCCGTCGCTCGACGACAAGGTCATCACGGCCTGGAATGGCCTCATGATTGCCGCGTTCGCGCGGACCGCGCGTGCCGTGCGCGGGCAGAGTCCGCAAGCGCCCGACTGGCTCACGGTCGCCGAGCGCGCCGCGCACTTCGTACGCACGACCCTGTGGGACCGCGAGACCAACCGCCTGACACGTTCGTGGCGGAACGGCCGCGCCAGCGTGGATGCGTTCGCAGAGGATTACGCCTGCGTCATCTGGGGCGCGCTCGAGCTGTTCCAGTCGACGGGCGACGTCGTCTGGCTCTCGTGGGCGGTCGACCTGCAGCAGCGCCTGGACGACGATTTCTGGGATGAGGTCGGGGGCGGGTGGTTCAGCACGACGGGCGACGACCCCTCCGTCCTGCTGCGCATGAAGGAAGACTACGACGGTGCCGAACCCTCGGCGAGCGCCATCGCCGTCGGCAACCTGCTGACGTTGGCACATCTGACGGGTGACGCGCAGTGCTTCGCGCGAATCGAGCGGACATTGTCGCGCGGCGGGGCGGCCCTTGGCGCAGCCGCGCGCGCGGCGCCCTTCATGATGGCCAACCTTGCGACGTACCATGCCACGGTCCGTCAGGTGGTGATCGTGGGCGATCCGACGGCCGACGACACGCAGGCGATGCACGTCGAACTCGCAAGGCGCTACCTCCCCTTCACCGTGGTCGTGCCGGTCGACCCACGAGCACCGCGCGAGGCACTGGCGCGTCACCTGCCGTTCCTCGCGACGCTCGCGCCCCGGAACGGGCGCGCGACGGCGTTCGTCTGCGAGGGGTTCGTGTGCCAGGCGCCAACGACGGACCCGGAGGAACTCGGCCGGCTGCTCGATGCGGCGGAGAAGGGCTGATGTCACAACTGGATCAGGGCATCAGCGGGACGCTGCTCGAAGTGATCGTGTCGTCGGTGGACGATGCGCGCGCTGCATGGGACGGGGGCGCGCACCGCGCGGAGGTCGTGGCCCGGCTCGATGAAGACGGCCTGACCCCCCCGCGGGATCTCGTCGAGGCCATGCTGAGTGCCGTCGACATCCCCTTACGGGTAATGGTGCGCCCGACGAACGTGTTCACGGTGACCGACCCGTCGGCGCGGGCCGCCATCGTCGCCGACGCCGCGCGGTGGGCCGACCTGCCCATCGACGGCATCGTGACGGGGTATCTGACCTCCGACGGTGCCGTGGACGAAGCGCTGCTTCGCGACGTCGCCGACGCGTCGGAACATCGCGTGACGTTCCATCGCGCCATCGAGCGCGTGACGGCCGGCGACGCGGTGGCCGCACTGCTTCGTCAGCCCCGCGTCGATCGGATCCTGTCGGGTGGGTGGCCTGGCCCCTGGCACGAGCGACTCCGGCGGCTCGAGGCGCTCCAGGCTGCGGCAGCACCCCTCGTGATCGTGACGGGCGGCGGCGTGGACGCCGAGGCCGTCGATCTGCTCGCGGCGTCCCCGGTCCTTCGAGAAATACACGTGGGCCGCACCGTCCGCGTCGATGGTTCCGTGGACGGGGCGGTGGACGCCGACGCGGTCAGGTCGATGCTGGCGCGGATCGCGCGCGCTGGATCCGTGCGACCGCGGCCGGATCCATCTGCACGCCGATCTCGGTGATACGTCCGTCCACGTCGACGAGCAGCACCAGGTCGCACGTGGTCGTCCAGCGTGTGCCGGTGTCTCTCAGCGTGCCGCTGACGTCGGCGTGGGCCGTGGCCATGCCGCGCGCGACGTCGAGGTCGCGCACGGCGACTTCCGGCAGCGTCAGGGCGAATCGCAGGGCCGTGAAGAGCAGGCGATAGGCGGCTGGACCACGGGCCACGAGGCGGACGATCGGATCGGTGACGGGCCGCCCCATGACGTCCTCGTACGCCACGCCGTTGAGGCGGAACGTGGCCTGGCGATGGAGCAGGTCTGTCGGCAGGTCGAGGCTGCCCTGGTTCACGCAGGCCACCCACTCGGCGACGCGCGCCACGAACTCGCCTGGCGTGAGCATGGATCGAGTGTAGCAAGCCCGCCAGCGCCGCCCTGCTATGATGACGGGACGTGACCTACGACATCGAGATCATGCTCCGCGGCAACGACACCGTGTTCAGCGAGACGGTGCACCACCTCGGCAACGACGTGGGCGACTGGACCGTCGATGACGTCTCCACGATGATGCACACGGTGCTCAAGGCCATCGACCGCGCGCTCAACCCCGGCCGCGCCGATGAGCCGGTGACGACCATGCGCGGCGTGAACTGGATCGTGAGCACGGTGGATGATCACGCCGTGGTGGCGCTCGAGATCCACAGCGCGTCGGCGGTCGCGGGACGGTTCCGCATCGATCCGGAGCGGCTCGAGACGCTGCTGACGGATGCGGCCAAGACGCCGATGACGAGCGGCGGGGGGGTGGTGCACTGATGCGTCATGCGTCATGCCTCGTGCTTGATGCCTCATGCTTCGTGCTTCGTGCCTGCTTGATGCTGTGATGCCTCAGGAGAGAGAGCACCCCACCATGCCGGGATGGCGAAACTGGCAGACGCACGGGACTTAAAATCCCGGGTCCCGGAAGGGGCGTGTGGGTTCGATCCCCACTC
>CAYMAG010000034.1:8600-41609 GCA_964388335.1 uncultured Vicinamibacteraceae bacterium | reverse complement strand
GCCGACGGGACATGCACACACTCGCTGACGTGGGAAGGAGAGGGGACCCGCGCTGTTGCAGGCCGTGAACCTCGACAGTCTAGCCGAGGGAGCCCGGCAGCCGTCCCTACGCCGGCAGGTCCGGTTGCTGCCAGATGCTCATGCCGCCATCGACGAGCAGCATCTGTCCGTGCACATGCGCCGCGGCATCGCTCAGGAGGAAGACCGCCGCGTCGCCGCACACGTCCGGTCCGGGCACGTGGCCATTCGGCGTGTGCAACTCCATCCAGGTACGGACGCGCGGTTGGTCGAGGGCGGCCGCCGTGAGCGGCGTGTAGACGAGGCCAGGCGCGATCCCATTGACGCGGATGCGATGCGGCGCCAGCGCCACGCACAGCGTCTTCACCATCATCTCGACGGCGCCCTTCGAGGTGTCGTACGCCGCGTGGTTGGGCTCGGCCAGCCTGCCGTTGATCGACCCCGTGATCAGCACGCGGCCCGCGACGCCAGTGGACATCCACGCACGCGCAAAGCACTGCGTCAGGAAGAACGGCGTCGCGACGTTGAGGCGCATCGTGCGGTCGAAGAGATCGCCGTCCACGTCGAGGAACGTCTCGTGGGTCTCGAAGCAGCTGCCGGCGTTGTTGACGAGCAAATCGATACCAGGCAGCGCGGTCGACGCGCGCTCGAACAGGTTGACGGCTGCTTCCGGCGTCGGCAGTGACAGATCGCCGTCCACGATCGCCACCTCGACGCCGGCCGCCGCGCAACGTGCCGCCGTGTCGCGCGCAGCCTCGTCCAGCCGCAATCCGTGCACCACGACGTCGGCTCCCGCCTCGGCCAGCGCCACGGCGATGGCGCGTCCGACGCCCTGTGTACCGCCCGTAACCAGCGCCCGATGTCCCCGTACGTCAATCATCCGTGGCCTCCAGCATAACCGTGGCATCGTATCCGCCCACGTCGTCCGTTGCCACGTTTGACAGCGCGACGGCGCGCGTGATTCGATGCCGGCCGTGAGGGAGGCGTTCCGGCAGCGAAGGCCGGGTGTCGCTCTCGCGCGCATCTGAAAGGCATGGGTATCCAGTGACTGGCGTGGCAATTCTGGGATCGGGGTTCATGGCGCGTACGCACGCGGCGGCCTGGGCGGCGCACGCTGACCGTGCCGCCATTCGTGTCGTGGCATCGCGGAACCAGGAGAAGGCGGCAGCAATCGCCGCGGAATACGGTGCGGACGCCACAACCGACCTCGCCTCCGCGATTGCGCGCGACGATGTGCAGATCGTGGACATCTGCCTGCCGACGCTGCAGCATCGTCCATGGGCGGAAGAGGCCTTTGCGGCCGGGCGCGACGTGCTGCTCGAGAAACCCATTGCGCTCGACGTCGCTGACGCCGAGTCGATTCTGCGCGCCCGCGACGCGAGTGGCCGGCTGCTGCTGGTTGGCCTCGTCCTGCGCTTCTGGCCGGAGTACGAAGTGCTGCACGCCCGCGTGAAGAGTGGGGCCATCGGCACGCCCACATCGATGACGACCCTGCGGCTGTCGAAGACGCCAGACTGGGCCGATTGGCTGCTCGACCCGGCCGCGTCGGGCGGTGCGACGGTCGACCTCCTCGTGCACGACTTCGACCAGGTCGCCGCACTCATGGGGACCCCCACGAGCGTTTATGCGCGCGCCGTGACGCGTGGTCCCGAGCAGGCGCCGCTGCACGTCGTGGCCGTCGTGGCGTGTGAGCACGGGAATGCGCTGGTCGAGGGAGGGCAGCTCCAACCGGATGCGTATCCCTTCACGAGCGGCATCCGGGTGCTCGGTGACGGCGGCGTGCTCGAGTACCCCTTCGTCGCGGGCGAGACCGTCGAGGGCGGCAACCTCGGCGAGGTCGACCAGGACGCCAACGTGCTGCGTTACTTCCCGAAGGACGGACCCGGGCAGAAGGTGGACGTCGCGGCGGGCGACGGCTGGCAGCGGCAGTGCGGGTACATGCTCGACTGTGTCGCCTCGCGCACGCCGCCCGAGCGCGCGACCGGCGAAGAGGCCGTCACCGCGCTCCGCCTCGCACTCGCCGCCAACCGCTCGATCGTGTCGGGACAGGTGGAGATCCTGTAGAAAGGGCACTGGCCGCGGGCAGTCATTGGACGCGCGCTGGCGCCTGGTTCTGGGGGGCGACTCTCGACGGACGTCGCCCCCTGTCAGGTCGAGCCGTGCGCCACATGGTCGACGGTCCGCTCGGCCTGCCAGAGGTGCCGGCGCTCATGCGCCGGCAGCAGCCGGAAGGTCGTCGTTCAAGCGCCCATGAACCGCAACGGACGAAACGCTCCGGGCGCGTGGAAACTCACGCCATCCGGCACCGACCACGCCGTGTAGATCGCACCGCGTTCGGGATCGGCGGGACCGTTCGGCCGCTTGATGCGGAAGACGTTGAAGCGCCAGGCGTCCCCCGCCTTGACGGGCAGACACGCGGCTACCCGGGGCGACAGCGAGGCGAAGTCGACGAAGGGCATGCAGGCGATCGCCGTCCAGTCGTCCGAGCCGTCGGCCGGACGCACGAGCGTGTCGAGGCTCGTGAAGTTCCACTCGAGCCGCACGTCCCGCTCGGGAGCGAGTCGCACGATGTGCAGGTCGCAGACGACATTCGCCGGGTTGATCTCGAGTTCGACATAGTCCGTTCCCGAGCGCGTCGGATCGAGAAAGATCTCGACGACCTCTTCTTCCCACAGGCACGCGTCGCGGTGCCGCATCGTATGCCAGGGCCGTTCGTCGCGGACGTCGAACCGGGCGACCAGCGCATCGTCCCGCCAGAGGGCGCGGAAGGCCGTCCGGTAGGCTGAGGGACCCCACTCGACTGTCATCGCCGCGGCCCAGGCACCGGCGCCCGCGTCGAGCAGTTCGCTTCGTGGGGCGTCGGTCGCTCGCACGTCGTAGGCCGGCGGCTGCAGCAGGGCATCGTCCCCGCGGTACATCTCAGGCACGGTCCGGTTCCCCGAGCGCCGACGAACTCAGCGTCGTGTAGTACTCGAGCAGACGCTGCTGAGCGTTCCGGGGAGAGACATCGCCGTGCCGCTCGGGCGCGACGTACCGGCCATCGGTCTGCAGCCACATCGACCGGTCGGTGTCGTGCAGCAGTTCGTCGAGCACCACGTCGCGCAGGTGCGCCCTGATGTCGCCCTGATGGACCGGGCACATGACTTCGACCCGCCGATCGAGGTTGCGCTCCATGAGGTCGGCGCTCCCGATGTACACCTCGGGGTTGGCTCCGTTCTCGAAGTAGTAGATCCGCGAGTGCTCGAGGAAGCGGCCGACGATCGAGGTCACCCGGATGCGGTCCGAAATGCCGGCGATGCCGGGACGCAGGCAGCACACGCCGCGCACGACGAGGTCGATGTCGACGCCGCACTGGCTCGCCCGGTAGAGCGTGCGGATCATGCCGGGGTCGGCGATGGCGTTGTTCTTGAAGATCAGGCGCGCAGGCCGTCCGGCGGCCGCGTGCTCGCACTCGCGATCGATCAGGGCCTTCATCTGCGTACGCAGCGACACCGGCGCGACGAGCAGGTGGTCGTAGGCCCGCTTGTGCGAGTAGCCCGTCAGGTAATTGAACACTTCCGAGATGTCGTCGATGATGGACGGGTCTGATGTGAACAGCCCGAGGTCGGTGTACACCTGCGACGTCTGCCGGTTGTAGTTGCCGGTGCCGACGTGCGCGTACCGGCGGATGCCCGTCGGCTCCTTGCGGACGACGAGGCACAACTTGCAGTGCGTCTTCAGGTTGACGAGCCCGTAGACCACGTGGATGCCGGCCGCCTCGAGCCGGTTGGCCCACGCGATGTTGTTGCGCTCGTCGAAACGCGCCTTCAATTCGACGAGGACGGCGATCTGCTTGCCCTGTTCCGCCGCCCCGATGAGCATGTCCACCAGCGGCGAGTTGGCGCCGATGCGGTAGAGCGTCATCTTGATGGCCACGACCTGCGGGTCGTCGACGGCAGTCTTCAGAAATGACTCGACCGACGCGAACGAGTCGAAGGGATGGTGCACGAGCACGTCCTCTTCGCGCAGGTCGTCGAACACTTCGCCTGGGTCTGGCCACACGACGCGCGGCGAGAACGGCGGATCCTTGAGGTGGGGACGGTGCAGCTTCGTCAGCTGAATCCAGTCGCCATAGTCCATCCGGTCGTCGGTACGGACGACGATGTCTTCGTCGATCTCGAAGTTCTCGACGAGGATGTTCAGCACCCGGCGCGGCATGCTGGCTTCGACCTGCAGCAGGCACAGTGCGCCGTACCGCAACTGCTTCAGGCTGCGGTCCACCGTCTCGAGCAGGTCGTCGGCCTCGTCCTCCTGGATCACCATGTCGGTGTCGCGGATGACGCGGAACAGGTGTGCGCCCTGCAATTCGGTGCCCGGGAACAACTGCTGGAGATTGGCGCGGATGACGTCCTCGAGGAAGACGAAGCTCATCCCGGGATGCGGCGACAGGGCCTCGGGCACCGGGATGAACCGGTCGAGCATGTCGGGCACCTTCACGCGCGCGAACTTGGTCCGCCCGTTGTGGCGGACCACGACGGCGAGGTTCTTGCTCAGGTTCGAGATGTACGGGAACGGGTGCCCCGGGTCGAAGGCCAGCGGCGTCAACACCGGCTGGATCTCGTGGTGGAAGTACTCCGTCAGGTGATCGTTGAGCGCGGGTGAGCAGTCGCCCGGCTCGAGCAGATGAATGCCTTCGCTCGCAAGCCGCGGACGAATCTCCGTCGACCAGCAGGCGGTGATGGCCGTCAGCATGTCGAGCGCTCGCGCGCGAATCACCGCGAGCTGCTCCTCGGTGTTCATGCCGTCCGGACTGACGTCCTCGATGCCGGCGCGGTACTTCTTGAGGAGCGTCGCCATGCGCACCATGAAGAACTCGTCGAGGTTCGTGGCGGCGATCCCCAGGAACTTCACGCGTTCGAGCAGCGGATGGTAGGCCTCCTGCGCCTGCCGCAGCACCCGCTGGTTGAACTCGAGCCAGCTGAGTTCGCGATTGATGTAGAGCGAGGGATGGTCGAGGTTGGAGGGGTCGCACGTCGTCCAGTCGGGCACGACGGCCGGGAGTGCGCGCGTCGCACGACGGGCACCGCGGCGGCGGGTCATGGGACTACGGGAGGGTGGCGTGGCGTTCATGGGCTCGTGAATGCCGTCCTCTGGCCCAACCATGATAGTGCGAGTCGGTACACGTCGCCATTTGCCTGCATATCCAGTGGCTGGCCCTCCGTGCGTCCGCCGGACCGTCCGTTCGGCGATTCCGCCGGAGCTGTACCTGGCGGTCGCGCAGGTTCTCGTGTTGTCGTCCGCACGGCCGGCGCAACAGCAGACACGACGAGAGCCGCGCGGGCTGCTGATGGCAGCGCAGGCGGCTCCCGTTGAACGGCCGTGGCGCCCAGGGGGCGCGCGGCTCTACGTGGGCTCTACTTGATGGGCACGTACTGGCGCATGTCCGCCCAGTGGATCTCGAGGTTCTGCGCGCCGGCCTTCCCCACGATGGCGATCGTCAGCTGTTCGGCCGGACTCGCGAGCTTCGACGACATCAGGTCGACGCGGCCGAGATCCTGGCCCTCCTGATACACCGTACCCCACTGCTTCGTCTGCTTGTTGACGATGAGCTTCCAGCCGGACGCCGAGGGCAGCGTGTACAACGTGTAGGTGCCTGCCGGCACCGCGAGCGACCCGATCGTCAGGTCTCCGGTGGTGATCAGCGTCGTGGCCTCGTCCGCGCCCGTGCGCCACACCTTGTCGTTCGGCGCGAGCGTGTCGAGCGAACGGCCCTTCAGGTACGGGCGACCGTACACGAGCGTCACGGTGGAAGCGCCGACGGTGTACTCGACGGTCTCGTGGGGACTGCCGCCCTTGCCTGGCGTGGTCGACACCACCTTCTGTGCAAGCGCCGTGATCGGCGCCAGCGTCATCACTCCCGCGGCCACAGCCGCGCCCATCCACGTCAGCAGTCGATTGCGCATCGATGCTCCTTTGTCAGGTGTTGTCCGACGACAGACGTGCCCGTCAGTGGGCACGAACAATCGCACGACTCTTCACTATACACAGCCCGCGCCCCGGCGAGTTGGGGAGCCGCGCCTCGGCGATTGGGCCACCCGTGCCTCGGCGGACTGGGCCACCCCGCCTGGCGGACTTGGCCGCCCGCGCGTCGACGGACCGGGTCGCCCGCGCGTCGACGGACCGGGTCGCCCGCGCGTCGGCGGATCGGGTCGCCCGCGCGTCGGCGGATCGGGCCACCCGCGCCTCGGCGAGGCGGGGGCTACCTGGTCCAGGCCGTGGGTCAATAGATCTTTTGTCCGAGCGCCGACGCCGCCAGTTCGGCCGCCAGCACGGCTGTCACGTTCTGCAGGTCCAGCACCGGGTTGACCTCGACCAGATCGAGCGCCAGCAGGCGATGCGCGTCGGCAATCATCTCCATCGCCATGTGCGCTTCGCGGTAGTTGAGTCCGCCGCGAACGGGCGTGCCGACGCCAGGCGCGATCGTCGGGTCGCAGACGTCGAGGTCGAACGACACATGCAGCCCGGCGGTGCCGGCCGACGCGACCGCGATCGCCTGCTCCATGACGCGCGCGACGCCCTGCCGGTCGATGTCCTTCATCGTGAAGACGTGGACGCCGGACGCGCGCACCTCATCGCGTTCACGCGGGTCGAGGTCGCGGACGCCAATCAGCACCGTGTGCGCCGCCAGCACTTTCGGGGCGAACCCGCCGACCATCGCCAGTTCGCGGGGGTCCTCGCCGAGCAGCGCGGCCAGCGGCATGCCGTGCACGTTGCCGGAGGGCGAGGTGGCCGGCGTGTTCATGTCGCCGTGCGCGTCAATCCACAGCAGCCCGAGCGGCTGCTGGCTGCGCTGTGTGAACGCGGCGCTGGCGGCCACCGATCCCGCAGCGACGCTGTGGTCACCGCCCAGCACGAGGGGCACGGCGCCGTCACCCAGCGCATCGAGCACATCCTGGTAGAGCTGGTCGCAGACGCCCTGAATCTCGTGGACGAACCGCTTCTTCTCGTCGCCCGGGTCACGGGTCTCGGGCGTGGGCGTGCGGATGTCGCCCCGGTCCCTCACCCGATGGCCAAGGGTCTGCAGACGCTCGCGCAGCCCCGCAATCCTGACGGCCGACGGACCCATGTCAACGCCGCGTCGTCCGCCGCCGAGGTCGAGAGGCACCCCGATGATGTGGATGCTGGCCATGCTGGTCCTACCGCTTCACGGTGATCGAGATCCCCTCATCCCCGGCCGACACGATGGAGGTGAGCACCTCCGGATGCGTGCGGATCGTCTCGAGGAACTCGGGCATCTCGCTGCCCTTGTTGATGACGTTGTGGGCCAGGATCAGGCCGCCCTGCGTCACGCGGGGGAACGTCAGGTCGAAGTACTGCTGATAGTCGGGCTTCCACGCGTCGATGAACACGAGATCGAACGTACCCTCCACGTTCGGAATCTCCTGCTTCGCATCACCGGCGACGACCGTCACGACGTCGGACAGCCCGGCGGCTTCGATGTTGGCCTGCAACGCCTCCGCGCGCTCGGGGTCGTACTCGATGGTGACCAGCGTTCCCCCGGTTTCGCGCAGGCCGAGCCCCAGCCAGATGGCGCTGTACCCGCTGGCGCCACCGATCTCGAGCGCGCGCCTGGTGCCCGTGGCCACCACGAGCGTGCGCAGGAACCGGCCGTCGGGCTCGGATACCGCCAGCTGGCCAACGTCCGCCGCGCGGATCGCGTCGAGCACGTCGGCGATTGCGGGCGTCACGTCGGCGCGCGTGCCACGATGGGCGGCCGGGGACGCGATCTCAGCGGGCGCCGGCGCGGCCGATGGCGAGAGGTTGCACCCTGTCGAGCACAGAGCCAGCAGGAGCGCGAGTGAACCGAGAGGACGGCAGGACTGGACGCATGTCATCACCGTGGCATGTTACCGCTGTTGCCAGCGCCCGATGAGACGAGCCATCTCTGCGCGCGCATCGGACACGACGTCTGGAATGCCGATCGCCCGGAAGCCGCTGCCGGCGACGCCGACCGTCCCACGGGCATCCAGCACGGCCTGCAGGCGGTCGATGCGCTCGAGGTGGCCAACGGTGTGCTGCGGGCTGCGGCGCACCCACCGGAACGTCCGCGTCAGGCGCGGCGCGCCACCGGCCGCCCACCACCGCTGCATGTGGCGGTGCGCGTGCGCCGCCAGCATGGCGTCGTCCACGTTGAGCACGTCTTCCTGCCCGGCCCCGCCGAAGAACACCCGGATGAGCGTCGTGCCGTCGGGCGCGCGATGGGGCCATTTGCCCGTCACCCACGTCACGGCCATCACTGGATCGTCGGCGACGCGGTCTGCAATCACGTAGCCACTGCCGCGGAGCGGACGGGCGAACGCCTCGGTGGGATAGGCGAGCAGTACCGTGGCGCTCGAGACATAGGGCACACCGGCGCACAGCCGGGCTGCGTCGCCCCACCCCTCGGCGAACAGGCACGCGGCGCACGGCGCCGGAACCGCCACGAGGAGAATGTCTGCCGCGAGAGGCTGGCCTCGGGCCGGAAGCACCGTGAAGCCGCTGCCGGTGGCCTCGACGTGTTCGACCCGCATCGAGGTACGGACCGTCCCATGCGGAAGGGCCTCCGCCAGCACCTCGGGCAGTCGCCCCATCCCCGTGGTGAAGCTGCGAAACACGCCGTCCGGGCGGGGAGCCGCGCCCTGCCGACGGAGCGTCAGCCAGACGCTGCGGCCCATCGCCTCCGTGGCCACGAGTTGGGGAAGCACGGCCCGGGCCGACAGGTCCTCCAGTCGTCCGGCATGAATGCCGCCGAGCAGTGGTTGAGCGATGCGCTCGGCCACCTCACGCCCGAAGCGACGGTAGAAGAACGCGGCCGCAGACTCGTCGTAACCGGCGGGCCACCTGGCCTTGCGCAGGAACGGCTCCGCGACCACGCGAAGTTTGCCCCTCCACGACAACAGGCGCGACGAGAGAAACGCCCGCGGGTTCACCGGCACGCCGAACGCGCCGCCCTCCGGCAGCGGATGGAAGCGTCCACCGGCGCGGATGAACGCGCCGCGGGGCGGCAGCATGGTGACCAGTTCACGCTCCAGCCCCAGTTCCCGGACCAGGGAGATGGCTCCGGGCTTCGACGCGAGGAATGCGTCCGCGCCGCCGTCGAGCACCAGATCGCCCGTCCGGACGGTTCCCACGACGCCGCCCGGGCGGGCGTCCGCCTCGAGCACGGTGGCAGGCAGGCCCCGTCGGTGACACTCCCAGGCGGCGGCGAGTCCGGCCATGCCGCCTCCGACGATGACGATCCGCGGCTTCGTCATGCGTGCCGTGAGGTCAGCCGACCCGGCTGAGACCGTGCACCCACTGGGCGACACGCTGGACCGATTCGACCGGAGTCATGGGCAGGACGCCATGGCCGAGGTTGAAGATGTGGCCAGGTCGCCCACCGGCGCGCTGCAACACGTCCTGGACGCCCGATCTCAGCCGGCCGACGGGCCCGAGCAGGAGTGTCGGGTCCAGATTGCCTTGAATCGCGCGGTCATGACCTATCGCGTCCCAGGCACGATCGAGCGGCATGCGCCAGTCCGCGCCGAGGACCGTCCCGCCGGCCTCGGCCATGTCTCCCAGCAGCATCGACGTCCCGACGCCGAAGTGAATGGCAGGCACGTCGATACCGTCGAGATGTGCGAACAATCGCCTGGTGTGCGGCAGGGCGAACTCGCGGTAGTCACGCTGACTGAGGTGACCGACCCACGAGTCGAATACCTGCACGGCATCGACGCCCGCCGCTATCTGCTCGCGAAGATAGGTACCGGCCATGTCCGCCAGCCGCTCGGCGAGGCGATGCCAGGCCTCGGGCTCCGTGTACATCATCGCCTTCGTCTTCGCGAAGTCTTTCGAGGGCCCGCCTTCGATGGCATACGACGCCAGCGTGAACGGCGCTCCGGCGAATCCGATGAGCGGCACCGTCAGCACTTCCTTGAGCCCCTGGATGGTCTCGAGGACGTGACGCATGGCCTGCGCCGGGTCGATCTCGTGGACGCGGTCGACATCCGCGGCCGACCGGATGGGGTCGTGGAACGATGGCCCTTCACCCTTCACGAACTCGAAGGACAGGCCCATCGGCTCGAGAGGCAGCAGGAGGTCGGAGAACAGGATGGCGGCGTCCACCTCGATGCGCTGGACGGGTTGCAGCGTGACCTGGATGGCCAGTTCGGGCGCACGACAGAGTTCGAGCAGCGTGTAGCGCGTCCGCAATTCCCGATACTCGGGCATGTAGCGGCCCGCCTGACGCATGAACCAGACAGGCGTGGCATCGACCGGTTGGCGCCGGCAGGCTCGGAGGAAGCGATCGTTCACAGAGGCCCTTCGTGGTAAGCGTCACCGAATCAACAGGTTGGGAGAACAGTTCGGCCTGTGTCACAATGTCGACACGCGCGAAACCTGCTGGTAACAGGTTACGTATCCATGCTAGCATTTCGCGTTTCCGTTACGTCTTCTGCCCTGATCTCGCCGGGCCGTCGTGGTCCGCGGAGGCTGTGAGTGGCGATTCTGATTCGTCCCGTTCGCGAACAGTTCGAGCACGACCGCGTGATTCGCGAACTCGAATTCAAGCTGAGACGGCGTTATGAAGTCGAAGCCAACGTCGGCGACGACCAGCGCGTGCCCGTGAAAGCCGGCGGACGTGCTGAGTTCCCCGATCTGGTGCTGAGCACGCCCGACAGCGGCAAGAAGGCGTACGCCATTGTCGAGGTCGAGACGGCCGAGTCTGTGAACCGCCTCGAGGCCATGCATGAGTGGGTGCGGTTCTCGAAAGTGCGCGCGCAGTTCCACCTGTACGTGCCAGCGGTCGCCATCGACGCCACCCTGCGACTCTGCCGGGAGCATCGGGTATCGCCCAACGAGGTGTGGGCGTTCGTGCCCTACGGTGACCAATACCGCTTCACGCAGGTGTTGCCCAACCCAGGGAAGCTCGAGCCCGACATGGACCTCGAGGAAGCCCGCGCCGAACGCCGAGCCGCACAGGAGCATGCGGCCGAGATCGCGGCCGAGGAAGTGGCTGCCGAGCCACCGCCGCCCGTCGCGAAGACGGCCCCGAAACGCCAGCCACGAGCGGCGGTTCGCAAGGCCGTTCCCAAACCTGTCGCGGCCGTCAGCACGCGGGCGTCCGCCCACAAGGCGGCAGCGGCTTTCAGTGCTGCGCAGGCCGCCAAGGCAGCGAAAGCCGGTGCGGCCAGGCCCGCTGCGGCGAAGACGGCCGTCGGGACCGGGACCGCCGCCAGGACGGCCGCCAAGCCGGCCACGGCTACGACGTCCACGGGTCGGGCGAAGCAGAAATCCGCGGTCAAGGCGGTCAAGAGAGCGGGAGCGACCAAGGCCGCGCCGGCGCCGGCAACCCGTACGACGACGGCCAGGGCCACCGGGAAAGCGCCCGTGACGAAGACGGCCGCACCCGCGAGAGCGCGGGTGAAAGCGCCAGCAAAGGCCGCCCGCAAATCTTCCTCCAAGGCGAAGGCGAAGCCCGCGGTCAAACCAGCAGCCAGGCCTGCCGAGACACGAAACAGGACGCGGGCCTCAGTGGCCGTGAAGGCTGGGGCGACCAAGAAGGCACCGGCCTCGAAGGCGCGGCCGAAACCAGCCGCGCGTGCCCAGAAGCGTCGGTGACCCCGGTGGATGAGCGTTGCCCATAGTCCGACTGTCCCGCGACAAGCGCGGTCTCGACACGTTGTACCTCATCGATACCCGCCCTGATGGACGTCGGTCGGGGGGCGCTCGCGTGCTGTACTTCTGGACCGCCCCTCCTGGCATGCGCGTCGGCCGCGAGGCGCTCGACCGTTCGCGTCAGCGTGAACTCGAGCGGATACACCCGGACATCGTCTTCAACTGGCCGGAACTGGTGGAGGCCGTGGAGGCCGCCAGGCAACAGGCAGCAGCCGTGCTGACGCCCGAGGCCCGCCGTGAGGCATGGCGCGGGGCTGGGCGTCCGTCGAAGTCGAGCCAGCGCGAGAGCGTGCGGAGCGGTGCTCCCGGCCCGGTCGTGACGGCGCCCGTCGCAGCACCGGCCCCGTCGCAGCGGCCGGTCGACGAGCCCGCGGTCGTCACCGGTGCACCCGCCGCGTCGACGCTCGTGCCGACCGTGACAGCGGATGAGGCGTCAAATGCTGCGGAGCCGCCGGCACCGAGAGCGCGGCGCCGCCGCCGCCGGCCGCGGCGATCGGGCGATTCGAGTGAGACACCCCAACCGGTCGACCCTATAATCGAGTCATGACTTCACGACGCATGGACCCCGGTCAGTCGCCCGCCGTCTGCCGTTACGCGTCCTCCGTCGCCCGCCGCGTGCGACTGGCGGCCATCGGCACGATTCCCCCAATGATTGTCGCCGCGATGGCGACAGTGATGGCGCAGCAGCCGCCTCAACCGCCTGCCGACGCCCAGATGCCCGCGGCAGACGATCAGCGCGGGCCGGACTTCAGGACACTCACGAACCTCGTCACCACCGACGCGATTCCCCGCGATTCCAACGGCCAGTTCGTCGCCGATCTGACGAAGGACGACTTCACGGTGATGGAAGACGGCGTCGAACAGCAGGTGGCGTCGTTGACGCTCGTTCATGGAGGGCGGTACTTCAACCTGGCGGCTCCGCCGCCGGCTCCGGTGGAAGAGGGAATGGTGCTGCCGCCACCCCGTCCGGTCAACGACGCCGCGGGGCGTATCTTCGTGCTGTACGTCGATGACCTGCACCTGGACTTCCGCAACACGCCGCGCATCCGCGACCTGTTCAAGAAGGTGGCGACGACGCTGATTCACGACGGCGACATGTTCAGCATCGTCTCGACCGGACCCTCGTCGCTGGCCATCGATCCGACCTACGACCGCAGGCGGCTCGACGAAGCGATCAAGAAGATCAGCGGCAGCGGCCTGAAGCCCAATGACATCCTCGAAGGCTCCCAGGGATCGCAGGGCCCGTCGGAGGTCCGGTATCGCGCCCACGTCGCCTTCAGCACGGCGTTCGACCTGATGCGTCAGCTGGAAAAGATCCAGAACCGTCGCAAGGCGTTCATCTACGTGAGCAACGGATACGACTTCGATCCGTTCCCTCAGGGACGGTTGCAGGCGCAGGCGCAGCTCTATGGCTACGGTGCCGGCGTGCAAGGGGCTGACACGCTCGCGCAGATGGGGCGACAGGGCCAGCAGTTCGCCGACGCAGACCTCGCGCGGGAACTCGCCGACCTGACGCGGGCAGCCAACCGCGCGAACGTGACGATGTACACGATCGACCCGCGGGGACTGGTCGGTGGCGCCGACATCGACGAGCAGGTCGACATGATGGAATGGAACAACTACCTGCGGAAGTCTCAGGACAGCCTGCGCGTGCTGGCGGAAGAGACGGGCGGGACGGCCATCGTCAACCAGAACGACTTCGAACGGGCCCTGAAGCGGATCGACGCGGAGACCAGTGACTACTACGTGCTCGGCTACTACTCGAGCAATCCCGATCCGACCAGAAGGCACCGCGCGATCCAGGTGAAGGTCCAGCGGGACAACGTCAACGTCTGGGCGCGCAAGGGCTACTCGCTTCGATCGCCGGCCGAGCTCGAGAGCACCAAGCCCTGAGCCGCGCCGCGCCCGCGCCGGTCAGCGGGCCGGCGTGGCCTTGCGCCTGGACGCGGGCTTCTTCACACCCACCTTGGTCTTCACGACGGCTGCCTTCCTGGTGGCCGCCGGCGCCGATGCCTTCCGCACACGCGTGCCCGAGGCGTTTCCGAAGAACTCGGCGTGCACCGCGCGAACCGCCTGATCGAGATCGGCGGCCGCGATGACGCACGACACCTTCATCTCGGAGGTGCTGATGCAGTCGATGTTGACCTGATTGCGCGCAAGCGCGCTGAACATCCGTGCAGCCAGGCCCGGTGTCGATGCAATGCGCGACCCGACGATCGCGATCTTCGCCACCTGCGTGTCGATGAGGACGTCACCAACGGTGCCGCGCCGTTTCCAGGTCGACTCGAGCGCCCGCACGAGATCGACCTGGTCGGCTTCGGTGACGAACGTGATGCGATTGCGATCGTGCGTGGCGGCGGCCTGAATGATGAGGCGCACGTTGACATCGTCGCGCGCGAGGTCGCGGAAGATGCTGGCGGCGACGCCAGGCTGATCGTGCACGTCGAGCAGGGTGACCTTGGCGATCTTCCTGTCCGAGGTGATGCCAACGACTGCGGCCTGTTCCATGGTGAAGCGTCCTCCGCGAATCCAGGTGCCCGGGCGATGATGAAAGCTCGAGCGGACATGTATCGGCACGTCGTACTGCAGGCAGATCTCCGCCGCGCGCGGGTGCAGCACCTTCGCGCCGCTGGCCGCCAGTTCGATCGCCTCTTCGTAGCTCATCTCGCGCACGAGCCGTGCGCCTGGCACCAGGTTGGGGTCTGCTGAGTACACACCGTCCACGTCGGTGCAGATCTCGCAGACCGGTGCCTGCAGCGCCGCCGCCAGCGCGGCGCCGGTGATGTCGCCGCCGCCGCGGCCGAGGGTCGTGATCTCATGTTCGGGCGTCACGCCCTGAAACCCGGCCACGATGACCACCCGGCCGCTCTCGAGTTCATGAATCAGGCGACCGGTGTCGACGTCGGCGATCCGCGCGCGGTTGAACGAGCCATCGGTCCGGATGCCGCACTGGGCCGCCGTGAGGGAGATGGCCGGCACCCCGCGATCCTGCAGGGCGAGTCCGAGCAGCGACACCGCGATCGTTTCACCGCAGGCCAGCAACTGGTCCATCTCGCGCCCGACGGGACGCTTCGACACCTGGCTGGCCAGCGCGATCAACTGGTCGGTCGTCTTGCCCATGGCCGAAACCGCCACGACCATGTGGGCGTGCTCCTTGCGGCACTCGGCGATGCGCTCGGCGATCCTGAGGAGGTGATCGGGCGTGGCGACACTGCTGCCGCCGTACTTCTGGACGAGCAGCTGCGATCGCTGAAAGCGGCTCATGCGCGTGCAGGGGCCGCCGCGGACGCTCGCTGTTCGGCCAGGAAGGCATCGAAGTCGGCAATCGACCGGCTCAGGGGAATCGGTCGGGCGGTCCGGTCGAGCATGAGTTCGGCGGTCTTGTAGCCGTTCCCCGTGATGCAGATCACGATCGGTTCGTCACGCGGAATGCGCCCCTGCTCGATGAGCTTCTTCGTGACGGCCAGTGTCGTGCCCCCCGCGGGCTCGGTGAAGATGCCCTCGGTCTCGGCGAGCAGCTGAATGCCGTCGAGAATCTCCTCGTCGGTCACCGATTCGCCCCAGCCGCCCGACTCGCGCAGCACTTGCAGCACGTGGAACCCGTCCGCGGGATTGCCGATGGCGATCGACTTCGCAATCGTGTCGGGTTTCACCGGGTCGGGATACTCTGCGCCGTCGTGGAGCGCCCGCACGACCGGGGCGCAGCCCGTGGCCTGCGCGCCGTACATCTTCGGCAGGTCGCCCTCGACGAGCCCGACGTCGCGCAGTTCGGCGAAGCCCTTGAAGATCCGCGGCAGCAGCGTACCGCCGGCCACAGGTGACACGACGTGTCCGGGGAAGCGCCAGCCGAGCTGCTCCACGATCTCGAAACCCAGAGTCTTGGCGCCCTCCGCGTAGTACGTTCGGAGGTTGATGTTCGCAAGGCCCCACCCGTGACGGTCGGCGACCTGCGTGCACAGACGGTTCACATCGTCGTAGTTGCCACGGATGCCCAGCAGGTGCGGGTGGTAGACCGCCGAGCCGAGCACCTTGTTCGGCTCGAGGTCGTCGGGAATGAACACGTAGCACTCGAGGCCCAGGCGGGCCGCGTGAGCAGCCACGCTGTTGCCCAGATTGCCTGTGGACGCGCAGCCGAATGTCGTGAAACCAAGCTCCACCGCCCGCGTGGCGGCCACCGAGACGACGCGATCCTTGTAGGACAGCGTCGGGTGGTTCACGCCGTCATCCTTGATGTACAGCTCGCTCACGCCCAGGCGTCGCGCCAGTTGTGTGGCCCGGACCAATGGCGTGCAGCCCGACGAGAACCCCGTCCGCGGTTCGCCCGTGATCGGCAACAGCTCACGGAAGCGCCAGATGTTGCGCGGACGGGCGGCGACGGCCTCGCGCGTGAGCGTGGCGCGGACGCGATCGAGGTCGTAGACCGGCTCCAGTGGACCGAAACACTGGTCGCAGACGTACAGCGCTTCGGCGGGGAAGGCCGTGTGGCAGACGTGGCAGCGGAGTCCGGTGAGTGTGGGCATGTCGTTCAGGCTCTTTTCGTTCAGGAGGGCGCGGACGCGAGCACCCCCGCTGTCGGTTGGTGGACATCGAGGACGCGAACGACCGTCGGCAGGTCGAGACGCGAGTAAATGGCACGCAGTGCAGCGATCGTCGGCACCGCGTCGTGGTGCACGACGGCGGCGACCGACGGTCCCGCCCCCGACAGGAACACGCCGAGCAGGCCGTCGGCCTGCATCTGCAGGGCGGCGTCCAGTCCCGGCACGAGGGTGAGGCGATGGGGCTGGTGCAATCTGTCGGCGAACGCCGCTCGCAGCAGCTCGTAACGCCCCGTCGACAACGCGCCGAGCAGCACGCTGACGCGCTGCAGGTTGAAGACCGCGTCCGCGCGGGAGATGCTCGCCGGGAGGACGGCGCGCGCCGTGCGTGTTGCCAGCGGCATCTCAGGCGTCGCGACCACAATCTTGAGCGCGACCGGCCAGGGCACTGACACGGTGCGCACCGTGCCGTCCGACTCGGCGAGGCTGGCCGTCAGTCCGCCGTTCAGCGATGCGGCCACGTTGTCGGGATGGCCTTCGATGGCGGTGGCGACATCGAGCATCCGCTGGCTGTCGACACCCGCCATCACCAGTCCGGCCAGCCGCGCACCCGCGACGAGCGCCGCGGCGCTGCTCCCGAGTCCTGCCCCGGGAGGGATATCGCACGTGACGCGGACGTCGAGGCTTGGAGGGGCGGAGGCACCGACGGCGCGCGCGATGGCGGCAAACCCCGCTGCGATGAGGTTCTCGCCGTGCGGTGGCGCCCCGGTGAACGTGCAGCGGACTTCCCCCTGGCCGTCATCGACGACCGCCAACACGTCGATGACCAGCGTCAGGTCCAGCGCGAGTCCCAGCGCGTCGAACCCCGCGCCGAGGTTCGACGTCGACGCTGGCACCACGATCGACGCGAGGGGACGCCCGGTCGTGGTCATGACAGCACAGGCAGGCAGAGCGGCGGCTGGACGTGGAAGTCCAGCGTCTCGATGTCGTCGAGGGCGCGTTGCATCGCGTCCGTCGGACAGCGCTCGAGTGTCACGACGAACGGCAGGGCACTCTTGTTGCTCGCCGGTTCCTGCAGGACGGCGTCGATGTTGATGGCATGCGCCGAGAAGATGCTGGCGAGGCTGGCAATGATGCCGGGACGGTCTCGGACGACGAGGCGCAGGTAATACGGCGCCTCCCGCACGGCGATCGCCGTGGCGTCGAGCGTTTCGGGCCACACCGGCGGGGGCGAGCCCCCACGCCGGGCGATGGCGAGCAGGTCCGAGACGATCGCGACGGCCGTCGGATAGCCGCCCGCGCCATAGCCGCCGAACACGGTCTCGCGTCCGTAACGCCCCTCGGCGACGATCAGGTTCTGGCTGCCCAGCACGCGGGCGAGCGGAGACGTCAGCGACACCAGCGCCGGTCCCACACGGGCTTCGACCGCGTCATCGCCGAGCGTCACGCGGGACACCTGCCGAATCGTGGCGTCGAGGCGCCGCGCGTAGACGAAGTCGTTGTCGCTGAGGCCGCGAATCGAGGCGCACGGCACGCGTTCCGGCGTCAGCGTTCGTCCGAGCCCGACACGCGCCAGAATGCACAGTTTCGCGCGTGCGTCGTGGCCATCGAGATCGTCGGTGGGGTCGGCCTCCGCGAAACCCTGGGCCTGGGCCTCGGCGAGCGCCGTGTCGAAGTCGAGGCCGGCCGACTCCATGCGCGTCAGGATGTAGTTACAGGTGCCGTTGAGGATGCCGGAGACGCCCGTCAACGTGTCGCCGGCGATGCCTTCGCGCAGGCCGCGGACGACCGGGATACCTCCACCGACGGCCGCCTCGAAGAGCAGATCCACGCGGCGTGCCGCAGCCTGTGCGCTCAGGCACGGGCCTGCGGTGGCCATCAGTTGCTTGTTCGCCGTCACGACGGCGCGTCCGCCGTCCAGCGCACGGGCGACCCAGCTGCCTGCAGGCTCGAGGCCGCCCATGACTTCGACGATGACGTCCGCCTTCGCTCGAAATACCTCCTCGATGTCGTCCGTCCAGGTGACGTCCGGCCCGACCCAATCGACCCGCTTCCGCTCGATGCCGCGGTTGTAGACGTGGGTCAGCGAGAGCAGGCCGTCGGTGCGCTCGGTGACGAGTTGCGCGACGGCGCGGCCGACGGTACCGAATCCGAGAAGTGCAAGGGTCAGAGGCATGAACCTCCGGAATTATAGCGTGTTGCGGATATGCGTATGTCGCTATGCGACCGCTATGACAAAGGCGGCGAGCCGGGAGCGACGGGAGCGCGCCCCGGGGGTGGCGCAGCGCGCAGGCGCGGCTTGATGCGTTCGAAGGAGGCCAGCACTTCCTGAACGGCGCGAGGCACGCGATTGGCCCGCATGTAGACCCAGCCCGTCTCTCGAATCAGCGGGCGGTCGTCGATCCGTGCGCAGAAGAACTGCCCGGAGGCGACCTCGCGTGCCACGGCCTGGTACGAGACGATGGAGATTCCCAGTCCGGCCCGGACGAGGGCCTTGATGATCTCGACGTTCTCCGTTTCGGTGACGACCTGCGGGCCAATCTCATGGCGCACGAAGAACTCGTTGACGACACGGCGGGTGTTGGAGCCCGTCTCGAAGAGCACGAACGCCTGATTGCGCAGGTCGGCGGGGGTGATGCGCGACTTGCGGGTGAGGGGATGCCCGGGGGCCGTGACCAGCAGCAGTTCCTCCTGCAGGGCTGGCACCGTCACGAGGTCGGCGTCGCTGATGGGCAGCGTCAGCAGCGCGGCGTCGGCCTGGCCTGAACGCAGTCCCGCGAGGCACTTGTCCGTGGCTCCGGCGATGATCTTGAGGTCCGCGTCCGGGTGGTGCTTCCGGAAGTCGCGCAACAGGGCAGGGAAGACGTAGAGGCAGACGGTCATGCCCCCGGCCAATCGAACCGGCCCGATGAGCGACGCCTGGGCATCGGTGATGCGCGCCACGGTGTCGCGCATGTCGAGGAAGACACGGTGGCTCAACTGCAGGAGCGCCTCGCCTGCCGGCGTAATCCGGATGCGACGCCCCACCCTGAGGAACACGGCCTCGTTCAGTTCCTCTTCGAGCATGAGCACCTGGCGGCTGATGGCCGACTGCGACACGTCGAGTTTCTTCCCCGCGGCCGTGAAGGAGCCAGTCTCGACGATGGCGCGGATGATCTCGAGTTGTCGAAGGTCCATGAGTTCCAGCGCGTGCCGCCGCAGGCTATCACGGCTGCCTGGAGGCCGGCGCCCCACCAGGCGCCCCACCAGCCGCCGGTGGCCGCATCTGTACGGCGTGGTTGCGGCGGTGTGATGGGACGGCGCAGATCGTTGCCTTCTCCTCGATATAGGTCACGGTCCGCGGGGAGCCGCCTTCCCGATAGTGGCCGGCCACACAGCCGCAGTCCAGCGTCTCGAACGCCAGCAATCGCACCATGCTCATCACGCCCTCCCTGGTCGCCTCCAGATACCGCTGTCCTCTTCAGTGGTCTCACCACTGCAGCCGTGCATGTATCGTGCCGTCTGCCAGCGTCTCGGTGGTGCCCGACGCCGGCGACGCAGTCGCGATGCGCAGCTGAACTGTGTAAGATGCCGGCGTGTTGTCGGCGTGATGTCGTCGGAGGCCGGATCGGTGCCGAAACCGTTGTCCGGAATCTCGTCACTGCGGCACCGGAAATCCGGAGCGATGGTCAAGGCAGCGTGACCCAACGAGTTCGAAAGGCATCGTCGTGAACAAGCGGATGTGGGTGCTCGGGGCGTCCGGTGTCGTGTGGCTGACAGCAGCGGCCGCGCACCCTCAGTCCAACGCTGCCGAGGTGGGCGCCCGCCTCCTTGCCGACCAGGCCGTGCAACGCGCCGTCGCGGCGTCGGCGGCGCTCGAGCCGTGGGTCATCGACCAGCAGGTGGCCCTGTGCGAGGTTCCCGCGCCACCCTTCGGCGAGGCGCGGCGGGCACAGGCCTTCCGCCGGGCCCTCGAAGGCGTGGGTCTGACCCAGGTGCGGATCGATGGCGAAGGCAACGTGATAGGCGTACGCCCGGGTCGGATGGCGCGACCCAACGTCGTCATCAGTGCGCACCTCGACACCGTGTTTCCCGAGGGCACGAACGTCGCCGTCACCAGGGAGGGGACGCGTTTGCTGGGCCCTGGCATCGGCGACGACTGTCGCGGTCTGGCCGTGGTGCTGGGTGTGGCGCGTGCGCTGCGAGAGCACGGCGTCGAAACGCCAGGCACGATTACGTTCGTCGGGACCGTTGGCGAGGAGGGCCTCGGTGACCTCCGTGGCGTCAAGCACCTGTTCGACACCAGTCTCGCCGGCCAAATCGATCGCTTCGTCTCCATCGACGGCACAGGTCTCGGCATCGTCAACGGAGGGGTCGGCAGCCTGCGCTACAGAGTCGCGTTCACCGGGCCAGGTGGACACAGTTACGGAGCATTTGGCATGGCCAATCCCGTGCACGCCATGGGCCGGGCGATCGCCGCGATTGGCGACTTCCGGGTGCCCGCGCGTCCCCGGACGACGTTCAACGTCGGCCGTGTGGGTGGTGGCACATCGGTGAACGCGATTGCCTTCGAGAGTTGGATGGAGGTGGACCTGCGGTCGGAGAGCGCGGACGCGCTGGCCGACCTCGACCGGCAGCTCAAGAGCGCAGTGGCTGCTGCGGTCTCCACCGAGAACGGGCGCTGGTCGACCACCACCACTGTCAGCGTCGAGACGAAGCTGGTCGGAAACCGTCCGGCTGGCCGAACGCCCGACACCTCCGACATTGTCGTCGCGGCCTTGTCGGTCAACCGTGCCCTTGGTTTCCAGGGAGACCTGGGCACCTCGTCCACGGACGCGAACACGCCGATGTCGCTCGGCGTTCCCGCGATCACCATCGGCGGCGGCGGCCGCGGACGTGGTGCCCACTCCCTCGAGGAGGAGTTCGACTCGACCGGATCCGCCGACGGCACCCGGCGCGCCGTGCTGCTGGCGATCGCGCTGGCTCAACCATGACGTCGGCATGGAAGTCGCAGGAGGGCGAGGCAAGTGCTTGTGTCGTAAAGGAAGTCTGCTAGACTGCCGATACCTCGTGCAGACGGCCCCGATCTTCCAAGGATGTTCCCGGATGCGTAGTTCCGCCGCATTGAGTGCCCGCCTCGTCCTCACGTTCGTGACGGCCACGTTCGTGGCTGTGGCTGCACTGCCGGTGTCTGCTGGTCAGACCTCTCCCACCGCAGCGAAGAAGGCGACGCCGAGCACGCAAACGGCGAAGAAGGCGCCCGCGAAAGGGACCACGCGGTACTCCGCCGCCCAGGCCCAGCAGCGTCGTCTCGCGCTGGCCCGCGCCAAACGCCAGGCCTACGAGCGGCAGCTCAGGGATCTCGAGACGCCGAAGTACAAGCAGGCCGCCAATGGTGAATTGGTGCCGGACGTCCGTGCGGGCGCGGCGATCATCTACAACCCGGCCACACACGAGGTGCTCTACGAGAGCAATGCCCAGTCGCAGCGGTCCATCGCGAGCATCACGAAGGTGATGACGGCCGTCGCGTTCCTGGAGAACGAAGTCGATTTCGACCGTCAGGTAACGGTTCGGCGGGAGGATACGCTCCGGGCGTCGGTGACGTATCTGCGAGCGGGTGACCGCGTGTCCGTGCGGGAGCTGCTGCATCTGCTGCTCATCGGTTCGGACAACGCCGCAGCGCGCGTGCTGGCGCGCAACTCGCCGTACGGCCCCGTCGGCTTCATCGAGCGGATGAATCAGAAGGCCGAGGAACTTGGCTTGTCCTCGACGCGCTACATGGACTCGTCAGGCCTTCACGCCGGCAACGTCTCGTCTGCGTTCGACATGGCACGCCTGATCTCGTTTGCGTCGGGCGATGAGCGCGTCGCATCGATCATGCGAACGAAGGAATACCAGTTCGTGCCGGCCGCGCGGCGCGGCGTGACGCTCACCAACACGAACAAGCTGGTCGGCACCGAAGTGGACGTTCGCGGTGGGAAGACGGGGTTCATCAGCAAGGCCGGATACTGCCTCGCGACGCTCGTGCGACTGCCGGCAGGAGAGCAGGTGGCGGTCGTGGTGCTCGGTGCAAGCTCGAACCCGGCGCGTTTCTGGGAAACCCGCCATCTGTTCAACTGGGTCGCGAGCCAGGCGCCACGCCTGATTGCCACGCAGACGTCCCAGGACCAGCAGGAATAGCGTCGCGCCCCGGTGGCCGGGCGCCCGGTGGGGGTGCGTTACACTGGTTGGGTGACTACGCGCGCATGTCGCGCCCGCAGCCACCGCATTCATGGCCAAGAATCCACGCATTCCACGACAGCCCACGCCCTCTCCTTCGCCCGAACTCATACCCACGCCGGCACCGGCCAAGGCACCACGCGTCAGGCGCCAGCGCCCTGCAGCGCAATCCGAGGTGAGCGCCGATCCAGCGCCCACGCCGCCCGACCCAGCCGCCACCCCGAAGGCACGCAAGCCGTCGGGCACGACGAGGACGAAGGGGACGAGCGCCCGGTCGCGGACAACGCCTGACGCCGCGGCTCGACCTGCCGGTACCGCTCCGGCCGCGAAACCGAAGGCGCGGCCCACCGCGAAATCGGCACGATCGGCCAAGCAGCCTGCGACCGTGACGGCAGCCGGACCTTCGCGGCTGCGCGTGCTCATGGTGGCCAGCGAGGCCGTTCCGTACGGCAAGACCGGCGGCCTGGCGGACGTGGCGGCGGCCCTCCCGCGTGCCCTGGCGGCGCTCGGCCACGACGTCACGCTCGTCCTGCCGCGTTACCGCGGCGCGCAGGTGAACGACGTCCCCCTGGATCGATTCGACGTCGACATGGGCGGACACCGTTACGACGCCACGGCGTACGAAGGTGCGGGAGCCCCGGGGCTCCGCGTCGTCCTCATCGACCATCCGGCCTTCTTCGATCGGGACGGAGTCTACGGGGTGGGCAGCCACGACTACGAGGACAACCCGCGGCGTTTCGCGTTTCTGAGCCTCGCCGCGCTCGAGTTCGCCCGCCGGCAGGGTGCACCCGTGGACATCGTCCACGCCCACGACTGGCCGGCTGGCCTGGTGCCCGTGTACCTTCGCACGCGGTATCAGGACGACGAGGTGCTTGGAGGGGCGGCCACCGTGTTCACCGTCCACAATGCGGCATACCAGGGCCTGTTCTCGGCTGCCTGGCTGCCGCAGTTGGGCCTCGGCTGGGATCTCTTCACGACGGAGGGACTCGAGTACTGGCTGCACGTCAGCTTCCTCAAGGGCGGCATAGCCTTCAGCGACATCGTCACGACCGTCAGCCGACGGTACGCCCAGGAGTTGCAGGCCGCCGAGACGGCGTTCGGATTCGACGGTGTCATCCGGTCTCGTCGGGACGACCTGCACGGCATCCAGAACGGCATCGATGTCGATGTCTGGAATCCGGCGACGGACCCGTTTCTGCCGGCGGGGTACGACGCGTCCGATCTCGCAGGGAAGCTGGCGGCCCGCCGACGCCTGCTCGAGACGTTCGGTCTGCCCGACGACCCGACGGCCTCACGGCCGGTCATCGCCATGGTGTCGCGAATGGTCGATCAGAAGGGGCTCGATCTCATCGCTGCCGTGGCGGAGGATCTGCCGTCGTTGGAGGCGACGTTCGTCGTCATGGGCGAGGGCGAACCATGGTACGAGGAGATGTGGCAGTCGCTCGCGAGGCGGTATCCTGAACGTGTGGCCGTGCGCATCGGCTTCGACGAGTCGCTGTCGCACCTCATCGAGGCGGGAGCGGACCTCTTCATGATGCCGTCCCACCACGAGCCGTGCGGGCTCAATCAGATGTACAGCCTGCGGTATGGCACGGTGCCGGTGGTCCGGGCGACCGGAGGGCTCGCCGACACCGTCGAGGACGCCGACCGGACGCAGGACGGCGGCAACGGCTTCGTCTTCGAGGACTCCACGGGGGCCGCACTGGTGGCCACCCTTCGTCGCGCGCTGACGGTTCTTCGCGAGGAGCCCGCCCGATGGCTGGCGCTGCAGCAGGCGGGCATGTCCCGCGATTTTTCGTGGCACGTTTCGGCACGCGCGTACGTCGAGGCCTACGAGCAGGCCCTCGGCAAAGCGGCGCGTCGCCGCGCAGTCTCATTGGCTCACTGAAAGGACATCATGGCTTCCGCTCTCGTACAGGAACTGACCGACGCGAACTTCACCACCGTCATCGGCGGCACGTCACAGCCGGTGCTGGTGGATTTCTGGGCCGAGTGGTGCGGCCCCTGCCGCATGCTCGCGCCGACGGTGGACGCGCTCGCGGATGAACTGCAGGACAAGGCCGTGATTGCCAAGCTCAACGTCGACGAGAACCCCTCGGTGCCCGGCACGTATGGCATCCGGAGCATTCCGGCGCTGCTCGTGTTCAAGGACGGCCAACTGGTCGATCAGGCCGTCGGCGTGCGGTCGAAGGACGACCTGAAGCGCATGCTCGAACGTCACGTCTGATCGCAGTGCTCCGGGCCGCCGGTCCGGGCAGCATCGCAGTGGGACGCCCGTGCCCTGACGGGGGTGGGCGTCCTTTTTGCGCACGAGGACTACGCCGCATGGCTCCTGAAGTTCGGAACGTCGTCATCATCGGGTCGGGCCCGGCCGGCCTCACGGCCGCGCTCTACAACGCGCGCGCGGGCCTGTCGCCTCTGCTCGTCGAAGGTCTGCAGCCGGGAGGTCAACTCACCATCACCACGATGGTCGAGAACTGGCCGGGCTTCCGCGATGGCGTGATGGGACCAGACCTGATGACCGACATGCGTGCCCAGGCCGAACGCTTCGGCACAGACATCCGTTCAGGTCTGATTACGCGTGTCGAACTCGACGCCCGGCCGTTCACGCTCCACCTCGACGGCGGCGGGACGATTCGTGCGAAGGCGCTGATCGTCGCGACCGGCGCGTCGGCGAAACTGCTCGACCTCCCGTCCGAGATGGCGATGATGGGGCGTGGCGTGAGCACCTGCGCGACGTGTGATGGCTTCTTCTTCCGTACGAGGCCCATCGCGGTCGTCGGTGGCGGAGACACCGCCATGGAAGAGGCCATCTACCTGTCGAAACTGGCCTCCCACGTCACCGTCATCCACCGCCGCGACGAACTGCGCGCCTCCAAGGTGATGCAGGAGAAGGCCTTCGCCAACCCGAAGATCTCGTTCGTGTGGGACACCGCCGTGGACGAGATCCTCGGCAACGAACGCAACGAAGTGCGGGCCCTGCGCCTGCGCCACCTGCGCACCGGCGTTCTGTCGGAAATCGAGGTCGACGGCGTGTTCGTGGCCATCGGTCACACGCCCAACACGTCCCTGTTCGCCGGCCAGCTCGACATGGACGCCAACGGCTACCTGCTGACGCAGGGGACGCGCACGAACGTCGAAGGGGTGTTCGCGGCCGGCGACGTCCAGGACCATGTCTATCGCCAGGCCATCACGGCGGCTGGTTCGGGCTGCATGGCGGCGATCGATGCCGAGCGCTGGCTCGAGCACGGCCACCACGTGTCGGCCGCGGACGTGTCGGAAGCGGCGCACGCGGCTGCCGTGGCCACCGGCGACGTGTCAGCGTCCTGACGGGACGTCGTCGATCCAGCCGCCGCCGAGGACGACGTCGCCGTCGTAGAACACGGCAGCCTGCCCGGGCGTGATGGCGTACTGCGGATGCTCGAACGTCACCGACACCCGACGCGCACCCTGCGGCACGACGGTCGCGCGCGCGGCGGGGTGGCGGTGGCGAATCTGCACGTCCGCGGTGACGGGGCCGCCCGGGGTCGTTCCGCACATCCAGTTGACGTCCGACACGCTGCACTCTCGTCGCTGCAGGGCCTCACGCGGGCCCACGACGACCGTGTCCCTCGAGGCGTCGATCCCCACCACGTAGAGGGGAATCCCAACGGACAGCCGCAGTCCCTTCCGCTGGCCCACCGTGAAGTGGTGGATGCCATCGTGTCGGCCCACGGGCTCGCCGTCCAGGTCGACGATGCGGCCGGGCTTCGGCCCGGCGCCGTCCACGGCCTTGTCGATGAAGGTGGCGTGGTCGTGGTCGGGCACGAAGCAGATCTCGTGGCTGTCGGGCTTGTGCGCCACCGGCAGGCCCACCTGCTCGGCGTACGCACGAACGTCTGCCTTGTGCAGCCCTCCCACGGGGAAGACGGCGGCTGCGAGTTGTTCCTGCGTCAGCGAGAAGAGGAAGTACGACTGGTCTTTCGACGCATCGAGCCCGCGGCGCAGCACGCGACGTCCTGAGCCGTCATCGTCCACGCGCACGTAGTGCCCGGTCGCCAGCACGGTGGCATCGAACCCGTGTACGCGGTCGAGCAGCGTGGCGAACTTCACCTCGCTGTTGCAACGCGTGCACGGGATTGGCGTGCGTCCCGCCGTGTACTCGCCGATGAAGTTGGTGACGACCTGTGCGTGGAAGTGGGACTCGAAGTTGACGATGTAGTGGGGAATGCCCAGACGGTGGGCGACGCGCCGGGCGTCGTTCAGGTCGTCGAGCGTGCAGCACGACCCGAAGCCGGCCTCGCCGTCCCTCTGGTCGTACAACTGCATCGACAGCCCGACGACATCGTGCCCCTCGGCCGCGAGCAGCGCAGCGGCGACGGATGAATCGACGCCTCCCGACATGGCCACGGCGATGCGCATGGTCGCTCAGCCCGCAGGCGAGGTCATCACCGCGCCGGTGGACGTCCCGGCGGGACGACGGTCGGTGACCGTCCGCAACCGGGCGACCGCCGGCGGCAACACCTCCAGCAGCCGGTCTACGTGCGCGTCGGTCGTCTGTCGACCGAGGCTGATCCGGAGGGCGTTCTGCGTGCGGTGCAGGGGGAGGCCCATCGCCTTGAGGACGTGCGACGGCTCGAGCGTGCCCGACGAGCAAGCCGACCCGGTCGAGACCGCGATGCCTTCGAGGTCGAGCGCAATCAGCAGCGATTCGGCTTCGATCCCCTCGAAGCCGAGGTTCGTGGTGTTGGGAACGCGTGCGGCCCCGGCGCCGTTGACCGCCGTGCGGTCCACGAGGGAGATCACGCCCTGTTCCAGCCGGTCGCGCAGGGCCCCGATGCGCGTGGCCTCGTCTGCCAGACAGGCGGACGATACGGCCGCAGCCACACCGAGGCCGATGATGGCTGGCACGTTCTCGGTGCCGGCCCGCCGGTTGCGCTCCTGCCGACCTCCGGTGGCCGTCGCGAGCAGGCGGACGCCGCGACGCATCCAGAGCGCGCCGACGCCCTTCGGGCCGTAGCACTTGTGGCCCGAGAGGCTCAGCAGGTCTACGCCGAGAGCCGTCACGTCCACCGGCACACGGCCGACGGCCTGCACCGCGTCGGTGTGCATGGTGATGCCGCGCGCACGAACTCTTCGTGCGATCTCCACAACCGGCTGCAATGTGCCCACTTCGTTGTTCGCGAGCATGATCGAAACGAGCGCGGTCGCCTCGGTGCACGCGGCGTCCACCTCGTCCGGATCGACGACGCCCTGTCCATCGGGCGCCACCAGGGTCACCGACCAGCCGCGCTTCTCGAGCTGACGCAGCGTCGCGAGGATCGCCTCGTGCTCGATGGCGGATGCCACGAGGTGCCGCCGTCCCGACGGCGCGGCGAACTCGGCGACGCCCCGCACTGCGAGATTGTCCGACTCGGTGCCGCCGCTGGTGAAGACGACCTCGCCGGGGCGCGCGCCGATGAGGGCCGCGACCTGCTCGCGTGCCTCGTCGAGACGTGCCTTGGCCTGCTGCCCGAAGGCATGTACGCTCGACGCGTTGCCGAACTCGTGGCGCATGGCGCCCGTCACGGCGTCGAGCACGTCCGGGTCCATCGGTGTCGTGGCGTTGTAGTCGAGGTAGATGCGTTCCATCGCGGGCCGTCCGGTGATCGTACCACCGGTCTAAACCTCAGCAACGCAAAGAGGTAGACAGGGTTGGGCCCTTTCCATATACTGGCGCCGCATTCGGGTCGTCGCCACCCTGCAGACCCACCCTGGAGAACTCAATCATGTGGAAACGCGATGACGCGCCGCGGACGGCTGTGCCTCCCGTGACGCCGACAACGCCACAGACTTCTGCTCAGGCTCCGGCGCCTGTCGTCGAGCAGCCTGCCGTGCCCCGCTCCGCGGGTGTTCCAGAAAGAGGCGCAATCAGCATGGGCAACATCGGGAAATCGGTCGTCATCAAGGGCGAACTGAGCGGCAGTGAGGATCTGACCATCGAGGGACAGGTCGAAGGCAAGATCGAGCTCAGGGACAACGTCCTGACGATCGGCACCAACGGCAAGATCAAGGCGGAAGTGTTCGCCAAGACGGTGATCGTGCTGGGTGAGGTGACGGGCAACGTCACGGCGTCCGAGAAGGTCGACATCCGCGACAATGGGTCAGTGGACGGCGACCTCACGTCGCCCAAGGTGGCCATTGCCGAGGGAGCGCACTTCAGAGGCGCCATCGACATGAATCGTGGCGCAGGCTCCGCCCGCCCCGAGGCCAAACCCGCGGCACCTGTCGCAGCCAAGGCCTGAACACCCGGCACCCGGACGTGGACGGCGGCAGGGCGAGGACGCCCTGTCGCCTGCGGCATTCCACGGGGCGATCTCACGCGTGAGCGACGACCACAGCGCCGACCGTTCGCTGACCTCCCGGCTGTTCGGCTGGGTGCGTGGCCAGGAGGCCAGCCGCGCCGAAGGCGGACGGGATGCAGGCCCCCCGGTGCCCACACGGGTCCTCGGCAAGCTCGTCAGCGCACTGACCGGGCGGCCGAATTCGTCCATTCTCGACCTCGGGCCGGTCGTCGGAGCCAATGTCGCGTTCTTCGGCGAGACGCTCGGGTGTCGGCTGCAGCTCGCCGACTTGTATGCCGACCTCGACCGCGTCGCGGCGGCCGACACGGATGACGCACTGCCGGCGTTCCTCACCGCCAGGTTCGCCAGCATCACCGACACGTACGACGCCATCCTGTGCTGGGACGTCTTCGATTATCTCGACAAGGCCTCGGCGCAGCTGCTGGGCCGCGAACTCGTCGCTCGTCTGCGCCCCGGCGGGGTGCTGGCAGCAGTGTTCCAGACGCAGCTCGATGCGACGGCCAGTCACACCAAGTACATCATCCTGGACGTGGGACACCTGCAGTACCGCACGTATCCGGCGAAACGCGGCCGACGTACGGTCTTTCAGAATCGCGACATCGAACGGCTCTTCCCCGGGCTGACGGTCACCGATTCCGTGCTGATGCTGAACCGCACGCGTGAAGTGCTGTTGCGCAAGCGCGCCTCTCCTCCTGAACCCCGCACATGACCACTCGGTATCCCCTGGTGGCGCTGCTGACCGACTTCGGGCTGCAGGACCACTACGTCGCCTCGATGAAGGGCGCCGTGTTGAGGCGCTGCCCGCAGGCGCGGCTCATCGACATCACCCACCTCGTGCCGCCTCAGGACGTCGCGCGCGCGGCCTGGATCACCGCCTCGTGCGCGCCCGACCTGCCTGACGGCTGCGTTGTCCTCGCCGTCGTGGACCCCGGTGTCGGCACGGCGCGTCGTGGCATCGCCGCCGCTGCCGACGGTCGCTTCTACGTGGCGCCCGACAACGGATTGCTGAGCCACGTGCTCTCGCGCGCCCTGACGTGGCGTGCCGTGTCGCTGACGCGCTCATCGTTCTGGCACCGGGGCCACGGCGCGACGTTCGAGGGGCGTGATCGTTTCGCGCCGATCGCGGCGCATCTCGCGGCCGGCGGTCGGCTGGAGGACGTCGGTGATGCCGTACGCGATCTCGCCTTCCTGCCGGTACCACCGTTGCACGAAGCCGACGGGCTCCTCACCGGGCACGTGGCATGCGTGGACCACTTCGGCAACCTGATCACCACGATTCCATCCGACCGGGTGCAGGCAGGCCGCTACCACTGGGGCACGTGTGCCGGACGCCAGCTCCCCATCGTCCGCACGTACGCGGAACGGACCGCGGGCGACGTCTGCCTGCTGCCCGGCAGCAGCGGATTTCTCGAGGTGGCGGTGGTCAACGGATCGGCGCAGGCCCTGCTCGAGGCACGCATCGGAACGGCCGTGCGTCTCGGGCGCTAGCGTGCGGGTCTGCGTGCTAGCATCGGAGTCCGGCGTGTGCCGGCTCGGCGCCCTCGTCCGGCAGCACGACGGCCCGTGCGACGAATTCCCAGGCGTCGAGGCGTGAACCGACATGATGAGTTTCGATTTCAACGACGAACAGCTGCTGCTCGAGCAGACGGTTCGTGAGTGGGCTGCCCGGGAGATCGCGCCGCGTATCGGTGAACTGGACCGGGCCCACCGGTTCGATCCCGACATCCTGCCGCAGATGGCCGGCCTTGGCCTGCTCGGCATCTCGGTGCCCGTCGCCTGTGGCGGCGCGGGCATGGACTATCTCGCCCTTGGCCTGGCCAGCGAAGAGCTCGAATACGTCGACACGTCATTACGCGTCATCCTGTCCGTGCACGTGGGACTGAACAGCCTGTCGCTCCTGGCCTGGGGTACCGACGACCAGAAGCAACGGTATCTGGTGCCGCAGGCGCAGGGGCGGAAGATTGCCACGTTCGGCCTGACCGAGCCTTCGGCCGGCAGCGACGCGCGCGGCATCCAGTCGGTCGCCATCAGGCAAGGTGACTCTTACGTGTTGAACGGCGAGAAGATGTGGATCTCGCTGGCTGACGTCGCGGACCACTTCCTGGTCGTCGCGTGGACCGACCTCGACAAGAAGAAGGCGCGTGACACGTCCGGCCTGAGCGCGTTCATCGTCGAGCGGGGGTTCAAGGGGTTCTCGAGCGGCACGCTGACGCACAAGTGGGGCATCCTCGCGGGCAACACGGGTTTCTTCAAGATGGACGACGTCGAGGTGCCGGCCGCGAACCTGCTCGGGCGGGAGGGCGAAGGCTTCAAGATTGCGATGTTCGCGCTCGATCAGGGCCGATACACTGTCGCGGCAGGCGCCACGGGGCTGATTCGAGCGTGCCGCGATGCAAGCGTGAAGTATGCCCGCGAGCGACGGACGTTCGGCGTCGAGATCGGCGAGCATCAGCTCGTCAAGGAGATGCTCGCGCGGATGGAGGCCGACTATCAGACGTCGCGCCTGCTGTGGATGCGGTCGGGGTGGCTCAAGAACGAGGGTCGGCGCAACACGCGCGAGACGAGTCTCGCCAAGTGGATGTCCACCGTGGCGTCCGAGCGGGCCGCCGCCGATGCCGTGCAGATTCATGGTGCGAACGGCTACTCGGACGAGTACCCGGTGGGTCGCTTCTACCGCAACTGCAAGGGCGCGGTCATCTACGAGGGCACGCGCGAGATTCACACGCTGATGCAGGCCGACTACCTGCTGGGCTATCGCGAGGACCGGCCGACGCGCTGTACGCTGCCCCCGTACGACGCGGAGTCCGTCGAGGTCTAGCCTGACGCGCAACCTCTTCGCGATCGCGTCCGCCTGCTTCATCGGCTTCGCGGGCTTCACGCTCGCGATGCCCTTTCTTCCGCTCTACTTCGCGTCGCTCGGGATGACCAGTCCCGCCGACATCGCCCTGTGGTCGGGAGTGAGCCTCGGCGTCACCCCTGGCATGACCGCGCTGCTCGCGCCGTTCTGGGGGCGCCTCGCGGACCGGTATGGCAACAAGCTGCTGGTCATCCGATCCCTCGTGGCCTTCGTGTTCACGATGATCCTGATGGGTCTCGTCACGGAGCCGTGGCACGTCGTCGCCCTGCGTGTCGTGCAGGGGTTGTTCGCAGGGTACGGTGCGCTCGCCGTGGCGATGGCGGCCAACTCGGCCCCGCGCGATCGGATGGCGGCGGCGATCGGCACCGTACAGACGGCCCAGCGTCTCGGGCCGGCCGTCGGGCCGGTGGTGGGCGGGGCGCTCGCCTATACCATCGGCATTCAACGGACGTTCTTCGTCTCGGCGGCGTTCTACGCGATGGCGCTGGTACTCGTGTGGTTCTGGTACCACGAACCTCTCCGGAGCCCCGAGGCGACAGCGCCTGGCGACGTGCCCCGCGCCGGTACGCGGAAGCATTCACTGACGTTTCGCAGCGTCTTCGGGCTGCAGCACCTCGTGCTGCTCATGGGCGCCATCTTCGCCCTGCAGCTCGTGGACCGCAGTTTCGCGCCCGTGCTGCCGCTGTACCTGGCTGATGCGGGCGTGGCCGAGCATCGCATCGCCCTCTATGCCGGCGTCCTGCTGTCGGTGGGCGCGGCAACGGGGGCCATCGGGAACCTCACGACGCAGCGCCTGCTGGGCAGCTACTCGCCGCGGACCCTGCTGCGTGCGGTGGCGGTCACCGGCGCCTGTGCGCTGCTGCCGTTCGTGCTGGGCGCGCGCGTCGCGATCCTCATGGTGTCGACCGGCGTGTTCGGGCTCGCGATCGGCGTCGGCATGACGTCCGCCTTCGCGGCGGCCGGCGCCGTTCTTCCCGAGCGCTCGCGGTCGTCCGGCTTCGGTCTGCTGTCCAGCGCCTCGCTGGTGGGCCTGTCGCTGAGTCCGATGCTGAGTGGGGTGCTGGCGCGCATCAGCCTGCGCAGCGTCTTCATCGTCGGCGTGATGGTGCTGGGCGTCCTCGGCGTGATGGTGTCGCACCTGATGCAGACGCCGGCCCAGGCGCGCGGGGCTCCGGCCGTGGAGGACGTGTGACGAAAGGACGCCTGCCGCGACACTGGATCCGACGTGCTGCGCGTCGCGGCGGACCGGGAGGCGTGACGTGACACCTCGCGCGAGCATTCTCGAACCCGACCCCAACCATGTGCACATCCAGACCTGACCCCAGCGTGGCGCACGCGGCGGCGCTGCTACGGGAGGGACGCGTCATCGCCTATCCGACCGACACGTTCTATGCGCTTGGCGCGC
>CAYMAG010000034.1:0-8500 GCA_964388335.1 uncultured Vicinamibacteraceae bacterium | reverse complement strand
CGGGAGGGACGCGTCATCGCCTATCCGACCGACACGTTCTATGCGCTTGGCGCGCTCGCCACCAGCGAGACCGCCGTGGCCGCGGTGCTGCGCATCAAGCAGCGGCTCCCGGACAAGACCCTGCCCCTGATTGCCGCCGACATCGCCCAGGTGGAATGGCTCGCCGGCAGCCTGCCCCCGCGCGTGCGGGAACTGGCGTCGCGCTGGTGGCCGGGACCGCTGACCCTGGTGCTCGACGTCCATCAGTCGCTGGCGCCCGGTGTCGTCGCGCCGGACGGCTCCGTGGCGGTCCGTGTTCCGGCCCACGACCTCGCGTGCGACCTCGCGCGGCGTGCCGGCGGCCCCCTCACATCCACCAGCGCGAACCGCACGGGACAGCCTCCCGCCATGACGGCCGACGCCTGTTCGACACTCGGCGACGACGTCGCGCTCGTCCTCGATGGCGGGCCGGCGCGCGCCACGATCCCGTCTACGATCGTGGACGTTCGCGGCGCGGATCTGCGCCTGCTGCGCGAGGGCGCCGTACCCTGGGAGCACGTGCTACACTCGACCCGGTGAATGTACGCGACGGCGAGACAGAGCGCGCCGGCGCCCGCGAGCGCGCGGCTCTCGTTGGACTCGCCACCGGGACGGTCCGGCGCGAGTCGGCTGACGAGGCGCTGGATGAGCTGGCAGGACTGACCGAGGCCGCCGAGGCCGAGCCCGCACTGCGATTCGTGCAGGAGCGCGACCGTCCAGACCCCGCCACCTTCGTCGGTTCCGGCAAGCTCGAGACCCTGCGGCTGGCCTGCGACGAGGCCGACATCGACCTCGTCATCTTCGACAACGAACTCACGCCCGCCCAACTGCGCAATATCGAGCGGATTCTCGAGCGCAGGGTCATCGACCGTACTCAGCTCATCCTCGACATCTTCGCGCGGCGCGCACGGACGCGCGAGGGGAAGCTCCAGGTCGAACTGGCGCAGTTGAAGTACCTGCTGCCGCGCCTCGTGGGAGCGTCCAGTGCGCTGTCGCGTCTGGGCGGCGGCATCGGCACGAGGGGCCCGGGCGAGACGAAGCTCGAAACCGACCGCCGGCGCATTCGGCAACGGATCAAGAGCCTTACCGACGACCTGCTGGACGTGGGGCGCCGACGTGCCCGTACGCGCGATCGCCGCCGCCGGCTCGACATTCCGGCCGTGGCACTCGTCGGCTACACCAACGCCGGCAAGACGACCCTGTTCAATCGACTGACGCACGATTCCGCCGTCGCGTCCGACGCGCTGTTCGTCACGCTCGATCCCCTCACGCGCGAGTTGCGCCTGCCCAACAGGCAGGCAGCGCGCCTCTCGGACACGGTCGGTTTCATCGATCGGCTGCCCCACGCCCTCGTCGCGGCCTTCCGAGCCACGCTCGAGGAGGTGGCGGACGCCGACCTCCTGCTGCACGTGGTCGATGCCTCACGCGACGACCACGAGGAGCAGATGCGCGCCGTCGCCAGCGTTCTCCACGAAGTGGAGGCTGACGGCGTGCCGAGTCTGCTGGTGTTCAACAAGGTGGACCGGCTCGACCCGTCGGAGCGCGCGCGTCTGCAGATGGCGTACCCGCAGGCACTGCGCATCTCGGCGGCGACCGGTGAAGGGATCGACGGTCTGCGCGCGCGGGTGGCGTCCGCGGTCCAACTCGACACGCGACGGTTGACGCTGCGTTTCGATCAGAGCGTCGAGGACGACCGCGATGCGATAGCCCGCCTGTACCAGGTGGCGCACGTCGTCAGTCACGACGCCGATGGCGACCAGGTGAGCATCGAGGCGGACGTGCCTCGTCGCCTGGTGCGGCGATTGCTCGAGGGGCACGCCCTATGACGGCGTGCGGTCGTCGGTCGAGTCACTGGTTCAGGTCGTTCGGGTTGCTGGCCATCGTCGCGCTCGTTGGGCTCGCCGGCTGCTCCCGGCCCACGCCGGCACCCGTCCTCGTCCCCGGCCACGAGCGCTACCCCGACTACCCGTTGCCGGACGTGCCGCCGGACTTGGCTCAGGTGCGCCGGGCCGCCGACGGACACGATCGGGCCTGGAAGCAGTTGCAGACGGGCGACCCCCGCGGGGCGGAACGCACGCTGCGTGCGGTGCTCCAACGGACGCCCGCGTTCTACCCGTCGCAGGCTGCGATCGGGTTCGCGCGTCTCGCGCTGGACGATGGCGACGGAGCATTGGAGTGGTTCGACCGGGCACTGGCACGGCGGGGAGACTACACGGCGGCCCTGGTCGGTCGGGCGGAGGCCCTGCTCGAACTCGGTCGCGAGGGAGAGGCGTTCGCCGCCTACCGCCGCGTGCTCGAAGTGGCACCGGATCAGCCGGTTGCCGTGCGCCGCACCCAGGTGCTGCGACTGCGCGCCGTACAGAGCGACGTGGCCCGTGGACAGCGCGCCGTGGCCAGTGGTGATTTCGCGGAGGCTCGTGAGGCGTTCGAGCGCGCCCTGGAAGCCTCGCCCGAAAGCGGCTTCCTGCATCGCGATCTGGCTCGGGTGGCCCACGCGCTCGGAGACGATGACGAGGCCGTGGTGCGCGCGACGCGCGCGATCGAACTGGACGCCGACGATGCCGAAGCGTACGCCATCCGCGGACGGGTGAAGGCGAGCCGGGACGACGTGGATGGCGCGCTCGACGACCTGCGCCGGGCGCGGCGCCTCGATCCGACGCTTCCGGAGGTCGACGCCCTCATCGGCAGCCTCGAAGCCAGCCTGGCCGACGCCGCCCTGTCGGCCGACTTCAAGGCCATTCCCGAGCGCCCGTCGTTGACCCGCGGCGACCTCGCGGCGCTGCTCGCGCATCACGTGCCAGCGCTGCTGGCGCCACAACGTCCTCCAGTACTGCTGACCGACGCGCGCCGGCATTGGGCACAGGACGCCATCCTGCAGGTCACCCGCGCCGGGGTGCTGGACGAGTATGCGAACCACACGTTCCAGCCCAATGCCGTGGTGACGCGGGGCGACTTCGCCGTGACGGTCGATCGCGTCCTCGCCAGAGTCGCCAGCCAGGCGCCAGCCGCCGCCCGTGTGTGGCAGGGCGCGAGGCTGGCCTTCTCCGACGTGCGGTCGGGGAACGTGCTCTACGTGCCCATATCGCGGACGGTGGCCAGCGGCGTGCTTGCACCCGTCGAGGGACAGGTGTTCGGCGCGAGACGGCCGCTCACGGGGGCAGAGGGCGTGGCGGCGGTGCGGCGGCTCGCACAGGTGATAGAGCAGGCCGGCCTCGATGCCGGCGGCCGCACGAGGCCCTGAGGCCGAGGCGTCGCCCCATGCCGGACGTCCTGACCCTGGCCAACCAGCTCACGCTGTTGCGGATGGCGATGATTCCCGTCTTCGCCATCCTGCTGGTGTATGGCCACGTCGGCGCCGCGCTGATCGTCTTCGCGCTCGCAGGTCTGACGGACTTGTTCGACGGGTTCATCGCACGGCGGTCCGGCCAGAAGACCACGCTTGGCGCATGGCTCGACCCGGCGGCCGACAAACTCCTGCTGCTGACGATGTTCGTCGTCATGACGCTGCCGCTCGACCACCTCACGCACCGGTTGCCGCTGTGGCTCACGGTGCTCGTCATCAGCAGAGACATCGTCATTGTCGTGACCGTCGCGGTGGTCAACCTGGCGGTGGGACGACGAACGTTTCACCCCTCCTGGCTGGGAAAGGTTGCGACGGCCACGTTCATCGCGACCGGGGTCGTCACGCTCGGCTACAACTATCTGGCGGTGCCCTCGGTCGTGCCGTCGGTGTTCATCTACGCCTCGCTCGCCATCACGCTCGCGAGCGCGGCCGACTACCTTCGACGCGTCGCGTTCAGGTAGCTGGCGAGACCTTGGTCCTGAAGTACTCGAGCGTTTTCGCGAGCCCGTCTTCGAGCGACACCTTCGGCTCCCAGCCGAGCAGCGTCTTCGCACGCGTGATGTCAGGCTGCCGGACCTTCGGGTCGTCGGTCGGCAGGGGCTGGTAGACGAGACGGCTCGATGCGCCCGTCATCCGGATGATCGTCTCGGCGATCTCCTTGATCGTCAACTCGTGCGGGTTGCCGATGTTGACCGGGTCGTTCAGCTCGGACTGCATCAGCCGGATCACGCCGTCGACCAGGTCGGTGATGTAGCAGAAGCTGCGCGTCTGCGAGCCGTCGCCGAAGATCGTCACGTCCTCGCCCTTGAGGGCCTGGCTCATGAAGGCCGGGACGGCGCGGCCATCGCGTACCCGCATGCGGGGCCCGTACGTGTTGAAGATGCGGACGATCTTCGTGTCGAGGCCATGGTAACGGTGGTACCCCATGGTCATGGCCTCGGCGAAGCGCTTCGCCTCGTCGTAGACGCCACGCGGACCGACGGGATTCACGTTGCCCCAGTAGGTTTCCTTCTGCGGATGCTCCAGCGGATCGCCGTACACCTCCGACGTGGACGCGAGCACGAAGCGCGCACGCTTCTCCTTCGCCAGGCCGAGCGCCTTGTGCGTGCCCAGCGCGCCGACCTTGAGCGTCGGAATCGGCAGTTCGAGATAGTCGATCGGGCTTGCGGGACTGGCCCAGTGCAGCACGTAGTCGACCGGTCCCTCGATGAAGATGTAGTTGGTGACGTCGTGCTTGATGAACGTGAAATCGCGGTTGGCGAGGTGCGCGATGTTCGCCGTGGAGCCGGTGAGCAGGTTGTCGACGCCGACGACGGAGAATCCGCGGTCGAGCAGGGTCTCAGCGAGGTGCGAGCCGATGAAGCCGGCCGCGCCGGTGATGACGACACGAGGTGCGGGCATGAGCAGGTGGGGCCTAGTACGCGTGACGGTGGAAGAAGCCCTTCACGAGCGTCAGCCACATGATTTTCACGTCGAGCATGATCGACCAGTTCTCGATGTAGTAGAGGTCGTACTCGATGCGCTTCTCGATGGACGTGTTACCGCGCCAGCCGTTGACCTGCGCCCAGCCCGTGAGGCCGGCACGGACCTTGTGGCGCAGCATGTATTGCGGAATGCGCTGCTTGAATTGATCGACGAAGAAGGGCCGCTCCGGCCGCGGGCCGACCAGCGACATGTCGCCCTTGAGCACGTTCCACAGTTGCGGAAGTTCATCCAGGTTCGAACGGCGCAGGAAGCGTCCGAGCGGCGTGCACCGCGGGTCGTCCTCGACGGCCCACACCGGCCCGGAATTGCGCTCGGCGCCGTCGTACATCGACCGGAACTTCCAGACGTGGAACGGCTTGCCGTCCAGCCCCATCCGCTCCTGCCGGAACAGCGCGGCGCCTGGTGAGGTGATGCGCAGGGTCAAGGCGATGAGCGCCATCGGGAGGGCGAGCACCAGCAGGCTCACGCCGGCCAGCACGACGTCCATCGATCGCTTCAACAGGGCATTGAGACCGCGCAGCGGGACGTCGTGGATGTTGATGATCGGCAGGCCATCGAGATCTTCGAGGCGAGCGCGCAGCGAGATCATCTGGAGCAGATCGGGCACGACCTTGATGTCGACGATCTCGCGGTTCGCGTTCTCGACCAGCGAGAGCATCTTCACGTGCTCGTCGAGCGGCAGCGCGACGTAGAGGTGGTCGATCTTCTCGCGTTGCAGAATCTCTGGCGTCTCGTCCAGCGTGCCGAGCAGGGGCAGCCCGCGATAGCCGATGTGCCCGCCCGTGTCGGCGCGGTCGTCCACGAACCCGACGAGCTTCAGGCCGAGTTCACGATGTTCGAGCACCTTGTCCACGACCAGCCGTCCGAGGTCTCCGGCGCCGGCCACCAGCACGCGCTTGAGTCCGATGCCAGCCTTCCAGCGGCGCTCGAGCCAGTCACGGACCGCGACGCGCGCCGTGAACGTGAGGGTCACGTTGAAGATCAGAAACAGGCCCCAGACCAGCTGACTGACCTCGAACACGCCGCGGTCCTTGAGCGCATCCGGCACGTAGTAGGTCTGGACGTAGAGCGTGGTCACGACGCCGAGCACCACCGCGAGCACGCTGCCGACCAGCACGCCGAAGAAGTCGTCGATGCGCGACCGCCCGCGACGCAGACGGTAGACGCCGTGCAGGTGGAAGGCCAGAGGCACGAGCAGGCCGAGCAACGGCGTGACCCACAGGTACTGCTCGAACGGCGGAACCCCCTTCGTCACGCCGATGAGGTCCGAGTGGAAACGTACCCAGTAGGCAGCGAGGAAGGCAATCATGCCGGCGCACGCGTCCGCCAGGAGATGAGCCACCGCCAGCAGGCGGTTGTAGCGCCTTACCATCTGGCCTCCGTGGGAGTCGCCGTCATCAGATCGTTCACTGCGTCGGTCATTTCCGTGACGAACCGTTCCGTCGAAAAGCGCTCGGCCTGCTGCCTGCAGGCGTCCGCGGACCACGCGGTTTCGAGTGCCCGCCGAATGCCGTGGGCGAAGGCCTCGATGCCGTCGCCCGTCAACACCCCCGTGCGTCCGTCCACGACCGTCTCGGTCGCGCCGCCTCGCCCGAGTGCGACGACCGGGGTGCCGCACGCCTGTGCTTCCACCGGTACCAGCCCGAAGTCTTCCTCGCCAGGCATGAGCAGCACGATCGACGACCGGTAGCGCGCCCGCACCTCCTCGTCGGTCAGCGCCCCCGCGAACTCGACATCCGCCCCCGCGATCGCCCGCAACCTGGCCTCCTCAGGGCCCTGACCGACAATCGTCAACGGCAGACCGGCCTGCCGGCAGGCGGCAACGGCCACGTCCACCCGCTTGTAAGGGACGAGGGCGGACACGACCAGACCCCGTCGCTGCCGGTCGCCGCCACCTGGCACGTAGTACGTGGTGTCGACCGGCGGATGGACGACGACCGACTTGCGATTATAGTGCGCGCGTATCCTCCGCGCAACGTGTTGAGAATTCGCCACATAGCGGTCCGGTCGCACGCTGGTGCGCCGGTCCCATCGCGCGAAGGCGGCCATCGCGGGCCGCATGATGGCCGACGTGAGCCATCCCACACGCTCGCGGCCGAAGTAGGCATCGAACTGGTCGTACGCGTAGCGCACCGGCGTGTGGCAGTAGCACAGGTGTCTGGCGCCTGGCGGCGCGACCACCGACTTGGCGACGCAGTGGCTGCTCGAGACGACGAGGTCGACCGGTGCCGGGCGAAGCGCGGAGAGCGCGGCCGGATAGAGCGGCAGCAGGTGTCGGTACCATCGCGCGATCCCCGGCACGCGCTGCAGCGGCGACGTGTGGATGGGATGGCCTTCGATGGTGGAACTGACGCGACCGGCGACGTGGACGAGCGTGTAGATGGAGGCGCCGGGGAACATCCGGCAGAGCGCCTCGAGGACGCGTTCGCCCCCGCGCATGCCGGTGAGCCAGTCGTGGACGAGTGCCACCCGGAGGCCGGACGGCAGACTGCCGCGGGCGCTGGTCATCGGCCCCGGGCCGCCGCCTCGGTGTAGATGCGGTGGATGGTCGCCACCGATCGGGCCCACGAGAACTCGGCGGCTCGGGCGAGGCCGCGCGTGCGCAGGCCGGCGCGCAGCGACTCGTCGAGCAGCACCTTCCGCAGGCCGTGGGCGATGGCGCTGACGTCGTTCGGCTCCACCAGGATTGCCGCATCGCCGACCACTTCCGGCAGTGACGACACGTTCGACGTGACCACGGGCGTTCCGCTCGCCATGGCTTCGAGGGGCGGAAGTCCGAACCCCTCGTACAGCGAGGGAAACGCGAAGACGGTGGCGAGCCGGTAGAGCGACGCCAGGGTGCGATCGTCGACGAACCCGAGAAAACGCACGTGCTTGTGCAGCTTGAGGCGGTGCACGGTGCGGCGAAGCGTGGGGTATCTGCTGATCTCGTCGCCGATGATGAGCAGCTTCACGTGCGCCAGCGGTCCGGTCCGTACCAGGGCGAACGCTTCAATCAGCCGCTCCACGTTCTTGTGCGGCTTGATGTTGCCCACGTACAGCACGAAGGCGTCGTGCAGCTGATACCGCTCACGGGCGCGATGCAGGTCCAGTTCGTCCGGCACGTTGCCGAACCGTTCGTCCAGCGCGTTGGGCACGACCGTGATGCGGTCGGCCGGAACGCGGAAGTAGCGCAGGATGTCGCGTTTCGAGGCCTCCGACACCGTCAGGACGTGCGACGCCCGATGCGTCGCGTTCCACATCAAGGCCCGGGCGTAGGTGGACGCGAGCCGATTGGGCAGGTACTGCGGAAACATGAGGTGGATGCAGTCGTGAATGGTCACGACGGACGGGCAGCGCACGAGCGGGGGCAGCACGTAGTGTGGGGCATGGAAGACGTCGACGCGCTCCCGGGCGAGCAGCAGAGGAATGCTCAGCTGTTCACGCAGCGAATAGTTGCCGCTGCGATCCACCACGGCACGGAAATTCGGCCCTGCCTGCGCCGCGAGTTCACGGTCTGCCGGCTGGCTGATGAGCAGGTATTCGTTTGCCTGGTCCTGGCGCGCGAGTTCACGCACGACGTTGCGCACGTACGTGCCAATGCCGAAGTCGTGCACCTTCCTGATGTCGATGGCCACCCGCACGCGCGGAGCATACAACAGGAGAAAAGGAAGG
>CAYMAG010000033.1:17297-42797 GCA_964388335.1 uncultured Vicinamibacteraceae bacterium | reverse complement strand
CGCGCGTCATCAGACGCAGCCGTTGACGGTCGAACATGGCGGCTCCTGCCATTGATTAGCCCTGCAAAGGCCCTCATCATATCGCCATGCGGTGGCTGCATGGGCTGATGGCGGCATTGTTCGTGTTCAGCGCGGTGCTTCAGCTGAACGACCCCGACCCGTGGGCGTGGGTTGCGATCTACCTCGTCGCAGCCGGGCTGACGGCCGTGGCGGCGACCGGCGGCTATCCCTCGTGGAGGCGACCGGCGGCCGTCACCCTGGCCCTGGTGGCCCTTGCGTGGGCCCTTGCCGTGGCCTGGTCCTCGCCCCGGCTGCCCCCGCTGGCCGACCTTGTCGGCGATTGGGGCATGTACGCCGCCGGCATCGAAGAGCGGCGCGAAACGCTCGGTCTGCTGATCCTGTCGGCGTGGGCCGCAGTGGTCGCGCTCCCCCGCCGGTGAGGCGTCGCGGGCAGGGGCTCGGGGCTCGCGGGTCAGCTGCGCGCGCTCCTGCACCACGAGAGGCAGGCTGTCCCAGGTCGTCCCCCGCATGCGTTCGACCGGTGCGAAGGCTCTGAGACGAGCAGCTCGAGCCGGACGATTCAGGAACTGATCGGTCATCGCGACCTCAGCACGACGACGATGTACAGGCCCAACCAGAGCGGGTCAGCTTGCGTGCATCGTGCGGCCGGTGACCATCGAGACTGGCCCAATACCTGGGCCGATCTCCCCGAAGACGAATGGCCGTGCAAGGTTGCTGGGACCTGCCGTAGACTTGAGCCATGACTGCACTCGAACGCATCACGATCGACCCGAACGTTCGGTTCGGCAAGCCGTGCGTCCGGGGCACGCGCATGACCGTGGGCGACGTGCTGGGTTATCTGGCGGCCGGAATGTCGGAGGATCAGATTCTGAGCGATTTTCCGCACCTGAGCCGCGACGACATCCGCGCGTGCCTCGCCTACGCGGCTGAACGAGAGCGCCGGACGCTCGGCGTTCCAGCCGCCTGACCCATGCGGCTGCTCTTCGACGAACAGCTGTCGGAAGAGCTGGTCCCGCTCCTGGCTGATCTATTCCCCGGCTCTCTCCACGTTCGGTTGCTCGGCGGCCAAGGTGCCGGCGATCAGGTCGTGTGGCAGATGGCCCAGGATCATGCCTGCATGCTCGTCACGAAGGACGAGGACTTTCACCGCCTGAGCGTACTCCGCGGCGCTCCTCCGAAGGTGGTCTGGCGTATGCTCGACGCATCCTCTCGATGCGAGGCACCATGGACGAGCCAATCCCAGGCGTACACGCCGATCCCGAACTTCTGGCCGGGACGCCCGTGTTCATCGGAGCACGTGTGCCCGTCCGCGCCCTGTTGGAGACTACCGGAGGCCGTGACATGAAGAACTATCGGGCGGCGCGCAAGCGCGTGAACGTGTCGGTCGGCGAGTCGGTGCGAATCATCCGCGAGTTGCAGGGGCAAAGCCAGAACGAACTCGCTCAGCGGTCTGGCATCTCTCAGGCGACGATCTCCGCCATCGAGAACGATCGCGTGAAGCTGGGCGTGGAACGCGCAAAGATGCTCGCGCAGGCCCTCAGGTGCCATCCCGGCGTGCTCGTCTTTCGCGGGTGGGTCGTGCCCACCGAGGCGGCGGCATAGCACCCGCATTGCAGCCGACGTGCCCCGGGCGCGCTGCTGGGGCGCCACTGCTGAAAGAGGCGCTCAGTACGTCTTGAGGACGATGTCCCTGAACTCGACCTTCATCGGCGGCCCGGTGTGCATCTGGAAGCCGATCAGCCCCTCCATCGCCCGCGCCTTCGGGTCATCATCGATCGCCACGCTCATGACCTGACCGTTGAGGACGTGGACGAGAACGTTGCCGCGCGCGATGACGTGGAAGACGTTCCAGTCGTTGACCTTGACGTGGGCCTTCAGGACGTCGCCGTCGCCCAGGCTGCCGACCACGCGTGCCGGGGCGCCCGCCCCAATCCACGTGCTCTGCCCGCGCATCGCCAGGAAGCCGCGCCCGCGCTCTTCGTAGAGCTGTCCCGTATAGGTGTTCTGGAAGTCGATGTCGGCCTGATACCCCTTCAGCACCCACTGGCCGACATCGGGCGCCTCGACGCTGCGGTACTGAATACCGCTGTTGGTCGCGTTCATCCGGTAGCTCAGCTTCAGCTCGAAGTCCGCCGGACGCCCGCCGCGCCAGATGATGAACGTGTTGCGCGGCAGCGGGCGCTCCGCGGTGCTTTCGCCCACCATCACGCCGTCCTCGACGCGCCAGAACGCCGCGTCGCCATCCCAACCCGCGAGCGTCTTCCCGTCGAAGATGGAGGTGAAGCCCGTCGTGTCGGTCAGATCGAGCGGCTGCGGCATGTTGCGCTGCGCGATGGGCTGCGCCGCCAGCAACACCAGCAGCGTGGCGGACGTGGCCGCCAGAGTCGTCCGCATCGTGAGGAGTCTGGTGCTCATGAGGCCCTTCCTGTCGAGGCGCGGTGTCACGCGTGCAACCCTGCGGCCAGCGCCTCGTACAGCCCCACGACCTCGACATCGGCCGGCGCGGCTTGCCGAAGGTGGCTGAGGCACAACGGGTCTTCAGTGATGAGGCGCGACGCTCCGGCCTGCGCGGCGTCGGCGAATCTGGCGGCGGCAAGCCTCGCGGCAATCGCCGGCTGGGTGACGTCGAGTCCGCCCGTGGCCCCGCACGGATGCGCCCGGTCTTCGCGCCAGAACAGGCGGCGTTCGCCCGCGTCACCGAACGCGGCGCGCAACAGCTCACGGGGCGCGGCGTGGTTTCGCGGCACGCGCGGAGTGTGGCAGGGGTCGTGGTACGCCCAGGGTCGTGAGTCGTCTGACGGCCGCAGCCGCAGACGCCCGTCCGTCAGGGCCTCCGCCAGCACCTCAGTCACGTCCCGCACCGTCACGTGCTCGGGCCATGTCACGCCCAGGCGCTCGCCGTACAGTCGCTGGAACGCGAACCGGTCGCCGGGCGCCAGCACCAGCACCTCGCCGCAGCCCGAGGCGTCCACGTCGGCGATCACGGCGCGGGCGTGCGCGGATGCAGTCTCGGGATACCCCAGCGCGCTCGCGAGGTACCCCGTGGACCGGCCCTCGCCGAGCACGACAGGGCGCAGGCCGATGGCCTTCAGCAGCGCCTGCGCAGCAGGCACGGTGTCGCAGCCGGCGAGCAGCGTGCCGTCGCCCACGAACAAGGCGAGTTCGCCGGTCGTGGCGTCAGCCGAACGCTGAGGAGCCTCGGCGAACGGATTACCCCAGCGTGCCAGGCGGTCGTGCAGTTCGACGACGGCCGCCGGTGCTGCGCCTGCGGCCACGATCGCCGCGCGCGCGGCGGCGATCGCGTCGGGCAGGAGCTGGCCGGTTGCGCAGTGCGCCTGACAGAGCCCGCAGTCCGCGCAGCTGTAGATGACGTCGGCCACTTCCTCCGTCCACGAGACGACGCCGCGACGCTCCGAGGCGATGAGCATGCCCCATCCGTGGGGCGTCAGCGTCTCGCGCTGCATGACGTGGCCCACCGGACACGCCTGCCGGCACATCCAGCAGTAGCGGCAGCCTTCGGTCGTGTGCGAGAGGTCGGTCTGAGCGGTACTCATGCCTGGACGTCCGGTTCGAACCCGACCTTGCCGGGGTTCATGATGCCGTGCGGGTCGATGGCGTTCTTGAGCGACTGCAGCAGCGGCCAGGCGTCGCCGTATTGCGCCTTCATGAAGCGGCTCAGCTTGAGCCCGACGCCGTGATGCTCGTTGATCATGCCGCCGTGCGCGAGCGAGGTCTGCACGGCGACGTCCCAGAGGCGGTTGTGCAGCGCCTGTGCCTCGTGCGGATCCTGCGGCGCCTCGCGGAGCACGAAGCGGTCGTAGAGGCTCGCGCCCCAGGGGAACCAGTGCGAGAAGTGGCCGATGTACTGCACGCCGAGATGACCGAAGCCGTCTTCGATCGCCGCCTTCTTCGCCCGGTAGATGTCGTGGATGCGGCTGAAGGTCGCGACGGTCTCGATGGTGCCGTACATCGCCGGCAGGTGGAAGCCCAGCGGCGGGTAGTAGAAGTCGTAGCGCTTCTGCCACCAGCGCTCGCCCGGTTCGCGGCCGAGGTCACGGGCGCCCGCCGCCTCGAAGATCGTCAAGGCCCGCGCTTCCTGCGCGGCGGCAATCTCGGCCCACCCGTCGAAGCCGACGATCATGTACGCACCGTCGAGTTCGTACCCGAGCACGCGCTTGACGAGCGACGCCGTCGAGTGTTCGTCGTACATGCGGATGACGAGCGGATCGAGCCGCTGCACCATCAGCTGCCGGCCGGCCTCGAGACCCGTCGCCACGTCCTTGAACAGCATCGCGCGGAACAACCGCGTCTCGGGCAGACGCGTGATGCGCAGCGTCGCCTCGGTGATGACGCCCAGGGTGCCTTCCGACCCGAGGAACAACCGCATGAAGTCGGGGCCGGACGCATGGTTCGGCACGCCGGGCGTGCGCGCGATCGTGCCATCGGGCAGCACGACCTCCATGCTCATCACGAGATCTTCAGCCTTCCCGTACTTGGTGCTGATGGTGCCCGACCCGCGCGGCGCGAGGTAGCCGCCGAGGGTGGCGCAATTGGCTGATGCCGGGTAGTGCGGCAGCGTCAGCCCACGGTCGTTGAGCGCCCACTCCAGCTGCCCGCCGTTGACGCCAGCCTGCGCCCGGACCGTCAGCGAGGTCTCGTCGATCTCGAGGATGCGGTCGAGGCGCTTCAGGTCGAGGATGATGCCGCCGTGCGTGGGCAGCGCGCCACCCTGCGTGCCGGATCCACCGCCCCACGGCACGACCGGGATGCGTGCGTCGTTGGCGATGCGCAGCACCCGGCTCACTTCTTCGGCGCTGCCGGGATGCACGATGACGTGTGGCGGCGTCGGACGGATGCCCCGGTCGAGCCACATCTGGGGCAGCCAGAACGAGTCGACGGAATACACCAGCCTGTCGGTGTCCTTCACCGAGACGTGGTCCGGCGAGACGACGGCGGCGATCGCGTCGAGAACGCCGGCGGGCAGCGGCGGCAGGTCGGGAAACGGTTCGGGGCGCGGTGTCCCCGTAGATGCTGTAGACATGACTGAGCGCTACTGTGCGGGCGGGTTCTCGAGGAACGCGAACAGGTCGGAGATCTCGCGCAGCGACATCGAGTTCAACAGGCCCGGCGGCATGGGTGAGGTGTCCGACGCCGTCCGCGACGCGATCTGCGACTTGGGAATGGTGACGGGCACGCCGGTCATCGGTGCGATCGTGACCGAATCGGCCGACTCGGTGGTGACCACTCCGGAGATCGACTTCTTGTCGGTGGTCACGATGTCGACCGACGCCCACTGGTCCGAGATCGTCTTCGACGGGTAGAGAATCGCCTCGAGCAGGTCGGCACGCTTGAACCGACGCGCCACGTCCGTCAGGTCCGGGCCGGCCGCCTGGCCGAGTTCGCCGAACCGGTGGCATGCCGAGCAGAGGCCCTTGTCGTACGACGCCTGCCCGCGCGTCGCGTCGCCCGTGTAGGCCATCGGGTCCCACAGCAGGTACTCGGTCAGTTCCTGCTCCGAGAAGGCGGCGACGTCGTTGCCGGGACGCACGAGAGTGCCGGTCGAGCTGAACTGCGGCTGCAGCGACGTCAGCACGTCGTTGGCGGCCTGGAGTTCTTCGGGCGTGAGCACCTTCGAGAAGTCGTTCCACATGTTCTGCACGAACCCGATGAAGCTGGCCCCGCCCTTCCAGCGCTCGTCCTGGACCTTCGTGAGCCACTGGACGACGGCCTTGCGCTCGGACGGCTCCCAGCCGGTGCCGATCGTGCGCAGGACGTACATGTCGAACAGCGCGTCTGGGCGGCTGGTGGCCGGCGCCGTCATGTGGCCGACGATCGCCGGGATCGCGTCGGCCGTGCCGACGTAGGCGAGCGTCTGCGCGATCTCGCGGTTCGTGGCGGACGAGGCCGTCGGGTACTTCGCCAGCAGCAGCGCCGCCATCTTGCTGTAGATCGCCGAGTAGTCCACGTCGTCATCGCGCTGCATGGTGAGGTGCACCACGCGCAGGAACGCCGGCAGGTGCGCGTCCGGCACGCCGGCCTCGAGCACCTCGAGCTGACGGGCCAGCAGCCGTCGAATCTCGAAGAAGGTCGTCTGCGTGTTGACGAGGGCGAGTTGCGAGTCGATGACCCCGGGGAACCCGCTGACGGCCATCGCTGCCTCCCTCCAGGTATTGCGGTTCGTACGTTCGAGGGCGACACGCGCGGCGAAGCGGACGAAGCGGTCCTCGTCGCTGAGCAGCGGCAGCAGGTCCGACGCAGGGTCGATCGGAATCGACATCGAGGCCTCGATGCCCGTACGCACCAGGGCTTCCGCCGCACGGCGTCGTACGAAGGCGCTGTCGTCCTTCAGGCGCGCGCCGATAGCCGTGCGGGCTGCGTCGGTGGCGTGCAGGCCGAGGTAGTAGGTCGCGGCGGCGCGGACATCGGCCGCGGCATCGTTGGACAGGCTCGTGAGGGCGGCCACGTCGAGCGGCGCACCGGTCACCTGCAGCAGTTCGATCGCGCGCACCCGCCGCTCAGCCGCAGCGCTCGATGAGGTCGCGACGCCGCGCAGGGCATCGGCCCAGCCGGCGCCTGCCTCGGTACGGGCCTTCGCGATGGCGGCTCGTCCCCACGCAGAGCGCGGCTGCGGCTGCGACAGCGCGCGATCGACAGGTGTCGCTGGCGCGGGACGACGTGACACGTCGGTGCCGCGGTACACGACACGGTACAAGCCGCCCTCGGTGTTGCGGCCACCCTTCGAGAAGTACACGTGGCCATCGGCCCCCACGTCGAGGTCGGTGACGTTCATCGGCGTGCCGAGCACGAAGTCGACCTGCTCTTCGACGTACGTGCCGCCGTGCGGCTTCATGAAGCCCGCGAGAATGCGTCCGCGCGACCAGTCGGCGACCAGGAACGCGTCGCGATACCGCTCGGGGTACGCGTCACCCTGGTAGAAAACCACGCCCACCGGCGACCCGCGGCCGACGTCGGTCAGGCCAGGCAGGCTGTCCGGGTAGTACGCTGGCCACTTGCCCGAACCGGTGCGCCAGCCGTACTCGCCGCCGGGCACGACGTGGTTGGTACGCACCGGCCGGTACCAGGGCAGGTCGATGTCCCACTCCATGTCCGAATCGAAGGTGAAGAGTTCACCGGAGAGATTGAACGCCGCGTCGTAGGCGTTGCGAAAACCGGCGGCGACCATCTCCCAGTCGGCGTTGGGCCTCGACATGTCGCGACGCGTGATGAAGCTGCCCGGCGCGCGAATGGCTGCCGCATGACCGCGCGCATCCACATAGGCGGGGAGCAACTGCCCTTCGCGCCACCCGCGATGCGGCGACGAGGGATGGAAGCTGGGCACGATGCCCGTGTGGTTGCCCAGAATCCAGTAGAGGTGTCCCTCCGGGCCGAAGAAGACGGCATGGGGGCCGTGCTCCTGAATGCCGTCGGTGGACTGGGTCACCAGTTCGACGGCATCACCCGCGCCGTCGCCGTTCGTGTCGCGCACGCGGTAGAGGCCGGTACCGTCGGGGCCGAGACCCACCGCGTAGAGATCTGCGCCATCGAACAGCAGCCCCTGGCAATTGGTCACCTTGTCGGTGATCACCTGCTCATCGTCGAAGCGACCGTCGCCGTTGCGGTCGAACAGGCGGACGATGGGACCACGTTCACGCGACCCGACGAAGTGCCCATCGGCGTCGAAGGTCAGGCTGACGATCGTGCCCGACTTGTCGGCGGGATAGACCTCCTCGACCGCGAAGCCCTCGGCGGCCGTGAAGCGGGGCTGCGCTGCGCCGCCCCTGGCCGCGACCGTGCTCGATGGCTGCTGCTCGGCGGCGACACGAATCCAGAGTATTCCGCTGAACAGCAGCAGCGACGCGACGAGAGGCACGGCGCGAGACAGGGTGATGCGGCTCATGACGACTCTTCCTTCCGGGACAGCAGGGCGAGAAAGCGATCCGCGACGGCGTGCGCGAACGCGGGATCGTTGACGTGGTTCTCGTGTGTCGAGACCGGGATGTCGGCGCGGAGATCGTGACGCAGCGCGGCGAGAAAGGCCGCGTCGGCCTCGGGATCCCAGAACACGCCGCCCGGCACGCTGGGGATCGAGAGGCCCTCGGTCGGCACCATCACCTCGAGGGGGCCCGTGGCCACGTTGAGGCGGGCGGCGAAGATCCGCCCGAGGGCGGCCATCTCGTCGTGCAGGGTCCGCACGAGCGTGAACTCGGGGTTGTGCGTGTAGAACGGTCGGCCCTGCAGGCGCGCCGGCACTTCCTCGGGTCGGCCATGTACCGTGAAGTCGATGCAGCCGGGGACGACGACCTGCGGCAGCCCGAGTTCGCCGATGCGCCGCAGCCGATCCGGTCCGGCGACGTGGAAGCCGCCGACGAGTTCATCGGCCAGTTCATCGGTGGTGAAGTCGATGACGCCGACGAACAGTCCCTGCGCGGCGAGTTCTTCCATCGCGGGACCGCCGACGCCGTTCGAGTGGAACACAACGGTGTCGAGTCCGCTGGCAGCCAGGCGGTCGCGGATGAGCATCACGGCTTTCGTCGTGTTGCCCAGCATGGTCACGGCTACGCGGGGTCGGGGATCGGGGATCGGGGATCGGGGATCGGGGGGTTCGATCGCATGGCCGTGGGCCACCATGCCCGCCATGGCCGCGGCGACGTTGTCGAAAATCGTCGTGCTGATCGGGTTCAGCCCGAGGATGTCCACGACCGAGTGCACGACCATCACGTCGCGCGTGCCGACCAGCGGACCGAACCGCCGGCGTCCCGACGCGATGGGCGTGACGATCACCTTCGGCACGCCGAGGGGCAGCACCTTCATGGCGCTCGCCCCGAGCACGGCGCCTTCGGCACCGCCGAGCGTGAGCACGCCACCGAGCCGTCCCTCCGCGTAGAGGTCGAGCGCCAGGCCCTGCAGCCCTGCGAGCATGCCATGAACGGCGGCGCCTCGACTCCCTGCGTTGCGCAACGCGTCGATCGTCGTCCCGCCGCGTTCGGCGACCTGCGCGCGTGTCACGTCGGGCACGATGTCGAGGGGGTCGCCGAGGATGCCCGAGTCGGCCACGATGACGGGCACACCAAGGCCCTGCAGTCGATCGCGAACGTAGGCGATCTCGGGGCCCTTGGTATCGAGCGTGCCGATGAGGAGAACGGACTTCACATGTGCGCCCTGAGCGTCTTGACCGTTTCGTCCACGAGCCAGGTGTAGAACTCGTCCGAGAGCGTGCCGCTGCCGTGATCCTCGATGAACTTGAGTTCGTCGGGGGTCAGATCCACGTGCCCCTGCTCCAGCGCGTTCTTGTACGGGTTGGCGGGCGTGCGGTCGAGCGGCGCGACGAACTCGACGGTGAGTGCGCCGTCGTAGCCGATCTCCTTGAGCGTGCCGAGGATGCGTGCCCAGTCGCAGTGGCCCATGCCGCACGCCATGCGGTTGTTGTCGGCCACGTGGAAGTCCACCAGCCGTTCCTTCGACGCGCGGATGGCGGCGAACATGTCGGCCTCTTCGATGTTGAGGTGGAACACGTCGAGGCAGATGCCGCAGTCGGGGCCGACCTCCTGCGCGAGCAGCAGCGCCTGATCGTGGCGGTTGAGGAAGTAGGTCTCGAAGCGGTTGAGGGGCTCGAGGGCCAGCTTGATGCCCTCGGCCTGACCGTGCTCGTAGCATTGCTTCAGGCTGCCCACGGCCCACTGCCACTCTTCGTCCGGCGCGCCCTGCGGCTTCACCTTGCCGACGGTGGAGGGCACGATGGTGATCTCCTCGCCGCCAAGTTCCTTCACCATCGTGATGCAGTCGTTCACGTACTTCACCGACTCGGCGCGCTGCGCTTCGTCCTTCGCGAGCAGGTCGCGCTCGGCGAGCATCAGCGTGACCGCGCCCCAGCACCGCAGACCGTTGTCGGCCAGCAGCTGGCGCACGTATCGGGTGTCGTAGCGCTCGGGCTCGCCACTGATCTCGATCGAGTCGTAGCCGCACTTCGACAGACGGGCGATCGTGGCTTCGATGGGTTCCGCTCGCATCCAGTTGTGCATCGCGACGTGCATGAATGGATCTCTCCTTCGCTTGACCGCCCGCAACCGCGGCCGGTGGGGCTTTCGATGTATCGCGGGGACGCTATCACAGGTCACGCCGATCGGGATGGGGCCGGGCGGGCCCTGTGAACGGCTGCGTCGGCTGGCCCGCTGGCCGCAGGTATGCGATCATGCGCCGCGTCCTCCCATGACTACGAACCACGGTCTCTCGCTCGTCGCGCCTCGCCTCACACCCGTCCTCGACCCGGCCTTCAGGCCCGCTGTCCTTGCCAACCGCGCCTTCCGATCGCTCGTGGCGTCGACGCCTGGCGCGGTCCCGGTCGGCCTGGCGCTCGAGCAGGCCGACGGCTCGGTCTTCCGGTTCGATCTGGACGTACTGCCCGAGGCGCATCCCCGTGCCGCAGGCAGCATCGTCTACCTCGAACGGCTGGTGAAGTTCCTGTTGTGGTCGCGGGGCGGCTGGCGCATCCACGTCAAGGGCCCGGGGGCGCTGGCCGAGGGACTGGCCGCGCACTACCGCGACACCGCGACGGGACGGTTCGACTCGGAGTTGGTCGGCGAGCAGATGTTCGACCACGCCATCGAGATCGTGCACACGCAGGAGCTGCCCGCAGAGAAGTCGGAGACCCGTCCGCTCGGCCGGCACCTCGAGGGTTGCCGCATCGGCTTCGACCTGGGGGGCAGCGACCGCAAGGTGGCCGCGGTCGTGGATGGCGAGGTGGTGTTCAGCGACGAGACGGTGTGGGACCCGTACCACAAGCCCGACCCCGACTATCACTTCGACGGCATCATGGACTCGCTGCGCAAGGCCGCGGCGCACCTGCCGCGCGTCGATGCGATTGGCGGCAGCGCCGCCGGCGTGTACGTCAACAATCGCGTGAAGGCCGGCTCGCTGTTCCGCGGCGTGCCTCGCGACCTGTTCGACAGCCGCGTCAAGGACCTGTTCTTCGAGGTCAGGCGCGCCTGGAACGACGTGCCGTTCGAGGTGGTGAACGATGGCGAAGTGACCGCGCTCGCCGGGTCGATGTCGCTCGGCCAGAACGCCATCCTGGGCATCGCGCTCGGCACCAGCACCGCCGTGGGCTACGTGACGTCCGATGGCAACATCACGTCCTGGCTCAACGAACTGGCGTTCGTGCCCATCGACTACGACCCGAACGCTGCGGTGGACGAGTGGTCGGGCGATTACGGCGTCGGCTCGCAGTACTTCTCGCAGCAGTGCGTCGGCCGCCTGCTCGAGGTCGCGGGCATCGAGGCACCCGCCGACATGGGCCTGCCCGAGAAGCTGAAGCTCGTGCAGCGGCTGATGATCGAGGAGGACTATCGCGCGGCGAAGATCTACGAGACGATCGGCACGTACCTGGGGTACGGCGTCGCGCACTTCGCCGACTTCTACGACATCCGCCACGTGCTGGTACTCGGGCGCGTGACGTCAGGCGCGGGGGGTGACATCATGCTCGAGGGCGCACGCGAAGTGCTGGCCGTCGAGTTTCCCGACCTCGCCGAGCGCATCGCCTTTCACGTACCGGACGAGAAGGACAAGCGGCACGGCCAGGCGATTGCCGCGGCGAGCCTGCCGACATTGCGACCCTGATCCGGAAGCCAGAGGCCACCGGCATGTCACCCTCCCCGGTGAGCATTTCCGTCGCCGTCCGACGCGCGGTCGTCATCGCCTCGCTGACGCTGGTCGGGCCGTCCGCGCTCCTGGCACAACCCGCTGGAGACCAGACATGACGCCATCAGTCAATCGTCGCGAGTTCATCACCGCGTCCGCGGGCCTGGCCGCCGGACTCGGCATCGGCGCCGGCGAAGGCCGAGCGCAACCCCCTGCCGGACAGCCCGCCGCCGCCCCGCGCGCCCCGGCGCCGCCCGTCTCGTCGCTCGACTTCAAGACCAGGCAGCACAAGGCGCTGATCGCCCGTCCGACGCCGGACGATCTGAAGCGCATCAGGGATGCCGGCTTCGACGGTGTCGAAGGTCGCGTGGTGCCGCCGGCCGAAGCGGCGAAGCTTCGCGAAGAGGCCGAGAAGATCGGCATGCGCATCCACTCCGTGCTGTACGGGTGGGCCGAGTTCAACAGTCCCGACCGGAGCGAGGTCGAGCGTACGTTCGCCGAGAGCGAGGACGCGTTGCGCACGGCCGAGGCCTTTGGCGCGGAGGCCCTCCTGCTCGTGCCCTGCCGCATCAGCGGCGGCGGCAGGCGGCCCGGTGCCATCACGAAGAGTCCGGTGCTGCGGATGCCGCGTGCGTGGGAGTACCAGATCGAATTCGATCCGGCGAACGGCCACCTCACGAAGGTCGTCTACGGCGACAACTCGCCGTATGCCGACTACATCGCGGCACACAACCACGCCACCGATGCCTCCGTCGAGTGGGTGAAGCGGCTGATTCCGCTGGCGGAGAAGACGAAGGTCGTGATCGCGCTCGAGAACGTGAGCAACAACCTCTGGGTGAAGCCCGCGATCTTCAGGCATTTCGTGCAGTCGTTCAACAGCCCCTGGGTCAAGGCGTACTACGACATCGGCAATCACGTCCGGTTCGCCCCACCCGAAGAGTGGATTCTCACGTTGGGCGATCTGCTCGCGAAGATCCACGTGAAGGACTACCTGCTCGATCCGGCCGATCCGGACGGCCGCGGTACACCCATCAACATCCGCGAAGGCAGCGTCCGGTGGCCCGTGCTGCGCCAGGCGCTCGAGTCGGTGAACTACAACGGCTGGATGACGATCGAAAGCAACGGCGACATCCCGTTCGAGGAGCGCAACCGGCGGCTCGACCTGATCCTGGCCGGCAGATGATGCCGCCCTCGGAGGGTTTCGCACTATCATGCCGCCACACAACAGCGCCGGCGCCAACCAGTACCTCACGCGCGACTATCGCCAGTCCTACTCGCTGTAATCAGCCCCCTCCCGGAGATCGACATGCGTAAGACGACGGTTTTTTCAGCACTGCTCGTGGCCGTGGTGACGGTAGCCGCTACCGTCGGAGGACTCTCGGCCCAGGACAACCCCTATCTCGGACGCTGGAACATCACGGGGACGGGTCCGGACTCAGGGAAGGTGTACTTCCTGGAAGTCAAACAGGACGGCGGCTCCCTCGCGGGCCTGTTCCTGGACCGGGGAGGCCACGCCACGCCGGTCTCGTGGATCAAGGTCGAGGACGGCGAACTGCACTGGCAGCATGGCGGCGGCGGTGAGACGCTGCCCAAGCCCGCGTGCGGTCCGCTCTACCGCGCGAAGATCGAGGGCAACAAGCTCGTCGGACAGCACACGACGCCCGGGACGCCCTGTCCGCCACGTGCCGGGTCGGCCGCGGCCAAGGCAGCACCAAAGGCCGCACCGAAGGCCGCGCCCGCGCCCCAGACGGTGCACTGGGTCGGCGTGCGACAGCCGGTCTGGCCGCCGTCCAACGCAAACGGCACGCATGCGTACGCCGCGCCCGTCGTGATCGTCGGACCGGGTGTCGGCAAGGAGGTCTGGACCGGCCTCACCCCCGAGACCTCCCGGTCGCCGTGCGTCGACCGCTGGACGATGGCCGATGGCGTGATGACCAACGGCATGCCGGCACAGGGTGAGCGCTCGACGTGCAATCCGTACACGAAGCAGCGGTTCATGGACTTCCGCATCCAGGCCGAGTTCAACCTCGACGAGGGGCAGAACAGCGGCCTGTACCTGAGGGGCCGCTACGAGCTGCAGCTCATGCTTCAGAGGCCCGGCCAGCCGCCCGCCGCCTACCCCGGCCGACTCATGGACATCTACGGGTGGAAGCGCGCAGACGTCTACGCGGGGAACCCCCCGGGAGAGTGGCAGGTGCTCGACGCCGTCGTCGTCGGCAACCGCATCACGGCGACGCTGAACGGCAAGAAGGTGCACGACAACGCCGTGTTGGCCGCGTTCACGGGCGGCGCGCTCGACAACGACGAGCTGTCGCCGGGCCCCATCATGATTCAGGGTGACCACTCGCGCGTGTCGTTCCGCAAGCTGGTGATTACGCCGATCACCACGCCCGGCACGTGAGCGGTTCCCGGATGCGCATCGTCCCGCTGCTGCTCGCTTCCCTCCTGACTGCGCTCGTGCCTCTGGACGCGCTCGGTCAGGAGCCCGCGCGCCTGCAGGCGGGTGCAGCGGCCAGCAACATCACGCCGGCACTCGGCGGGTCGATCGTGGGCAACTGGGAGCCCGCGCCGGCCACTCACGTGCACGACGAGTTGTTCGCCCGGTGCCTCGTCCTCGAGAACGGGGCCGACCGGATGGCCCTGGTCGTCGTGGACAGTCTCGGTGTCCCGCGTCACGTGCTCGACCACGCCAAGCGTCTCGCGCACGAGCACACGGGCATTCCCGTCGAGCGCATGCTCATCAGCGCGACGCACACGCACTCGGCGGTCACGTCGCTGGGCCAGCGCTGGTCGCCAGCCGAGTACGAGGTGGCCCCGACCCTCGACGACTACCAGTCGTTCCTCGCGACGCGCATCGCCGATGGCATCCGCCGTGCCGTGAACGCCCTCGAGCCGGCACGCGTCGCGTGGGGCCGCGGATCCCTGCCCGACGAGGTGTTCAACCGCCGGTGGTTCATGAAGCCGGGCCCTCATCTGACCAACCCTTTCGGGGGCGTGGACACGGTGCAGATGAACCCACGCGTCGGCAGCGACGACCTGATCGAGCCGGCAGGCCCCACCGATCCGGAGATCGCGTTCCTCGCGGTGCGCGCCCTCGACGGCCGTCCTCTCGCCGTGCTGGCGAACTACTCGCTGCACTACGTGGGCGGCGTACCCCAGGGACACGTCTCGGCCGACTACTTCGGTGTCTTCGCGCGCAGCCTGGCGCGGCTGCTTGGTGAAGACCGCGGCGACTCGCGCTTCGTCGCCATGCTCTCGAACGGCACCAGTGGCGACATCAACAACATCGACGTCCGGGGTGGCCAGACACGACTCGAGCCGTACGCGCGCATGGAACGGGTGGCCAACCGCGTGGCGGCCGAGGTCTTCAAGGCGCTGCAGCACGCGTCGTGGCACGACGACGTGCCGCTCGGCATGTCGCAGCGCGTGCTCACGCTCGAGACACGTCGACCGACGCCGGAACTGCTGGCGTGGGCGCGGGAGGTCGTCGCGCGTCCCGCCGGTGCTCCCGCCCGTCACCCGCGCGAGCGCATCTACGCCGAGCGCACGCTCGGACGCGCGGACGTGCCTCCGACGCTCCAGGTCGTGCTCCAGGCGACGCGCGTCGGCGATCTCGCCATCACGACGTTCCCGTTCGAGGTGTTCGCCGAAATCGGCCTCGAGATCAAGGCGAAGAGCCCATTCGGCCAGACCTTCACGACGTCGCTCGCGAACGGTTCGGAAGGCTACCTGCCGACGGCGCGCCACCACGACCTGGGAGGCTACGAGACGTGGCTCGGCACGAACCGTGTGGAACGCGATGCGGCACGGACGATGACCGACGCGCTGCTCGCCATGCTGAACGCCTTCGAGCGATGATGCGACGCGCGCGCGCCGGTTGCGGCCTGCTGAGAGGCCTCGCCCTCGGCGCCCTGCTCGCGCTCGTCGCCGCCGGCGCGGCACGCGCACCCTCGGCGCAGATGCCGACCGACCGGCGTCCGCTCTCTCCACCCGAGGCGATCGCCACTTTCGTCCTGGAGCCCGGCTACCGCATCGACCTCGTGGCGGCGGAGCCGTTGGTGCAGGACCCGGTCGCCATCGCGTTCGACGAGCGCGGCCGCCTGTACGTTGTCGAGAACCGAGGCTACCCCGACCCGCTCGAAGGCGAGCCAGAGGCGCCGCCCATGGGCGTCATCGCGCTGCTGAGCGACACCGACGGCGACGGGCGATTCGACGCGCGCTCGGAGTTCGCGACGGGACTCACCTATCCGAACGGTGTGATGGTATGGGACGGTGGAGTGTTCGTAACCGTCGCGCCTGACCTGCTGTACCTGAAGGACACCACGGGCGACGGCATCGCGGACGTTCGCCGCGTCGTGCTGACGGGGTTCGACGCGACGCGCACCGCGCAGATCCGCTTCAGCCACCCGACGCTCGGGCCGGACGGATGGATCTACCTGACGAGCGGCCTGAACGGCGGGCGCGTCACCTCACCCGCGCACCCGGAACGCCCGGTGGTGGAGTTCGCGTCCAGCGACTCACGCGTCGACCCGCGGACGGGCGCGTTGGAACTGGTCGGCGGCCAGGGACAGTATGGCCTCACGTTCGACGACCACGGTCGACGGTTCATCTGCGCGAACCGGCATCCGGTCTGGCACGTGGTGCTCGAGCCGTACCAGCTCGCGCGTAACCCGTATCTTTCGTTTTCAGGCACGGTGCATGAGGTGTCGACCGTTGGCGCGGAGGCGGTCGTGTGGCCGCTCAGCTCAGACCTGACGACGGCCTCGTTCCACCCGACGCTGATGCAGGCGCCCCACGCGGGCACGTTCACGTCGGCGAGCGGCGTGCACATCCACCGCGGCGACGCGCTGCCCGACGGACACGCCGGCAGCGTGTTCGTCATGGAGTCGGCCCAGAACCTCGTGCAGCGGCAGGTGCGCACGCCCGACGGCGTGTCGTTCCGCTCGCGCCCCGCGCGCGACGGCGCCGAGTTCCTCGCGACGCGCGACAGCTGGTTCCGCCCCGTGTTCGCCGCCGCCGGGCCGGATGGCGCACTCTACGTGGTCGACATGTACCGGAAGGACATCGACCATCCGGCGTACGTGCCCGAGGAGAGTCGTCCGCTGTTCGACTTCACGGCCGGACGCGACCGCGGCCGCATTTACCGCATCGCGGCGAGCGACCGCGCGCCAGGTGCGATGTCTGGCGACCTGGCCGGCGCCTCGAACGACGCGCTCGTGCCGGCACTCCGGCACGCGAACGGCTGGCGGCGCGATACGGCGCAGCGGTTGCTGGTGGAGCGGCGAGCCCGTGACGCTGCGCCGCGCCTGCGCGAACTGCTGACAGACGAGGTCGTCGTGGCGCGCCTGCACGCGCTGTGGACGCTCGAACAGCTCGGGGTGCTCGATGATGCCGACATCAGGCGCGCGCTGCGCGACGCGGCCCCGTCCGTGCGTGAGAACGCCTTGCGGGTCGCCGAGCGCCGGCTGGCCGAGGCCGACGGCCTGCTCGACGCCGTGCTGCCACTGCACGCTGATCCCGAGCCGCGTGTGCGTCTGCACGCCGCGCTGGCACTGGGCGCCAGCTCCGACGCGCGCCGGCTCGATACACTCGCCGCGATCGCGCGCCGCGACGGCGCGGATCCCTGGACACGCGCCGCCGTGCTGAGCAGCGTCGGCACGCGGGCGTCAGCCTTCTTCGACGCGTTCCGCGGGCAGCCCGCGCCCGCGACGGAGGCCCACGGCGCCGTGCTGCAGGATCTCGCGCGGTTGTTCGGCAGCAGCGCGTCCGACGCCGAGAACCTCGACCTGCTGCAGTACATCCTGGCGTCGACCGAAGGCAGCCCGACGTGGCAACTGTCGGCCCTCAGCGGCCTGGCGACCGGGCTTCGAGCACGCGACGGCCAGAGACTGCAGGCGCTCGTATCGGCGGACTCGCCCGACGCGCGGGCGGCCGCCACGCAGCTTTCGGTGCTGCTGCGTCAGGCGGCGGCGCTGGCCGGGCACGCGAGTGTCCCTCTCGCCACGCGCGTGGACGCGATCACTCTTCTGGGCCACGCGGGAGGCGAGGCCGCGCGGTCAGACCTGGAACCCCGGCTCGACCCGGGTGAGCCGCACGAGATTCAGGCGGCCGCCGTGCGGGCACTCGTCGACACCCGCGACCCGCGGGGTGCCGCCCTGCTCGTCGCGCCGGGACGGTGGGCCGTCTGGACACCGCGGCTGCGAACGCTGGTGCTCACCACCCTGCTCGGCGACGAACAGCTCGTGCCCGTGCTGCTCGGCGCGGTCGAGTCGGGCGCGGTTCCCGCCGCAGCGGTTGGCGGGGCCCGATGGCGGCGGCTCACCGCGCACCGTGACGCGGAGATACGGGCGCGGGCCACGGCGCTGTTCGCCGCGTCGGATGCGGGCACGGCGCAACGCGCATTCGAGCGCGTGCGCTCCAGCGTCCTGGCCCTCGACGGGGATCGCCGCCGAGGCGAACGCGTGTTCGATCAGCAGTGCGCCGTCTGTCATACGTTCACGTCGGCCGGGGGTCGTATCGGCCCCGACCTGAGCGGCGTGCGCAATCAGCCTGCCGACGCGTTGCTCCTGCACATCGTCGTCGCCGACTACGAGATCACGCCGGGCTACGAAGCCTTCAGCGTCGACACGCGGGACGGGCGCAGCTTCTTCGGCCGGGTCGAGTCCGAGACGCCCATCGGCGTCACGCTGCGGGACGCGGCGGACCAGTCGCACGAGATCATCCGCGCCGACATCGTGTCGATGCGCGCTGCGACGAGTTCGCTGATGCCGGTCGGACTCGAAGATGCCATGTCGGCGCAGGAACTCGCCGACCTGATCGCGTATCTGAAACGGTGATGGGCGTAGCGATGGTGCCGCGCCTCGGCGAGGCGCGGCGAACCCGCAGCCTGAAGCCCGCAGCCCGCAGCCCGTAGCCCGTAGCCCGTGAACCCGTAGACGCTCTGCCGCGTCTCCAGCTATCCTCTGATGTCGTTCTCTTCAGGTACAGCCCGCCCGGGTGCCGTATGGTCGACCTGGCACAAGGGCCATGGTGTGCTCTTCGTCAAGCCGCGTGTCTGTCCTCGTGACGCGCAGGGAGGTTCGCATGACCACAGCGCTCCGACATGTCGTGCTGCTCGGTGTCGCCACCGGGCTACTCGCTGCGTCGACGCACGGGCAGTCGCGCACGGTCGAGTTCACGGACACTCGCCTGTCCAACGGCCTGCGCGTGATCATCTCGGAGGACCACAGCGCGCCGGTCTTCTCGATCGCCGTGAACTACTTCGTCGGGTCGCGCGACGAGCGCAAGGGACGCACAGGCTTCGCCCACCTCTTCGAGCACATGATGTTCAAGGGGTCCGAGAACGTCGGCACCGGTGAGCACTTCTACCTCGTGTTCACCAACGGCGGCGACATGAACGGCACGACCAACAAGGACCGCACGCTGTACTTCGAGCGGCTTCCGACCAACCAGCTCGAACTCGGGCTGTTTCTCGAGGCCGATCGCATGCGGTCTCTGGCCATCACGGCGGCCAACCTCGACAACCAGCGCAACGCGGTCCAGGAAGAGCGACGGCTGGGCATCGACAACCAGCCGTACGGCAAGACGTTCGAAACGGTGGACGAACTGGCGTACGACAACTTCGCCAACGCCCACTCCGTGATCGGCTCGATGGACGACCTCTCCGCTGCGACGGTCGATGACGTGGCCGAGTTCTTCAAGACGTACTACGCCCCCAACAACGCCGTGCTCGCGATCGTGGGAGACGTGGATACGAAACACGCGCTGGCGCGCATCCGCCATCACTTCGAGTCCATTCCGAAGCAGCCAGCGCCGCCGCGTCCGAATCTGGACGAGCCGCCGCAGGCGGCCGAGCGCCGCACGAGCATCGACGATGCGCTCGCGCGGCTGCCGCGCGTGGACATGGCCTGGCGCATACCGCCGAGCCTGACGCCCGACCACGACGCGCTTGCCGTGCTGGCCGCGGTGCTGTCATCGGGGCGCAGCTCCAGGTTCTTCGACGCCATCGTCCGGCAGGCGCAGCTCGCGTCGAACGTGGCCGCGTTTGCCGGCGACTCCCGCGGCCCGGGATTGTTCCGTGTCATCGGCACGATCGTGCCCGACAAGTCGGTCGCCGATCTCGAGGCGGCCATCAATACCGAGATCGAGCGCATCAAGACCGGCGATATCGAGCCGTGGGAACTGGAGAAGGCCCGCAACAATGCCCGCCGCGGCGTGATGCAGCAGCTTGGCAGTTCCCTGCAGCGTGCCATCCTGTTGTCGCAGTACGCACTGCTCAACGACGATCCCGGCCTCATCAACACCAGAGCGGATCGCGTGGCGGCGGTGACCGCCGTGGACGTGCAGCGCGTCGCCAGGCAGTACCTGACGGCCGACAACCGCACGGTCGTCATCACGCAACCCAAGGCAGCCGCGGCGCCCGCGAAGGGAGAACAGTGATGCGCGCGCGATGCGTCGTCTCGTGCGGAAGTCTGGCCGCACTGGTGCTCGCGGGGCTGCTGTCGACGACCCGGCTCGAGTCGGCACAGCCGCCGCAGGGCCCGCAGGCGCCGCCGTCGATTCAAGGTGCCGAGATCAAGGGCCGCGCACCCGTGTCGGACGAGGTGCTGCAGGTCACGCTGCCACGCGCCACGGAAGCCGACCTCGACAACGGGCTGCACCTGATCGTGCTCGAGGACCGTCGCGTCCCCGTCGTCTCGATGCAGATCCAGATCGAGGGCGCGGGCGGGTATTACGATCCGGCGGACGGTGTCGGCCTGGCAGGCGCGACGGCCGCGATGCTGCGTGAAGGCACGACCACCCGCTCCGCACGCGAGATCGCGGAAGGGCTCGAGACGGTGGCCTCCTTCGTGAACGTCGGAGCGGGTGCGTCGTCACCGTCGGTCTCCGCCTTCGCATCCATGTTGACCGAGCATCTGGACCGTACGCTCGACCTCGTCGCAGACATGCTGCTGCGGCCGACGTTTCCCGACGAGGAGCTGGGGCGATGGAAGACGCAGCAGCGGGCGATGCTGACACAACAGCGCGCCAACCCGGGCTTCCTCGCGATGGAGCGCTTCGGCCGGGTGATGTACGGGGATCATCCGGCGAGCCGTGTGTCCCCCACGATCGCGGCCATCGACGCGATGACGCGCGAACGGCTCGCGGCGTTCCACGCCGAGCACTACCGTCCTGACTTCGCGGTGGTCGCCATCTCGGGCGACATCTCGTTCGACGAGGCGAAGCGGAAGATCGAGGCCGCCTTCGGCACGTGGAAGAAGCGCGGTGGAGCGCGTCCTGCCGTCACCGACCCGCCGAACCCGGCAGCGCGGGCTGTCGCGTTCGTCGACCGTCCCAACTCCGTCCAGACCAGCCTGATGGTCGGCGTCCCGTCGATCACGCGGGCGAGCCCCGAGTACGACGTGTTCGACGTGCTGAACAAGATCATCGGGGGCGGTCCGACGGGCCGGCTCTTCATGAACCTGCGCGAAGACAAGGGCTACACGTATGGGGCGTACAGCTTCTTCAGCGCGACGCGGCATCGCGGGGCCTGGCAGGCGTCGACGCAGGTGCGCAGCGAGGTGACCGAGCCGGCACTGAAGGAAGTACTCGCGGAGGTCGATCGCCTGCGGACCCAGCTCGTACCCGAGCGGGAGTTCATCGAGGCCCGGCGGTCGATCGTGGCCAGCTTCGCGCTGTCGCTCGAGAGCCCGGAGCAGCTGCTCGGGCTGTACGTCACCCGGCACGTCTACGGGTTGCCGGCCGACTACTTCGACAAGCGGCCGGAACGGATCATGGCCGTCACACGCGAGCAGGTGCAGGCGCTCGCCCGGAAGTACCTCGACCCGACACGCCTGCAGATTGTCGCGGTGGGTACCGGATCGGCCATCGGAAGCGCGCTGGGTCAGTTCGGCCCGGTCACGACCTACGACGCCGATGGAGCCCTGATCGACGGAAAATGAGACGCGTAAGCCGGAGCCGGCAGGACGTCACCGGCGCTCCGAGTAGACCCGTCCGCCCTTCATGACGAACACCACCCTCGTCATCTGCCGGATGTTCGCGATGGGGTCGCCCTCGACGGCCACGAGATCCGCGAGTTTTCCGGCATCGACCGTGCCGAGCTGCTCTTCCATGCCGAGCAGCCTGGCGCTCTCGACGGTGGCGGCCTTGATGGCGTCGAGCGGCGGCATGCCCGCCTCGACCATGTAGGCGAACTCGAGGCCGTTGTCGCCGTGCGGTGCGACGCCCTGGTCGGTGCCGAACGCGATCTTGACGCCGGCGCGGTACGCCTTCGAGAACGTCTCCTGCAGGAGCGGACCGATGCTGGCCGCCTTCGGGCGCACGATCTCCGGGAAGTACCCGTCGATCTTCGCCTTCTCGGCGACGAAACGGCCAGCCGAGATCGTGGGCACGTACCAGGTGCCCTTCTCGCGCATCGCGGTCATCACGTCGTCTGACATGTAGGTGCCGTGCTCGATCGAGTGCACGCCGGCGCGGACGGCGCGCAACATCCCTTCGGTGCCATGCGCGTGCGCCGCGACCGTCATGCCGTAGTCGCGGGCGGTCGAGACGACGGCCTCCAGCTCCGCGTCGGTGAACAGCGGCGCGTCACCGCTCTTCGAGAGGCTGAGCACGCCGCCCGTCGACGCGATCTTGATGAAGTCGGCGCCGTCCTTGTAGCGCTGGCGCACGGCGCGGCGCATCTCGTCCGGGCCGTTGGCAATGCCGGTCATGCGCGGTTCGAGCAGCAGCTGCAACTCGCTGGCGAGTCCGTTCGTGCCGTCGCCGTGCCCGCCGGTCGTCGTCACGCCACCCGCGGCCACGATGCGGGGACCGTCGACCCAGCCCTTCGCGATCGCATCCCGCAGGCTGATGTTCAGCTTGTCGCCAGCGCCACAGTCACGCACGGTGGTGAACCCTGCCATCAGCGTCTTCCCTGCGTACGTGGTGGCCCGCAGCGCAACGTCGGTCGAGTTGAGAAAGAAGCGGTCCGCATACCCTGCCGCGCCCGACTGCTGGCTCGTGATGTGGACGTGCATGTCCATCAACCCGGGCATGAGCGTGGCCTGCCGGAGGTCGACGACAGTGTCGCCCGGCGCCGCGACCACGTAGCCGTCGGTGACCCCCGTGATGCGATCGCCCTGGACGGTGACCGTGACCTGCGTGCGCATCGCGTCCGTGCGGGCGTCAATCAGGCGTCCGGCGTGGATGACCGTACGAACGACGGGTTCGGTGGGCTGCGCTGCGATCGACGCGAGCGCGGCGATGACGAGCAGCAGGACGAGACGCGGTGTGCGCATGCGGGAGAATATACACGGTCGAGCCGGCGCGTCGGCGAGGCGACGCCTGACACCGACCTCATCGCGGTCTGTCCGGACAAGCCGTACAATGGCACCTACCTGTTCGAAAATACGAGGGCTATCTGGCGCGCTTCGAACGCGCGATCGTCGAAGGGCGCCGCGTGCTCAGCCATCCGCAGCGCCGATTCGTCGATGAAACCGGCGCCCCGCTCCGGTTGAACGATCGGACGGCGTGCCCGGCTTCCTGGGAGGCGCCGAAGACGGCCGCTTCTACTATCTCCGAAACCACCGATGAGATGCAGCGCGTCGGCCTCATGGACGGACCTGGCCCGCCTCGGGGCCGGATGGCGTCTCCCTTGCATCGAGACGCGCAGGGTGTCACGTTCTCTCGCTCAGCCGCCAGGCGCCGCCGTGTCCAACGTCAACTGCTGCCCAGATGGGCGACCGTACGTGTCTTTTCATGCAGCCGGATCCCGTGCGTTCCGGTGGTTCGCTGGGCTCGCCCCGCTCGTCCTGGCGCTCGCGCTCACGGCATGTGGAGGCTCCTCGTCGAACACCGCGACGGCGCCGACGGCGACGACCCGGTGCGCGGTGGCCGTGCGAGCCGATGCCCCGTCCGTGGCTGCTGACGGCGGCACGGGTACGTTGACCATCACCGTGAACCGGGAATGTCCCTGGGAAGTCTCGACCGACGTCAACTGGATTGCCGTGACGACAGCGCGCGCTGGCCAGGGCAACGCGACGATGACCTTCACGGTTGCGACCAACCCGCAGCCGCAGGTCCGGCGCGGACACGTCATCGTCAACGACGTTCGCGTCGAAATCACGCAGGCCGGCGCCGCCTGCTCGCTCACCCTCGACGCGTCGGTCGGCACGGTCGGTCCAGGTGGCGGCAGTCTGCGCGTGGCGGTGACTGGCCTGTCAGGCTGCCCCTGGACGGTCGTGAGTCAGGCCGGCTGGATTCGCGTGGCTTCGGGTGCGTCGGCGGACGGGCCAGGTGCCGTCACTCTCGACGTCGCGGCCAACGACGGTGAGCCCCGGACCGGGGCCGTCGTCATCGCGGGTCAGGTCTACACGGTGGCACAGAGCTCCGCGCCGCCGATCGCACCGCCGGGGCCCGGATGCGCCTACACCGTCCAGCCGTCCACGCTCCTGGTGCCAGCGGGCGGAGGCACGGCCTCGGTGAATGTCGGGACGGCAGCGACGTGCAGCTGGACAGTTGGGGCGACCGCAGAGTGGCTGACCGTGGCCGGGCCGCCATCGCAACAGGGTCCTTCCGGAATCACGGTCAGCGTTGCGCCAAACCCAGACAATGCGGTCCGAAGTGGCACTTTCGTCGTAGCCGGACAAACCGTCCTGGTCGTCCAGGACGCGACGGCGCCTGCAACTCCCCCGGTGACGCCCCCTCCGACGCCCCCGGTGACCAACTGCTCGTATTCAGTGGCGCCCCCGACCCAGCCGATTGCAGCCAGTGGCGGCGGCACGATTCTGAACGTCACGGCGCCGGCTGGTTGTGCGTGGACGGCCACGAGTACGGTGGATTGGCTGCTGGTGATTGGCGGCGCGTCCGGGCAGGGGTCGGGCACCGTGTCGATCAGCACGGCAGCGAACCCGGGAACCAGCGCCCGTACCGGCAACGTGGTCGTTGCGGGTCAGTCCATCCCCGTGACCCAGGCGGGCACGGCTGAGCCGACGCCACCGTGCACGTTCACCGTGGCCCCGACCGCCCAGTCGATCGGCGCCACCGGAGGACCGGGTGAGGTCACCGTGACGGCTTCTGCGCCGTCGTGCGGCTGGACGACGACGTCCAGTGCGGAGTGGATCACCGTGACGAGCGGAACCCAGAGCACCGGCAGTGGAGTCGTGAGCTATCTGGTGGTTCCCAACGAGACACAGACGGCCCGGTCGGCCAACCTGACGGTCGCTGGACGAACCGTCACCATCACGCAGAACGCGGCGTCAGCAGATGCCTGCACCTATCGACTCTCGCCACCGAGCCTGTCGGTGGACGCCGCCGGCGGCGAAGTGCTCACGCGCCTGGAGACCGCCGCCCAGTGCGCCTGGACCGCCGCGTCGCAGGCAGACTGGATCAGCGCGATCAACGGCGCCAGCGGCACCGGCTCGGCTGACGTCCGCATCCTGGCCGCTGCCAATCCCGCCTCAACGCCGCGAACCGGCACGGTGGTGATAGGCGGACAGACCCTTCAGGTCGTACAGGCAGGCGCGCCAGAGCCACCGCCGCCGACCTGTACGTTCACCGTATCGCCTGCGAGCCAGAGCGTCGGTGCGGCGGGCGGGACCAACCAGATCACGATCGCAGCGTCGGCGGCGACATGCACCTGGACGGCGCAGTCGGAGGCGCCCTGGATCAGCCTCACGAGCGCAGCCCAGGGCACCGGCAGCGGCGCTGTCGGCTACCAGGTGGCGGCGAACGAGACGACGAGTGCCAGATCGGGCACGCTGACCGTCGCGGGCCAGAGCGTCACGATCTCGCAGGCAGGCGCCGAAGCACCACCGCCGCCGACCTGTACGTTCACCGTATCGCCTGCGAGCCAGAGCGTCGGTG
>CAYMAG010000033.1:0-17197 GCA_964388335.1 uncultured Vicinamibacteraceae bacterium | reverse complement strand
CCACCGCCGCCGACCTGTACGTTCACCGTATCGCCTGCGAGCCAGAGCGTCGGTGCGGCGGGCGGGACCAACCAGATCACGATCGCAGCGTCGGCGGCGACATGCACCTGGACGGCGCAGTCGGAGGCGCCCTGGATCAGCCTCACGAGCGCAGCCCAGGGCACCGGCAGCGGCGCTGTCGGCTACCAGGTGGCGGCGAACGAGACGACGAGTGCCAGATCGGGCACGCTGACCGTCGCGGGCCAGAGCGTCACGATCTCGCAGGCAGGCGCCGAACCACCACCGCCACCGCCGTGCACGTACCAGCTCTCGCCTGCCACGCTGAGTGTGGGCGCTGGAGGCGGCGACACCGCGGCGCGGCTCGAGACCCAGGCTGATTGCCCGTGGACGGCGGTATCCCAGGTGACCTGGATCACACTGGCGAGCGGTCCCGGCGGCACCGGAAGTGCTGACATCGTGGTCACGGTCGCCCCCAATACGAGCACATCGGCGCGTACCGGGACGGTGACCGTGGCCAATCAGACGCTGCAGGTCACGCAGGCCGGCGCGACCGTCCCGGTGACGACCCGTCAGGGAAATGTGGCGATGCTCACCGGAGCGTGCCCGAACGTGGCGTTCCGCGTCATGGGCCAGCGCGTCGTCGCCGATGGGGCGACGACCTACGAGGGTGGCACCTGCAGCTCCCTCAGGAACGGGATCACCGTGGCGGTGGAAGGCAGACTCCAAGGGGACGGCTCGGTGCTGGCCACGAACATCCGGGTGCTGAATTGACGCGGTCGATCGTCGCCCGTGTCGCGCGACGACACGCCATCGTGGCCCTCGCACTCTGCGCCACCGCAGGACCGGTACGAGCGCAGGAACCGCTCACCGACGTGCTGTCCTTTCTGCTGACCAACCAGTCGGTACCGACTGGAGACTTCGTCAGAGACGCCGAGGCCGCGCAGGTGACGAGCGACACCATGTCGCGTCTGCTGCTCGTCGAGTTGTCGACGTTGCCCCTCAGTACCTCGTCGGCGGGCTTCGTCTACCGGTTCAATCCCGCGCTCGGCACCGTCGAACGCGCCAGCGAGAGCTTCGGGCCCATCTTCACCGAGCGGCGCCTCACCGCGGGTCGCCGACAGGCCTCCGTCGGCGCCAGCGTGACGACCGCGCGGTATACGCATCTGGACGACCGCGACCTGCGCGACGGACGGCTGGTGACGACGGGCAACCAGTTTCGCGACGAAGACCAGCCCTTCGACGTCGAGACGCTCACGCTCGAACTCTCGTCGCGCACCGTCACGTTCCTGGGCAACCTCGGCCTCACCGATCGGATCGATGTGGGCGTGGCCGTACCGTGGGTGTCGATTTCGCTGGCGGGCGAACGCGTCAACACCTACCGGGACATCTCTCTGGTGCAGGCGACCGCGAACGCGCAGGCGCAGGGTCTGGGCGACGTCGCCGTCCGCACCAAGGTCCGCCTGGCTGGGGAGCGGGGCGGGGGGGTATCGGCCGTCGCCGAATTGAGGTTGCCGACCGGAAGGCGCGAAGATCTGCTCGGGTCGGGAGAGGCCGCCCTGCGCGGCCTGCTGGTGGCCTCGGCCGAGGTCGGACGTCTCGGCGCCCACGTCAACGGCGGCGTCAGTGTCGGGGGCATCGCGAACGAGCAGCACTACCGCGGCGCCCTCACGTTCGGCGCCTCACCGCGCCTGACGCTGATTGGCGAAGTCCTCGGCAGGCGCATCGAAGACGTGGGGCCGGTGTCTCTGGAGCGCGTGCCGCATCCTTCCATCTTTGGCGTCGATGCGCTGCGGCTGGTCGCGGCGGTCACCAGCACTCACACGGCCATCGCGGTCGCGGGCGCCAAGTGGAACGTCGCGCGCACGTGGGTGCTGAACGGTAACGTGTCGTTCCCCCTCACGTCGGGAGGACTGCGTCCGCAGGTCACCGCGGTGGTCGGGCTCGACGTGGCGTTCGGCGGGTGAACTGCGTCAGCGGGCCGACGCACTGAGGATGTGCCAGGCGTCGCCCGTCTTTTGCAGGTTGAAGGTCCAGCCCCTCGGCTCCGTACGGGGCGCCTTGCTGCCGATGCGGCGTACGTACGTCGCCGTGCCGAGGCAATCGGCGCTCGCCACGGTCTCCCGCACGTCCAACTCGCAGCGGTGGAACTGCAGCGACTGCGATTCCAGGCTCTCGAAGGCACGCGCCAGCGCTCGAGCATCGACCGATGGCCAGACCGCCTGTGCCGCACGCGCGTCGAGGCGCGAATACGCCGACTCGAAGCGCTGGAGAGCCGCCTGCACGCGCACCTCGTCGGTCCGATCCGGCACGGGGGCGGTGCGGGTAGGCGTGACCGGCGCGGCGGGCGGAGCGTCGGCCACGTCGAGAGATGCAGCCGCGGGCATTGGTGCCATCTCGAGCGGGGGTAGGGCGCCTGACGGCGCCACGAGCGGGACAGCGGTGCGCGCCATCGTCTCAGCGGGTCGTTCCGGCTGAGCGTCGGGCTGAAGGACACGCTGTGACTCGGGTTCGAGCACTCGCTGTGACTCTGGTCGAACCACGGGCTGCGCATGTGCGGGTGGAACATCGGGCACCCGCGGCGCTGATGGCGCCGGCTCCGCAATGTCGATCTGGTGATTCTCGACGGGCGTGCCCAGCGCGTTCCCGGGCGTCACTGCCACGTTCTCGACGGGCGTGACCGCGGTCTCGGCGGCGCGTGGGTCCTGCACCGGAGCCGCCAGCGGCGCGACGATCGGCACCGTGGGAGTGAACTCCGCGACTCGTGGCAGGTCGGGGGACACCGCCGGCGTCCACTCGAACGGACTCACGGTCATCAGGACGACGACGGACGCGGCGGCATACAGCGCGAGACGCGTCCAGGAACGTCCTCGCTCGGCACTCTGCGGAAGATCGGCTGCCGCAAGGCTCTGTGTGGCCTCCGATCGGAACGTATCGGTATCGGTTTCGGCCAGGTCGTGGACGGCCAGCAGGTCGGGCAGATCTGGCAGAGACGACGACCCGATCGGGGTCATCGACGACCTGTGGGTCTTCAGCTCGTGAGCGTACGCTGCCATCGGGACGACATCGATGGCGTCGAGGTCGTCACTGGACGGCGGCCAAGCCAGCTCGTCCACGTCGCGCGAGGCCGATTCCCTGGTGGGGGCAGGCCTTCGCGGACCGGCTTGCTCTGTGGCGGTCATGGACCGAATGTCCTGGTGCGATGTCGATGCACCTGCAGACATCCACAGCATACGAAGCGGACGAGCAGTACTCAAGCTCGACGCCCAACTTCGTCCATAGCCCGACCGCATCCGCAGCCGCGGCCTGTCACCTTCTTTTCACAGACGCCGCCGGTTCTCAGATGCGACTATCGAGGATGGCGCCGGGCGCGTCCAAGAAAAGAGCGGAGGCTGACTGCAGCGCCCTCTGGCCGGCCGTCGTAGTCACCGCATGAGTTCCCGTGAAAGTTCAGAATTGATGGACACTTCGAACGACACTCCGGTACGGCGAGCACGCGTGGGCCAGTGGCTGGTGGGCGCCGTGCTGCTCCTCGGCGGCGCCGGACTGGTCTGGTACTCCGGCTTCGGGCAGCCCTCGGCGGCGGCGCCGAAGGGCGGCCGCTTCCGGATGGCTCTCGACTCGCCGCCCGTCCGGGTGGTGGCGGCCGAACAGCGTGACATCGACGTCACCCTGCGGGCGCTGGGGACGGTGACACCGTTGAACACCGTGACGGTCCGCAGCCGCCTCGACGGTGAGATGGTGAAGGTCTACTTCACGGAGGGACAGCGCGTGGAGGCCGGGCAGGTCCTCGCGGAGATCGACGCCCGTCCCTACGAAGTGGCGCTGGCGCAGGCACAAGGGGCACAGGCCGAGAACATGGCCCGCCTGAACAATGCCCGCGTCGACTTCGCTTCGTTCGAGTCGCTCTACGAGCAGCAGCTCATCCCGAAACAGCAGCTGACGAGCCAGGAAGCGCTGGTCAAGCAGATCGAGGGCACGATCCAGTCGAACGAGGCGCAGGTCAACAACGCGCGCCTGCAGTTGTCGTTCACGAAAATCATCGCGCCGATCGGCGGTCGTCTCGGCCTGCGGCAGGTGGACGCAGGCAACCTGGTGCGCAGCAGCGACGCCAGCGGCATCGTCGTCATCACACAGATGCAACCGATCTCGGTGATCTTCACCGTGCCCGAAACCGACCTGCCCGCGGTGCAGGCGGCGATGCGGCGCGGCGCGTCTCCGCCGGTCGAGGCCTGGGACCGCGCGGAGACGTTGCGCCTCGCCACGGGCCAGCTCAAGACCATCGACAACCAGATCGACACGACGACGGGCACGATTCGTCTGCGGGCCGAGTTCGACAATCGCGATGACCGGCTGTTTCCGAATCAGTTCGTGAACATCAGGCTCAACGTGGCCACCGTGGACGACGCGACGGTCGTGCCGTCGGCCACGATACAGCGCGCCGCGTTCGGCACGTTCGTGTATGTCATCCAGGACGACGACACGGCGACCGTCCGGCGGGTCACGCTGGGGCCTGCGGAAGGCGACCGCGTGTCCATCGCCGGGGGGCTGGCGCCTGGCGAGCGCGTCGTCCTCGAAGGTGTGGATGCGCTGCGCGAGGGGACGAAGGTCGAGATCGTGGATGCCGTACCCGCGGCGGCGGCCGTCGCCGTGCCCGTGAGCGAGCCATGAACATCTCACGCCCGTTCATCCTGCGGCCCGTGGCCACCGCGCTGCTGATGGCGGCGCTGCTGATGTCTGGCGCGCTCGCGTATCGCCTGCTGCCGGTCTCTGCCCTTCCACAGGTCGACTACCCGACGATTCGGGTGCTCACGTTCTATCCCGGCGCCAGCCCCGAGGTCATGACGAGTGCCGTGACCGCGCCGCTCGAGCGGCAGTTCGGCCAGATGCCCGGCCTCGACCAGATGTCGTCCACCAGTTCCGGTGGTGCGTCGGTCATCACGCTGCGCTTCACGCTCGACAAGCCCATCGAGGTCGCCGAGCAGGAGGTACAGGCCGCAATCAACGCCGCCAGCAGCCTGCTGCCCAACGACCTGCCCCAGCCACCGGTCTACAACAAGGTCAACCCGGCAGACACGCCGGTCCTCACGCTGGCGGTGACCTCGCCCACGGTGCCGCTGCCCGATGTGCACGACCTCGTGGACACGCGCGTCGCCCAGAAGCTGTCGCAGCTGCCCGGCGTCGGACTCGTCAGCATCGCCGGCGGACAGCGGCCAGCCGTGCGCATCCAGGCCAATCCGCAGGCCCTCGCGGCGCACAACCTGAACCTCCAGAGCCTGCGCGACGTCATCGGCGCCGCCAACGTCAACCAGCCGAAGGGCAACTTCGACGGCCCCGAGCGCTCGTTCATGCTCGACGCCAACGACCAGCTCCGCTCGGCCGACGCCTACCGCGACCTGATCGTCGCCTACAGCGGGGGAGCGCCGCTTCGCCTGTCCGACGTGGCGGACGTCGTCGACGGAGCCGAGAACACGCGGCTCGGTGCCTGGGCCGACGACCTGCCGGCCGTCCTGGTGAACATCCAGCGCCAGCCCGGCGCGAACGTGATCGAGGTCGTGGACCGGGTGACCGCGCTGCTGCCGCAACTCACGGCCAGCCTGCCCTCGACGCTCACCGTCGCCGTCCTCAGCGACCGAACGCAGACCATTCGCGCGTCCGTCCGCGACGTGCAGCACGAGTTGATGTTCGCCGTGGCCCTGGTCGTGCTGGTGACCTTCGTGTTCCTGCGCAACATCCCGGCCACGCTGATCCCGAGTGTCGTCGTGCCGCTGTCGCTCGTCGGCACGTTCGGGGTCATGTACCTCGCCGGCTTCTCGATCAACAACCTGACCCTGATGGCGCTCACCATCGCCACCGGCTTCGTCGTGGACGACGCCATCGTCATGGTCGAGAACATCGCGCGCTACCTCGAGGAGGGCGCAACGCCGATGCACGCGGCCCTGGAGGGCGCTCGTCAGATCGGCTTCACGCTGGTCTCGCTGACGTTGTCGCTGATCGCGGTGCTGATTCCGCTGCTGTTCATGGCCGACGTCGTGGGACGGCTCTTCCGCGAGTTCGCCATCACGCTCGCGGTCTCGATCCTGATCTCGCTGGTCGTCTCGCTGACGCTGACGCCGATGATGTGCGCGCGACTGTTGCGCCAGGAGTCGGAGCAGCGGCACGGGCCGATCGCCCGGGCGACGGGCCGCTTCTTCGACAACATGATTGCCGTGTACGGGCGGATGCTGACCTGGGCGCTGCGCTACCAGACCGTCACGCTCCTCATCGCGGTGGCCACGCTCGCCTTGACAGTGTGGCTCTACGTCATCGTCCCGAAGGGCTTCTTCCCCACGCAGGACACGGGCGCGATTCAGGTCATCACCGAAGCGCCGCAGTCGGTGTCGTTCGCGGCGATGGCGGAGCGGCAGCGTGCGGCGGCGCGCGCGATCCTCGAGGAGCCCGACGTCACCGGCCTGTCGTCGTTCATCGGCGTGGACGGGGCGAACGCCACGCTCAACAGCGGCCGCATGCTGGTGACGCTCGCGACGCACGAAGAGCGCACACGCACCGCCACGGAGATCATCGCCGCCCTGCGCGATCGGGTGTCGCGCGTGCCGGGCATCACGCTGTACATGCAGCCCGTGCAGGACCTCACCATCGAGGACCGGGTGAGCCGCACGCAGTTCCAGTTCACGCTCGAAGACCCGGACGCGGACCGGCTCGGCGAGTGGGTGCCGAAACTGCTCGAGACGCTGCAGCAGTCACCGGCGCTCGCCGATGTCGCCAGCGACCTCCAGGACCGTGGCCTGCAGGCCTTCCTCGACATCGACCGCGATGCCGCCAGCCGGCTCGGCATTCGTGTCGCCGCGATCGACGACGCGTTGTACGACGCGTTCGGCCAGCGGCTGATCTCCACGATCTACACGCAGGCGAACCAGTATCGCGTGGTGCTGGAAGTGGCGCCGCGTTTCCAGATCGGTCCCGAGGCGCTGGGCCAGGTCTTCGTCGCGACCGCTGACGGCCGCCAGATTCCGTTGTCGAACATCGCGAGCATCGAGAACCGCAATACGCGGCTCGTGATCAACCACACCGGCCAGTTCCCGTCCGTGACGATGTCGTTCAACCTCGCGGAGGGCGCGTCACTCGGCAGCGCCGTCGAGGCGATCGAGGCGGCACAGCAGGAGATCGGCATGCCCGCCAGCATCCAGACGACCTTCCAGGGCGCGGCCGCGGCGTTCCGGGCGTCGCTCGACAGCACGCTGCTGCTCGTGCTGGCGGCGATCGTGACCATGTACGTCGTGCTGGGCGTGCTCTACGAGAGCTACATCCACCCGATTACGATTCTCTCGACGCTGCCGTCCGCCGGCGTGGGCGCCCTGCTCGCACTCCTGATGACCGACACCGACCTGAGCCTCATCGCGGTCATCGGCATCATCCTGCTCATCGGCATCGTCAAGAAGAACGCGATCATGATGATCGACTTCGCGCTCGACGCCGAGCGCAACGAGGGCCTGGGCCCTCGCGACGCCATCTACAAGGCCGCGCTGCTGCGCTTCCGACCGATTCTCATGACGACGCTCGCCGCGCTGTTCGGCGCGCTGCCGCTCATGCTGTCGACGGGGTCCGGCGCCGAGATGCGGCAGCCGCTCGGTCTCGTGATGGTCGGTGGCCTGCTGGTCAGCCAGGTGCTGACGCTGTTCACGACGCCTGCCATCTACCTGTTCTTCGACCGTCTGGGCCGCGCCTGGCGGACGCAGCCCGTCGCGTCGCTCACCGTGGAGGACGCACGCGCATGAGCATCTCATCGCCGTTCATCAGCCGGCCCGTCGCGACCACGCTGCTCAGCGTCTCGGTCGTGCTCGTGGGGGGGCTGAGCTACCTGCTGCTGCCTGTCTCGCCGCTGCCGCAGGTCGACTTCCCCGCCATTTCGGTCACGGCGTCACTTCCAGGCGCGAGCCCCGAGACGATGGCGTCGAGCGTGGCCACACCGCTCGAGCGTGCGCTGGGGACCATTGCGGGCGTGAACCAACTGAGTTCGCAGAGTTCGCAGGGGTCCACGCGCATCAACGTCCAGTTCGACCTCGGTAAGAACATCGACGCGGCAGCGCGCGAGGTGCAGGCTGCCATCAACGCGTCACGGTCGCTGCTGCCCAGTGCGCTGCCCGGGATGCCGTCGTATCGCAAGATCAACCCGTCCCAGGCGCCCATCATGCTGCTGGCGCTGACCTCCGATCAGGCGACGACGAGCGAACTCTACGACCTGGCGTCCACCGTGCTCGCACAGAAGGTCGCGCAGGTCACGGGCGTCGGCGACGTGACGGTCGGCGGTGGGTCACTGCCTGCGGTGCGCGTCGAGTTGCAGCCGCAGGCGCTCACCCAGTACGGCCTCTCGCTCGACGAGGTGCGCCAGGCCATCGGCAGCGCCAATCTGCTGCGGCCGAAGGGCGCGATTGAAGACGCCGAGCGGCACTGGCAGGTGCAGGCCAGCGACCAGCTGTCCACGGCGGCAGACTACCAGCCGCTCATCATCACCTATCGCAACGGCGCGCCGGTGCGGCTGTCGGACGTCGCGCGCGTGTACGACGGGATCGAAGACCGCTACAACGCCGGTTACTTCAACGACAAGCCGGCCGTCCTGCTGGTGGTCAGCCGCCAGGCGCAGGCCAACATCATCGCGACCGTCGACGGCGTGCGTGAACAGCTGCCTGCCCTGCGGGCCTTCCTGCCCGCGGGCGTCGCGCTCGACGTCGCGAGCGACCGGTCACCGACCATTCGAGCCACGCTGCGGGAGGCACAGCACACGCTGCTCATCGCCGTGGGCCTCGTCGTGCTGGTCGTCCTCCTGTTCCTCGCCAACCTGCGCGCGGCGCTGATTCCGGTCACCGCCGTCCCCGTGGCACTCGTCGGCAGCTTCGCCGTGATGTACCTCTGGGGCTTCTCGCTCAACAACCTGTCGCTCATGGCCCTGATCGTCGCCACCGGCCTGGTGGTGGACGATGCCATCGTCGTGCTCGAGAACATCACTCGACACGTGGAAGACGGCATCCCGCCGTTCGAAGCCGCGCTCAAGGGCGCGAAGGAAGTGGGCTTCACGCTGCTGTCGATGAACCTCTCGATCGTGGCCGTGTTCGTCTCGATTCTGTTCATGGGAGGCATCGTCGAGCGACTGTTCCGCGAGTTCTCGATCACACTGGTCGCGGCGATCCTGATCTCGCTGGTCGTGTCGCTGACGCTCACGCCGATGTTGTGTGCCCGCTGGCTGGTCGCCCGAACCGCCGCGAAGCCCGGGCGGCTGCAGCGGCTGAGCGACGGTGCGTTCTCGTGGCTGCGGCGCGGATACGACCGCACGCTCGGCTGGGCGCTGAACCACGCGCCACTCGTGTTGATGCTGTTCATCGGCGTGGCCGCGCTGAACGTGCACCTCTACGTCAGCGCGCCGAAGGGCTTCCTGCCGGATCAGGACACGGGGCAGCTCGGCGGGTTCATCCGTGGCGACGATGGCATGTCGTTCCAGATCATGCAGCCGAAGATCGACGCGTTCCGCGCGGCGGTCCTGCGTGATCCGGCCGTCGAGAGCGTCGCGGGCTTCATCGGCGGCGGGCGCGGCATCAACAACGCGCAGATCTTCGTGCGTCTCAAGCCGCTCGACGAGCGTCAGGTATCGGCGCAGGTCGTGGCCGAGCGCATCCGGCAGGGACTGCCCAGCGTGCCGGGGGCGCGGCTCTGGCTCAACGTCGATCAGGACATCCGCTTCGGCGGCGGGTTCGGTGGAGGCTCGTACCGCTACACGCTGCGCGCCGACGACCTGTCGGCACTGCGTCTCTGGGCACAGCGCGTGCGAACGGCGCTCGCCCCCCTGCCCGAGTTGACCGGTGTCGAAGACGAACAGGTCTCGAGCCAGCAGATCACGCTGGAGGTGGACCGCGAGGCGGCGCGGCAGCTCGGCATCGAGATGGCCACGGTCACCCAGACGCTCAACAACGCGTTCGGTCAGCGGCAGGTGTCGACCATCTACAACACGATGAACCAGTACCGCGTCGTGATGGAGGTGGCGCCGCAGTACGCGCAGGGGCCCGAGGCGCTGGACCAGCTGTACGTGGTGACGGGCGGCGAGCGCGTCCCGTTGTCGGCCTTCAGCCGCTACACGCGCACGTCCGAGAACGACCGCATCAGCCGCAACGACCAGTTCGCGTCCGAGAACGTGTCGTTCGAACTCGCGCCCGGCGTGAGCCTCAGCCAGGCCGAGGCCGCCGTCAACCGCGCCGTCTCGCTGTTGACGCTGCCCACGTCGATTCAGGGCAGGCTCGAGGGCAATGCGAGCCTCTTCCAGACGATGCAGGGCAACCAGCCCATCGCGATCCTCGGCACGCTGCTCATCGTCTACATCGTGCTGGGCGTGCTCTACGAGAGCTATCTGCACCCGCTGACGATTCTCTCGACGCTACCCTCCGCGGGCGTGGGCGCGCTGCTGGCGCTGCTGCTGCTGAAGACGGAGTTCAGCCTGGTTGCGCTGCTCGGCGTCTTCCTGCTCATCGGCGTCGTGATGAAGAACGCCATCCTGATGATCGACGTCGCGCTGCAGATCGAGCGCGAGCGCGGCGTGACGCCGGACGTCGCCATCCGCGAGGCGTGCCTGCTGCGGCTGCGACCGATCCTGATGACGACCATGGCAGCCATGCTCGGCGCGCTGCCCCTGATGCTCGGTACAGGGGAGGGCTCGGAACTGCGGCGGCCGCTGGGCATCGCGATCGTCGGCGGTCTGCTCGTCAGCCAGGTGCTCACGCTGTACACGACGCCGGTGGTGTACCTGTACCTCGAGAACATCCGTGTGCGGGTGAACCGGCGCCGCGGGCACACCGTCGCGGACGAGATCGTCAGCGACGAGCCGTCGATGCGTCACGCCTGACCGGCCGGCGGCCGTGGTCAAGGCCGCGTCAGTTCGCGGATGAGCGCGGTCTCCTTCGCGTCGTACGGCGTGCCGTCTCCGTGACCTCTCCGACCGCGGGTTGGAACCGCCATCACCGACGGGACCGTGCACCAGCAGAGCGGACGGAGGGAACGGGTGCACAACGAAGACACAGAGAAACAGAGTGCCAAGCCACGCCCAGGTCGTTGTTCGAGCGTCGAGGCGGATGCCCGGCAAGGCGGGACGGTCAAGAATGCGCAAACCGTTGTGACCGGGTGCCGGTGTTGCACCGATCCTCTGCGTCTCCGTTTCTCCGTTTCTCCGTGTGCACCCGTTGCCTCCGTAATCCGGATGGAACACCTCGTGAAACCAGACGTCGGGCTCGTACCCAGAGATCTCAGCTGAGCACGCACCGGTCCTCCCTCAAGCGCGAGGCGACGGCTCGCACGTGGGGCTGGCCAAAGGCTACGGACCTGCGATGCGATCGAAGATGGGCAGCAGATCGCTGACGCCCAGGGCTTCTTCGAGCATCGAGAGGGTGACGCGAACCGCATCGAGATCAAGGTCGGTCTTCGCGGCAATGATCCCTCGCACATCGTCGAGGTCCTTCGAGCGGCCGGCCAGGATCTTCGTCACAATCAGGTCCTCAGCCGAAATCACCGGCACGAGAGGCCTGGTGCCACCTCGGCGGGCACCGCCCGGCGGAGGAACTCTTCTTCGAGGCCGGGGCCGCCGAGCACGAGATCAAGGGGCCACTGACTGGCTGTGTGCAGGAAAGGCAGTACCCGCGTCGCCTCGACGAACGCAGGCGTGCCTTCGACACGGAGGGCGAAGCCGGCCTCCTCCATGGCCGCGAGCAGACGCCCTGTCCTCGTGGCGCCCAGTTGCACGGTCACATCGATGTCCGCGGTCAGGCGCGGCCGACCCCAGTGCACCACCGCCTGGGCACCGAAGACATACCATCCGGCGTGGAGCCGGCCGAGCACGGCCGACAATCCACGGAAGACATCAGCGGGAGGTGCGAGTGACGGCACGCAGCGCCTCCCCTACGCGTTGATGTGTGGCGATGTCGGCCTCGCGTTCGGCCCAGGACGGCCACGCGGGCTGCATGGCCTGGGCATGGCGTCGCATGACGTCGATCAGCTGCAGCGCATCAGCCGGAGGCGTGGACCGCTTCTGGCGCAGCCACTGTCGCTCCTTCGCCTCAGCAACCGCCGCCCAGTCGCGCCTGGCAAACCGGACGAAATCCTCGTGTGACATCTGAGCCGATTGTACGTGGTCGTGGTCAGGGCCGCGTCAGCTCCCGGATGAGCGCGGTCTCCTTCGCGTCGTACGGCGTGCCGTCCGGATGGAACACCTCGTGAAACCAGACGTCGGGCTCGCGGTCCACGTAGGGCCGGCGCCATGAGTCCCACGGCAGGTGGGTCTGGGCCTTGCCCTGCACGAGTCTCCAGTTGATGGCGGCCACGTTGTGCCGCCTGGCGAGCGGCAGCACGCCCTGGAACGTGCTGCCGTTGCCACGCGCCATGTACTCGGTGCAGAGCAGCGGACGGTTGTAGCCCTGCAGCTGCGTCACGCGCGCCTCGAACCTGTCGGGCGGGCCGTAGCTGTGGAACGAGATGACGTCCGACAGGTGGATCTGCAGGCGCTCCATCGCCGTGAGCTGGTCGGTCTTCGACCAGTCGCCGCCCTTCCATACACCCGTCGTGAGGGGCTGTGATGGAGCCGACTCGCGCGCCCACGCGAAGACCTGCGGCAGCAGCGCGAGCACCAACTCGACCTTGTTCTTCGGCTCCAGACTCATGTACGCCGGGTCGTTCATGTTGTCGGGCTCGTTCCACAGGTCCCAGGCGAGCACGCGCCGGTCGTCCTTGAAGCGTGAGACGACGGCTCGCACGTACGCCTCGAGGCGCGGGTGCTGGGCCGGATCTTCGAGCGCGACCTTGCCGGGGCTCTGCATCCAGCCGGAGTTGTGAACGCCGGGGCACGGCGGGCGCTGTGGGCCCGACACGGGAAACGGATCCCAGACCGAGTCGAAGAGCACGAACATCGTGCGGATGCCGTGCCTGTCGGCGATGGCGAGGAACTGGTCGATGCGGGTCAGGAAGCCCTCGGGGTCGTCCCTGTACGGCAGGTCGTGCAGGTAGACGCGCATCGTGTTCATGCCGATGGCGGCAGCCCAGCCGAGTTCGAGGTCGATACGCTTCGGGTCGAACGTGTCAGCCTGCCACATCTCCAACTCGTTGATGGCGCTGGCGGGCAGATAGTTCGCGCCGACCAGCAAGCCCTGGCGGCCGTACCACTCGTTGGCCTGCTGCTCGGTCCAGCGCCCCTGCCCTGCCGCAGCTGTCGCGAACGTCAGCAGACACGCCAGCATCGCCAGCCGCACAGCGGTCCTGTTCATCGTCATGGTTCCCTTGACCTCCGGTGTGCGACAGAATACCCCGCATGCATCGACGGCAGTTTCTCGCAAGCACCGGTGGCGCGCTCCTGGGGGTCGCTGCGCACGGGCAGTCTGGCGGCACGAAGGCGCAGGCGCCAGAGCCCATCATCGACATCCATCAGCACGTCGGTTACAGCGGGCGAACCGACGCCGCGCTGCTCGCGCATCAGCAGAAGATGGGCGTGACGACGACGGTGCTGCTGCCGTCGGGGCGTCCGGAGAAGCGTCCGTCGACGCACGACGGCGTGGCGAACGGACTGCAGGCGCAGGCGCACGGCAACGATGTCTGCGAGCACTTCGCGCGTGCCCATCCCGGCGCCTATCGCTTCGGTGCGAACGAGGTGCCCGACGTGGCCGATGCCATCACCGAGATCGAACGCTACCTGACGCGTGGAGCCGTGGTCATCGGTGAGCAGAAGTTCGGGGTGGCGTGCGACTCGCCCGAGATGCAGCGCCTGTACGAGTGCGCGCAGGCCAATGGCGTGCCGATCCTGATGCACTGGCAGTACGAGATGTACAACCACGGCTTCGACCGGTTCCACCGGATGCTCGAAAGGTACCCGCGCGTGACGTTCATCGGGCACGCGCAGACGTGGTGGGCGAACATCGACAAGGGGCACGCCGACCAGAAGGTGCTGTATCCGAAGGGCCCCGTGACGCCCGGCGGGTACACCGACCGGTATCTCGCCGACTACGCGAACATGTTCGGCGACCTGTCGGCGGGGTCGGGTCTCAACGCGCTCACGCGTGACGAAGGGTTCACGCGCGAGTTCCTGACGCGACACCAGGACAAGCTGCTCTACGGCAGCGACTGCAGCGACCCGGTGGGCGAAGGCGAGAAGTGTCAGGGGTCGCAGACGATTGCGGCGGTCCGCCGGCTCGCGGCGAGCAGGACGATCGAGCGGAAGCTGCTGCACGACAACGCGACGCGTGTGCTGAAGCTCTGAGGCGAATCGGGCGATACTCTCGTCCATGCCACGCTCGCTGCTCTGCCTCGCCCTGCTGCTCGTCGTCTCTCCAACGGCGGCGCGCGCGCAACCTCAGACGCACCGCTACACGCCGACGGCCGGCGTCCCCACGTTCGCGGCGCGGCCGCCCGTGCTGCGCATCGCGCCGGGCGACACCGTCGAGACGGAGACGTACTCACACGCGGACGACTACTACGCACGCGCCGGTGGACGGTGGCCTGGCGAAGTCGGCCCGTTCCACGTCGACGGGGTGAGTCCGGGCGACACGCTGGTCGTGAAGGTCGTGAGGCTTCGGCTGAACCGCGACCAGGCCGTTTCTGCCGTCAACCCGGGCGGCATCAGCGCCGTCGCGGCGGACTCGCGCACGCGCATGCTCAACGACCCGCTGCCGCCACGACGCTACGAGTGGCGGCTCGACCGCGCGCGCAACGTCGGCATCCTCGACCTGCCGGCCTCCGCGAGCCGGCGCATCGAGATTCCGCTGCGCCCGATGCTGGGGCGTGTCGCCGTCGCGCCGTTCGGCGAGGAATCGTGGGGCGGGCTCTGGCCGGGTAACTTCGGCGGCAACATGGACGCGCCGGACATACGTGAAGGCGTCACGGTGTACCTGCCGGTCTTCCACGAGGGCGCGCTCTTCTACTTCGGCGACGTCCATGCGGCACAGGGCGACGGCGAAATCGTGGGGTCAGGTCTCGAGACGACGGCGGACGTCACCTTCCAGTTCGACGTCATCAAGGGCCAGCGCATCGCGTGGCCGCGCATCGAGGACGATGAGTACCTGATGGTGGCGGGCAGCGCCCGGCCGCTCGTCGACGCGTTCCGCATCGCGCATGTCGAACTCATCGAGTGGCTCGTGGCCGACTACGGGTTCGACCGCATGGACGCATACCAGGTGCTCTCGCAGGTCGGCACCACGCGTGTGGCCAACGTCGTCGATCCCAACTACACGATCGTCGCGAAGTTCCCGAAGGCGCTGCTGCCGCCGAGGGTCGTCCGGTAGCCCGCCAGGAGGGGACAACGCATGCGAACGAACGTCTTCCTCTGCTACAGCCACAAGGACAGGAAGTTCAGAGACGAGTTGCTGACCCAACTGCAGGCGTGCAGCGATCAGGTCACGGTGTGGTCGGATCGGGCCATTCCTGCAGGCGTCGAGTGGTTGCCGGAGATCGACCGGGCGCTGGGCACTGTCGATGCCGCCGTCATCGTCGTGTCGCCCGACCTGCTGGCCTCGGGTTTCGTCACGGCCCACGAGATGCCGGGCATTCTCGAGCGGCACCGCCGCGATGGGTTGCGTCCCATGTGGGTGCACTATCGGCCGGCGCTCTACAAGAAGTCGCCGCTGGCAGCGCTTCAGTGCCTGCACGATCCGGATCAGCCGCTCTCGCTGCTCAAGAAGGCGAAGCGCGAGCAGGTGCTCGTCGAGATCGCGACGCAGATCTGTGACGCACCGCCGCTGCGCCCCATCGGCAACGTGATGCGGGCGGCTGACGAAGTCTTCGCAGCCGAGCACCGGTTCATACCGAGCCTCACGACCAGCGTCAGGCCAGACCGCATCGACATGAAGGTGCGCGGCCAGCGTCGGGCCCTGCCTTTCGTCACAGCGAAGGACCTGGAACGCCGACTCAGCCCAGAGGAGCGACGTGTGCTGCGCGCTCACGAGCGGTCGATGGACGTGCTGCTCAGGCGGTGGGAACGCCTGCGTCCGAAGGCGCTGCGCGGCGGGGCGGACGATGTGCGGTCCCGGCAGGAACTCCAGGAGGTGCGGACGTTGCTCGCTCGAGAGTTCGACGCCGCGCTCGGCCTCATCGAGCGACTGGGCTACTCGCTCGACGATCACTACCAGGCGGTACGCCACGTCGTGGGCGAGGCCGTGCCGACAGCGCGCGGGCGGCCGCGCGCGCCTTCCGTCCAGGTGAGGTTCGTGCTCGACGGCAAGGGGCAGCCGCAGTGGTCGCGCAAAGAAAACGGCTACTGGCTGCAGACGTGGGTCGAGGACGCTCCCGATCGCGCAGCCAGTGTGGTCTGGCGGATGCACCCGACCATGCGTCCGACCCGCGAGACCGTGGACGCCGGCCCGGAATTCCGTAAGGACTTCGTGGCGTATGACGACTTCGCGCTCCGCGCGGATCTGCGGACGCGCAACCGTGTGGCCATCCGGACGGTCGATGCACGCCTGAGTGACGCACTGCGTGAGCAGTACGCGGGCACGTCGTCGCCGTCTGTACGACGAGCCATCGACGACATCGCCTCGAACTGAGACTTCCGTGTTCAACGGCGGAAAGCAGACCTGCCATGGAGATATTCCTAAGCCCCTCTCACGACGACCAGAAACGGACCGCCGCTATGAAGCCACTCATTGAGAACGGTCCGGCCGGACAGATTCCAGTGAAGGCATCTTCGGCATCTGCTCCCGACGCGGCATTGCCCCCCAGAGGGCGAACAGCGTGCGGCCGGGACGAGTCTCCACGCCCACCTGCACGCCGTGCCGCTCGGCGATGGAGATCGTGGGTCAGGTCTCGAGACGACGGCGGACGTCACGTTCCAGTTCGACGTCATCAAGGGCCAATGCATCGCATGGCCCCACATCGAGGACGATGAGTACCTGATGGTGGCGGGCAGCGCACGGCCGCTCGTCGACGCTCATGGCAGTGGCAGGCACTGGCTGCAGTGAGCCTTTGTTACTTCTACAGAGCGGTCGACTATCGCTTCCTTCAAGCGGACAGGCTTTGGACCAACACTCTTCAACAAACAGCGGGCTCATTGGAATGGCCGCTCGGAGTCTGAAGCCGACTGCGCATCTCACAGAGAGCATGACTGCGCTGCGGCTCAGCGCGAGTCGTTGATGTGGCCGCCAGCCTGTGACGTGACATGGTCCCCCTGCCCGGGGCGCGCGGCGCGCCCCGG
>CAYMAG010000032.1:21524-43152 GCA_964388335.1 uncultured Vicinamibacteraceae bacterium | reverse complement strand
CTCATGCTGTACTCGTTCGACGTGAAGTTCGAGGGGAAGAACGTCGGGCGCCTGGGCGACCCGCTGTTTCACAACGACAAGAACATCATGGGTTAGGGTCGAGAGACTAGGAGCTGTTCCTTGCCGTTCAGCATCATGCGTTCGAAACCGGAGTATCCAGAAGAGTGCTTCGATCGCTACCCGCAGTTCGGGCAGCCGTGGATCTTCGGGAAGACACTGGTCCCGCCCGCGGGGCCGCTCGAGTATAGCGTGCGTCCAGATTGCGAGGATCCACCCTATCTCATATACGAGCTTCCGCACCCTCTTATCCATCGCGACCTGCTGGGAAAGCTCGTCGGGGCTGGCGTCGACAACATTCAGGCCTTCGATGCGGTGCTTCATCACCCGAGCGGCGGCGTCATGCGGACGGACTACGTCGCGTTCAATGTGGTCGGCCTGGTAGCTACGTCTGAACTCGCCGCACAGGTGATGGCGAACTACGAAGAGCTGGAATTCGAGACCGACGAGATCGAAGGTATCACCGTCGACGTTTCAAGGATTCCCGAAGGCATTCTGCTCGCCCGGCTTGCCGATCGAGTGGGCCGCATCCTTGTCAACGATCGACTGCGCGATCGCATCGATACCGGACCAGAGAGCGGCCTCGTGTTCTTCGCGCTGAGCGAACGAGACGAGGGCGGGACACGTGACTGAGGTTCTGGAACCCGTTTCGCCCGGAGTTCCCGCTCAAGACAACGACCCCAAGCAAGGCAAGCTCAAGGTCAAGGTCGTTGGGAAGTGCACAGGAGACGCCATCAAGGGCGCGGAGGTCCTCGTCAACTCCGGCGGAAAGAAGATTAACAAGAAGACCGATTCGACCGGGATTGCCGACATGGGCGAATTGCCGGCGCGCGACCACCTGCTGAAGGTGAAGATGCACTTCACCGACGCCGACTACTTCCTGATTCTGATCCACTATCCGCGCGTCACATGGAGAAAGAAAGCGCTCGTCGAGGCTGTTGCGAGCGCGACAGTGCCAGAAGGCGGCGAGGTGGAGCTTCGCGTGGAAATCAATGTCTATCGAGTCGTCGCACCTATTATCTACAAGCGCAAACAAATCGACCCGTTCACAAAGGACGCTGACGGCGAAAAGGACCCCTACGGCCATTGGTGGACGGAACTCGGCGGCGAGAGCTATGGGTGGTGGCCCTCGCGAGGTGTGGGCGTAGTCGACACCGTGTTCGGCATCCCTGGGGCACTCAACGGGGTGGTCAACGGGGTGCCTCAATTTGCAGGTGGCTCGCCGACCACCGACCCGCACGACGGGGAACCAGCCGGCCAGCAGTTCTCACCGGTCATCGACGACTGCCGCAGTGATGAGGACCTCAAGAATCTCGTACGCTCGGTGGCGCGAGGCTACTCGGGCAATTGGAGCTGGTTCTTCGAGTTCGGGAACCATTGCCACACCTTCCAGAAGAAGACCATCTCGACCGTGAATGCCCGGGGATTCAGGGACGTATGAGCGCGCTTCCGACACCCCCGTACTCGAATGACGACTCCGCCTGCGAGTTGTACGCCACCTGGTCTGGCCATCGGCATCCAGTCCGGCCGCAATCGCCGCTCCAGTTTACGGATCTCAGCAGACAGAAGGTCTTCTACCGGGCAGAATTCGATCAACTCGGTGCAGAGCGACGATTAAGGGTGTTTGAGAAGTTTCGCGTCAACACTCGCCCGTTGGCCGGTGTCTCCGGGCTGTCGCCCTCAGTTGCGAGTTATGAAGCGATCGGACCCGAAGATGGGATCCATGCCGGTGCACCGCTTGCCCCTGACCGTGCACTTGCAGCACGGCGATGGATCGTCTACATCGACGACAGCCCAGAGAAGGGCGCACAACTGGTCGAGATCGAGCGTTTGGCTTCGACCAGCTACACATACCACGCAAACGGCGAGGTCATGAGTGTCGCGATCGACGACGCCCTGGGATCGTGGGTCGTCAAGGCAGAGTGATGAAGTGCGGCTGGGCGCATCGACGACAGAGACGCCCTCCGTGGGCGCTCTTCCCGGTTGTCGCAGCCGCATTGCTCCTGAGGATGCCTGCATGGGATGTGCCCGCAACCGACCTGACCGGCGTCACTCAGACAGCGAAACAAGAGAAGGTTCCACCAGACACCTGGAGCGAGGTTCATACCATGGTGGGCGGCCGACTCCGCACCACTCGCTTCTTCAAGACCTGGAGTGGCTATCGAGAACCCGTTTTTCCGCAAGAAGCGGTTGATCTCATCGCGGCGCAGGCGCTGAGCGTGTACTACGCCTGCTCGTTCGAGGAGATTGCTGGCCGCCAAGTGCTCGTGCAATTCGACAAGCACCGTCTCGACAAGCGCACAATCGACAAGGTCGACGCCCCAGCAGCTCTGCGAAGCGAGCCGCTTCTGGGCTTCGGCGGTTGGGTGGGCACCGCACCGACACCTCTGTATCCGATGACGCCGGCCGGTATCCTCGTGGCCACGGAGTACCTGGTTCTGACGAAGGACGATGGCGCGATCCATGTCCGACGGACGTTGAGCGCGTCGCGGGCGTATCGCTACAGCCTGGCGGGACGGTTCCAGGACTTCATGGATCTCGTCCGCGCGCGAGACTGAATCGGTGTCCTCGGGCAGCTGCTAGTTTTGCGTAACCTTGCTGCCCTTTATGATGACGTCGCTTCCCGCCTTGACATTGATCTTGCCGCTGCCTTCTATCTTGATGTCCTTGCCCTTGATGGTGATCGTGCCGTCCCTCTTCATGGTGATGCTGGCCGATCCGGTCTGAATCGTGATTTGGTCACCGGCATCGAGAACCAGCTTCTTGCCGACCTGAAGCGAATCATTGTCGGCCACGGAGACCTGACGATTCTTGCCGATCGACGTCGTCTCGTCCTTGCCGATGGAGTCGCTCCTCTTGCCGGTGATGTTGATCGCTTCGTCCTTCTGGACTGTGAGCGAACGATTCGCCCCGATCGTGACCGTCTGATCTTTGCCGATCTCGACGGACTCGTTGTCGCCTACGCTCTCGGAGCGATCCTTCCCGATCGTGATGGTTTCGTTACCTGCGACACTTTCCGTGCGGTTTCCGCCAATCGTGATCGACTCTTCCTTGTCGACCGTCTCCGTCCGATTCGCATGAATCGTGATCGTCTCGTTGTTGTCGACCGTCTCGGTCCGGTCATGCTTGACGTGCGTCGTCTCGTCGTGATCGATCGTCTTCGCCCGATCGTGCCCCACCCAGTGCGTCTCGTCGTTCTCGACCTCGATGTCCTGGTTCTTCTCCGCGTGGATGAAGAGCTGCTCTTCACCCTTCTTGTCCTCGAAGCGGATCTCGTTGAAGTTCGCCGGGCTGCCGTCGAGCGTGCTGCGTGACTTGATCCCCGTCTGCGTCTTGTTCGCGGGCAGCTCGTACGGCGGCATCTGCTCGGCGTTGTACACGCGCCCGGTGATGATCGGCTGGTCGGGATCGCCCTCGAGGAAGTCGACGATCACCTCCTGCCCGATGCGCGGCGTCGCCACCGCGCCCCACGCCTTGCCGGCCCACGGGTGCGAGACGCGAATCCAGCAGGAGCTGTTCTCGTCCTTCTTGCCGCGGCGATCCCAGTGGAACTGCACCTTCACCCGCCCGTACTTGTCGGTGAAGATCTCGTCGCCACTCGGCCCGACGACCACCGCCGTCTGCGGGCCCTGTACGAACGGCTTCGGCGTCAGCCGCCGCGGGCGGAACTGCTGTGACGAAGGCATCGCCGTGAAACTGCACCGGCACTGCGAGCCCTCGCCCTGCGGCATGCCTTCGTACCCGCTGAACTCGAGGTCGTAGCTGCAGGAGGCCACGAGGTGCTCGCGGTTCTGGTCATCACGCGGAAACTGCTCGAGATCGAGCAGCGCGCCCGCGCACACGCCCCGCGCATTGGTCCACGCGCGCGCCAGTTCGAACTGCGCGCCGAACTCCTCGATCCGCACCGACGCGTACTGGTCGCCATCGGACGACTGCCTGTAGGCGCCCGGGTAGTCGTAGACCTCGTAGTCGCTCGGCGTGAAGCTGCGCGAGATCGTCTTCTTCGCCTTCAGCTCCACGCTGGGCCGCTCGAGGTCGTAGTCGTCGTGCACGTAGACGCCCGGCTGCACCTCGCGCGAGAAGTCCCAGCTGCTGACGTGCTCGAACTCGGGCCTGACGAGCTTCCCCGGCGGAATGAAGATGAGCTTCTCGTACCCGGCGGTGGCCACGTGCTTCGCCGTGGAGTCGGTCAGCACCATCGTGTGCTTCCCGTCGTCGTGCCGGAAGTAGTAGTAGATGCCTTCGTGCTCCATCAGCCGGCTGACGAAGTTGAAGTCGGTCTCGCGATACTGCACGCAGTAGTTCCACGTCCGGTACGACGCCGTCAGCTCGAACGCCACGTCGGCGGTCTCGTGGTCGTCGAACACCTGACGCAGGATGTCCGGCACCGTCATGTCCTGGAAGATGCGGCAGTCGGCGGTGCGCGTGAGGAACCAGAGCCACGACCGCACCCGCGCGTAGTACCTGTGGTAGCGGCCGTGGACGCCACCCTGTGAAAACCGCGTCACGTACCCGTTGAAGTGCCGGACGCTGTCGTCCGGGAGCCCGAGGTGTACCGTGACGTTCTTGCCCAGGATGGCGTCGAGATCGATGTCGGCCGACTCGCTGAGGAGGCTGATCTCGAAGTCGGTCGGACGGCTGAGTTCTTCGCGGGCGTGCATCCCGTGGAACAGGAGCACACCGTCTCCGAGCGGTGTGCTGATCCGCATGACCGGAGCGTCAGGCACGATCGTCTCCTGTCGGCTTCATCGCGCGGACCACCAGCCCGTGCACGGGCAGGCCGCTCTCGTTCCGGAGAATCGCGCGACCCATGTCGGGAGTCAGTCCCGCGGAGGTCATCACCCGCTCCACGTACGCCGCCGCGTGATTGTATCGCCCGTGCACCTCGAGCTGAAACGTCTCGATGCCTGACTGTGCTTCTTCGACGGTGAAGATGACACAGCCGCCCGGACGCAGCGCGCTCGAGGCTGCGGACGCGACGGGCTCGAGGTCACCGAAATAGACCAACGTATCGGCCGAGACGATCACGTCGAACGCATCGGGGTGCGCGGCCAGATATCCCGTGAGTTCGGCGTGAACGAGTTCATCGTACACGTTCTTGCCGCGCGCATGCGCCAGCATACCGGTCGAGAGGTCGACGCCGACGAGGCGGCGTGCGAACGGCGCCAGCAGCGCCCCGCACCATCCGGTGCCGCACCCGGCGTCGAGCACGTCCAGGGTGCCGTCCGGCGCCCTGCCGGTGTCACGCAGCGCGGCCACGACGAGTTCCGGTGCCTTGTACTCGAGCCTCGTCAGCTTGGCCTCGAAGGTCTCGGCGAACGAGTCGAACGCACGCGCCACGAAGGCATCCGACGCGCGGTCGGGGACGTTCACCTGCGAGCACGCGGCAAGGGTGTGCCGGCCCACCGGATCCTCCGGCGACTGCCTGATCCACTCCTCGCACACCTCGATGGCTTTGTCACGGTCACCGATGGTGCAGTAGGCCATCGCGAGCAGTCGTCTGGCCTCCGGGTTGTACGGCTGCAGCGTGATCGCCTTGCAGTACGCGACCAGCGCGTCGCGGCTGCGTCCGGTCTGGTCCAGGACGATGGCGAGATTACGATAGGCGTCCGCGTGTTCGGGATCGATGGCGATGGCCGCGCGATACGACTCCTCCGCTTCGGCGAGCCGGCCGTACAGGCGTCGCAGCACACCGAGGTTGTTGTGCGCGTTCGCGTGCGTCGGACGCAGGGCCAGGGCGCGTTCGAACTCCTCGATGGCCTCCTCACCGCGGCCCGCGTTCTCGAGCAGGATGCCGAGGTTGCTGTGCCAGTCGGGCTGGTCGGGCGCGATCTCGAGACTCTGGCGTACGAGGGCGATCGCCTCGTCGGTTCGCCCGTACTTGTGGGCGATCACCCCCGAGTAGTGCAGCGCCTCGGGCTGGCGCGGCGCGACCTCGAGAATCTTGCCGAACAGCAGCTCGGCGTCACGGACCTGTCCGTGCATCAGGAACTCGATGCCAATGGGCACCGCGTCCTCGATGGTGATCTCGATGCGCTTCTCTGTCATCGCCGTGCCGTGTCGGAGGGTCTGGCCGCGTCGTGTCAGGCGAACCGGTAGTCGAAATCGCCCTCGGCCACTGCCAGTTGGACACCGTTCAGCGGCTCGCCGGCCATCGTCCGCACCAGGAACTCGCGGCTGATCGCCGGCAGCACCGTATTGGTGAGAATCGCGTCGATCATCCGCCCGCCGCTCTCGACCTCGGTGCAGCGGCTGACGATCAGCTTCACCGCGTCGTCATCGTACGTGAACGGAATCTTGTGGTGCTCGGTCACGCGGCTCGCCACCCGTCCGAGCTGCAGCCGCACGATGCTGGCCAGCATCGCGTCGCCGAGCGGGTAGTACGGGATGACGACCAGCCGTCCGAGCAGCGCCGCCGGAAACACCTTCAGCAGCGGCTCGCGGAGCGCCTTCGCGATGCCTTCCGGGTCAGGCATCAGCTCCGGGTCCTTGCACATCGCGACGATGAGGTCGGTGCCGACGTTCGACGTGAGCAGGATGATGGTGTTCTTGAAGTCGATCCGCCGGCCCTCGCCGTCCTCCATCCAGCCCTTGTCGAACACCTGGAAGAACAACTCATGGACGTCCGGATGTGCCTTCTCGACCTCGTCGAGCAGCACCACGCTGTAGGGCCGCCGTCTCACGGCCTCGGTCAGCACGCCTCCCTCGCCGTAGCCGACGTACCCGGGCGGCGACCCTTTCAGCGTCGAGACCGTGTGCGCTTCCTGGAACTCGCTCATGTTGATCGTGATGACGTTCTGCTCGCCACCGTAGAGCGCCTCGGCCAGCGTGAGGGCGGTCTCGGTCTTGCCCACGCCCGACGGCCCGCACAGCAGGAACACCCCAATCGGTTTGTTCGGGTTGTCGAGTTTGGCCCGTGACGTCTGGATGCGCCGCGCGATCATGTCGAGCGCGTGCCGCTGGCCGATGACCCGCTGATTGAGGGTCTCGGCGAGGTTGAGGACGGCCTCGATCTCGTTCTTCACCATGCGGCCGACCGGTACACCGGTCCAGTCCTGCACGACGGAGGCGACCGCCTGCTCGTCCACGCTCGGCAGAATCAGTGGCGACTCGCCCTGCAGCGTCGAGAGTTCCGCCTGCAGCTGCACCAGTTCACGCAGCAACGCCTCACGCTCCACTGGCCCCGGCGCCTCCGCCGCCGGGGCGTCGTCGACGGACGCCTTCTGCGCCTCGGCCGCCTGCTCGAGCGGGCTGTCGGTGCCCTCGACCGGCTCGCTCCCCGCGCGCAGACTCGCCCGCAGGGCGAGGATGCGGTCGACAATCATCCGCTCGGCCTCCCACCGCTCCTCGAGCGTGGCGCGTCGCGCGTCCGCGGCAGCACGCTTCTCTTCGGCCGCACTCCGCCGGTCACCCGCGTTCACGCCCACCGCTTCCTCGCGACCGATGATCTCGAGTTCGATCTGCAGTGCCTCGATCGTGCGCCGGCAGTCTTCGAGCTGCGCGGGGACCGCATGCTGGCTGATCGCGACGCGGGCGCACGACGTGTCGAGCAGGCTCACGGCCTTGTCGGGCAGCTGGCGCGCGGGGATGTACCGATGCGACAGACGGACCGCGGCCTCCAGCGCTTCGTCGAGCACCTGGACGCGATGATGCTGTTCGAGCATCGACGTGACGCCCCTGACCATCAGGATCGCCTTGTCCTCGCTGGGCTCGTCCACCTGCACCACCTGGAAGCGGCGCGTGAGGGCCGCGTCCTTCTCGATGTGCTTCTTGTATTCGGCCCACGTCGTGGCGGCAATCGTGCGCAGCGTACCGCGCGCCAGCGCCGGCTTGAGCAGATTCGCCGCATCGCCCGTGCCCGCGGCGCCACCGGCCCCGATCAGCGTGTGGGCTTCGTCGACGAACAGGATGATCGGCTTCGGCGAGGCCTGCACCTCGTCGATGACCTGGCGCAGCCGGTTTTCGAATTCCCCCTTCATGCTCGCGCCCGCCTGCAGCAGACCGATATCGAGCGTGAAGAGCGACACCTCCTTCAGGGGCGGAGGCACATCGCCCCTGGCCAGCCGCTGGGCGAAGCCCTCGACCACTGCCGTCTTGCCCACGCCCGCCTCGCCGGTGAGGATCGGGTTGTTCTGCCGTCGTCGCATCAGGATGTCGACAATCTGTCGGATCTCCTCGTCGCGACCGCTCACCGGGTCGAGCTGCCCCTTCCGCGCACGGTCGGTCAAGTCGGTCGCGAAACGTTTCAGCGCGTCCTGCTTGCCCATCTGCGCCGGCGCCATCGCGTCGCTGGCTTCTCCGGGCGCGCCCGCGCCAGCGGCCGCCGACAGCCGCTCCTCGGGCGACCCGCTGACGATGGCGGCGAAGTTCTCGGTGAGCGCGTCCGCCTTCACGGCCTCGAACTGCCGCGAGATGGCGATGAGAGCGTTGCGCAACGAGGGCGTCTTGAGCATCCCGATGAGCAGATACCCGGTGCGCACCTGCGAGTCGCCGAACATCAGCGTCGCGAAGACCCAGCCGCGCTCCACGGCGTTCTCGACGTGCGCCGACAGGTCGGAGATCGACGATGCGCCCCTGGGCAGGCGGTCCAGCGCGTCGGTGAGATCCTTCGCCAGACGCGATGGATCCAGCTCGAAGTGCCTGACGATGTGATGCAGGTCGGAGTCGGACGTGTTCAGAATCTGCTGAATCCAGTGGACCAGTTCCACGTACGGATTTCCCCGCAGCTTGCAGAACACCGTGGCACTCTCGATAGCCGTATAGGCCAGGCTGTTGAGTTTGCCGAACAGTGTCGATCGACTGATCTCGCTCATGCGGCCCCCGCTCTGCCTGGATCGACCAGTGACTCGGCGTCCAGACACAAATCGTCAGCATCGCTCCCGGCCCGGCGGTGTCCGAGCCACGCCGTCCACCCCAGCCGGCCGCCCCCGGCGAGCCTGAGAGGAGGCACGCCGCCCTCCTCCAGCCTCAGGCGGACGTCCCAGTCCAGCTCGAAGCAGAAATAGAACCTGACCCAATCGACCAGTTGCTGCAAGCGAGCACCTCCGGGGAGAAAACTCTCGTACTGCGCGAACGTCAGCGGTCCGAGATGCAGTCGGAACTTGTGCTGCCGGTCCCAGACGCGTCCGCCGATCACGGCACCGACGCCGAGGACGGCGCCCTCGCGCGCGAGATGCGTTCGTTCGCTCCGGCCCAGCACGAGCCAGTGCCCGACGAACTCCTCGACGCGCACGGCCACACCGAAGAACTGACGGACGATGGACGCAAGTCCTTCCGCGTTGCGTACCTGGCGAAGCAGGGCGCCCGCGTGAAACAGCCTGGCGGCATCGGGCACCGTGTCACGGTCGCGGAGGGCGCGCGGCGCCTGGCCGACGAACGCGCCGACGTAGAGCGCAAAGCGATCGTCCGACGGTCGATCGTGGCTGACGTGCGGCTGCGCCTGTGCCCAGGCCCGGTACAGCAGCGCGATGAAGCGGTGGTTCAGAAGATCCAGAAATCGGCTCAGCGTCGGATCGCCCGCGTGACGCAATCGCTCGCGCGCGTACTCGGTGATGTGCAGCGGCATCGGTCCGTTGGGACCGAGCAGTCCGAACAGGCGCACCTGAAGGCGTGGAGCCCGCCCACCGGGTTCGGAGCGGAACGACGCCAGTGACGCGGGCGCGAACGAGAGGTCTGGATCCTGGCCGAGGCGCACGGGTTCGTCCACCGGACGCAACGCCTGTCCCCAGCGCGGCTTGTCCGGAAAGAGACACTCGAGCCTGCGCAGCGTCTGGTAGAAGTCGTACCGGTACGGCGCGTCCGCCAGCGCTGCGAAGAAGGCTAGAACGTCGGTCTCATGCCCTGGTGCGGTCGCCATCGATTGATTTCGCCTCGACTCCCGGAGCGCAGCACGGTCTCGACGAAGGAATTGATCGAGACGTGGCGCGTGAAGTAGTGATTGAGCACGGACCCGAGCAGGTAGGCGTTCCCCCCTTCGAACGCGAGTTCGTCGACGACCACCGTGGCCTCGAGTCCACGCCCGAACGTGATCGGCCCGGGATGCGGCAGCCGCCGCACGACCGGTTTCACGAGCACGGACCGTACCCCCTCGATCTGGCGGCGGGCGCTCGCGTCCCCCGAGGGCGCGTAGAGTTCGAGCAGATCGCGGAGCGCGGCCGCGCCCTGCTGTTCAGTGGCATTCACCAGCGACAGGTAGTTCAGCGACAGGTGGCTGATGGCCCGCCACGCCACGGCCCCATCGGCCAGCGGCGCGTGAGGCCGGCTCGGTCCGCCCACGACGCGAATGCTCGACACCGGCGCCGCGACGTCGAGCGTGAAGTCGGTCGCGCCGAGGCCTGCCGGCAACTGGATCGCGAGATCGCGGTTGGTGCAGAGCGTCTGGATCGAGAGCTGGCGCAGGTCGCCGCTGAACGGTGCTTCTGACGCGTCCACCAGCCCGAGAAACACCTCGGTGCCGATGTAGCTCGATCGGGCGCCACGCTGCTTCTGCGTCGACGAGTAGAGCCGCGGCTCGCGCCGCGTCGTGAAGTACGCGGAATGCTGCCCGCCCTCGTCGGTGCTGTACGCGGTGTAGAAGGGCAGGAACTGCTGTTCGCTCTGCGACCCCACGCCGTGTCCGACGACGCTCGTCACGTCGTACACCTCGAAGTCCATGGGCCGCGTGCGGTCGGGCACCACGTGATACTCGTACACGCCCTCCGAGACGTGAATGCGATCGGCGCGCTTCGGGAACAGGTTCACGGCGGGCGTGCAGAACAGGGCGACGTTCGACGCGTCGACGACGCTCTCGAGCGAGGGATCGCCCCGGCCCAGCAGAATGACCAGTTCGACCTCGTCGGCATCGGTGGCTCGCATCGCTCTGGACAGGCCCGTCAGCTCGACGAAGCGGTAGCGCTGCGGCAACGCGAAGTACTCCAGCAGCAGCCGGTATCCGCGAAACGATCGGAGCGTGACCGGCAGCAGCGCCTGCTCGTCCTCGAAGCCGACGGGCCGCACCGAGCTGCCCGGCAGGACGTCGACCGGTGTTCTCGCCGTGCCCTTCGCCGGCAGGGCCATCACGCCGAGCGCCGACGACAGGCACAGCTCGTACAGCTTGTTGGCCACGTCGTCGCGCCCGGCCAGGTAGATGGGCAGCCGGTCGATCGACGTCTCGGACAGCGTTGCGCCGCCGGTCGCCTTGAGGCGAATGCGGAGGCCACCCTTGATCTGCCGCGCATACGGCAGCGCCGTCAACGGCAAGTCGGGCGCGAACGAGAAGCAGCTCGCCGACGACACCTCGATCGGAAACAGCGTGACGTCGTGCGCGGTGCGGAACTGGCACGCCGTCGCATCGTCGCTGCCCATCTGCCCGACGAGCGTGGAGCCGCGCGGCACGGTCACCCCACGAGCGAGGGTCGGATCCGAGTCGGGCCGGACCTGCGCCACGAGCATGGAGGGCAGGGGCGCGAGGTAGTGGGGCAGGACGATCTCGAGCAACGCCTGCGTGAAGCGCGGAAACTCGGCGTCGAGCTTGAGCTGCACGCGTGCTGCGAGAAAGCCGACGCCCTCGAGCAGCCGCTCGACATAGGGATCGGCGACCTCCAGCCCGTTGATGCTCAGCCGCGCGGCGATCTTCGGAAACTGCTGCGCGAACTCCGCACCCATCTCGCGCAGGTGCTGCAACTCGAGGTTGTAGTACCGCAGCAGCCGCGGATCCACGGTCACGCCACCCGCGTGGGAAGAAGATCCGCGATTTCGACTCGTCCGGTTTCGAGGTCGATGTCGGTGCGCACCAGGAGTTCCAGCGGCACCGGCTGCGCCCACAGTTGCCCGTGAATCTCGACACCGATGATGTTGTGATGATCGAGTTGCCCGGGATCGATGACCGTGCGCACCTGCAGCGTGGCAGGCAGGATGCGAGGCTCGAAGTCGAGGATGGCCTGCTTGATGGCAGTAGTCAGGTCGATGGCGTCGAGGGTCGACGCCGTGTTGCCGGAGAGCGCCGCCAGACCGAAGTTGACGACGGAGCGACGGACGTTCGGAAGTCGAGCGAGTTCGACGCCCGTGTCGAGCTTGACGGCGTTGAACAACCAGGCGAGATCGCGGAGCACGGCCTGCCGCAGGTGACTCTTCGACAGCACACGGTGTTCGCGTGGCTCGAGCTTCTGGTCGGGCTGCTCGTCGGTGAGTCGATCGAGCAGGGACGGCTGCAGCCGCTCCTGACGCGGAGGACGATCAGCCATCCTGCTCCGCCTGGCTGTTGATCGAGATGCGGCGGATCTCCATGAGCGGCGTGTCTTCGGCCTCCGTGGTGATGAGCCGCTGCCCCAGGCCGTGGTGCGCATCCTCCCCTGCCTGGTGCCAGACCGTCTTGCGAGCCAGGGCGAGCAATCCGTCGTCGGTGTGTTCCGAGCCGACGTAGCGCGTGGGAATCAGCCCGACGGACTCGCCGCCGTTGGCAAACTGCAGGTGTGCCGGCATCCACACGACATCACGCAGGTCTTCCGGCGCCTCGATGTCGATGCGACTCAGGCGCGAGAAGGGCAGCCAGTAATAGCGTCCGTTGATGATCGCCTCGAGCACCGGACCCAGGCGGGAGTCGGCGTCGGCGATCCACTCGAAGGGACGGCCGTCGATGTCGCCACTCGACACGGGCGCGTCCTCGAACGCCCGCAGTCGGAGCTGCTCGGATCGATCGGCATCCCCGTGCCCCTTGACGAGCAGTGACTCGATGAGGAGCGCGAGCCACTGGTCGGGCTCGCCGAAGATCACGGGCGACTTCGTTCCCGCGAAGACCGCGGTGCGCACGGCTTCGCACCGGACGGCCTCCCCGTACATCTGTGCCATCGCAAGGGCGATCGGGTCGAGACCGGACGCGACCTTCAGCTGATTCAGCGCGCGCTCCCACTGACCGAGCACGCAGAGCAGTTGAAAGAGGAACACGCGCAGGCCGGCGTCGGCCGGCCTGGCGCGCACCTCCGCCTGCAGCAGCGCGAGCGCACCGGCAGGATCCCCGTCGCCCAGGGCTTGTTCGGCAGCGGATGCGCCGGTCATTGCGCGTCCCCGAACTGGTCGCAGTACGTCATGGCGCCGCCCCCCTGGCCGTCGTTGCCCTGCGGCGTGTAGTCGACCGTGATCTGGTTGAACGAGAAGGCGATGCGCTCGACCGCGTCATGGCCGCCCTGCTCATCGCCGGCGTCGATGGTCAGTGACACGACTCGCCCCTGCTCGATGGTGATCGTCAAGTACTCGAGCTGCGACTTGCCGGCCTTCCGCAACGTGAGCACGGCCTTCTGGATCGATTCGTTGTTGCGCAGCGCGGCCATCAGCGCCGTCGTGGCGCTGTCGACCCGCTTGACGACCTTCAGCTCATGGATGGCGGCCTTGCCCGACGCGAGGCCCCCGCCCAGGGACGTCCTCGCCTGCATGCCCCACGACCAGCTCAGGACGTCGATCTCATCCTTGTGAACGCCGTCCTGCGACTCGCCCTTGATCAGGCCGGTGCGTGCTCCCTTGACCAGCAGGAACATGTCGCCGGAGCCACCGGCCGCGAGGCGTGAATCCGGGGGGACAGCCGCCATCCCGCCCTACGCGTCCTTGTGCTGTTTGATGTCGTACACGAAGTGGACGCCCGCGTCGAGCGAGCCATCTTCCTTCTGGGGCTTGTACTCGAGGTCCACGTGGCCGAACACGAGCGACACGCTCTCCATCGGGTGCTCCGAACTGCCCGACGGCTGGACGCTGGTGACGAAGACCTCCTTCATCTTGACGATGAGGTACTCCTGCTGCCCCTTGCCGGTCTTGCGCGCCACGAGTTCGCCCTCGGCGAAGTGGTCGCCCATCGTGCAGGCCTTCATCAGGACCGGCGAGGCCTTGTCGAGGGAGTGCATGAAGCTCAGGTCGTTGAAGTTGGCCTTGCCTGCGCCCGCGCCGCCGCCCGACCTGACGTCGGCGTTGTTCGAGATGCCCCAGGACCACGACAGGACGTCGATCTCGCCCTTGTGCTCCGCGTCCTTGGACTCTCCCTTGACATCGCCCAGTTTCAAGAAGACATCGACTGCCATTGGCTACGCTCCTTTGTGAGACGTGTGTCCCGACCTGACGTCCAACCCGTTGATCAACCGGCCTTCGCCGAGGGAAGCTTCGACACGAGCCGGAGGGAAACCGTGAGCCCCTCGAGCTGGTAATGCGGGCGCAGGAAGAACTTCGACGTGTAGTAGCCCGGATTCCCTTCCACTTCCTCCACCTGCACTTCGGCCGCCGCCAGCGGCTTCCTCGACTTGGTGACCTCGCTGGAGTGCGCCGGATCGCCATCCACGTAGTTCATGATCCAGGCCTGCAGCCAGCGCTGCACCTCGTCGCGCTCCTTGAACGAGCCGATCTTGTCGCGCACGATGCACTTCAGGTAGTGCGCGAACCGGCAGCACGCGAACAGGTACGGGAGCCTGGCCGAGAGATTCGCGTTCGCGGTCGCATCCGGGTCGTCGTACTCGAACGGCTTCTGCAGCGACTGGGCGCCGATGAACGCCGCGAAATCCGAGTTCTTGCGGTGCACGAGCGGCATGAAGCCATTCTTCGCCAGCTCGCCTTCGCGACGGTCGCTGATCGCGATCTCGGTCGGGCACTTCATGTCCACGCCCCCGTCGTCGGTGGGGAACGTGTGCGTCGGCAGGCCTTCGACGGCGCCGCCCGATTCGATGCCGCGAATGCGCGAGCACCAGCCGTACTCCTTGAAGGAGCGATTGATGTTCACGGCCATCGCGTAGGCGGCGTTGGCCCACGTGTATCGGCTGTGGTCGGCAGCGCCGGTGTCCTCCTCGAAGTCGAACTCCTCCACCGGGCTCGTCTTTGCCCCGTACGGCAATCGCGAGAGGAACCGCGGCATGGCCAACCCGAGGTAGCGCGCGTCGTCCGACTCGCGCAACGACCGCCAGGCCGCGTACTCGGGCGTGGTGAAGATCTTCGTCAGGTCACGCGGGTTCGCCAGTTCCTGCCAACTCGCCATCTGCATGATGGTGGGCGAGGCGCCGGCGATGAACGGCGTGTGCGCCGCGGCGGCCACCTGCGACATCTCGCCGAGCAGCTCGACGTCCGGGGCCGTGTGGTCGAAGTGGTAGTCGCCGACGAGACAGCCGAACGGCTCCCCGCCGAACTGGCCGTACTCCGCCTCGTACACCTTCTTGAAGATCGGGCTCTGATCCCATGCCGTGCCCTTGAACTTCTTCAGCGTCTTGCCGAGATCGGCCTTGCTGATGTTCATGACCCGGATCTTCAGCATCTCGTCGGTCTCGGTGTTGTTCACGAGATGGTGCAGCCCGCGCCAGGCGCCTTCGAGCTTCTGGAAATCGGGATGGTGGAGGATCAGGTTGATCTGCTCGGACAGCTTCTTGTCCAGCTGCGCGATCATCGCTTCGATCGACTGCGTGACATCGGAGCTGATGAGTTTGGTCTGCGACAGGGCCTGCTCGGCGAGCGTGCGCACCGCCTGCTCCACCGCTTCCTTCGCTTCGTCGGTCCGCGGCTTGAACTCCTTGCGCAACAGCGACTCGAAGTCGCCCGCTTCGACGGTGCCAATCGATGCCGCGGCATCCTGCTGTTTCTGGTCGGCCATGACGGTATTCGCCTCTGGATTGCTCGGGTTATGACGAAGGTTCCTGTTCCGCGTTCTTCGTGGACGCGAGCGTCTTCAGAAGGGCGGGATCCTGCAACAGTCTGCTGACGAGATCTTCGGCCCCGGACTTGCCGTCCATGTAGGTGATCAGGTTCGCCAACTGCTGCCTCGCCTCCAGCAGCTTGTTCAGCGAATCGACCCTGCGGGCGACGGCGGCCGGCGAGAAGTCGTCCATGCTTTCGAACGTCAACTCGACATTGAGGTTGCCTTCGCCCGTCAGCGTATTGGGCACCTGGAACGCCGCGCGCGGCTTCATCGACTTCATGCGGGCGTCGAAGTTGTCGACGTCGATCTCGAGGAACTTGCGGTCGTCCACCGGCGGCAGCGCTTCGGCCGGTTTGCCCGACAGGTCCGCGAGCACGCCCATCACGAAGGGCAGCTGAATCTTCTTCTCGGCACCGTACAACTCGACCGCGTACTCGATCTGCACGCGCGGCGCTCTGTTGCGCGCGATGAACTTCTGACTGCTCGCCTTGGCCACGGAATCACCTCCAGAATCGTCTGACCGTTACTCTCAGCTGTCCCTCAGCCCGCCGACGGCGCGGGCACCTGGCAGCGCCTCGGGAGCGATCTCCGCCAGCACTTCGAGGAAGTCCTTCGACACCAGCCGCTTCGCACGCTCGAGCAACAACGGCACCGGACTCGACGGCTCGTTGTGCCGGAAGTAGTCCGCCACGGCGTCGAGCGCACGCAGGGCATCCTGACGCGACGCGATCGCACCCGGTACGGCCTTGCCGGCAGCCCCGGGTGCCGCGCCAGCGTCGGCCGACGGCTCCTCGGCGACGCTTTCCTGGCGCAATGCCAGCTGCGGCTCCAGCAGGGCGCGCAACTTGACCAATTGCGCGGTCAGCGGCTCGAACGACGGCGCCATGTCGGCGCCCCCCTCCTCGCGCATCCGCGCGTCGATCCGGCGGACGGCGTCCACCGCCCCGGTCGCGCCCGCATGGAGCGACGCCAGGCTCTCGGTCGTCATCTCGGCGAACGCCGCGTCGATCGCTGCGGGTTCCGGACGCGGTTCGCCCGCTCCTGGCTGCAGATGGCCCGTCGCGATGTCGATGTCACGCAACCCGAACTTCCCGTGGGCGCGACTCTCGACCACCGGCGTCCTGCGAAGACGCTCCAGGACGGCCATGGAGTCGGCGAAGCAGTTCAGGGCATTCCTGCGGGCGATCGCGTCGTCGTCGACGAGCGGGTGGACGTCCGTCCAGTAGGACTCGAGCCATCGGGAGGCGATGGCGAGCGTATCCAGGAACGCCAGCAGTCCGTCCGTCCTCAAGCCCGCGGTGGCGAGGTAGGCCAGCAGGCGCAGATCCTTGCTCCTGCCCAGTCCCTCGAGCGACAGCGTCCGGACCTCGCCCCAGTCAGGCGGCTTCTTCGTGTCGTTGGGCTCCGGCGGCGCGTCCGGGGATCGCGACCGCCCGAAGAGTCGAAGCGCGTCGAGGGTCACCAGAGGATGCACGTCCTCCAGGCTGTCACCGCACGGTCGTTCCGCGGTGATCGGCTCGCGCAGCGCCTGACTGTCCCACTCCACGCCACTCATGTACGGCCCCATACGTAAGCGATGGCTGCAAGGACGCCGCACCGTGCGTCCTGCCCTCACGACGATCGGCGGCGGGAAGCACGTCGGGATCCCGAGCACGGGCGTGCACCAGACAGCGAACCATGGGGGGGGCGTGCCCGCCATCATCGGGGCTACCGGAGCAGTCATCGGAAGAAACAGCAGGAGTCTATGACTGATGCGCGGATTTTCAAAGCGGAAACTGTGGCGCTGATGGGCACGACGGCACCGCGTCCGTCACGTGTACGCTTCGACCACCAGCACGGTGACGTTGTCGGGTGCGCCGCCATCCATGGCCAGCCCGATCAACCCGTCCACGATCGCCCGCAGATCCTGCGCCGCCATCCACTCCTGCACCTGCGCGTCGGTGACGATGCGCGTCAGCCCATCCGAACAGAGGATGAAGCGATCGCCCGCGCGGAGGTCGGAGCGGTGCATGTCGAGCGTGAGAGTCGGCGCCACACCGACGGCGCGCGTGATCGCGTGCGCCTCCTGGCGGCCGGTCACGGGGTCGGCTTCCGCCACGCTGTGGTCGCGGGTGAGGCGCTCGAGCCGTCCCTCGCGCCAGCGATACACGCGGCTGTCGCCGGCCCAGAGGATGGCGCAGCGCGTGCCGCGCGCCAGCAACGCGACGACGGTGCTTCCACAGCGGTCGTCGTGCGCCGACCGCGCTGCCCCCCGCAGCAGGTGGTCGTTCACCTGCTGCAGGCGGTCGCTCGCGGCCTCGACGAGTTCGTCGAAGCCTGAGGGCGGCACCAGGTCCGCGAGCGCATCACACACCTCACGGCTGGCGATTTCCCCGTCGCGATGACCGCCGAGGCCGTCAGCCACGACCCAGACGCCAACCTCCGGCCGCTCCAGAAAGGCGTCCTGGTTACTGTGCCTGACGCGGCCAACCTCCGTCGCGGCGGCCGATCGGAACCGCAGCGTCACCAGATCGGCGAGTGACGTGTCGTCCGGGAGGGGCGTCCGGTTCACGAGCGCCGGGACGGAACGCCAGCGGTGCTGCGACCAGTCGCCATCCAGGAACGCGCCGAACGTCGTGGCCGGCGGCAATCCCGCACCAATCGTGCAACTCGGCTCGACGATCGCGGACCCTTCGGTCCACCAGAGCACCAGCGGGTCGTACATGACACTCAACTGGAACGACAACAGTTGCTCGAAGGTCGATGCGAGCTGGCCGGTGGCGTCGATCGGCAGCTGCCAGTGGGCCTGCGTGCCGCCCTTCAGGATGTCCACGGCGGCCTCGTCGAGCACGACCTCGCTCGGCAGCGCCAGCGCGGCGAGCGCCCGGCCGAGGTCGGCCACGCCCGCATCGAACCGGTCGAAGTCCACCTCTTCGGCCGCGAGCGTATCCACCAGCAGGCGCTCCGCCGCCTCGAAGAACGACAGCGTCCGTGTCACGACGGTGACGACAGGGACGTCCGGTGGCAGCTCGGCAACGACCGTCAACGGAAAGTAGCGTCCGACGCGGTCGATGCTCGGCACCAGCACACCAACCACGGGGGCCGGGCCGCAGGCGCCCGCCGCGCACACGAAGCGCCACGCCGGGCTGGTGAGATAGACGTCCAGCCATCGGTCACCGAGCGCCGACCGGCTGGCCGCGATCCCCTGCTGCAGCCACGCGTCCCATGGGCCGACGAACGCATCGGTCGCGCGCCGGCGCAGGAAATCGCCGTGACTGGGCAACTTGCCGTAGAAGCCGACCTCGACGTCGTTCAGGACCCGCACCGGAAGTCCCTCCATGCCTGGCGGACGAACGGATTGCGCAGACTGTCGGCCTCGATCGCGGCGCGCGCCTCGCGGTTCTGGCGCCCGCGGAAGGTGAGCGTGGTCCGGGTCTGGCTCTCGTGCTGCGGCTCCGCGTAATCGATCAGGCGAAAGAGCGCCCATGGCCCCTCGAAACGGGGTCCAGAGGGAATGTTGGTGCGGTCCTGGAAGGCGGCTTCCGCAACGCCCTGGGTCGGCCCCGGCCAGGTGCCCGCCAGCCGCTCCCTGCGCCGCTCGAAGTCCTGACCGTCGACCCTCAGAACGAATCGCGTGGCGTCCTGGTCGACGTCGGTAATGGTCACGCTGAAGCTGAGCGCGGGCTCCCGCGACGACCCGAAGAACGTCTCGCGAATCGCGTAGGCCGCTTCGAATCGGGCCAGCATCTCTCGCGACGAACTGACGGCGCCGGGACGCCAGCGCCAGGGCCTGGTCGACGTGTCGACCATGGGCGCCAACTCCGCGTCGAAGAACCCCTCGAACACGCCACCGCTGCCGAACAGACGGCCGAAATCGCTCAACGGCACGTCCGTCGCGCTGTCGCGCGTGAACGGGTACCGCCCCGAGACGAGCTGCTGGCACTCGCTGAGCACCTGTTGCCGGTATCTGGCGACCAGCGTCGCGGCGGCGTCGTTGGCCAGGTTGACGTCCGCGCGTCGGACGACCGGGAAGATCAACGCCTGGATCACCGCCGGCAGAACGACCGCCTCCTGCTCCACGGCCTGGCGAGCCTGCCGCACCGCCGGGTCGTTCGCGGCCTTGACGACGTCCCCGCCCCCCACCTGTGAGCCCAGGGCCCTGTACTGCTGTTCGAGATCACGGAGGCGACTCTGAAGGGCGTCGATCGGCGCGTTGCCCGGCTCACCCTCGAACAGCCGGTGGATGTGCTGGAAGCGCGCGGTCACGACGGCGCCGGGTGTGGCGCCCTGCGCCGCGGGAGCGGCGGGGCTGGTCCGAACGACCGACTTGAGGCGATCGGCGGCGCTCGCGAGCAGCCCCGGCTGCTCGGGCGCCGCCGTGGCTGCCGGCCGGTCGTGGAGCAGCGTGTTGTCCCTGACGACCTGCAGCAGGAAGCGCAGGGGGGAGGCCGGCCCGCCCAGGACGCCCAGCACGTCGGCGGTCTCCTGCACCGTCGAGGGCGCCACGATCTCGAGGTCGTTCACGATCGCGTCCCATGCCGCGATGTACTCCTGCTGATAGAGCCTCCGGAGATCGGCCTCGAGCGTCGCACGATTGCCGATGTCACGCGTCCCGCAGACCCAGTTGTCCTTTGCGAACTGGTCGACGAGCGCTGGAAGCGCGTTGCCGTTGATGTCGTCGAACACCGTTCGGCTGTACAGACCCGACATGGGCTCCGAGAGAGGCACACCGCTCTTGCGCCGAATCACCGCCTGGGCGCCGACGCCGCCGGCAAGGTCGAGCCGTACCTGGTGCGTGTCGTTGGCGGCGTACGTGTCTTTCAGCCAGCCGTACATGATCCTCGCCAGTGACACCTGCTCAATCGTGGTGCATGCCTGCCGCACGAGGGTTGCATTCAAGGGGACCGGGCGCAGATCACCACGATCGATGAGCGTCTGGAAGTGTCGCGACAGCGAGGCGCCGGCCCCGGCACTCACGCCAACTTGCCCACTCCATTCGAGATTGGCCAGGTATTGCAGGTGCGTCGTCTCGAGGTGCTCGGGCTGGCCGAGCATCAGGTACGCCTTCAGGTATTCGTACAGTTTGTCGGGCTCCGCTCTGTAGTCCAGCATCCGCTGCTGCATCCGCCCGGCGACGAACGGCAGCAGCGAGCTGTCGAGTTCGCGCATGTACGCGTCTCGTGCCGCGTTGCCGATCGAGCGCCCCTGGTACAGTCCCCAGCGCATCGACCAGGGCGCGCCGGCGTTGTCGTACCGGCTGGCCGAGTCGGCCACGGCCCGCACGGCATCGAGCCGCGGCACGATGCGCTCGGCTGACGTGGCCTCGCGCACCGCCGGGACGGCACGCAGCGTCTCGACGTCACGCCCGGCGTCCTGGACGTAGTCGCGGTTGCGACCGTAGCTGACCGACAGCAGCATCACGCCCACCGCCGCGACGAACGCCAGCGCCGCGTATGCGCCGAGTTGCGCGATCGCCTTCTGCACCTCGAAGCGACGGTTCACGCCAGCGAGGCCAGACTCGCCGATCAGCACCTGCTTGAGCAGGCGTTCGACGAAGTACGCCTTGCCACGGCCCAGCGGCGCGGCGACCGCGTCGGGCGCGACCCGGAAGCCACGACCGATGGCCCCCAGCAGGCGGTCGATCGGCGTGCCCTCCTGCGTGCCGCTCGTCAGGTACACGCCGCGCAGGAACACATGGTGGTCGAGCGCGGTCGACGCGAAGACGTCCGTCACGAACTGCGCGAGTGCGTCACGCAGGGCCGCGATCTGTTGCGGAAAGGCGAAGATGCGCGCCCGGCGGCGGGGGTCGCTCTCGTCTTCCAGCCGGGCGAAGAGCCGCTCGTTGAGCCGGACCACCAGGGCGTCGAACTCTGCCGCGAACGACCGGGCCGCGTCACCGGAGAGCGACTGCTCGTACGGAAACGTGACGCCCCAGACCTGTGTGCGTCCCTCCTGCCC
>CAYMAG010000032.1:14770-21424 GCA_964388335.1 uncultured Vicinamibacteraceae bacterium | reverse complement strand
GCGACTGCTCGTACGGAAACGTGACGCCCCAGACCTGTGTGCGTCCCTCCTGCCCGAGATCGTCGAAGTACTCGGTGAACCCGGCGGCCAGGTCGCACATGGTCACCATCACGTAGACCGGCAGTTGGATGTGCAGTTCCTGGCCGAGTTCTCGAAGTCTGTACCGCGCGGCCTCCACCTGCTGATCGCGGACGACCTCACCGTGGGTGAGCAGATCCTTGACGCTGACCGTGAGGATGACGCCGTTGATTGGACGCCGCTTGCGGTGCGTGCCGAGGAGGGCCAGGAACTCCTTCCAGCCGGCGCTGTCGGACGTCGCGTCGGAGTCCTGCGTGGTGAAACGGCCCGCGGTGTCGAGGAACACGGCCTCGTCGGTGAACCACCAATCGCAGTTGCGCGTGCCGCCGATGCCACGGAGCCGAGCCTGTCCGCCGCTCTGTTCCAGCGAGAAGTTCAGTCCGGAGTTGAGCAGCGCCGTCGTCTTGCCGGATCCCGGCGCGCCCATGAAGACGTACCACGGCAGATCGTAAAGGCTGCTGCCGCGCCCGCGCTTCGTCAGCGTCGCGACGGCCTGCTCGAAACCCTCGCGCAGCCTGAGCACGTCGGCGGGCGGCGCGGGCTCCGCCGCGTGCGATTGACTGATGACCGCCGCCGCCAGCTTGCTGCTCGCCCGCTTCGCCAGCCATCGCTCGACCAGCGCCCACGCGAGCCACAGCAGGGCGATCGACGCGATCGCGCCGATCCTTGCCGATTCCGACGCCAGCGGCTGCCAGCCGGAGATGTTCAGGAACGGCCCCGCCCACCAGATGACCGCGGCGACGAGCAGGAAGCGGGTCGACAGCTTGAGCGTGCCCTTCAGCAACGACATCATGGCGTGCACCACCGGGCCGGGCTACGCGCCTGGAACATGGGTGATCTCCACGCGCCGATTGCGGGCACGATTCTCTGGCAGTGATGGCGGCTCGTACCTCGGGCTGTCGGACCCGACGCCGGTCGCGGTCAGGCGGGCCGGATTGTCGATGGTGCGCCGCAACACCTCGACGACGCTCGCGGCTCGCTCACGCGACAACTCCGCATTGTTCGCGTAGCGCAATGACCGGAGGCGCTGGTCGTCGGTGTGGCCGACCACGCGGACACGGCCGCCCACCTGGTTGAGGGCCCGCGCGATGCCGTCCAGGGTCGCATGGTAGTCGGGGTTCACGGTGGCGCTGCCCGAACCGAACAGGTCGGTGCCGAGCAACGTCACCACGGTGCGCCCACCCTGTTCCACCACCTCGATGGCGCCACGCTGTTCGTACGGGGTGAGCAACGTCTTGAGCGTCGGGACGCCCGGTGCTGCGGGCGCGACATCTCGCGTGAGGTCGTCGAGGCCGACGCGAGCCAACTCCAGGTGCACCGGCTCCGCCGCGCGCGCGAGCCTCGTGTAGTACGTGGTGTAGGTGATGGCCAGCACCGCCAGCACCGCCGCGCCCGCGACCCACCACGGCACGTACCGGATCAGCGGATTGCGCCGGTCTTCGAGCCCATGCCACCTGAGCGAGAGTTCAGGGTTCACCGTCGCGCCCCGCTGACTCCGGAGCGTGCGGTAGAGACGGTGACGCACGTCGGCCAGTTGCTCGTGGCCGCGATCGATCATCTGGTACTTGCCCGTGAAACCCAGCGCCAGGCAGACGTACTGCAGTTCCAGCAGATCGATATGGCGAGCCGGCTCCGCGGAAATGCGTTCGAGCATCTCGAAGAACTTCTCGCCCCCCCAGGCCTCCCGGTGCAGGGCCACCAGCAACGGGTGCTGCGCCCACTCGCTCTGCGACCCCCAGGGCGTCGACAGCACGGCCTCGTCGAGTGTGGCGCAGAGCACGTAGCGGGCGGCCAGGACGATCTCGTGCGGGACGCCGGCCGCACGCGCCCGATCCTCGAACCGGCGGACCTCGTCGAGTGCCTGCCGGCGCAATTCCGGGACGTCGATCGACGACAGGCTGCGGACCTGCCCCGCGAGGCGCAGCAGCGGGCTCGCGGCCTGCAGCAGCGGGTTCAGCCCGATGGCGAGCCCCTCGCGTGCCGGCTCCGGCACCGGCACTGCAAACGTCGAGGTGGTGAGACCGCGGAGACCGCCGGCATCGCCCGCCCCGCGCTTGCCAGCGCCTGGACGCGGCCGGATCACCGTGGCGTCCGGGATCTTGAAGGGATCGTCGCTGTCGACCATGGTGGCGTCTCGACTCAGGTGCGGATGGCCCAGAACTCCATGGCGAGTGACGGAAAGTTGCCGGCGACGTGGAGGGCGAAACCGCCCGAGTGCTCGAGCTGCTCCCAGAGTTCGTTGGTCTGGTCGAGTTCGAAGTACGCGAAGCCGGCGTGGAACGGAATCTGGCGCGGGGCCACCGGCAGGGGCAGGACGGGCACTCCCGGAAGCCCCAGCCGCACGAGATCGGCGATGCGCTCGACCGGGCCCACCTTCAGCTGCGCGGGAAAGCTGCGCCGCAGCTCTTCCGACGGCACATCCGCGCGCGCGGCGAGCACGAACACCGCACTGCGGTACAACGTCCGATCCGCCACGAGCGCCACGCTGATGCCGTACTTCTTGGCCTCCAGCGGAATCGGAATGGCGACCTGCGCCATCTCGGTGCCGAACGACGCACGCAGGGCGGCCATCACGGGCTCGAACGACTCACGCAGCCGATCGTGCCGGTATCCAGGCAGCGCCGGCGGGCGTTTGGCAATGCTCGTGAACGTAGCCAGCTCACCGGCAGCCGACACGCACATTTCGTACAGCTGCTCCGGGTGCACACCGCCGGTGCCCGCGTAGTGCGCCAGCAACGGCTCGTACCGGTTGATCGCCTGCAGCATGAGGAACTCGGCGAACTCGGCCGCGGCGCCCCTTCCCGTCGCCGTCACCCGGCCGCCCAGCGCTTCTCCGCGCTGGTGCATGAGGCCCAGCAACTCGGTGGCGAACGTCGCCAGCCGGCTGGCCGCGCCCGATCGGAGCACGGTCGGGATGAAGTGGTCATCGAGCACGACCCGCTGGTCGCCACGCGATTCGACGATCTGTGCGAGCGGGATCGTCGCATAGGCGTCCGTGACGTCCGCAGCGAGCAGCAGACGCGTCCGGAGCGCCCCGACTTCAAGGGCCGCCGGTTCCCCGGACGGCGACGTCGCATCCCGCGCCTGCCATTCGCGGACGTGGTGACGCGCCATGTGTTCGTCACCGGCGGCGCGGTCGATCTCCAGGTCACCGGCGCGACGGAGCGGCAGGGCGAGGTAGACGATCTGGTCGCGCACCTGCCCGTTCACGTCGATCGCCGCCGGCAGCGGGTCGTCGTCTGGCATGCGGAACGGCGTGCCGTCAGGAAACACCCCGGACGCTCGCCGGATACCGAACTTGCCGATGCTGAGGAGATCCCGTTCGACGTCGACTTCCGTGAAGCCCCAGCCGTACGGGATCAGCCCCTGGCATCGTGTCTCGACGTAGCGCTCGAAGTAACGGTCCTGCTGCTGGAAATGCTGCGGCTGCAGGAACAGCCCCTCGGACCAGACAACTCTGTTGTAGGAAGACATGCGCCGGTCAGTCGTGGTCCTCGAAAAAGACGTGGGTCTGCTGCCGGACTCGCGCGGGCGTCTACGTCCGACGGTGCTCGTCCTTCAGCCGCTTCATCTGCACTTCATACGCTTCCGCGAAGGCTTCGCCGAAGAGATCTCGAAAGCTCGCTTCGGGGTCGCGGGCAAGGTCCCGACGACGTTCCCGAAAGAGATCCCAGTAGCGAAGCTTCGTGCCGACCGCGAAGACCGAACCTTTCTTCGCCTGCTGGTCGAACTGCTCCTGCAGACGGTCCGGGTCGAACTGGGCCAGCGTGAACTCGAACGCGACGCGCATCCCCGCCAGCATCGCGAGCTGGTGGTTGCGCAGGTCGTCGAACGCGTCCTGAAATGCGTCGACCGGACCAAGATACGCCTCGTTCCGCTTCACGAGAAGGTTGTGCAGCGCATCGTCCACGTTCGCCGAGAACTTCAGGGGGTTGTTGTCGACGGGCCGGAAGTGCGTCATCCGCATCCGGAACTCGTCCTTGACCTGGTTGCGCGAGCGCAGGACGTCCATGACGCCGGTGACGACGATGCGCAGGATCTCGCCGAACTGCGCCGCAAGCTCCGGCGTGACCGGGACGCCGCCAAGGCCCGCCGCGGCGAGGACGGCCGCGAGATCGCCGTGCGCCGAGACGTCGGCGCGCGGGGGCGGGGCGGGCGACGCCGACGCGTGCTGGCCGCCACCTGGCGCGGCGCTGCCCAACACCGCCGACTCCCGAGCGGGCTTCGGCGGGGGCGGGGGCAGCGGCTCGGACGAAAGCGCGGGCGGCGACTCTCCCCGACCGATCGCCCGGGCCGGCTCCAGCCCACTGAACGTGTCTGGCGCAAGCGGGTCGTAGTTCTCGGGGATGACGGTCGGCGAACGCTCCTGACGCTCTTTCGGCAGGGTCGCAGACGCCGGCGGTGGCGTCACCACAGGCGGGGGACGATAGTGCGCGTCGAGCGGTGACCCCTGCGAGAGATCAGCGGCACTGGGGCCCTTGCGCGCCGGCGGCACCTGGGGCCCCGGCCCCAGCAGCTTGAGCGGGTCGAGTTCGTCGTCCGCGTGCGGTTCGGCGATCGGGTCGAAGCTGCCGTGCCCCGGCGGCGATGCGGGCGACACCGCAGGGCGCAGCGCGGGAAACGGAAGATCCGAGGCGAACGGGTCGACATCGAACGGAGCGCCGGGGGCGTCTCGCCTTGCCGCGCTCCCCGCCGGGCCGAGGATCGTATCGTCCGTGTCGGGGGTGGCCGACACCTGTATTTCGTAGGGCTCGATGAGCAGGCGATCGCCCGACTGCAGGGCATGCGGCTGCCCGCGCACGAGTCGCGTGTTCGGCGAGTTGAGAAAGACGCCGTTGGTACTCGTGTCCTCTATGTAGAACACTCCGTTCACACAACTGACACGCGCGTGACGAGCCGACACCTTGGCGTCCGGCAAGACCCAGTCGCTGTGTTTCGCACGGCCGATGGTCCCCCCCGCGGCGCTGAACACCTTCCGGCTCGCAGGAACCGACTGCGCGGCGCCGGTCGTGACCAGTTCAAGAATGAGGCTCACGCCGTTCTCCGCGGGCAGTGTATCGCAAAGCCGCACGAGCGGATTGCCTTCACCAACGGGCCGGCCAGTCGGGCGACGCGCTTCGCGCCGATCGCAGGTAGGCGTCGAGCCGGTTGGCGACCTCGACCTGGTCCGCCGCCACATCGCGCCGCTCGCCGGCGTCGTGGTGCAGGTCGAACACCTGCACCGGTGCATCCTCGGCTCCTCGCCGGATGCCCTTCCACCGCCCGCGCAGCAGCGCGGCCTGCCTGAAGCCACCTTCGTGGAACTCCCAGTACAAGTACTCGTGCTGCCGCTGACGCCAGGCGTCGCCCCGCAACGTGGGCGCGAAGCTGATGGAATCGAGACCGTCGGGCACGCTGGCCGCCGCGAGTTCGGCTGCCGTCGCGAACCAGTCACCGAAGTACCCGACGTGCGCCGACTCGACACCTGCGCCCACGGTGCCCGGCCACCACGCGATCGCCGGCACGCGGATGCCTCCGTCCGTCAGGCTGCGCTTGATGCCTGTCAACGGCCCCGTCGGCGTGAAGCGTGAGAGGTCGTGACTGGCCTCGTCGTGCGGACCGTTGTCGCTCGTGAACACCACCAGGGTGTTCCGGTCGAGCCCCAGCAATCGAAGGTGATCGAGCAGCCGCCCGACGTAGCTGTCGAGGCGCGTGATCATGGCGGCATGCCCCTTGTCCTGGTCGGGCCAGTCTTCGCGCGCGTACGGACCGAAGTCGGGCACGTGCGCGCCGTTCTTCAGCGCCCGGTTCCGCTCGTTGTTCGCGTGCGGCGTCACCATGCTCCAGTAGAGGAAGAAGGGGCGGTCCTGGTGCTGCGCGACGAACCGGAGCGCCTCGTCCGCGAACAGGTCGTCGGCGAACTGCACGCCGACGTCGGCATATCCGGCGCCGTCCTCACCGACAGGCGTGATGACGTTCGGCAACGGTACCCGCGCCTCGTTGCGCCACAGAAAGCTCGGGAAGTGATTGTGCGCGTGGCGCTGGTTCAGGTAGCCGAAGAAGTAGTCGAAGCCATGCCTGCGGGGCAACCCCGTCTCGGCGACGCCGACGTCACCCAGCCCCCACTTCCCCACGAGCGCGGTCGCATACCCCGCCTGCTGCAGCGCCCGGGCCACGGTCACGTCGTCCGGGCGCAACGCCTGCGCCTCGGGGTTTCCCGCGCCCGAATTGCCGCGCACCCTCGTCCGCCCGTGGTGCTGGCCGGTCATCAGCACCGAGCGGGACGGCGCGCAGACGGTGGCGCCGGCATAGAACTGCGTGAACCGCATGCCCTCGCGTGCCATCTGGTCGAGTCGCGGCGTGCGGATGACGCGCTGCCCGTAACTGCCCACTTCCCCATACCCGAGGTCGTCGGCCATCACCCAGATCAGATTCGGCCGTGGCTGCGTGCGGACCGCCGCGAGGCAGGCCAGCGCAAGGACGACGGTGGTCAGCGCAACGCGCAGGGGACATCGCATGTCAGCGGATCTGATGGAAGGCAACGGTCACGGATGCGGGCGATTGTACCGCCGGATGCCTCCGGCGTTCATCCGCGTC
>CAYMAG010000032.1:9763-14670 GCA_964388335.1 uncultured Vicinamibacteraceae bacterium | reverse complement strand
CGGTCACGGATGCGGGCGATTGTACCGCCGGATGCCTCCGGCGTTCATCCGCGTCAGGGACGCCGGCCGGGCTCAGGGCTTGCGGGCCGACGGGCTGAAGTATTTCTTCACGATCCAGTCGGGCTGCCACTGATCGGGCGTGCGGTCACGCCCCGTCAGGTCCAGGGGCTCCGGTTGACGATTGGTGTCGGGAACCGCCAGCGTGTCTCCCACGCGCTGCTGCCACGCGCGCATCAGCGTCCGCAGACGATGCACCTCGCCAGCATGCGCGGGCTGCTCGACCAGGTTGGTCGTCTCGAAGGGATCGGCGCGCAGGTCGAACAACTGCAGGTGGCCAATCTCTGGGTATGCAATCAGCTTCCACCGGTCATCGCGCACGGCGCGCTGCCCTTTCATGAAGGCAGTGAAAATCGACTCTCTCGGACTGGTGGACGTCCCCTGCCACGCCGGCTGCAGCGTCTCACCCTCGAGCCCGGCGGGCGCCTCCACTCCGGCGACACCTGCCAGCGTCGGAAACAGATCGTGCAGGTAGGCGAAGCGGTCCGTCGTCCCGTTGCGGGGAATGCCGGGGCCGGAGACGATGAGTGGCACATGCGTGCTGTGTTCGAAGAGGCTCTGTTTGCCCAGCAGGCCGTGACTGCCGAGCGCGAGGCCGTTGTCGGCAGCGAAGACGATGAGGGTGTCGCCGGCGTGGGCGGTCTCGTCGAGCGCCGCGACGATACGACCGATCTGTTCGTCCATGTGGGTGACCATGCCGTAGTACTCGGCCAACTGGGCGCGGACCATGGCCTCTGTGCGCGGCCACGCGCCCAGGTTCTCGTCACGGCCTCCGCGCATCATGCCGTTGTCGAACGGGAACTGCGGCAGGAAGTTGGCGGGCAACGGAGGCAGGTCCCGATAGTAGGGCTCGCGATACGCCAGCGGCGGTTGCCTGGGATCGTGTGGCGCGGTGAAGGCGACGTACGCGAAAAAGGGAGCAGGCCCGGAGTGGTTGCGGAGGAAGGCAATCGCCGAGTCGGCGAACAGCTCGCTCGAGAACGTCGTCTCGATCCGCTGGGGCGTCAGCTGGCCGTCCGGCCCGAGGTCGCGGACGGGCACCTTCTCATGGTCGGACATGCCGCCGAACATCACCGCGCGTCCCTGCTGGAACGCCCGCAACCACGACGCCTCGCCGTTGTGCCACTTGCCCGTCCCGAACGTGGTGTAGCCGTTGCGGCCGAGCAGTTCGGGCAACAGCGTGACGCCGCTCAGCGCCCTCGTGTCGACGTTGAACAGGGTGCGGCCGCTCATCAGCATCGCGCGGCTCGCGACGCAGACGGCACCACTGTCACCGCCGAGCACGTACGTGCGCCGGAAACTGAAGCCGGATCGGACGAGTCCGTCGAGGTGCGGCGTGCGGATGTGCGGGTTGCCGTGGGCCGCGACAGTATCTGCGCGCATGTCGTCGGCGAACAGGAACAGAATGTTCGGCCGGCGTGACGCACGTGGCGCCGGTTGCGTGCCCATGACGTGCGCCGCCGCCGTCCAGCCAAGGGCAAGGAAGGTCAGGCCGACGCCGACGAGCCATCGCCGTTGGTGTGTCATTGCCGCAGTCTACGGCGTTTCAGGCTTCATTCAGGCTTCGGGCTTCAGGCTTCAGGCTTCAGGCTTGATGACTGACCTCCGTGCCGGCGTTCATCGCCGCCGGGGCAGTGACCGCCGGAGCTCGCGGGCTGCCCTCGACGAGATCGGTACCCCACATCCTGCAACTGATCGCGGAAGCCGTCGTTGGCGTCACGCCTGCACGCCGATGCTCATCGACGTGGCGCGCTTCCTGCCGGCCGCGCGCACGGGCGCCTCAGCGTCCCGGCCGCGCCTCCAGCACTCCAGACCAGTTCGACAGGACGGCGATCGTCTGCGGCGGCGCATCGGCAGCGCGATGCAGCACGAGGAAGCGGTCGCCGTGCACGGCGTACTGCTCGAGCGCCGATGATGGCAGGCCGATCCCGAGGTCGAACATCCGCTCGGGGCGCCCGGCTCGGGCAGGTCCTTCGGCAGGGATCGAGACGCGCATCAGGTACCCGGTGAGATCCAGGTAGTAGAGCGTGCGGCCGTCTGCCGACCACCGCGCCTGCACGCCGCCATCGGGCGAGATCTGCCACCGCTCGCTGGTGAGCGGAAACGGCGCCACGTACACCTCCGACCGTCCGCCCACGTCGCTGTGATACGAGATCCAGCGGGTATCAGGCGAGAACGACGCCTCGTCCGCGCTGAACGGGCCGTCGGCCACCGCCACGCGCTCGCCCGAGCCGTCGGCGGGCATCACGAACAGCCCGAAGCCGCGGTCGATGTTGTGACGCGGCACACCGCCGAGCAGCCAGCGGCCGTCCGACGAGACGGCATCCGGATACACGGTCTCCGCGCGGACGACATCATGGGGCGTCGCGTACGGTGACTGCGCCAGCAGGCGATCATCGAGGCGATAGAACAGCCGCGCACCGTCGGCTGCCCAGACGGGGTCGGACAGCGCGCCCGGCGGCGTGGCGACCGATGACACGATGCCGCGCGTGACGTCGATCGTCCGGAGCGCGGCCCGTGCTCGACCGCCGAGCATGGCCAGATGGCGCGCCGCCACGCGCGTGCCGTCCGGCGACAGCGAGAAGGCCCCGTAGAACGCTGACGGCTCGATGAGGCCAAGTGAGCGGCCGGCCGCATCGAGCCACTGGAACTGCAGCAAGGCGTCACCGCCAGGCAGGAACGCGATGACGCCTGCCTGGCTGACCGCGATCGTGGACACGCCGGTCCCGGCATCCATGACGATGCGATCGGCGAGGAAGGCGGGTTCGCCGGTCACTTCGAGGCGATCGATGTCGAATGGCGCCGCGTACAAGCCGTTCGGGCGCGGCAGCAGGAGGTACCCCGGCGCCGCGTAGGCCGACACGTTGTCGTTCGCCGCGATCTCGCGCACCTGGCCGTCCGCGAGCCGGATGGCGACAACGTGGCGCGCGCCGCCGCCGGCACCCTGCGCGCGCAGGGCGAGCACGTGGTCGGTGCGAGGCCCGATGGCGCTGGGCGCCGAGAAGTCGATGGCCGGGTCGTGCACCACGGTTGTCACGGCGCCGCTGGCGAGCGCAAGCCGTCGCACACCGTCGACTCTCGATGCGTAGACGATGGTCTCGTCATCGAGCCAGACCGCTCCCCGATAGGTTTCGCGGCCGCTCGCGCCGATCGCAGCGACTCGATCCCCGCCGCCTCCGATGGACGTCAGCGCTCTGGTGGTCCGGTCGCCGAGGTTGAAGCGCACCAGCTCCAGCCCGAGGAGGAACACGACCGCATCACTGCGCGGCGACCACGACGGTCCCCAACCGCCCATGCTCTCGGGAACGACGGTCACCTCGCCCGTGGCGAGTTCCCGGATGACGAGTTGACGCTGCCCCGCGCCCGGCACGGGGGCCGTGTACGCGAGTCGCCGGCCATCGGGAGACAGGCTGATCAGAAGGGACGACACCATGCTGGTGGTCGTCTCGAACTCGGCACGCAATGGCGGACTCAAGGCAGCCGCCTCACTCGCCGCGGGGGACGGCCACAGGGCGCGACCCGCCACGACACCGGTGATGACCCCGGCCACGAGGGCGGCGGCCACTGCGGCCGGCATCCACCACGCGCGAGGCGCAGGCGAGGCATCGTCAGGCACCTCGTGGGTGGCGCCCGACGTACTCGACAGTGCATCGAGCGCGAACGAGAGGTCGCGCGCCGATTGAAACCGCTCGGCCGGCACCTTCTCGAGGCAACGGCGGACGATGCGTTCGAGCGCGGGCGGCGCGGACCTGCCCGTCAGGGTGAAGTCGGGAGGTTCACTGGTGAGCACGGCCGACATCGTGTCGGCGGGCGTCACCCCCTTGAAGGCACGCTGTCCGGTACACATCTCGTAGAGCACCGCGCCCAGCGCGAACAGGTCTGCCCTCGCATCCACGGCCATGCCGCGCACCTGCTCGGGCGCCATGTACCCGACGGTGCCGAGGATGGTGCCGGCATCGGTCAGCGGTGGCTGTGTCACGGTGGCGGCGGCCGCACCGTCGTCCGACACGACGACCGGGGGCGCCGTCTGCGCGAGCCCGAAGTCGAGTATCTTCACCCGTCCGTCGTCGGTGACGAAGATGTTGTCGGGCTTGACGTCGCGGTGGGTGATCCCCCGCGCGTGCGCGGCGGCCAGGCCGTCCGCGATCTGCCGCGCGTAGTCGATGGCCTTGCGCACCGACAGCGGCCCGCCCACCAGCCGTTCGCGCAGCGTGCTGCCGGCGAGCAACTCGAAAACGACGTACGACACGTTGTCGCCCTGCGCGAACTCGTGCACCGCGAGGATGTTCGGATGCGAGAGGGCGGCCACGGCGCGGGCCTCCCGCTCGAATCGCGCGAAGGCCTCGGCACTGGCGGCCGTTCGCTCGGGCAGCACCTTGAGCGCGACGTCGCGCTGCAGCCGCGTGTCACGGGCGCGGTACACCTCGCCCATGCCGCCTGCGCCGACCATCGCGATGATCTGATAGCCACCGAGGCGGGCGCCGGGCTGAAGGGGCATGCGACCGGCCGATTATACGCGGGCGACGATCGTCCAGCGGCGCCCCTCCACCCTCGGCACGAGGCCACGCAGCCACAGCCGCCTGGCCCTCGCGCGTCGCACGCAGAACGACCCGATCACGATGACGGGGCACTGTTGCGCGCCGCGTCGAGTCCAGACAGCCGGCGTTCGGCCCCCGCCCGCACTGGTGCAAGCGCGAGCCAGCGAATGATGCGGATGCCAGGCGAGAGGAAGGCCCAGTACGTGCGGAATCGGGCACGCGCAGCGGCGTCCGTCGCGACGACGCGGGTTTCGGTACGGAAGATCGAGGCCTCCGCGCCGATCGGGTCGGCGCGCAGCGTCCACGCGATCT
>CAYMAG010000032.1:0-9663 GCA_964388335.1 uncultured Vicinamibacteraceae bacterium | reverse complement strand
CGGAAGATCGAGGCCTCCGCGCCGATCGGGTCGGCGCGCAGCGTCCACGCGATCTTGACGTAGCCGGGCTCGCCGAACGCCGCGAAGTCGTCGGGCGGTACGGCGCGAAACGTGACGTCCGCCTCCCAGGGCTTCGTGACCGCGCCCATGATGATCTCGCGCTCGGGCATCTGTGCGAGGACACCCCATCCCAGGGCTCTGGATTCCGCGATCAGGCCCATCGGGCGGCGTCGTTCGTCCCCACTGGCGCCGAGCAGCAGTTCTCGTGCCCGGATGAGTGCGCGCACGAGCGGCATGTGGAAGAGGTCCACCTCGCACGCCGCCTCGAGCGTGATGGCGGCAGGGGCCCGCACGTAGGCCCTGTGCCGATCGACGACGTCGTGGACCGGCATGAAGCGGTCCAGCAGCGGGTCGGCCTCGTCGCGAGACGGTCGCGACGGATGTCCGTAGCGCCACCACGTGACTCCGGCGTACACGCCGTAGACGCCGATCGCCGTGCCGGCGACGGCAGTCAGCAGCCGGCGTGCCGTCCGTACAGGCGATGGCCTGGCCATGTGGACGCCCGTCATCGTACCCGATCGCGCCACGCCCGCAGCCGTTGCGCAAGCGCCGCCTCACGCATCGCGTGTGCCGCGTCGCCCGCGAGGTTGCGTACCTCTCCGGGATCTGCAGCCAGATCGACTCCTCACCATGCAGATCGACGTCGTGACCCGCGCCTGCTCGAAGCGAACCCCTTCACCCGCCAGGCGATCGAGGTGTGGCGTGCGCACGATGCCATTGCCGGCAACGCCCAGCGCGTCCCACCGGACGTCATCGAGGACGACGAGCAGGACGTTCATCGGACCGTCGGGCTGAGACGAGGCAGGCGGCGCGCCCGCAGACAGCAGGGACACGACAGCGACGAACCGGACGAGCCGAAGCGGCCGACTGCACATGGTGCACGATACTCCCTGGAAAGCCGTCACTCGCGGCCCGCAGCCGGCGAGGCATCGAGCCGGCGCTCCATTCTGCGTCCGTTCGGCCATCGACTGCTGCGTCCGCGTCACACCCGACGCACATGGCTGTGGTGGCTGCGGCTGCGTACGCGTCCTCCGTCCGGAGTGCGCCGTGCGTGTTCGTCTCGAGCGCGCGAGGCGTTTGACAGTGTGAACACCCCACTCGAGAGATCGACCGCGTGGGATCCGCGGAGAGCGCCATGCCGGATGCCGTCGAGTTCCATTTCCAGGAGTTCTTCCGTGGCGAAGAGGTCCGGATCCTGGTCAACGGCAAGCCTGCGGCGGCATTCACGGCGACGACGCGGCCGCAGATCGGGCTGGCCCACGTGCAGGCCGTCCAGGCGGAAGCAGGCGACCGCGTGACGGTGAGCATCGACGGTGTCGGCGAACGGTCGCTCGACATCGAGGAAGGTGTTGCTTACTGGACCGTCAACCTCGTCGACGGGGCGCTCACGGTGGCGCCCACACGCGACAGCCCGCGGTACATGTAGGCGCCGTTCACCCCTCCCCTCGCTCCGTAGTCAGCCGCCGGCCCGCACGACCGCGCGGTCCGCGCCTCGTGGCAGACACCACGATTCGGCACGGCATCATCCCGACAGGAGGCCTCATGGCCAGGAAGACCAGCAAGACCAGCAAGCCCCGTACACTCCGCAGGACGTCCGCGCCTCGCAAGGCACCGGCATCGGTGTCGGCGTCTCCGCCAGCCGATGCCACGCACGCGCCGCCGCAGACGGTCGAGGATCGCAACCATCCCGCGTATCTGGACGGGATCTACGGCGACCCCGAGGGCGACACGCGCGGCTTCGCGGACGGTGCCGACGTGCGACCGTCGGGGCCGATCGGTCCGGACCTCACGGGCCCGTTTCCCGTGCAGCCGCCGCTGCTGAAGATCTGCGGTCCTGTCAGCGGGCGATACACGGTACCGGTCGTATTGCCTCCGTTCCCGGGCGTGTTCCCGGGTGGCCCGTTCGGCCCGCCGATTCCTTCACCGGTGATCGGCCGGGTCGCCATCACCGTGCGAGTCGACGTCGACCGATTCCACCCGCAACAGCGGATATCGATCGAAGCGTCGCAACCGTTCCCCCAGCGGCATGCCCATGCGATCGCCACCGTCACGTCCGACAACTGTGTCGGCATTTTCCGCCGGCGAATCGAGGCCGACATCACGTATCGCGATGGCGTCGACGCCCTCATGCCGGGCGTCAAGGTCGTCTTCGAGGCCTCACGCGGATCGGCGTTCCATGCGTACGGCAGCTACCGTCTGACGCTGATCGAGGCCAACGGACGCCAGCACGTCCACCCGCTCACCTTCGTGTCGCCGTACTTCGACAGCGTGGAGTTCGAGGTCGACGCCGTCTCGAACGCGACGCCCGTCGTGACGTCCTGCGACACGGGGGCCCATCCCAACCGCCCCGCGACCCTGCCGTCGGAGACCATCGACCTCCAGACGACGTTCAGGCGTGCCGGCTTCGACGTCTCGCTGTCGCCCAATGTCTCGACGATTCCCGTCGCGGGTGCCGGCGCCAACGGCACGTGGAGCGACGCGGAGATGCACAACGCGATGATCACGTTCTGGTCGCGCTTCGCCAACAAGCCCCAATGGGCGATGTGGGTGCTGTTTGCCGCGCGCCACGACCTGGGCCGCGGCCTGGGCGGCATCATGTTCGACGACATCGGACCGAACCACCGCCAGGGTACGGCGATCTTCACCGACAGCTTCATCCTGGACGTGCCTGCGGGCGATCCGAACCCGGCAGCCTGGCGCAACCGCAGTGTCTACTGGACGGCGGTGCACGAGATGGGGCACGCGTTCAACCTCGCCCACTCGTGGCAGAAGGCGCTCGGCCGGCCGCAGGTGGAGGGCGATCCGTGGATCGCGCTGGCCAACGAGCCGGAGGCGCGCAGCTTCATGAACTATCCCGACCGCGTGAGCGGCGGCCAGCAGTCCTTCTTCTCGAACTTCGAGTTCCGCTTCTCGGACAACGAACTGATCTTCATGCGGCACGCGCCACGACGCTTCGTGCAGATGGGCAACGAGAACTGGTTCGAGAACCACGGCTTCGAGCAGGTGCCCGACGATCCCGCGGCTGCGTTCCGGCTGCACCTCAGGCCGAACCGCGACACCAACAGCTTCTCGTTCCTCGAGCCCGTCAAGCTCGAGCTGAAGCTCGAGAACGTCTCGGCCGTGGAGCGCCGGGTCGACGAGGACGCCATCACGGACGGACACCACGTGGCGGTGCTCGTGCGCCGCGATGGAGGAGAGGTGCGCAAGTGGCAGCCGTTTGCGACCTATTGCCACGAGGCGCACTACAGGGTGCTGAAGCCCGGGGAATCGATCTACGCCTCCCATTTCGTTGCGGCGTCGGGCGAGGGCTGGCTGATCGACGCCCCGGGCTTCTACAACGTTCAGGCAGCCTGCGAGATCGACGGCATTCTGGTCGTCTCGAATCTGCTGCGCATCTTCGTGGGCGTGCCGGAGACCAAGGCCGAAGAGACGCTGGCCCCGGACTTCTACTCGGAGGACGTGGCGCGCGTCCTGGCCTTCAAGGGGGCGCCTGAACTCGAAGACGCAACCGATGTGCTGCGCGACGTGGTCGAACGCGCACCCGACAATCCCGCGGCAACACACGCCGCTGTCGCGCTCGCCGATCCGCTGACCCGCAGCTTCAAGCGGCTCGACGTGGGCGGCGATGGCGACGGGATGGCCATCAAGGCGACGGCGGCCCGGCCAGAGGCTGCGGCGAAACAGGAGGCGCCGGCGCTGGTCCAGCGCGCCGACGCGGCCGCCCGCACGCTCGGTCACATCGACTACCGCGAGACGATGGAAACGCTGTCTGCCGCGCTGGCCGATGCCGGTGACGAGAAGCAGGCCGTGAAGGTGCAGAAGGCGCTGGTGGCCACCCTGGAGAAGCGCGGCGTGCTGGGCAGCGTCGTCGCCGCCTCCCAGAAGACGCTCGAGCGGCTGTCGAAGTAGGCTCGGGGAATCCCCGACCGACGCTGGGACGTCACCCGATTTTCTTCGTGCGGCACAGCTCGCAGACTGGAGATGCGCTCATTGACGACCTCCATCCCCGGGGGAGGGAGACGAGGTCGTCTCGAGCGTCACACGAAAAGGGAGATGCAATGGCGCTGGTCAGGTGGGATCCGCTTCGCGAGCCTCGCGATGGTGCGCAGGGACGCTCCTGCGGAGCCGTCATGACCCCGATCGTGCGGGCCCTTGCCGCGTCCGATGTGTCGAGGATGACCTTGGCACTGCTCGTCACCCTGGCGTCCCCCGCTGCCGGACAGCGTGCGTCGAGCGTGTCCGCCACGGCTGAGGCCAACCCCGACACGACCGCCTGGACGACGGCGGACGACCACGAGCACATGCTGGCAACGCTCGGCATCACGGCCCTGCGACCTGGCCCGAGCGGCAGAGAAGGGGCACCGAACCAGGCCAACTACGACGAAGCACTCGCCAATCCGTATCCTCGTATTCCGGACGTACTGACGCTCGACGATGGCCGCCGCGTCACCAGCGCAACCATGTGGCAGACGCTGCGGCGCCCGGAGATCGTCGAGGCGTTCGAACGCGAAGTCTACGGACGGGTCCCTGCGGGCGTGCCGTGGGTGGAGTGGTCCGTCGCTGAAGAGTTGACCGGTGCGTTGGCAGGACGCCCCGTGCGCGGCCGCCGCCTGGTCGGCCACGTGGACAACTCGGCGCATCCGGCCATCGTCGTGGACATCGACTTCGTCCTGGTGCTGCCAGCCGACGTCAGGGCGCCAGTGCCGGTGATGATCATGTTCCGTGGCGGAACGCTGCCGCAGGCGATGGGTCTCGCGCCAATGACGGGCCCGGGAGGCGCGCCCGTCACGCCTCAGCCCGGTGCCGATCCTCCGGCGACCGAGCAGTTGATCGCGAGCGGCTGGGGCTTCGCGTTCCTGCGACCTGCGAGCATCCAGGCAGACAACGGCGCCGGCCTGACGAAGGGCATCATCGGCCTGACGAACGGGGGCCGTCCGCGCAAGCCGGAGGACTGGGGGTCGTTGCGTGCGTGGTCATGGGGCGCGGCCCGCGCGCTCGACTACCTCGAGACCGATCGCCAGGTGGACGCGACGCGAGTCGGTATCGAAGGTGTCTCGCGGTATGGCAAGGCTGCCCTCGTCACGATGGCGTTCGAGCCGCGCTTCGCCGTCGGGCTGATCGGGTCATCGGGTGCCGGGGGCGTCAAGCTGTTCCGTCGTCACTTCGGAGAAGCCATCGAGAACCTGACCGGTTCGGGCCAGTATCATTGGATGGCCGGTAACTTCCTGAAGTACGGCGCCGCGGAGGCGCCGTTCGGCAGCAGGAACGGCAGCCACCTTCCCGTGGATAGCCATCAGCTGATTGCGCTCTGCGCGCCCCGTCCCCTCTTCATCAGCTACGGCATCCCCGAGCGCGGCGACGCGCACTGGCTGGATCAGCGTGGCAGCTACATGGCCACCGTCGCGGCCGGACCGGTGTACCGACTGCTCGGCGCCCGTGACCTCGGCACGTCCGACGATCCGATGAAGGAGCAGATGCCACCGGTGAACACGGGGCTGCTCGAGGGCCAGCTGGCGTGGCGGCAACATGACGGCGGCCACACCGACGGCCCGAACTGGCGCTACTTCATTCCATGGGCCGACACGATGCTCGCGCCTGGCCGTAAGCGTTGACTGTCATCTCGGCCAGGAGCGTGACCTGCCCCTTAGCGAGCCACGACAGACCTGACCCTCAACACAGCCACGGCAGACCTGACCCCATCTGCTGCAGTTGCACCGTCACGACGCGCGTGCAAGGATGCGGCGCATGCTCGCCTTCGTCGCCCGCCCCGCGATCGTGTGGGTAGCCGCCACCCTGCTCGGCGCGTCCGCGCCGGCGGTCGCGCAACCGTCCCAGGCGCGCCCGAACGTGCTCCTGATCATGGCCGACGACCTGAACGATGACGTCGGTACGTTCGGCCATCCGCACGTGAGGACACCGAACCTCGATCGCCTGGCAGCACGAGGCGTGACGTTCAGACGTGCGTACACCCAGTTCCCGCTCTGCAGCCCGAGCCGTGTATCGTTCCTGACCGGATTACGGCCGGACACGACCCGTGTGCACGATCTGCAGACAGACTTCCGGACGAGTCTGCCGGATGCCGTGACGCTGCCACAGATGTTCAAGCGGAGCGGCTACCTGTCGGCACGCGTCGGCAAGATCTATCACTACGGCAATCCCGGCCAGATCGGTACGCCGGGCCTCGACGATCCGGCGTCATGGGACCACACGGTGAACCCGCGCGGCGTCGACAAGGACGAGGAGTCGCTCCTCACCAACTACACGCCGCAGCGGACCGGATTCGGCAGTTCCCTGGCCTACTACGCCTCGCCCGCTCCGGATGAAGCACACACCGACGGTATGGTCGCGACCGAGACAATCGCCCTGCTCGAGAAGCATCGTGACCGTCCGTTCTTCCTCGCGGCAGGTTTCTATCGGCCGCACTGCCCGTACATCGCGCCTGCGAAGTACTTCGACCAGTACCCGCTCGAGAGCATCCCCGCCCCCGCGGCGACCCCACGCCTGGCCAACGTGCCGCAGCCGGCGTGGTTCACCAACCCGCCTTTCTGGGGCCTCCACGAGCGCCAGCAGCGCGAGATCATCCGCTCGTACTACGCCTCCATCTCGTTCCTCGACGCCAACGTGGGCCGCCTGCTCGATGCCCTCGATCGGCTCGACCTCACCGACCGCACCATCGTCGTGTTCGTGAGCGATCACGGCTATCACCTCGGCGATCGCGGGCAGTGGATGAAGCAGACGGTCTTCGAGCGCTCGGCACGTGCGCCGCTCATCGTGGCAGGCCCGGGCGTCCTGGCGCAGGGCACCGCGAGCCCGCGGGTCGTCGAGTTCCTCGACGTGTATCCCACGCTCGCCGATCTCGCGCGCGTCGAGCCGCCGGCTGGCCTGCACGGACGCTCGCTCGTCACGCTGCTGGCCAATCCCACCGCGTCCTGGGACCACACGGCCATCACGCAGGTCCGGCGAGGCCAGGTGCCGGACACGTTCATGGGCTACAGCATCAGGACCGAGCGGTGGCGGTACACCGAGTGGGACGGCGGGGCCAGAGGCCTGGAGTTGTACGACGAGGCGGACGATCCGGACGAACTGCGCAACCTCGCAGACGATCCGACGCATCGCGCGACCATGACGGACCTGCAGCGCCGCCTTCGGGACATCATCGGCAAATGAGGAACGACGCGTGGCGTCGCGTGCTCCCGCCTGTCTCAGATTCCGGGGACGAACGCTTCGCGGTCGCGGACGCCGATCAGGTAGAGGATGCCGTCGAGGCCCAGGGTCGAGAGTGAGTGCCGCGCGCGCTGGCGCACGACGGGCTTGGCGCGGAAGGCGATGCCGAGACCAGCCAGTGCCAGCATCGGCAGGTCGTTGGCGCCGTCCCCGACGGCGATCACCTGCTCCATGTCGAGGCCCTCAGCGCGCGCAATACCGGTGAGGTGAAGGGCCTTTCGCGCGCCGTCGACAATGGGCTCGCGTACCTCGCCCGTCACGACGCCATCGCGGACGTCCAGCTCATTGGCGTGAAGATGGTCGATGCCCAGCCGCTGCTGCAGCGCCCGCCCGACGAAGGTGAAGCCGCCCGAGAGAATCGCGGTCCGGTACCCCAGCCTGCGAAGGGTGCCGACCAGCCGCTCCGCGCCATCCATCAAGGGGACGGTGTCGACGACGTCCTGCAGCGCGGCCTCGGGCAACCCCTTCAGCAGCGCGACACGCTTCCGGAAGCTTGCCTGGAAATCGAGCTCGCCGCGCATGGCCGCCTCGGTGATGGTCCTGACCTCGGGCCCGACGCCTGCGCGCTCGGCGAGTTCGTCGATCACCTCGGTGCCAATCAGCGTCGAGTCCATGTCGAAGGCCACGAGCCGCCGGTGTCTGCGATACGCGGTGTCGTGCTGGAACGCGATGTCGATGTCGTGGCGGGCACTCATCGCCAGCAGATCGGCGCGAAAGACGGCTTCGTCGTTCGACAACTCACCCGACGCGGCCAGCTCGACGCATACGCGCGCCTGGCCGTTCACGGGCTCGAGGGGAACACGCCCCGACAGCCGGTCGATGCGGTCGATGTTCAGGCCGGCGTGCGCGATCGCCCCGCTCACGTCTGCGAGATGCGCCGCCGTGATCGTCGGCCCGAGGACGCTCACGAGGTACCGGCCCTTGCCCTGCGCGGACACCCACTGGCGGTAGTCGTCCGCTGATGCGGCTCTGAACCGCACCTGCACGCCGAGTTCGTGCGCTTCGAGCAGCAGTTCGGTGAGCAGCGGAGACGCCTTCATCGCATCGGTCAACTCGACGAGGAGGCCGAGTGCGAGGGAGCCGTGGATCACGGCCTGCCCGATGTCGAGGATGCGGGCGCCCGATCGAGCCAGGGTACTGGTCAGGGCATGGGTGACGCCGGCGCGATCGGGGCCGGCGATGTCGATCTGGAGGACTCTGGCGTCTGGCAGGGCGAGCATGCAACTGACAAGGGTACCGCGCTTGCGTGTCTGGAATATTCTGGCCACAGTGAAATGGCCATGTCAGAGACGCGCACGTCGGCGAGCGTCGGCGCTGCCGAGTTCAAGGCCCGGTGCCTCGAACTCGTGGATCACGTGAAGGAGTCGCGCGCCGAGTACGTCGTGACCCGCCACGGGAGACCCGTGGCCCGGCTGGTTCCGGTGGAGGCCGATTCGCCGGTGTCACCGCTGGGATCGATGCGGGGCACCGTGGTCGGCTACGACGGCCCGTTCGACCCGGTGCCGGCCGCCTGGCGTCTGGACGAGCGCGCGCCGGACTAGTCGATGTGGAACACCTCGCGCAGTTCACGCGAGACGGGGCTGTCGTCAGCGTTGGCCGGCATGACGTCGCGCATGAACCGCCACCACCGCCGGCACACGTCGGTCCGGGCGATGGCAGCCCAGCGTTCCTCGTCCTCGATCTCGACGTACGCGAACAGGTCGCTCGTCGCGTCGTCGAGAAAGATCGAGTACGTCGAAACGCCGTGCGCCACCAGGACCTCTTCCAGCTCGCGCCAGATCGGTTGATGCCGGCGTGCGTACTCGTCGTGCCGGTCGGGGTGGACGGCCATCCTGAAGGCTTTGCGGATCATCGTGGCGTGGATGGTATACGAGCACACGTACGGCTCTGGCGCCACAGTGGACGACAACGCTCGACGACCTGCGAGCGAGTACGGCGGCCTGCGGTTGGGACTGCCCCATCGTGGCTCCGGCTGACGTCGGTTCGAATCCCTGCCTCCCAGCCAATTCAGCTCAAGGACGCCAACCTCTCAGGGCTCAAGCCGTTGCGGGTTCTGATCTCGACTGATTTCCGAGAGAGATTGAAACTGGCCGGTCCATGCCGGACGCGCAACGCTAAATGCCATCAACATGTTGGCGTAATTCTTCGAAGTTCGAATCCCGGACGGGTGTTTCCGCGGCAACTGAGAGGCTACCGAGACCATCGGGCCGTGCCGGCCCGACCACAGGCTCTGAAGCGCGGTGCCGGGCAGCGCTTCAGAGTATACTTCTGAGCTCGTGGACCTTCTCGACCTGCTCAAACGCACAGAGGGGAAGACGCTTGAGTTCAAGCGTGATCTGTCCTCCCCCGACGGAGTGCTCCGCAGCCTCGTCGCATTTG
>CAYMAG010000031.1:41070-43561 GCA_964388335.1 uncultured Vicinamibacteraceae bacterium | reverse complement strand
GCTTCAATGAGGCCGCGGTTCTTCAACCGCGGATACGCCGCCGCTCGTAAGTATCCAGTTGTCAACCACTTCACGCAAGCCCCGCGAGCGGCCCAGCCGCCGCCGCAGCCGCGGGCACCTCACCGACGCGCGCGCTGCGTCAGATCGCTCAATCACACTGCAAATCCAGACGCGAGCGCTCCCCGCGATTCTGGCATCACCCGACCGCTCGCGGGCAAGCGCGATGCGAACTCGGCGCAATTCGGCGCGAAAGTCGTCGCGAGCGGGTGATTGATGGGCGAGCAGGCCTCAGCGGGTGTCGAAGCGGGGAACGGCCGCAATCTCGCCGGTCACCAGGCGCGCGAACAGCCGCGCCTGCACTTCGAGCACCCGCCGGTAGCTGACCCGATAGCCGAACGCCGGGTGCGTCACCGACGAATCCATCCGCTGCTCGTACGCCTGCAGCAGCGCACGTCGTCCCCTCGACGTGAGCGTCACGGCCCGGCCGACGGTGAGGAAGTCGGCGGGCGTCACCATCCGGCCATTGATCGCCGTCAGCACCGTTGACTCCGCGATCAGCGGACGGAACGGCTCCATCAGGTCGAGCGCGAGCGCAGGTCTGCCGAAGCGGGGACGATGGTAGTAGCCCATGAACGGATCGAATCCGATGGTGAGGCACGTCACGGTCAGGTCTTTCACGAGCAGTGCGTAGGCCAGCGACAGCAGGGCGTTCACCGGATCGCGCGGCGGACGACGATTCCGGTGCTCGAACGCGAAGCGTCCGGCCGCACCGTCGTCCTCGGTCTTCAGCATGCCGGCGAAGTGCTCGAAGTAGATGCGTCCTGCCAGGCCTTCCAGGCCCAGCAGCGAATCGACGTGCCAGCAGCGTTCGGCCTGGCGCGCCAGTTCCTTCAGCCGGCGCAGGGCTGGCACCGGCGGTTCCACGTGGTTGCGTTGCAGCAGCACGCGCTGGTTCCTGATCTTGTTCGACACCAGCGTACGCGCCACGTGCAGTCGGAACACCTCGTCGTCGGCCTGACGGAACTGCGCCTGGCGCAGGAAGACGTTGCGCAGGCCCATGCCCGTGGTGATGCCCTGGAACCAGCCGCCCATCGTGAAATGCGCGATCGGCTTCTCGGCCCCGCACAGCGCGTGGATGGCGCCACCGGTGACGGTGACCGGCCCGAACAGGTTCACCTGCGAGATGTCGTTCAACCGGGCGTCCTGGACGCGCGTCGATTTCTCGCGTACCTCCAGCACTTCGCCGCTGCGTCCCACGGTCATGCCGAAGCCGGTGACGTAGAGGGGGCGCAGATCGTCACGCGCCGGGACGAGCTGCCGCAGTGCCCTGCGGTCGTCCGTCTCGGAGAACACGGACCCGTCGTCGCGGGGCTCGCTGGTGGGTGGCGGTACCGGGAAGAGGAGCCGCTGCGGCATCTCCGGCTCCGGATCGCTCCACGCCAGCGCCGCGCGTGTCTCGTCGGGCAGGCAGATGCCGACCAGTGAACATCGCGGGCACTTTCGACTGTCGGCGAGCGGCGGCGGAATCACGCCTGACGCCGCCGTGTCCCGCGCCTCGGACACGAGCGCCAGCGTTCGCGCGACGAGGTTCTCCGTGATCGGGACGCGCACCCGCTGCCGGGTCGCGTGGTAGTAGACGATCGCTTCGTCGCACTGGTAGCCGTTGTCGCGAAGCACCAGGGCCTGCACGCACACCTGCGCTTCGTCTGCCGGCCACACCCCCGGCCCCTCGTCAAGGTCGCGCGGACGTCCTTTCTTGTAGTCGATAGGCGAGACGCGGCCGTCGATCGCCTCCACGAGATCGATCGTCGCCGTGAGCCCGTGCGTGTCGCTGGTCAACGACACGGAACGGGCACGCACCACCTCGTCCTCGTCGAGTGCCTCGGCTGACGGCAGGCTGTCGTCGCGCGCGTCGACGCGTTCGTGTCGCCAGGCCCCCTCCACCGTGTCGGCGTTGTGCGCGAAGACGCCCTCGACCCACTCGTAGAAGAAGAGCCGCGGACAGTAGACGAACTCGTTGACCATCCGGGCGGGCAGCAGCTCTGGCGGCGGCGCCTCGGGCTTCAAGCGGGCGCGCGCGGGACGGGCACGTGCAGGCAATGCGGAGCGGCGGCGATCGGGAGACGCGGAAGAACCCGTTGGCATGGTCGCTACCTCCTGCGGCCCGGCCCGATCCGTACGGTGTCGTCGTCGACGATGAGGCACGGCGCGTCCATGCGGCCGTAGGCGACGCCGAGTGTCGAGATGACCCGGTCGGCCCGTCCGTCGACAGGGCCGAGGTCGACGAACATCACCTGGTCTTCACGCGCGTTGATGATCTTCGTGAGCCGCTGCTGGCACTTCACGAGGTCGGTCTTCGTGAAGCGGCACTCGAAGATCGAGTACTGCACGCGATCGCCGAACCCGCGCATGGTCTTGCCGACCTTCGCGAGGCGGAGCGGGTTGCAGATGTCGTAGCAGACCAGGTAGGTGTTGCGCATGGCCGATGAGA
>CAYMAG010000031.1:34779-40970 GCA_964388335.1 uncultured Vicinamibacteraceae bacterium | reverse complement strand
AGCGGGTTGCAGATGTCGTAGCAGACCAGGTAGGTGTTGCGCATGGCCGATGAGAGGAACATCGGCGGGAGCGACCTGGTGCTGCAGGGGTTCTCTGGCGCGCCTTCAGTCAACCCAGCTCAATGCGCTCGACGCGGCGCTTCTCGAGGTACTCGATCTGTCGCGCGACGAGCTTGTCTCGTTCACACCATTCTGGTACTTTTCAGGTTATGAACCGTCCGGCTGTCGCTCGGGATACCGCGGTTGCCCGTACCATCCGGTTTCCCGCCGCTCTGCGTGACAGGCTCATCGCCGACGCCGATCGATGTGGACGGAGCTTCGAGGGACAGGTGATTGCGTTGCTGCGCCGGCACTACGGCGAAGACGTGGACATCGCTCCGGCCTCGCCGGACATCCTCGCGCTCGCATCGGCAAGTCTTGCTGATGTTCCAGTCGCAGATCTTCGAGTGCTGACCCGAAAGCTCAGGGGGACGGAGCGCTGAGCCGATGGCGCCCGAACCCGTCGTCCTCGATACCGATACGCTGTCCGAACTGAGCCGGGGCAACACCCTCGTCAGGACTCGTGCCGTCTCGTACCTGGCGGAATTCGGGCGCCTGACGATCACCGCGATCACCGTGTTCGAACGTCTGCGCGGGTATCGGGCAGCCATCCGCGCGGGGAAGCCGTTTCAGCGGCAACTCCAGGCGTTCGAGGCACTCGTCGCCAACTGCGTGGTGCTTCCCTTCGATCAGGATGCCGCTGCCGTTGCGGCCGACCTGTGGTCCGCTTCAACGCACCGCCAGCGCCACCAGCTTGGCGACATCCTGATTGCTGCAGTAGCGGTGTCGCGCCAGATCTCGCTCGCGACGAGGAACACGCGAGACTTCCAACAACTCACCAGAGCGTCCGGCGTCAATCTTCGACTCGTCGACTGGACGGTCGTGAGTTCGAGGAGGGCTGGTGGTGCGCGTGGCGACGGCGCATGAACGTCCAACCGTCGGGCTAATGCGTACGGCCACTCCGACCGAATAGTCTGGGTACAGCTCATCTGTCAGACCCTCCCCCTGGCAGCGTGTTCAGGTCGCGCGTCGAGATCGGTCGCCGATCGCGCGGCAGGGTCGTCTGTCCATCACTTTGCAGGAGCCAGAACCATGTCTGAAGTGCCCACTCTCGGTTTCGATACGCTGCAGCGCGCCGTCGCGGGCGAAGCGGCGGCCATTCGCTGCGTCACGCGCCTGCAGCCGGCGGGGGGACGAGGCGACAAGGTGTTTCCGCCGACGTATGCCGCAGATCGCGCGGCGCGGACGAAGTACGCCGTCGAAACCCGGCGCATCGATGGGCAGGATGTCTCCACGGTCCTCCTGGATTCGGTGTCGTCGCAGGCCAACCGCCTCGAGGAGGCACTGCTGTCTGCCTGGGAGGAGCAGCGCATCCAGCTACCGGTCATCGCGGTCGACTTCTCGGGCGAGGCGGACATTGCGGACATCGGCCGCATTACCACCCTGCAGGCGCCGCACCGAATCGCGGATGCGCTCTTGCGCGACAGCGTCGATGCGCAGGGCACGCGATTCCGCGATACGGCTGTCGGGAAAGCCTACACCGATGCGAGCGTGAAGAACGCCACCGCCGTGTTCCAGTACTGCCCGACGGCCCTCATCTTCGGCGTCTGGGACTCGACCGGTCCACGCGGCGGGCTGGGCAACAAGATTCAGCGGGCACTCGTGTCGGAGATCGTCGGCGTGGGCGCCGTCACCGGTGTCAAGACGGCAAGTCGACTGGACCCGGCCGGCATCCAGGCGAACGTCGACGTGTATCACCGCAAGGACAATCGCGACGATTGGACGGCAGATGCCAGCGAAGCCGAGATCTCCAAGGGCAAACCAGTGCCCTTCAGCCGTACCGGCGCTGAGGGCAAGGGGAAGCCTTCTGCCGTGAACCACAGCAACGTGGCCCCAACCATCGACGTCACGGCGGGTGGGGTCACGCTCGACTACGCGGTGCAGACGACGGTGTTGTCTCTCCCGGCGTTGCGCAAGCTTCGCTTCAACACGCATGCCGATGGTTCGGCGATCGACCCGGCAACGCGGCCAGCTCTCGAGCGTGCCGCACGGACTGTGCTGGCCGCCCTTGCGCTCGCTGCCGTCGCCGAACAACGGGTGAGAGGATACGACCTGCGGTCGCGCTCGTTGCTCGTACCCGAGACAGGTGGCGCACTTGCGTTCGAACTGGTACCGAGCGACGGCGGAGATGGCCAGGCATACCTTCTCTCTACTGAGGATGCTGCGCGCCTGCTGGACGAAGCCCTACGGGCCGCCGAGGCCGTCGGACTGCGCTGGGAGCGCGAACCCATCGTCCTGACGCCTGCCCCCAAGCTGGCGGGCCTGGTTCGCGAGAGCCGCAAGCGCTCGGCATCCGGTGAAACAGATGAGGCGGAAGGCGGCGCCTGATGTTCGCGCTGCGGATCGAGTACTTGACCGGTCGATGCGTGGCGACCAGCTACAACGACCGGTCCTCCGTGGAGTGGCCGCCGCATCCGGCCCGGGTGTTCTACGCGCTGGTGTCCGCCTGGGCCGGCGAGGACGAACCGGACGATGTGGAGCGTTGGGCGCTCGAGTGGCTGGCGGCGCAGCCGGCGCCATCGCTCTGCGTGGACATGACGGCGGCGGGACGGTCCGTCGTGACGCACTACGTCCCCGTGAACGACACGGCAGTGCTCGCTACGAAGTTCGGGTCGCTCGAGGAGAAGTTGGCGCAGGCCCACGCCGCCGAAGCGGACTCTGCCGCCGTGCTCGCACAACCGACCGACGCGAAGCAACGACGGCAAGGCCAGGCCAGGCTCGACAAGGCTCGCAAGCAGATCGAGGCATTGTCACGCCAGCTGGAGATGAGGAAGAGGGACGACCAGAACGACCTCAGTCGCGCGTCCAGCGACCTGGAGAAGCGGGCCGTCGGCCTGCTGCCGGAACGACGCGGCCGGCAGCCGCGCACCTTTCCTTCACGCGCCCTGACAGAGTCGACGTTGCATCTCGTCTGGCCTGTGTCGGCGCCGAACGAAGTCGTCGATGCCCTCGACGCCGTTGCGCGGCGCGTGACGCACGTCGGGCACTCGTCGTCGCTCGTCACGTGCCGTGTGACGACCGACGCGCCAGAGCCTGCACTCGTCCCTGACGACACCGGTGAACTGGTCTTTCGGGTCCCCGCGCCAGGGCTGGTCCAGCGCCTCGTCGACGCGCATACGAGGCACAACCAGATAGAGCCCCGTGTCATGCCGTGCGCGTTCCAGGCCTACACGTTGCCGTCGCTGCAGGCGGCGGCCGACATCGCCGCGTCCATCTTCGGTGACGACTGGACCGTGTTCCGTCAGATCGATGGTCCAAAGCTGTCGAGCACGCTCGCGGCGGACGTGGCTGGAGCGTTCCGCGCGGCGCTCATGTCGTACGCCGACGAACCCATCCCCGAAGTGCTCTCGGGGCACGCTGCCGACGGAAGCCCATCCACGCGGCCGCACGCGGCATTCGTGCCGTTGCCGTACGTCGGGCATCGCCATGCCTCAGGCGCACTGCTTGGCATCGCGCTCGTGCTGCCTCGAGACGTCGGCGACGCGGAGCGGCGAGCCGTGCTGCGCGCGGTTGGACGCTGGGAGACAGCCGCTCGTCATGCAATGGAAGACCTCGAGGTGGACGCCCCGACCCTTCGGCTTCTGCTCGGCGCCAGAGGCGTGCTGGAACTGGAGCGCGTCGTGTGGGGGACCGCCCCGCAGGCCACGCTGCGCCCCGTGAACTGGGCGCGGCCATCACGGCAGTGGTTGTCGGTCACGCCCGTCGCCCTCGATCGGAATCCCGGGAACCTCTTCGCCGCCGACGCCGCGACATCGGCCCGCGCCTTTCTCGAGGCGAGCAACACCATCAGTACCGCCTGCGAACGCATCGGCCTGCCACGACCCGTGCGCGTGGACGTTCTGCCCTCAGTGACCATGCCCGGGGTGTCGAAGGCCCGTGACTTCACTGCCTTTCCGGCCGATCGCCGCAAGCCTCAGCGCGTCAAGGTACATGCGGTGCTGGAGTTCGATTCGCCCGTGCGCGGCCCGGTGCTGCTCGGGGCCGGGCGATTCCTCGGGCTCGGTCTGTTCCGGCCCGTCGTCGACGCCTCCAATTCGGAGGACCACCGATGAATGGCGGCAGCCCTGACTTCAGGGCGTTCTTCACAGAGGTGCACGGGCACGAGCCGTTCCCATGGCAGCGGCGCCTCGCCGATACCGTCCTGCAGACCGGGCGATGGCCGGCGTTGCTCGACTTGCCCACAGGCACGGGGAAGACTGCCGCACTCGACATCGCCCTGTTCACCCTGGCATACCGCCCCGACGTATTGCCTCGGCGCGTTGTCATGGTCGTTGACCGCCGCGTCGTCGTCGATCAGGGCGCGGACCGCGCCCGCAAGCTGGGCAAGGCGTTGAGGACTGCCACTACGGGAGCAGCAGCGGATGTCGCCGCCCGGCTCCGAGCCACGTTCTCGGGCCGTGAGGATGACTCGCCCTTCAGTGTGGCCGTGCTGCGCGGCGGAATGCCCCGGGACGAAGCCTGGGCCCATCGCCCGGACGTTCCGTCGATCGTGCTGTCCACCGTCGACCAGGTGGGGTCACGCCTTCTGTTCCGTGGCTACGGCGTGACGGGGACCATGGCGCCGCTGCATGCCGGATTGCTGGGCAACGACTGTCTCTACCTGCTCGACGAGGTGCAGTTGTCCACGGCCTTCGCCGAGACACTCGTCGCGATCCGCTCCCGCTGGAAGGAATGGCATGCGCGGACGGTCGGACGATCGCTGCCGGATCGCTGGAGCGTCGTGCCGATGTCGGCAACACCCATCGGCGTGTCGGCAAGCCCTGCGAGCGCCTTTCACCTGGACGCCGACGACAGGGAGAACCCGGTGCTGGCCCGCCGCCTCTCCGCGCGCAAGGTTGCCGCGCTGCGGGCGGTCAGGGTGACCGGTGATGAGGAACGGCGTGCTGCCACGTTTGCCGTCGCATGTGCCGAGGCGCTGACCGAACACGTGTCCCGCGGCGCACGAACCACCGCAGTCGTGGTGAACAGGGTCGCGTCAGCTCGGGCGGTCCACCGCAAGCTGACAGAGGACCTCGGTCAGGACGCCGACATCGTCCTATTGACCGGCCGAATGCGTCCCCTCGACCGCGCACGCATCGTTGGCCACGCCGGTGAGGCAACGTCGCTCCTGGCTCGCATCTCGGCGGATCGAGACCGAGCCGTTGCCGCCCGCCGCGTCGTCGTGGTGGCCACGCAGAGCATCGAGGCAGGGGCCGACTTCGACTTCGATGCGCTCGTGACGGAGTGCGCAAGCCTGGACGCGCTGCGACAGCGGTTCGGGCGTCTCGATCGGCTCGGCGTCCTTGGGACGTCGCGTGCGACCATCCTCGTGCGCCACGACCACGTCGGCGAGCGGGCGGATGACGCCGTGTACGGCGGTTCGCTGGCCGCCACGTGGCAATGGCTCGAGGCGCGTGCCGCTCTGGGTGAACTCGACTTCGGCAATGCGAAGTTCGAGGAGCCCCCTCCGGACGTCGCGGAGCGCGTCTACTCGCAGGTCGTTCACGCGCCGGTGCTTCTGCCGGCGCACATCGATGCGTGGGCACAGACCAATCCGTGCCCTGTGCCGGATCCCGAAGTGGCGCTCTGGCTGCATGGTCCGGAACGGAGCGCGCCGGAAGTGCGTGTCGTGTGGCGCGCCGATGTACGGGCCGAAGATCTCGCCGCCGGCGACGCCCACCGAGCGAAGTGGCTGGCGCGATTTGGTGTGGCCCCTCCCAGCAGCCTGGAAGCTCTGTCGCTGCCGCTTCCGGCTGTGCGGGCCTGGCTGTCCAAGGGCGCCGTGGTTCCGGTGGCCGACATCGAAGGGACGGCTCAGCGCGACGAGCCGGACGCCGAGGGAGATGAACGCGGCGCACGTCGATGCCTGCTCGTCTCCCGTGCGGGGGTTGACGTCGCCGAGATCGCCGACCTTTACCCGGACGCCACGATTGTCGTGCCATCGACGTACGGCGGCATCGATGCAGGAGGCTGGGATCCGGATGCACATGACCCGGTCAGTGACCTGGGTGATCTTGCCCAGCTCCTGCACCGAGGGCGCGTCGTCGTGCGTCTCGACCCGCACGTGTGGGACGCAGAGGCGGATGCGTCCGCCGACGCATCCTGGAGGAACG
>CAYMAG010000031.1:30377-34679 GCA_964388335.1 uncultured Vicinamibacteraceae bacterium | reverse complement strand
CTATCTGGACATCGGTGAGGACCGGCTGTCGGATGTCGTCGCCGACGATGACGAGGCGGGGTCGTTCATTGGTGTCGAGGTCACGCTCGAGCGACACCTGAACGACGTCGCCGCTCTTGCCCAGCGCTTCGCGACGAACCTGGGACTGCCTGTCGACGTGACCGAGGACCTGCGCTGCGCGGCGTCTCTTCACGACGTGGGCAAGGCGGACCCGCGTTTCCAGCAGATGCTCGCCGGGGGTAGTGAAGTGCGGCTGGCCCTGCAAGAGGCGTTGCTCGCCAAGTCACAGGGCGAGCCGCGTGATCGAGCGGCGCGACAACAGGCACGGCTGCGCGCCGGCTATCCGGACAGCTATCGACACGAACTGCTGTCGGTGGCGATGCTCGAGCAGGCCATCGCTTCGATCGCCCCGGCACGCGACCCCGACCTCGTGCTGCATCTCGTTGCCAGCCACCACGGCTGGTGTCGGCCCTTCGCGCCGGCGAGCGAGCCCGGGCCGTCGCTCGAGGTTCAGATGTGTCTCGACGGTCGCACGCTCCGCGCGGACGCGGCGCACACGTTGGCCCGGTTCGATTCCGGCATTGCCGACAGGTACTTTCGCCTGACGGAGCGGTATGGCTGGTGGGGATTGGCGTGGATCGAAGCGATTCTGCGGCTGGCGGACCATCGCGCGAGCGAGGCGGCGCAGGCGGAACGAGATGAGGGAGGCAGTCGTGGCTAGTGTGGTCTGTGGTGGAGTTGTAGGCGACACGGCGCTGGGCTTTCTGGCTGGCCTCGGCATCGCGAACGTCTGCGGGAGCCTGATTGAGGCTCCCGAGGTCTCGATTGCCTGGGAGACCGGTAGCTGGTCTCTTGTGGTTGATGGACCGGCCACGCTTGAGGAACTGGCCGACCTGGTGGGTCGAGACGCTGAGGCATGGTCGGAGAGTCCGATCCTCGCGTTCAGCTACCCAAAGCGCGAGAAGGGCGGCGTGAAGCCCTTCAGGGGATTGAAAGCCCCGGTGGCCGTATGGCGTGCATGGCTCGAGCGACTCATTGACGGCGAAGACCGTCGTGCGCTGGAGTTTGCCGTGGCGCTTGCGGATGAGGCCGCCGTCGAGGAGATGCCGGATGCGAAGTGCGTATCGGCTACTGAACTCGAGAGCTATGGCGTGGCACCGAGGGCTGTGGGCAGCCATCGACACTCGACCTTACCGACCTTCTTCGATTTCACGTCGCGAAACGCCCAGTTTCTTGACCAGGTCGACGTGATTCGCAGGGTGATCACCGCCGAGGCAGTCCAAAGGGCCATCTTGGCTGAGCCAGGCGCGAGTGCTACGGAGAGGACGATGGGATGGGGCTCATCGAACGACAGGCCAGCCGCTCTCTACTCCTACGGCGGTGACGTAAACCCAGTTCTGGAGTGGCTGGCGTTCTGCGGACTGTCCTTTGTGCCGGTGGTCAGCCGCGGCAAGCGACTTCGGGTGACTGCCTGCTCGGGCCGACGGAAGTGCGGCGTGTTCACATGGCCGCTGTGGGATGCGCGGTGTACGGTGCCTGTCGTGAGAGCACTCTTGAGAGCGGACTGGGTCGTCGAATCCGTGGCCCACAGGAAGCGGTATGGCGTGACGCAGGTCTTCCAGTCAGAGCTGGGCAAGGCTGCGGACGGCTATTCCGGGGTATTTCTTCCTGCTCGCACGGCGTGACGGCTATGTGCATCGCGTGGTCCAGAACTCATGGGGCTGGCGGCTCGCCCGGCACCGGAGACGAGTCTGACGCGAGAACGAATCGCGCACGCTCGACGCGAAGCATTTCGTAAGGAGTCATGCACTTCACGCCCACGCCGATACACGCGTTCGGGATCTTGATTCTCTTGGATGACAGGGACGGCACCTCGTGTGTCACCACCGTATGTCCGTGCGCAAGAGCATGAGCCACGAGGTAGTAGTCGGCGACTTGCAGGAACGTGTTCACCGCCGCCGCATCGTACGCCTGACTCACCGCCCACGCACTCACCGCACCCAGTGCTGGCACGACAACGGTGTCGGGCTTGACGAAGAACGTCGATCCTCGTGCCTTCGCCCATGTCGAGAGATCGTCTGCGCCGGCTTCAATCTCGTCGCCCACCTTCTCGATGCTCATGACACGGCCAGCACTGTTCGTCTCGATCAGCCAGTCCCAGAACGCCGGGCAGAAGTCCAGGCCGTAGTGCAGATTCTTGGCCTGGATGAAGACGTTGGCATCCAGGAGGTAAGCCATCATGCAGCACCCAGGCTGCGGCCAAGCTCACGAAACGTCTCCAGCTTCGAGAAGCCGAGCAGGTGAAACGCGTCGCGGTACAGCGTCTGGCCTTCCAGCGTGCTCGTGACGAGCGCGCGCGCGAAGCGCCTGCCAACCCTCGCGGCTTGCGTGAGGTAGAAGTCGCCGCCACTGCTCCTGGCCACGGCCAGCAGGCGCTCCAGTTCCGCCTCGTACGCTCTCCACATCTCGTCACGCTGGAGAACACCGATGTCGTAGAGGCGGCGCAGGATTACGAGGCTGCTCACTTTGAAGACGCGCGCGAGGCGACCGCTCTCATCCTGAAGGGCGGTGCCGGTCCGATACTCGGCACGGAGTGCGTTCAGGGGCACGAGAAACTCCGCCGCGACCTGGTTGCACCACCGCTCGACACGGTTCGTGGGTGCCGACACAGGCCCGACATCGGACAGTGCCGACTGACCGAGCCACAGGTGCGCCAACTCGTGAACCAGCGTGAACATCTGCGCGGCCTTCGTGTCGGCACCGTTCATGAACACGAGCGGGGCCACGTCGTCGGACAGCGCGAATCCCCGAAACTCTTTCGGGTTCAGCGTGCGCCGATTGTTGCTGCCGACGACGCCGCTGATCATGACCAGAATGCCTGTCGCATCCGCCTGTCCTACGAGTTGCCGGAGGGCATCGGTCCACGTCGGCGAGCGCTGCCGTGCCTGAAGGTCGACGTTGAGCGTGGCACGCATGCGCGCGGCCGTCTCGGTCACGTCGCTCGTCACGGACGCCGAGCCCACGAAGCCGAGTCGCGGCGCACCTTCGGCATGCGCGAAGTCTCGATACCACTCTTGCCGTTGCTGGCAGATGTAGATCGTGTCGAGCAGATCGGCACTCGGCCGGCCGACGCGCTCGTTCGTCATGGTCCTGAAGTCCGGAATCGGTACGATTTCGACTGGCGGCTCTGGCAGGAACAGGAACCCCACGGGCGTATGCGTGACCCTGGCGAACCGTTCGATCTGCTTGAGCGTCGGCTGCGTCGCGCCCTGCTCCCACGCCGACAGCTGTGGGATTCGCCGAGCCAACGCCTCCCCGGAGAGGCCGGCCCGTTCTCGCGCCCACCGAAGCATGTCCGGCCGAACATCGACCCGCATGAACGCATGGTAGTGCAAGACGTCCAGCGGCCATCCCTTGCCGCGCGCCGTCCTCGCCGCGCAGGCCGCACCCGAGGTGGAGGCCGCCTACGCCAAGGCTACAGCGGGCAAGCTGAAGCCTGAAGCCCATTGAGGCGACAATGTCCCCGGCATGCCCCTCGTCTACCAGCCAGACTCCGTCACGTTCTTCCTGCGCGAGCACCCGTCCCCCCACCGGGTCTGGACGCTGCTCACCCAGCGCGGGCGCGCCGCCGAAGCGCGACTCGTGCTGCCCAACGCCGTGCGCACCGTGCCCGGACTGTCGCTGCCGTTCGCCCCGACCATCGTGGACCTGGCGGCCATGCCGACCGCGCGGCTCTCGTCGCTGCCTCCCACCTTCGGCCTCTGGGCGCTGGCCAGCCGGTTCGCATCGGACCTCGTCGAGCGCCAGCACGTGGTGCCGGGCGTGGTGGCGCAGGCCGACGGTGCGTTGCGCGCGCAGTGGCACGCCGCCCTGGCGGGTCCGGACGATGCGGCGCACCTGGCCGCGTTGAGTCGCAGCATGCCCCACGCGGCGCATGCCGTGCCGCTGCCCGGTGGACATGCCCGCGACGTGTGGTCCCCTGACGCGCTGATGCGCCACTTCCTGGATGCCGCGGTCGACGCGATCGTGCGCGCGGCGTTCGACGTCGGGGTGCGCGTGCATCGGCCGGTGCGCGGCCCGGTCCCGCAGTCGGCAGCGGCCTGGCCCCAGCGCTGGCTGACGGCACTGGTCAGGCCCGACCGGCGCGTCGAGCCGGACGGTCTGATGGCGGGCCGCCTCGCCGACGAGATCGCCGCGTGGAACGCGCCGGCGCGCGGACTGCAGGGACGGCTGCGCGCCTGCTTCCGCCTCGACGTCCCGGCCGACGTCCCGGCCGACGCCCCGGCGGACGCCCCGGCGGAC
>CAYMAG010000031.1:13792-30277 GCA_964388335.1 uncultured Vicinamibacteraceae bacterium | reverse complement strand
GACGCCCCGGCGGACGCCCCGGCGGACACGCCCTGCACGACGTTCCGCCTGCACTACCTGCTGCAGGCATCGGACGACCCGACCCACGTGGTACCGGCCGCGGAGGTCTGGCAGACGACAGGCCGCCGCCTCGAACGGTTCGGCCGGACGTTCAGCGATCCACAGGAGGCCCTGCTCGAGGCCCTCGGACGTGCCGGTCGCCTCTTCGCGCCCATCGCGGCGAGCCTGCAGGAGGCCACCCCCGACGGCATCGACCTGTCGCCGCACGCCGCGTGGACGTTCCTGGCCGACGGTGCGCCGGCCCTCGCGGAGGCGGGCTTCGCCGTCGTCCTGCCAGAAGCGCTCACGGCCTCCGGCGATCGCCGGCTGCGGCTGCGCATGCGCGTCGGCCACGGTGGCGGAGACCAGCCGGCCGGTGCGACGGCGCCGCCTCCGCTCGGGCTGGATGCGCTCGTCGACTTCGCGTGGGAGGCCGCGATCGGCGACGCCTCGATCACGGCGAAGGAACTGGCCGCGCTGGCGCGGCAGAAGGCGCCGCTGGTGAGGCATCACGGCGAGTGGGTGGCGGTCGATCCGCGCGAGCTGGCGCAGATACACGCGCAGATGGGGGCAGGCGGCGGGCAGGTCACCCTGCGCGAGGCCCTTCAGGGCGCGCTGTCGGGCGAGATGCGTCAGGAAGGCCTGACGGTTGCCGTGACCGCCGACGGAGCCGTCGCGGCCACGATTGGCCGCCTGCGGGCAGGCGCGGGGGCCGACGTGGAGGTGCCAGCCTCGCTGCACGCGACGCTGCGCCCGTACCAGATGCGCGGGCTCGCGTGGCTCTCCACGCTGTCGTCGATCGGCCTCGGTGCCTGCCTTGCCGACGACATGGGCCTGGGCAAGACCATCCAGGTGCTCGCGTTCCTGCTGCGCCGCCAGGTCGACACGCCGGACGATGCGCGGCCGGTGCTGATCGTCGCGCCGACGTCGGTCGTCGGCAACTGGCAGCGCGAGGCTGCGCGTTTTGCCCCGACGCTGTCGATGCGGCAGCACTACGGCGCAGATCGCGCGCGCCAGCCGGCACAGATCACCAGGACGCCGGGCGCGGTCGTCGTCACGACCTACGGCGTGCTGCGGCGCGACGTGCGGCTGCTCGCCCGGGTCGGCTGGGCCGTGCTGGTGCTCGACGAAGCCCAGAACATCAAGAACCCCACGTCGGCCACGGCTCGCGCGGCACGCGCATTGCCGGCCACGCAACGCATCGCGCTGACGGGAACGCCGGTCGAGAATCGCCTGTCCGAACTCTGGTCGATCCTCGAGTTCGCCAACCCGGGACTGCTCGGGGCTCTCGACGCCTTCACGCAGCGGTACGCCATCCCCATTGAACGCCATGGCGACGAACGCGTGGCAGAGCGGCTGCGGCGGCTCACGGGGCCGTTCATCCTCCGGCGCCTCAAGAGCGATCGCACGGTCGTGCAGGACCTGCCCGACAAGCTCGTGATGCAGGTCGTGTGCACGCTCACGCTGGAGCAGGCGACGCTCTATCGAGTCGTCGTGGACGAGGCGCTCCGCGGCATCGAAGCGTCCGAGGGTATCGAGCGGCGCGGCCGCGTGCTGACGCTGCTGATGCACCTCAAGCAGATCTGCAATCATCCGGCGCAGTTCCTCGACGAGGCAGGTCCGCTGTCGGGGCGGTCGGGCAAGCTCGCGCGCCTCACCGAGATGCTCGACGAGGCGCTGGCCGCAGGCGACAAGGCCCTGGTCTTCACGCAGTTCCGCGAGATGGGGCACCGGCTGGTGGCGCACCTCCAGGCCCGGCTCGGCGAAGAGGTGCTCTTCCTGCACGGCGGCACGCCGCGCGCGGCGCGTGACGCGATGGTGCGACGGTTCCAGGAGGCGTCCGGCGGCCCGCGCCTCTTCGTACTGTCGCTCAAGGCCGGCGGCACCGGCCTCAACCTCACGGCCGCGACCCACGTGTTCCACTTCGACCGGTGGTGGAACCCGGCCGTCGAGGACCAGGCGACCGATCGCGCCTATCGCATTGGGCAGACCCGCGGGGTGCAGGTGCACGCGATGGTCTGCGCGGGGACCGTCGAGGACAAGGTGGCCGACATGCTCGAGCGCAAGCGCGCCCTTGCGGCGAAGGCCGTCGGAACGGGTGAGCGATGGATTACCGAACTCGGCAACGCCGAGCTGCGGGAGTTGTTCGCGCTGGCGGGTGACGCGGTGGTCGACACGGATGCAGGTGACATCGACGATATGGACGACGATGACGCCGGGCAGGCAGGAGCGGACGCGTGAGCGGGCGGCACGGTCGCGTCGGCGGCATGCGGATGAAGGCGGCGGGGGCCACATGGTGGGGCGAACGATGGCTTGCGGCCCTGGAGCGGCTCTCGCAAGGGTTCGTGAATCGTCTGTCGCGTGGGCGGACGTATGCCCGTGCAGGCCGCGTTCACGGCCTGACCGTACGGCCGGGCGTGATCGCGGCGTCGGTGGCCGGCACCGGCGGCGAGCCCTACGGGGTGCAGATGACGGTGCCCGTGCTGTCGGACGCCGCGTGGACGGCGGCGATTGCGGTGATGGCCGAGCGCGCCAGCATCGCTGCCGACCTCCTGTCCGGGCACATGCCACAGGACATCGACGCTGCGTTCGCGGCGGCCGGCGCGAGCCTGTTCCCGGAACGGGCCGTCGACCTGCAGATGGCGTGTGAGTGCCCCGACTGGGCCAACCCCTGCAGACACGTTGCGGCTGCGCACTACGTGCTGGGTGAGGCGCTCGACGGCGACCCGTTCCTGCTCTTCGAACTGCGCGGGCGGTCGAAGCGGGACGTGCTCGACGCGTTGAGACAGGCACGCGCCGGCGAGGCGGTCTCGAGCGGGGATGGGGCGACCGCGACCGCCGATGGTCTGCGGGTGGAGTTGCCGCGCATGCGTGTCGCGACGTACGAGGCGCTGCGCGCCCCGCTGCCGTTGGGGCCGGTGCGGGCGTCGGCGTCGGGCGCGGGCGGAGCCGTACTGCGTCAGTTGGGGTTGCCGCCGGGGTGGACGGGCCAGGCAACGCCGGAGGAGGTGTTCGGGCCGGCGCTTCTGGTGGGGTCGCGCAAAGCGCCCGCAGGCAAGATGTGACTAAAACTGCGGCGCGATGTCCACCGGAACCTCCGTCAGCCTCGCCAGCACCGCCTGCACCTCGGGACGCACCGTCGCGCGGGCGATCAGCGCCTGCGCCTTCGCATAGTCGCCCGTCGCCTGCACCGTCATGATCTCGGTCGTCAGCGCGGCCACCGCCTCGCGAATCTTCGACGGCTCCACCGCGAACGTCCCGTCCCCGCGCACGACCACCGCCCCGGCGTCGAGCAGCGAGTTCAGCTGAATCGCGATGCCGCGTCCGTGTGCGGACGACGTGCCGAAGCGGATCGACCGGAACGTCGAGGCCAGGAACGTCGTGTACATGGTGTCGGCCAGCCCGCGGTCGATCACCCCGTCCTCCACGAGCGTCTGCAGCGCCCACAGCCCCGAGATGTCGGCCTTGGCCTCTTCGAGGGTCGAGTACGTGTCCTTCAGCTCGGCTCGCACCGTCGTACGCCGTCCGCCCACCGTGATCGCGTTCGGCCCCAGCCCGTGCATCAGCTCGTGCATCAGGATGTGCGTGAAGAACGCGTCGAACTGGACCTTGGGCTGGTCCGGTGCCGCCAGCGCCACTTTCGCGATGGGTTCGAGCACGAGGCGGAACTTCGCCTCCTGCGTGTTCTTCAGCATCGTCCGCTTGGCACCTTTCTCGGCCACCACGCGCTCGTCGTTCGGCAGGTTGAACGCCGCCGTCTGCACGCCGCGATTCGCGTCGCCCGCGCTGAAGACGACGTTCACGACACGGATGGGAGAGAGCGCGCCGAGTGTCGCGTTGCGGAAGGCCGGGTCGATGGGCAACCGGTCCTCCAGACCCTGCAGCCGGCTGCTGAACTTCGCCAGCTTCTCGGTCTCGTCGTCGTCGCGCACGGTGATGAACGCTTCGAAGGCCGCCTTGGCCGCGAACCACGTGTCTTCGTAGACCTCGTACGGACCGATGGTGGGCTCGATCGACGAGTCGAGTTCCATCCAGGCGACATCACTGGCGTAGTAGTCGTTCGACAGGAACGCATCGGCGCGCAACTCGAGGTAGCGCTTCAGCGTGGGCTGCGAGGTCGCGGCTGCGGCGGCGCGCAGGTGGTCGGCGGCCAGCGCGAGTTCGCCCTGGTACTCGAGCGAGTAGGGCACAGCCATGAAGCGGCCGTCCGGTCGGCGGCGGATGGTCGTGAAGAAGCCCTGCGCCTCGGCGCGTGCGGCCGGGGCCAGCGACGCGAACCAGCGCTCGATTTCGTCTTTCGTGGCGCCCGCGGGATAGAAGTTCGCACCGCCGGGCTTCTCGCCGACGCCGTCGATGAACGGCTCGTCGCCGTCCAGACGCGACCACGGCCCCTTGTTCAGGAGGAAATAGCGGAGCCTGGCCAGCCCCGCCGTCGAGTGGTCCGACTGCAGATGCATGAGCATCGCCGGATTGCCGGCCCAGACCTGACGCAGGTACAGACCATCGATGACCCTGGCGGCCTCGATCAGGTGCGTCAGGGCTGTCTGCTCGCTCGATGGCAGGCGTGCGACGTCGGCCTGCAGGTCAGCCGGCGCGAATCGCGCCATCATCGTCGTCACCGGTCCGCTGCTTTCGCGCGGGGGCGCCTGAGGCTCTGGCGGAGGCGCGTCGCTCCGCCCGCAGGCCCCGAGACCGGTCGCGGCCAGAAGGGCCAGGCTGGCGATGAGGCGGCTGGAACGTGTCATGGCGCGATGATAAGCTAAGCCGGATTTATCCCACCGGCCGAGGATGATCCATCCGCGCTGGTCACGAGGAATCATCGATCCATGACGAACGGCCCCCAGGACGTACAGGACATCACTGCCATCGAGACCCAGGAATGGCTCGACTCCCTCGAGTGGGTCATTCAGCACGGCGGGCAGGAGCGTGTCGCCCAGCTGCTGAAGGATCTCGAGACGTACGCCAGGCGGCATGGGGTGTCGCTGCCGTTCTCCGCCAACACCCCCTACATCAACTCGATCGCGCCCGACCAGCAGACGCCCTACCCGGGCAGCCGCGAGGTGGAGCGGCGGATCAAGAGCCTGGTGCGCTGGAACGCCATGGCGATGGTGGTGCGGGCCAACAAGAACTCCGACGGCATCGGCGGCCACATCTCGACGTTCGCCTCGTCCGCCACGCTGTACGAGGTGGGGTTCAACCACTTCTTCCGCGGCCCCGATCACCCCGATGGCGGCGACCTCGTGTTCTTCCAGGGGCACGCGTCGCCCGGCATCTACGCCCGGGCCTTCCTCGAAGGGCGGCTCACGCAGACGCACCTCGAGAACTTCCGCCGGGAACTGGCCGAGGGGGGAGGACTGTCGTCGTACCCGCACCCGTGGCTCATGCCGAACTTCTGGCAGGTGCCGACGGTGTCGATGGGCCTCGGGCCGATCATGGCCATCTACCAGGCCCGCTTCTGGCGGTATCTCGAGAACCGCGGCCTGAAGAAGACCACCAACAACAAGGTGTGGGCCTACCTCGGCGACGGCGAGACCGACGAGCCCGAGTCGCTCGGCGCCATCACGCTGGCCTCGCGCGAGAAGCTCGACAACCTGATCTTCGTCATCAACTGCAACCTGCAGCGGCTCGACGGCCCGGTGCGCGGCAACGGCTCGATCATCAACGAACTCGAGGCGGTCTTCCGCGGCGCAGGCTGGAACGTCATCAAGGTGATCTGGGGCAGCGAGTGGGACGACCTGCTCGCGCGCGACAAGACCGGGCTGCTGGCCCGTCGCATGGGCGAGATCGTCGACGGTGAGTACCAGCGGCTGTCGGTGTCCGACGGGGCGTACCTGCGCCAGCAGTTCTTCGGCAAGTACCCGGAGCTGCTCGACCTCGTGAAGCACCTCTCCGACGACCAGCTCAAGAAGCTGCGGCTCGGCGGCCACGACCCCGAGAAGGTCTACGCCGCCTACAGGGCCGCGACCGAGAGCAAGGGACGTCCCACCGTGGTGCTGGCGCGCACCATCAAGGGATACGGCCTCGGCGAGACCGGCGAAGGCAAGAACCCGACGCACCAGCAGAAGAAGTTGAACGAAGAGGAAGCCCTCACCTTCCGCACGCGGTTCAACATCCCGCTGAGCGACGACGACGTGGTGGAGGTGCCCTTCTATCGTCCGGCCGACGACAGCATCGAGATGACGTACCTCAAGCAGCGGCGCGAGCATCTCGGCGGCTACCTGCCGCAGCGGCACGCCGAGATCGAGGCCTTGAATCTGTCGGACCTGGACGATGCGTTCGCCGAGTTCCTCGGCGGCTCCGACGGGCGTTCCATCTCGACGACGATGGCCTTCGTGCGCATGCTGACGAAGCTGCTGCGCCACAAGGAAATCGGCAAGCTGGTGGTGCCGATCGTGCCCGACGAAGCCCGGACGTTCGGCATGGAAGCCCTGTTCCGGCAGGTGGGCATCTACTCGTCGACGGGGCAGCTCTACGATCCGATCGACAGCGACCAGCTGCTCTACTACAAGGAAGCCAAGGACGGGCAGATTCTGGAAGAGGGCATCACCGAGGCGGGATCGATGTCGTCGTTCATCGCGGCCGGTACCGCGTACGCCACGCACGGCATCAACACCATTCCGTTCTACATCTACTACTCGATGTTCGGCTTCCAGCGCATCGGCGACCTGATCTGGGCCGCCGGCGACATGCGCGCGAGGGGCTTCCTGCTCGGCGGTACCGCCGGCAGGACCACGCTGAACGGCGAGGGGCTGCAGCACCAGGACGGCCACAGCCACCTGATCGCCTCGTCCGTCCCCAACTGCCTCTCCTACGATCCGGCATTCGCCTACGAGATCGCGGTCATCGTCAAGGACGGCCTCCGTCGCATGTATCGCGACAAGGAGAGCGTCTTCTACTACCTGACGCTGATGAACGGCAACTACCCGATGCCGCCGATGCCCGAGGGTGTCGAGGAAGGCATCCTGAAGGGGTTGTACAAGTTCCAGGCGTCGGCGATGAAGAAGCCCAAGGCGCGCGCGCAGCTGCTCGGCAGCGGCGCCATCCTGCCGGGGGTGATCGAGGCCGCGACCGTCCTCGAGACCTACGGCGTGGCGGCCGACGTCTGGAGCGTCACGAGTTACGTCGAGCTGCAGCGCGATTGTCACAATGTCGACCGGTGGAACATGCTGCACCCTGGCGATGCGCCGAAGGTGTCGTGGGTCGGACAGTCGCTGAAGGACGCGCCCGGCGTGGTCGTCGCCGCCTCAGACTACGTGAAGCTGCTGCCCAACGGCATCGACCACCACGTCGCCCAGCCGATGACCTCGCTCGGCACGGACGGCTTCGGCCGCAGCGAGAGCCGCGAGGCGTTGCGCGACTTCTTCGAGGTCGACACCCGGCACGTCGTGGCGGCCACGCTGTCGCTGCTGGCGCGCGAGGGGCAGATTGACGTGAAGGTCGTGCACCAGGCTTTCAAGGACCTCTCCATCAACCCCGAGAAGGCCAACCCGGCCATCTCGTAAGGAGCCCCCGGAACCCTCATGGCCAACGAATTCACGCTGCCCTCGCTCGGTGAGGGCGTCAAGGCGGGCGACGTCCTGACCGTGCTCGTCAAGGCCGGCGACACAGTCGAGCAGGAGCAGGCGGTGCTCGAACTCGAAACCGACAAGGCGACCGTCGAAGTGCCGTCGTCGGTCAGCGGCACGATCGAAGAGGTCAAGGTCGCGGAGGGCGACAAGATCTCGGTGGGCCAGGTGATCTTCACGTTCGCCTCCACCGATGGCGCGGCGTCGGAGAAGGCCGCGACACCAGAGACCGGCGCACGCGCAGCGTCGGGCGACGTGGAGCGTGCCTCGTCCGAGGCGGTCAACGATCAGGACGAGGGACTCGACGACGAGGCGTCCGCCCCCCGGACAGACACGCAGACTGACGCGGAGACGAATGCCTCGCAGGGCGCTCCGTCGGGTGGTGGCGGTCGCGTCGATGTGCCGCTGCCCTCACTCGGCGAAGGCGTCAAGGGTGCCGACGTGTTGAGCGTGCTCGTGAAGGTGGGCGACACCGTCACGAAGGATCAGGGGCTCATCGAACTCGAGACCGACAAGGCCACGGTCGAGATGCCGTCGCCCGCCGCCGGTACCGTCGTTGAGGTCAAGGTCAAGGACGGCGACAAGATAGCCACCGGCGACGTCGTGATCGTGCTCGACACGGACGCGGCGCCAGCGGCCGCGCCCAAGGCCGCGAAGAAGGGCGAGTCGAAGCCCAGTGACACGAAGCCCAGTGACGCGAAGCGCGCCGACGCGAAGCCAACGGCGTCCGCCACGGCCGCGAAGACACCAGAGGCGCCCGCCGCGGAGGCTCGCGCCGCGCAGGTCGCCGCCGGTGCCGGCTCCGGCGCCCTGGCGCCTCCCCGTCCCAACGTGCCGGCTGCGCCATCGGTGCGACGGCTCGCACGCGAACTCGGTCTCGACATTGCCGACGTCAAGGGCACCGGCCCGGGCGGACGGTTGTCGCAGGCCGACGTCATGGCCCACGCGAAACAGGTCATCACGCAGGCGTCCGATGCGCCGGCGTCCGCGGGCGGCGGCGGCTTCGCGTACGAGCCCCTGCCCGACTTCAGCCAGTATGGCGACGTCGAGCGCAAGGCCATGCGCGGCATCCGGCGCAAGACCGCCGAGCACATGGTGGCCGCCTGGCACACCATTCCGCACGTCACGCAGTGCGAGAAGGCCGACATCACCGATCTCGAGGCCCTGCGCACGCAGTTCGCCAAGCGCGTGGAGCAGGGCGGCGGCAAACTGACGGTGACCTCCATCGCGGTCAAGATCGCCGCCATCGCGCTCCGCAGGTTCCCGCAGTTCAACGTGTCGGTGGATCTGGCCAACGAAGAGGTCATCCACAAGAGCTACGTCAACATCGGCCTGGCGGTCGACACCGAGCGCGGGTTGCTCGTGCCGGTCATCCGCAACGCCGACACGAAGTCGATTACGGAGCTTTCGGCCGAGATTGGCGAACTCGCCGGGAAGGCCCGCACGGGCAAGCTGTCGCTCGACGAGATGTCGGGCGGGTGCTTCACGATCACGAATCTCGGAGGCATCGGCGGTACGTACTTCACACCGATCGTCAACCATCCGGAGGTCGCGATTCTCGGGATGTCGCGGTCGGCGATGGAGCCGGTGTGGAAGAACGACAGTTTCGAACCGCGTCTGATGCTGCCGCTGTCGCTGTCCTACGATCACCGCGTGATCGACGGCGCGGATGCCATGCGCTTCCTCCGGTTCGTGGCGGACGCGATGGAACAGCCGTTCCTGTTGTCTCTGTAGGTGTGCTGCACCCCGGCGCGGCGAGCCGGGGTGAGACCCGGGCTCGGCGAGCCCGGGCCTACCTGAGCCAGCCCGTAGCCCGTAGCCCGCAGCCTGAAGCCCGAAGCCTGTAGCCTGTAGCCCGAAGCCTGAAGCCTGTAGCCCAACATGTCCGAAACGCTTCCTCTCGTCGTCATCGGTGCGGGCCCCGGCGGCCACGCCGCCGCGTTCCTCGCCGCCGACCTCGGCTTGCCCGTCACGCTCATCGATGAAGAGGCGAACCCGGGCGGCGTCTGCACGTATCGCGGGTGCATTCCGTCGAAGGCCCTGCTGCACGTCGCGAAGCTGCTGGCCGAGGCGAAGCATGCGTCGGCCTGGGGCATCGAGTTCGCCGAGCCGACGGTGGACCTCGACAAGCTGCGCGGCTTCAAGCAGGGCGTCGTCGACAAACTGACGGGCGGCCTCGGCGGACTGACGAAGCAGCGCAGGATTCCCTACATCCAGGGGCGCGCCAGCTTCGTCGACAGTCACACCCTCACGGTCGCGTTGGCGGCCGGAGGCGAGCAGACCATCCAGTTCGAGAAGTGCATCATCGCGACGGGCTCCAGGCCGGCGACGCTGCCGAACCTGTCGCTGAGTGCCGATCGATTGCTCGACTCGACGAGCGCCCTCGAGATCAACCGCGTGCCGAAGAGCCTGCTCGTCGTCGGTGGCGGGTACATCGGACTCGAACTCGGTTCGGTGTACGCCGCGCTGGGCACTGAGGTGTCGGTCGTCGAGATGACCGACGGTCTGCTGCCCGGGGCCGACCGCGACCTGGTCAACGTGCTGGCCAAACGCGTGAAGCAGATCTGCACACAGGTCATGCTGAACACGAAGGTCGTCGCGATGGAAGAGTCCGCCGACGGCGTGACGGTCACGTTCGAGGGTGACGCCGCCGATCCGAAGGCGCAGGTGTTCGACCAGGTGCTCGTCTCGATCGGCCGGCGCCCGAACGGGCACATCCCCGGCATCGAGAAGACGAAGGTGAAGGTGGACCAGCGCGGCTACATCGACGTCGACCCGCAGCGGCGCACCGCCGAGCCCCACATCTACGCGATCGGTGACGTGGCCGGCGAGCCCATGCTCGCGCACAAGGCGACGTACGAGGCCAAGATCGCCGTCGAGCACATCGCGGGTCACAAAGTAGCCTACGAGCCTGCCGCCATCCCCGCCGTCGTCTTCACCGATCCCGAGATCGCGTGGTGTGGCCTGACCGAGACCGAGGCGAAGAAGCAGGGCGTCGAGGTCCACGTGGCCAAGTTCCCGTGGGGCGCCTCGGGCCGCGCCACCACGGTCGATCGCAACGACGGGCTCACGAAACTGATCATCGAACCGAAGACCGACCGCGTGCTCGGCGTCGGCATCGCGGGCGTGCACGCGGGCGAGCTGATCGCCGAGGGCGTGCTCGCGGTGGAGATGGCCGCGGTAGTGAACGATCTGAAGTTCACCATCCATGCGCACCCGACGTTGTCAGAGACCATGATGGAGGCCGGCGAGGCCTTCTACGGCACGGCCACCAATTTCTACAGGCCGAAGAAGAAGTAAGCCGGGAGTGGCTGTTGCGGGGCGGCGCGGGTGTCGGTGGGCGTCCGCCCCGCCTTCGTCGCTTCGCGACTTCGGCGCGCCTGGCGTGTCCATCCTGGCGGACCCTGTTGGCGAGGGACAGAGAATACGGAGGCAACGGATTCACACAGAGGCGCAGAGCAGCAGAGGATCTCGGCATTCGAAACGCCGCGAGCCAGCGTGCCGGTCTGGACAATATCCCGATCGGCCTGTCGTGCCGGCGCGTCAGTAGGGTCCCTTCGGGAATCGCCTGCAGATGTGCAGCCGGCTCCAGAGCGGTGAGTCGGCGCTTGCCTTGCGGCGCTTCGTTCGGCGTTCAGACAACGAGGAGGCGTGATGGTATCGACACGACGACCAGCAGCGGACTTCAGGACCTACAAGCTCAAGGTCACGCTTCGACGATCACGGCCGCCGATCTGGCGTCGGCTGGAAGTGGACGCAGGCGTGACCCTCGCCGAACTGCACGATGTCCTGCAGATCGCGATGGGCTGGACCGACAGTCACCTGCACCAGTTCCGGCGTGGCACGAAGTACTACGGTGACCCCGACCTGGACCTCGGGATGGACCGTGAAGACGAGCGCCGCGTCCAGCTGCGCCAGGTATTGCGACGGCCGAAAGAACGGATGGTCTACGAATACGACTTCGGGGATGGCTGGGAACACGACATCGTGCTCGAAGCCGCAGGTGAGGCGACTGACGAGCAGGCGTCGCCGCGAGTGCTGGCCGGCAAGGGCGCCTGTCCACCAGAGGACGTCGGCGGGATCGGCGGCTACTACGAGCTTCTGGAGGCCATCCGGGATCCGACGCATCCCGATCACCTGGACATGCTCGAATGGGCCGGCCCCGTCGATCCCGATGCCTTCGAGGTCGACGATGTCAACGCGTACTTCCAGAAGCGCCCCATGAGATAGACGGCACGCCGCCGCGCTCGTCGTCCGAGCCGCATACTCTGGCGCCTGCCATCTCGACCTCGACGCAAGCCCCGTGCCCTGTAGCCTGTAGCCTGAAGCCTGTAGCCCGAAGCCTGTAGACGCTACACTTCCCCAATGCCCCTCCAACTCACCTGGCTCGGTCACGGCACGTTCCTCTTCACCACCCCCGGCGGCGTGCGCGGCATCATCGATCCCTTCCTCTCCGGCAACCCGTCGTGTCCGGACGCCTTCAAGGAGGACGTCGGACCGCTCGATCTGATCCTGGTCACGCACGGCCACAACGACCACACCGGCGACCTGGTGCGCGTGGCGAAGGCCAGCGGTGCCACGGTCGTGGGCGCCTGGGAAGTCGTGCAGTGGCTCGGGTGGCAGGGCGTCACCAACTGCGAGCCGATGAACATCGGCGGCACGATCGACGTGCAGGGACTCCGCGTCACGATGACGCAGGCCTTCCACAGCGGCGGCTTCGTCACCGCCGACCGGTCCATCGTCTATCTCGGCCCGCCGGCTGGTCTGATGGTGCGCTTCGAGGACGGCTACACCGTCTATCACGCGGGCGACACGTGCGTGTTCTCGGACATGCGGTTGCTTGCCGAGATGTACGCGCCGAACCTCGCCATCCTGCCGATTGGCGATCGCTTCACGATGGGACCGGAACAGGCCGCAAAGGCCGTCGAGTTCCTGGGTGTCCGCCATGTCGTCCCTACGCACTTCGCGACGTTCCCGCTGCTGACCGGAACGCCCGAGGCGTTCGAACGACTCCTGCCGGAGGGCGTGCGCGTCGAACACCTGACGCCAGGGCAAGCGGTCAATCTCATGCCTGAAGCCTGAAGCCTGAAGCCTGCAGCCCGCAGCCCGAAGCCTATCGCGGAGCCCCTTCCGCTCGAGCGCCGCGAAGAAGCCCGGTCCGCTGCTGCGCCGCCGAGCCTACTGGTGGGAGTACGCCGGCGTCCGGTTCGCCAGGCCGGCACCCCGACGCACATGGACGTCGAGGACGCCCGCCACGTGCTCCGCGAGGTACTCCGCATCGCCGCCCACACCGTCGATGAACGCCGAGTTGCGGCGCCGCTGGAACTGGAGTCCCAGCACGTAGAGTCCAGACACGGGTGTCACGCCGCCCACGTGGCGAATCTCTCCCGCGGCGTCGAGTACCGGCACATCGAGCCAGGGGTACACCCGCCGGTAGCCCGTGGCCCAGACGACTGAGCGGATGCCCTGGGCGCGCAGGTCGATCGTCTCGGGCGGCTCGGACGGCCAGCAGAACGGCGTGAACTCGTCGGCGTCCTCGACGGTGCCAGCGAGCCCCGTGGCTTCGATGTGCTGGTCGATGCGTCGCCGCAGCATCGCCAGCTTGATGTCGGCGGCGGCGGTGTACGCGACCAGGTCGTCAGCCACATGGACGCGGCTGCCGTCGATGCCAGCGACACGTCCCGTCAGGCGAACGCCTTGCGCCTCGAGCCCGGGCAGGCTGATCGTGGCGTGATCAGGACGTCCGACGAGTTGCATCGATGGCTGGTGCTGCGAGATCTCGATGTCGTGCACGTCCTCCACGCTCGCGTCGAGCAGTCCCATGCGATCGAACCACCAGAGGATGTCCCGGCCCCGGTAACGGCGCGGCAGGCGAAGGTGATGTCCGGTGGCCAGCGTGACAGGACGTCCCGATGCATGGATCTCGTCCGCCAGCTGAATGCCGGTGGCCGAAGCGCCCACGACGAGCACCCCGCCCTGCGGCAACTGGCCGGGACGCCGGTAGTCACGTGGCACGACCTGCTGGATGGACCGTGACAGCGCGGCCGCCATCGCGGGCACCGCAGGCTGATCGCAGTAGCCCGTGGCGACGACGACGGCGCGGGTGTGCAGCATGCCGCGCGAGGTGTGGACGACGTAGCGGTCACCGGTACGCACGACACGCTCAACCGCCGTCTCCTGCCGGATCGGCGCGTTGATGGCCCGGCCGTAGCCCTCGAGGAACGACACGACCTCCGGCATCGTCATGAAGCCGTCCGGATCGTTGCCGTGGTACCCGTAGGCGGGCAGGCGCGACATCCAGTTCGGGGTGAGCAGACGCAGCGAGTCCCAGCGTTCCGTACGCCACCGTTCGGCGATGCGCCCACGCTCCAGTACGACATGGTCGATGCCCCGTGCCGTCAGGCAGCGGCTCATGGCGAGCCCGGCCTGACCGCCGCCGATGATGATGACGTCGGAACGCATGGATCCCTGCCTGTCGGAGATTCCGCCGCACCTCATGCCCTCATGCGTCACGCTGGTCGCGTCGCATGAGGCATCACGCGATCGGGGCGTGTCGTCAGACCGTCCCGGTCGCCGTGACCGAGATGTCGACGGGCACACCATTGGTCAGCACGTCGAACACCGCCGAACGCGCGCGCGATTGCTCGACGATCGCCTGAAGCGCTTCGGCGGGTGCCTCGCCCGTAATCGCGAAATGGGCACGCAGGCGCTGATAGCCATTGCGCACTTCGTCGGTGAGGCCGAGGATGGCGCGCAGGTCGATGTCACCTTCGACCGTCGACCGCACCGCGGTGAGCTTCACGCCGCGGGCCGCCGAGATGTTGGCGATGCCGGCCGTGAGGCACGACGCGAGCGCGACGAGCAGGAACTCGATCGGCGTCGGCCCGTTGTCGGCCCCGACGAGTACCGCCGGGTGGTCGGCGTCGAACGCGAACGTCTCGCGGTGCTGATGGTCGCTGCCCGCGCCGCTGAACGTCTCGAGCGTCGTGCGGCTGTGGGTGCCGGCCTGCCACTCGTTCGAGGCCCGGAACGTGAACGCGCCGAGCGGCGGGTTGTCGCGGACGACGTTGATGGTGCCGAGCAGGTTCGGCGTGTCCACGCCGTTCAAGGGTCGCCGCTCACGGGTCGAGGTTGCAGTCGTTGACATGATGGCCTCCTGTGGAGCGCCTCAATGCGCTCTCACCGGAGATAACGTCAGCGCCGGGCGAATCCCGCCAGGGAAGGAAGGAAGGAAGGAAGGAACCAAGGAACGAAGGAGGGAAGGAACGAAGGAACGAAGGAGGGAAGGAGGGAAGGAACGAAGGACGAGAGGAAGGAAGGAAGGATGGAAGCATGGGTCAGGTAGTCCCCGCCTCGCCGAGGCGGGGTTCTCCAACCTACGCCCACGGCCAGGCACTGGCGGTGAGCCACACACAGGCGACGACCAGCACCACCGTCATGAACCTGTCGAACACGCGCGGGTCGACCCAGAGAATGAAGCGTCGGCCGATGGCCACGCCGACGACCACCAGCGGGCAGACGAAGACCGCCCACAGCAGCGCGCGCGGCTCGATGACGCCGGCGGCCAGCGAGCCGGGCACCTTGAGCAGGTTGACGACCGAAAAGAACGCCGTGTTGGTGGCGGTGAACACGACGGGGGAGAGGTGTTGCAGAAGGAGGTACGCCGCGATCGGTGGGCCGCCAGCGTTGAGCATCGCCGAACTGGTGCCGCCGATCAGTCCGGCCAGCGGCGCGTGCCACGGGCGCCGCACGTGGCTGTCGGGCCCGTGCCACTGGACGTACAGCTTGTAGCCGACGACGCCGAGGCCAGCGATGCCGAGCGTGAGGCGCAGCAGGTCATCCGGGAGGCCGCGCAGCAGGAACACCCCGACCCCCACGCCGACCGCGCCCGCCGGGAGCAGCCCGCGCACGAGCGCCAAGTCCCACCGCCGCCAGTACGTCCACAGCGCGAACGCGTCACCGACCATCAGCAGCGGCGCCGACATCGCCACGGCCGCCGCCACGGACGAACGGCCGCTGAGAATCAGGGTGGCGAGCACCGGGGGCAGCGCGCCGCCCGCGCCTCCCTTCGACAGGCCGATGAGCAGTGCCGCGGCGCACAGGCTGACGAGGTCGGTCGGCGGCGAGGGCATTGCTACCGGCTGTCGTCTTCGAGATGACGCTGCGCCCTCGTGAAGACGTTGGCCAGCATCCCGGCGGTCAGGCGTCCCGTCTGGGTGTTCTGGCGCGAGGGGTGGTACGACTGCAGCACGTCCGGCAAGGGCCGCGCCGGTGCCGGCACGAGATGGCCGTGAGCGAACTCGCGGCCGTCGATCGCCACGCCACGACGCGCGAGCAGGCGCCGCCATGCATCGAAGGCAATCCGGCCGAGCACGACGACGAGGCGCACGCGCGGCAGCGCCTGCCACTCCGCATCGAGATGCGTGAGACACGCATCCAGTTCGTCCAGCGTCGGCTTGTTGTCAGGCGGCGCGCATCGGACGGCCGCGGCAATGTACGCGTCGGTCAGCGTCAGCCCGTCATCGGGCCGCTGCGACGTCGTCTGCGAAGCGAAGCCGGCGGCGTGCATCGCGCGCATCAGGAAGTCGCCAGACCCGTTGGCGCCGTCGCCCGTGAAGACGCGTCCCGTGCGGTTGGCGCCGTGCGCCGCGGGCGCGAGACCCACCACGAGCAGCCGCGCCGCTGGATCGCCGAACCCCGGCACCGGGCGTCCCCAGTACGTCTCGTCACGGTATGCCGCTCGTTTCGTGAGCGCGACGCCCTGGCAGTAGTCGCGCAGCCGGCCGCAGTGCCCGCACGCGATCACCGCCCGGTGGACGCGCGCGAGCGCGAGTGGTACCGGAGGCTGGTGGGGGTAGGGTTCATGCTTCATGCTTCATGC
>CAYMAG010000031.1:0-13692 GCA_964388335.1 uncultured Vicinamibacteraceae bacterium | reverse complement strand
GACTCAAGCGTTCCGCACCAGACTGTCCGCCTGCTCGTGCGCGTGATAGGAACTGCGGACGAGGGGCCCGGACTCGACGTGACCAAAGCCGAGGTCGAGCGCGATCCGCTTCAACTCCGCGAACTCGTCGGGATGGTAGTAGCGCACCATCTCGAGGTGGCCGTCGGTGGGCCGCAGATACTGCCCGATGGTCAGGATGTCGACGTCGACGCCACGCAGATCGTTCAGCACCGACACGACCTCGTCCTTCGTCTCACCGAGGCCCAGCATGATACCCGTCTTGGTGGGGATGCGTGGCGCAAAGGCCTTCGAGCGCTGCAGCAACTCGAGGGTGCGCGTGTAGCGCCCGCCGGAGCGCGCCTTCCGGTAGAGCCGCGGCACGGTCTCGGTGTTGTGGTTCAGCACGTCGGGGCCGGCGTCGAGCACGGTGCGCAGGGCCGCCGCGTCGCCCTGGAAGTCGGGGATCAGGACCTCGATGCGGCAATCCGGTCGATGCTGTCTGGTTTCGCGGATGGTTGCGGCGAAGACGCCCGCGCCGCCGTCCGGCAGGTCATCGCGATCGACCGACGTGATGACCACGTAGTTCAGCGCGAGGACGCCGACGGCATGCCCGACCCGCCCGGGCTCCTCGAGGTCGAGTGTGGCCGGCCTGCCGTGCGCCACGGCGCAATAGCCGCACGCCCGCGTGCACACGTCGCCCAGGATCATGAACGTCGCCGTCCCGTGGTGCCAGCACTCCCCGATGTTGGGGCAGCGTGCCTCTTCGCACACGGTGTGCAACCGCATCCCCCGCATCAGCTGCTTGAGGCGGACGTAGTTCTCGGAACCCGGCGCCTTGACCTTGAGCCAGGCAGGCTTGGGCTCGCGCGGGCGGATGAGGTGCAGGGGAGACACAGTGCTCATGGGAGGCTGCCACGCGGCCGGATGGCTGCGCCGACTGCCGATCGTAGCACGGGGCCCCGAGGCCGAGACGCGTGGGGTCAGGTCTCCGCGGTCAGGCCTGCCTCAGGCGATGTCGCCGCGTCGGTAGTCGGTCCGCCGAGTCGCGGATCGTTGTGCCCTCTCTTGCGCCCGTCGCCGCGGCTCGCCCATGGGCTCTCGCGTAGACGTGGCGCGACCTGATTGGGCGGCAGCCGAAAGGCGACCTGCCTGGACCCTTGTTTCCAAACGCCGGGCGACGTACTATCCGGATAGCGGAATGAGATTCCGCATTGTGGAATGACACGCAACAACGTCACCTCCATCGACAAGGCCCTGGACCTGCTCGAACTGCTGAGCGAGGAGCAGGAAGGTGCGTCACTGCGAGAGTTGGCAGGAAAGGCCCGACTCCCCGCCCCGACCACGCACCGCCTGCTGAGCGTGCTGCGACGTCGGGGGTTCGTGCGTCAGGACCCGGACACGGGGCGCTACGGCCTGACGCTCAAGGTGCTCGACCTCAGTTTCCGGTATCTGAACCGGTCTGAACTCCGCCTGCACGCGTATCCGGCGCTGCGCGACTACACCTCGCGGACGGCGACCCGGGCCTTCGTCGCCGCGCCCGTTGCAGGTGAGGTGACTTACGTGTGGGGCGGGCAGGACGAGGCGCCGGCGATGTACTCGGCGTACGGCAAGCCGATGCCCGGGCACTGCGCGATGTTCTTCTCGGAGGCGCAGGCGCGTCGACTGAGTTGCGCCCGTCTGTGCGGGTCGGCCGACGTCGGTCGCAGTCCCGACGTGGTGCGCCGTTTCGGTGACCCCGGGGAGCGCACGGCGCTGCGGCTGAATTGCGCCTGCGCGCCCGTCCGCGACTATTCGGGGCAGGAAGTGGCCCGTATCGGTGTGTTCTCGCACGGGCAGGATGAAGAGGATCTGCACGCGCAGCATGTGCGCGCCGCCTGGGACCTGGCCCGGGCGACGTCGCTTCGACTCGGACACCTGCCCCGCGAAGGCGATGTCCCCACCCAGTCTCAGGAGGAACCATGGCCTACGTGATCACTGAACCCTGCATCGGCACCAAGGACTCGGCCTGCGTGGATGTCTGCCCGGTGGACTGCATTCATCCCCGCAAGGACGAGGCCGGCTTCGAGGCGTCCGAGATGCTGTTCATCCATCCGGACGAGTGCATCGACTGCGGCGCGTGCGTTCCCGCGTGCCCCGTGGAGGCGATTTACGCTTTGGATGAAGTACCTGACCAGTGGCAGGCGTATATTGAGAGGAACGCGAAGCACTACCAGGGCTGAGACCGGGTTCCCGCACAGGTGACGGGGTGGGCAGACGTCCACTCCGTCTGCAGTGTTCAGTGGGGACGCCAGGCTGCCCGGGCCGTCCCCGCAGGAGCACGTCACGGATATGCCCAGCGCCCCTTCTCTCCGTCTCTCCATCACGCGTCGTCGCGCCCGTGCGCTCTGCCTCATCGCAGTGGCCGGGGGCCTGCTGTCGCTCACCGTCCACCCGCGGGCCGGCGTCGATGACGCCGACACGGAGATCACGCGCGCCGATACGCTCTTCGAGCGAGCCCGCTACCGCGAGGCCGTGAAGTCGTACATGCGGGCGCGCGAGTTGAACCCCGACCTTGCGCTGCCGTCGACTCGCGCCGTCGTCCGGGCGCTGTTGCGCGTCGGCGACTTCAGGCAGGCGGTCGGCGAGTCGGCGACGCTGGCCGGACTGTCCACCGACGCGACGGACCTTGCCCTGCACGGCGATGCGTTGTGGAGCGTGGGACACTTCGAAGAGGCGGAGGCCAGCTACGCACGTGCCCTCGAGCATACGCCCGGGTTTCCCGCCGCCAGCCACGGGATGGCTCGCGTGATCGACGCCCGCGGCCGCAGCGTCGAAGCGCTCGGCCTGACCGAGTTGGCGGTCGAACGTGAGCCGGACGTCCCCGAGTTCAGGCACACCCGTGCCTACCTGCTCGAGCGTCTGCGCAACTACGAGGTCGCGGCCGATGAACTCGAGCGCTACATCATGCTGCTGCCGAAGGAGGGCTTCAAGGACCAGGTGAAGCTGGCACGCGCGCGGATCAAGTTCCTGAGGCATTTCAAGAACCGCACACCGCTTGCGATGACGCCGGATGTCGCGTCGCAGGTTCACGTCGTGCCCTTCCGAGTCGAGCGCGACAAGCTCCTCGTTCAGGTACGCGTCAACAATCGATGGACGCGCGACCTCGTCGTGGACACCGGCGCCGAGATGACCGTGATCTCGGAAGAGAGTGCGCGTTCGGCCGGCGTCTATTCGGTGGCGGAGACGTTGAGTGCGGGTGTCGGGGACGTCGGCCTGCGTCGCCTCAAGCTCGCCCGCATCTCGAGCCTCGACATCGGGACCCTGCGTGTCGAGCACGTGCCCGCGATGATCAAGGATCCGCCGCTGCGCCGCGTGCCCACGCAGGAGATCGACGCCATATCGCCGCTGGCGTTCGGCATGTCGATGCGCGTGGACTACGCCCGCAAGGAACTGCTCATGGCTCGGGACCTCCCGACGACCGCGTCCTCGACCACGGTCGAGATGCCGCTCTGGATGCACCGTCTGGCCACCGTGCGCGGCATGGTCAACGGCAACACGCCCGCGGCCTTCGTCGTGGATACCGGGGGGCAGGCCATCTCGATCAGCCGCACGACCGCGGTGGGGCTCGAGCAGCTCGGACGATTCCGCCGCATTCCGCTCCGCGTGTACGGCACGTCCGGCTGGGACCGGGATGCGTTCCTGCTCCCCGGGGTCGACCTGGCGGTCGACGAGGTGAGGATGGACCGCTCGTCGCTCGTCGTCCTGAACCTCCGGGCCCCCAGCATCCTCCTGGGATACGAAGTCGGCGGCATTCTCGGACACAAGTTCCTCAGCCGCTACACCGTGTCACTGGATCTCGAAACAGGGACGATGCGGCTCGAGTAGATCGAGCCGCACCTTGCACGCGAGCCGCACCCTTCACGATTGCGGCCCGCGCTGTTTCGCGTCGAGCCTCGCCGATCGCCTGCGACCGGCCTCCTCGTTCCGCCGGTGGTCATCGGGCGTCTCGAGCGTGAGTGGCGGCACCCTCACGGGCGTCCCGTGCTCGTCGATGGCCACGAACGTGAAGTAGGCCTGCGACGTCAACGTCTGTACGCCGGTCAGCGACCCCTCGCTGAGCACGCGCACGTGGACCTCGAGCGACGTCGAGAACGCGGCCGACACCTGCGCCTGCACGATGATGAGGTCGCCGACCTTGATGGAATGCAGGAACTGCAGGCCGTCCACGGCTGCCGTCACCACCCGCTGGCGCGTATGGCGGAACGAGGCGATCGCGCCCGCGATGTCCATCAGGTGCATGACGGTGCCGCCCAGGATGAACCCCAGGGGGTTCGCATCGTTGGGCAGCACCACCTGCACCATTTCGGTGTAGGAGGCAGAAGCTGGACGAGGAGTCATGCCGCCATCAGGCATCAAGCCTCGAGCCCGAAGCCCGAAGCCCGAAGTATGAAGTATGAAGCCCGCGGATCTTGTCGCGGCGGACGAGATTGGGCTCACGCGGAGGCGCGGAGGCACGGAGGGGATGAGCCGCGTCGCTCACGGTCGGTCCTCCGCGTTCTCCGCGTGTTGAAGCACCGGGTGTCGCCGGTGAGCAGCGCCTGCATCATCGCGTGCCTGAAGCCCGAAGCCCGAACCATGAAGCCCACGGGTCTTGTCGCGGCGGACGAGATTGGACTCACGCGGAGGCGCGGAGGCACGGAGGGGATGAACCGCGTCGCTCACGGTCGGTCCTCCGCGTTCTCCGCGTCTCCGCGTGGCTGAAGCCCGAAGCCTGAGGCATGAAGCATGAAGCATGAGGCATGAAGCATGACTCCCCGTCCACCTAGAAGTCGTACCCCATCCAGACCTGGAACCGCGCCTTCCGGAACTCCGAACTTCCTCCCTGGAACGCGAAGACGTAGTCCTCCCACTCCTTGTTGAACAACGTCTTCCACGACCAGTCGAAGTGGATCGGGAAGCCGAGGAAGAACGTCTCGAGCCCGAGACCATACGACGCACGGCCGTCGTTCAGCCTGAACCCGGAGATGACCCGTTCCGGGCCGAAGATCGGCGCGATCGGAAAGCCGAACTCGTCCAGTTCGAACCCGATGATGGGCTGGACGACTTCGTCGCTCGACGTGGCGAACTGGTACGGCCGATAGTTCTCATTCGAACCGAAGCCCGCGCTCACCGACCGTCCCTGCAGGCTGGCGCCGCCCATTCCGGCGAACAACACGCCCCGCACGCCCCCCAGGACGCCGATTGGCGTCAGCATCGCCTCGATCAGCGGGAAACGCAGTTCCGCGTTCGCGAAGAACCCCTCATCGCCGACGAACTGCAGGAAGTCGTATCCGCGCAGTTCGGAGTTGCCGCCGAAGAAGAAGATGTCGGGCACGTCGCCCATGCTCTTGAAGCCCTTGAAGCGGAACGCCGCCACGCCATTGGTGGCGATGCGCTGGTAGTAGCGCACGTCGCCGTCGAACGTCTGGCGCGACAGGGTGTTACCGATCTTCGGCGAGATCTGGTACGAGAGCCGGTAGGTGCTGCCCGCCAGCGGACCGTATTCGCGAAACACCGTGGACTCGTGGACGAGCGCGGCCCCGATGGGGACGGCCGTCCCGTTGTTGAAGATCAGCCCGACGTTGTTGGCCTCCTGGAACGCGTCCGAGAGGTCCTGCAACGCCTGGTTGCGGAACTCGTCCTTGTACTGCGTGACGCCGCCGAACAGTTCGACGCGCGTATAGCGCGTGAACGGATAGATGCCGAAGACGCTCGCGCCGATCAGCGACCGGGTGGCGAGCGCGTCGTCTCGGTTCAGGAAGAACGTGAGCGACGGGTCGTAGAGACCGGGGACGAGGCCGTAGAAGAACTGTGTCTGCGAGAAGCCCTGCACCGCATACTGCAAGCGCTTCGACAGATCGGTGTACGAGAACGAGAGCGTCCGGAACTGCGCGACCGACGCGGCGAAGAACGTGAAGTTCTGATCGCCGAGCACGTCGCTGAACGAGATGGCGGTGCCACCGAAGATGTCGCCGCCGCTGGTCACGCCGAGATTCACTGGCGGTCGTCCGTCGAGGAACATCCGCTCGAATCGCCCCTTGACCTTTGCGTTGGCCGGAATGAGCGTGTGGGACAGCGGCGCCTGGAAGTCGACGATCGGGCCCGGCTCTCCGAAGTCGGCCGAGGCGGCCGTCGCTATCGGCTCCTTCAAGACCTGGGTGTGAAGGCCGTACTCGCCCTTGAAGTAGGTCACGAATGCCACGAGCCGGTCGCCCGACTCGGGAATCACGACGGGCGAGACGTTGCCGGTGAGTGCGTCGGTGTACTGATGCAGTTCGCCGTTGCGCAGGTCGAGCGTCCAGAGATTGAAGACCTGCCCGTTGCGCACGACTTGCGGGTCCAGCACGGCGGAGGGATCGGTGGCCGTCGACGAGAACACCAGCGTATTCGGATCGAGGAACTGGGCGCCGCCTTCGTCGTGGGTGCCGAAGGTGAGCTGCGTCTTCTCGCCGGTGGTCAGGTCGAGCCGGAACAGCTTGTCGTTGCCGCTGATCCTGGCCAGATAGATCAGCGCACTACCGTCGGGAGAGATGGTGGGGGCGTAGTCGGCGAACGAGTCGTTGGTGAGGTTGCGTACCTCTCGGGTGTCGAGGTCGACCTCGAAAATGTCGCCCACCGCATCGCGGAGCGCCGAGAAGTACACCTTGCGTCCGTCGAGCGAGAACTCGGGCGACTCGGGGACGTCGACAGATTCGAGGTAGACGCGGTCTTCGATCTTGCCCGTGACCACGTTGATCAGGATCAGCGAGCGCTGCTTCTCGGTCCGGGCGAAGTAGGCGAGCCGGTCGCCGCGCGGCGCCCAGGCCATCCACGGCACCGTGTTCCACCGTGCCCCTGGCACCGAGATGAACTCGTACTTGCGGTCCTTGCTGAAGCCGGGCGTGAGGTTCCGGACCACCTGCCGGTCCTTCGTCGAGACGAGGACGATGTCGAGTTCGCCTTCCTTGCGGTTGCCGATCATGGACGCGAGGAGGTCGCCGGACGGCGATGGTTCGATCGAGAGCAGCGAGCTGTATTTGGTTTCGCGCGGGTCGGGCGCGAGGTTGCGGCCGTAGTCGGCGGGCCGCTCCTTGTCGCGGAACGGCTTGAACCGGAGCTTCATGTAGGTATCGAACTGTTGATCGAACTCGTCGGGTGTGACGCGGAGCGCCTCTTCGAAGGCGCCTTCACCGCCGCCGATCGCGGTCTTGCGCAACGAGAACAGGAACTGCCGGATGCCTTCCTTGCCCCAACGCTCCTCGATGAACTCGAAGGCGGCGTGCCCGAGGTTGTACACGAGGCGCGGGCTGGCGAAGCCCCCGTACCCGTCGAACTTGCTCATCGGCGGGATGATGTCGGCGACGGTCGCGTCCCGCACGGTCATCAGGTCGAGCGGCCGCCAGACGCCGGCCATGTAGTCGGCGAGCCCTTCATCCACCCACAGCGGCACACCGCGGCTGACGAGCGACCGCGGGATGATGTCGAACTCGAAGATGTGCGTCAGTTCGTGGGTGATGAGCCGGAACAGCTGGTCGGGTGGCTCGTCGATCGGCACGAGCATGCGGTTGCGCGAGGGTTCGGCGAAGGCCGCGACCCCTTCGCTGACGGCGCCGGGAATCACGTTCTGCTGCTGGAACTCGCTTTGCGTCTTGAAGATGAGCAGCGGCACCTTCTGCGCGAGGTCGTGCTTCAACTCGGAACTGAGCTTCTGGTAGGCGCTCTCGGCGTAGGCGGCGATGCGCTCGAGATGCCGTTCGGTTTCGGGGTAGTAGTAAATTTCGAAGTGGTCGGTCGTGTAGATCGTCCATTTGAACGAGTCGTAGCGGATCTCGTTCTTGCCGAAATATGGAACGAAGGGCGTCTGTGCCACGACGGGGGCAGCCCCTGTCGTGATCAACAGGCCCAGAGCGGCGTGGCGCCACCACGCGCGCGGCAGCGTAAGCATACGGTCACCTCGGGCTGGGCACATCGGCATCGGCAGGGCGCTCGTCAATCTGGGGCCGGTTCCCGTCAGGAATGCGCGTCATGGTACTTCGGAAGTACCAGACCCGCAACGACGAGGTCCGGCCGCCCGCATCGAGGGGCTGGCCCGGCATCACACGTGGCGCACCCCAGCGGTAAGACGCCACGGGGGGCCACATCGGCCGGGGACGGGGTCAGGTCTGCGGCAGCACACGCGAGGTGCCAGGTCGCGGCCCTCCGCCGAAGGCTTCCGCGCGCCCCACCACCGCCTCGCGGGCTGCCGACGCGCGTGAAGGACGGTCGACGCGAGATCGAACCGCTGTGTTGGCCCTTACCAGGCATAGCCTGAAGCCTGAAGCCTGAAGCCTGAAGCCCGAAGCCCGAAACCTGAAGCCTGACGCCCGCGGGTCTTGTCGCGGCGGCCGAGATCGGGTCACGCGGAGGCGCGGAGGCGCGGAGAGGATGAGCCGCGTGGCTCACCCCGAAGCCTGAAGCCCGAAGCCTGAAGCCTGCTGAGGCACGAAGCATGAAGCATGAAGCATGAAGCATGACCTGTGGCACCATGGAAGAGTCATGCATATGCGCTGGATCATCGCCGGAGTGAGTGCGCTGGGCCTGGGACTGGCGGCCGTGCCGTTTCTGCCGACCGGGACACAGACCGCCGGGTCGGTCATCGCCAGCTGCGACGGCAAGGGCACGCGGGCCAACTTCGACTTCACCGTGAAGGACGTCGACGGCACATCGATCAAGCTGTCCGACTTCAAGGGCAAGGTCGTGATGATGAACTTCTTCGCGACGTGGTGCGGGCCCTGCAAGTACGAGATTCCGTTCTTCGTGGAACTACAGGAGCAGTATCGCGACCGGGGCGTGGCGTTCATCGGCGTCCAGATCGAGGACGATCCGCAGCTGCTGAAGCCCTTCGCCACCGAGTACCAGGTCAACTATCCGATGCTCGAGGCCAACGAGCGCACCGATCTCCAGGAGGCCTTCGGCCCGTTCTGGGGCATCCCCGTGACCGTGATGATTCAGCGCGACGGCACCATCTGCAAACGGCACTCGGGCCTGGCCACCAAAGCCCAGTTCGAGAAGGACATCAAGGCCCTGCTCTAGGGTGCTATGATCGTCGGCGGTGCTCCGGGCACGATCCCGCCGTCGCGGGGGTACGTGGCCGGCTGACCGCATGCCCATGCTGAAAGGTTTCACCCACGCCCGCCTCGCCTGCGGTTGCCGCATCGGTTTCCGCGAGGGCGTCGAGGGTAGCCCCGTGCTCGTCGTGGTCGACGTGAAGTCGCCGCAGTGCGCGTCCACCCAGCACGTGGCCGGCCTGCCGCTGTTCGATTACCGCGAGTCGATGCGCCCGTCCACGCGAATCGGTCCTCCCGAAGAAGAAGAGTACGAGGAAGAGGGGTAGGCCCCTTCCCGCCGCCTGGGTTCATGAAGAAAACCATCACGCTGTGCCTGTTCTGGCTCGTCCAGACCTCGTCGCTCCTCGTTCTGTTCGTGCCGTTCGCCTGGGGCATGGTGGCGCTGTGGGCGGTGTCGCACTTCCTGCGGGCGATTGGTCTGACGCTGACGTTCCACCGCTACATGGCGCACCGCGCGTTCAGGATGACCCGTCCGGCGCAGTTCGTCTGGGCGTTCATCGCGACGGCGGCCATGCAGAAGGGACCGCTGTGGTGGGCGGGGCACCACGTGACGCACCACAAGTTCGCCGACCGTGAAGGCGACCCGCACAGCCCGATCATCAGTGGCTTCTACTACGCGCATCTCGGCTGGTTCCTGAACGACGTCCGGCACAACAAGGTGCCCGAGAGCAACCCGGTCGTGCGCGACTTCTCGAAGTACCCGGAGCTTCGCCTGCTCGACCAGCACTACTGGTTTCCTCCGGCCCTCCTAGCACTCACGATGTACCTCGTTGGCGGCATGCAGTGGCTGGCGTGGGGCTTCCTGCTGCCGACCACGACGCTCGCCCACGCGACGTTCGCCATCAACACCATCAACCACCTGTATGGCTCGCGCCGCTTCGACACGGTCGACGAGTCTCGCAACAACGTGCTGACGGCGATCTTCGCGGCAGGCGAGGGGTGGCACAACAACCACCACCGCTACCAGCGTGCCGCGCGCAACGGCTTCTACTGGTGGGAGATCGATCCGACCTGGTACGTCATCAAGGCCATGAGCTGGGTCGGCCTCGCGTGGGATCTGCAGGGGGTGCCCGACCGCATCTACCGGGAGGCCCGCGAGCGCAGCGCCACGCGCGTCGATCCGGAAGCCGCCGAGGCGCAGGCGGAAGAAGTGTCGACGGTCTAGGCCGCTCCGGGCTACAGGCTTCAGGCTACGGGCTACAGGCTTCAGGCTTCAGGCCACCGGGCTTGCCCGCCGTGCGGCGCAGGGCGTAGGTAGCGCGAGGTCCCCCGCATGATGGATAGTAGTGGCGCCTCCAGCCCGTCCAGATGGACGCGTTCAGGGGGGACCCATGCTCGACGCGACGCCCGCCACGGCGGCTGCGCCGCTTCTGCGTGAACTCGACGCCGCGTTGACGGCGGGCGATGCCGCGGCCGCGGCCGCGTTGCGACGGCCCGCCGGCTTCTGGCGCGACTTGGTCAGCATCACCTGGAACGGCAACCCACAGGAGCACGCATGTCGAAGGCCACGGCTGTCCTGAGCTACACGCGCAAGGACGATGAGTTCTTCGGTGGCTACATCACGGCCTTTCGCAAGATGCTCGAGAGCGCCGTCCAGGTGGTGACCGGCAACGAGGACTTCCGCATCTTTCAGGACGTCGAAGGCATCGTCCTCGGAGAGCAGTGGGAGAAGAAGCTCGCCGACGTCATCGGCGCGGCCAGCTTTCTCGTACCGATGGTGAGTCCGCTTTTCTTCAGAAGTGAACCCTGCCGCAACGAGGTCGAACTCTTCCTCGATCGCGAGCGCGGGCTGAAGCGAGACGACCTCATTCTGCCCGTGTACTTTCTGTCGACGCCGCGGCTCGACAAGGACGAAGAGAAGGGCAAGGACCCGCTCGCCGTCGAACTGGCCAGACGCCAGATGTTCGACTGGCGAGAGAACGCCACTGTGCCGCTGCAGGAACCTGCGGCCCGGAAGGCGATGCTTGCGCTGGCCGGTGCGGTGGGCTCCGCCATCGAGCGGCTCGAGCGCTCTCACGGCACGGTGCCTTCCGACGCCGACGTCGAAGAGCGGAGCATCGGCAACCAGGCTGCGGCTGCGCGCGCCGTCACCAGCGCTCATGGCGGTGCGAAGCGTGAGGCGCCGAGCGAACGCGTCATCCTCTGGGTGGACGATCGCCCGGACAACAACGTGTGGGAACGGCGGGCGCTCGAGGCCTATGGGGTGCGCTTCGAACTGGCCACCGACACGGCGCAGGCGCTGACAGCGCTGCGCGATCGTCAGTTCGCGGCGATCATCTCGGACATGGGGCGCCCGGGTGACCGACAGGCCGGGTACACGTTGCTCGAGCGCGTACGGGCCGAGGGCAAAGACGTCCCGTACGTCATCTACGCCGGTTCGCGGGCACCGGAGCGCGTGAGGGAAGCCAAGGCCCGCGGCGCGCTGGGCGCGACCAATGACCCCGAGGAACTCGTCGAGATGGTGGTGGAGGCCGTCCGGTAGTCAGCCACGGCGTCCCTCGTGAACGGCGGCCAACGACCCACGTGGCCTCTGCGTCTCCGTTGCTCCGCGTGCATCCGTTGCCTCCGTGATCCTGCACGCACGCTGTCAACGGAGGCGACGGAGGGAACGGGTGCACAACGAAGCAGCGGAGAAGCGGAGTCCTCTGTTGGCCCCTTCCGCGTCCTCCGCGGCTCCGCGTGATCCCGTGGCCCCTTCCGCGTCCTCCGCGCCCTCCGCGCCTCCGCGTGATCCCTTGACCCCCTCCGCGCCCTCCGCGTCTCCGCGTGATCCCGTGGCCCCTTCCGCGCCTCCGCGTGAGCACACGCACGCTGTCAACGGAGGCGACTGACGGAACGGGTGCACCACGAAGCAGCGGAGCAGCGGAGCAGCGGAGTCCTCTGTTGCTCTGCGACTCTGTGTGAACCCGTTTCTCCGTGATCTCCGTTCCCGGTCTGGCCCCCACGATTCCCCGACGCGACACGCACGCTGTCAACGGAGGCGACGGAGGGAACAGGTGCACAACGAAGCAGCGGAGGAGCGGAGTCCTCTATTGGCCCCGTCCGCGTCCTCCGCGCCTCCGCGTGATCCCCTGGCCCCTCCGCGTCCTCCGCGTCTCCGCGTGATCCCTTGGCCTCTGCTGCTCTGCGTCTCCGTGTGAACCCGTTGCCTCCGTGATCTCCGTTCCCGGTCGTCGTCCCCATCCGTCGCGTCTACTCGTCCTCGACGCGACGATCCGCCTCGTCGTCGGCGTCGTCGCCCGTACCGGCGCTGGAGCCGGTCCTGCCACTCCCGCCACGACGCGGACCCCGTCCGCTGTCCTCGAGGCTGCGGCGCAGCAGGAACTCGATCTGGCCGTTCAGACTCCGCAGGTCGTCGTTCGCCCATCGATGGACGGCGTCCAGGATGGCGGGATCGATGCGGAGCAGGAAGGAACGACGTTCGGCCATGGATAAGGTAGGTCCGGAGGAGTAAGGTAGGGCCGGCGAGTCAGGTAGGGGCCGGCTCGCCGAGCCGGACGCTGTTTCTTCTCCAGTTCGCTACTGATAGATGGTGCCTGCGTTCACGATCGGCTGCGTGCCGCGCTCACCGCAGAGCACCACGAGGAGGTTGCTGACCATGGCCGCCTTGCGCTCCTCGTCGAGGCTGACGACCTTCTTCTGGGAGAGCATGTCGAGGGCCATTTCCACCATGCCCACGGCGCCTTCGACGATCCGCTGCCGGGCTGCGATGATGGCCCCCGCCTGCTGGCGCTGCAGCATCGCCGAGGCGATTTCAGGCGCGTACGCCAGGTGGCTGATTCGCGCCTCGATGACCTCCACGCCGGCCTTCGCCAGGCGCTCCTGGATCTCCTGTTTCAGGTGATCGGCCACCTTCGCCGTCGTCCCGCGCAGCGACTCGCTGATGTCGTCGTGCGAGTCGTAGGTGTAGTTCATGGCCAGGTTGCGCAGCGCCGCCTCGCCCTGCACGTGCACGTAGTTGTTGTAGTCGTCCACCTCGAAGACGGCCTCGGCGGTGTCGACGACCCGCCATACGATCACCGCGGCGATCTCGATGGGATTGCCGTCGAGGTCGTTGACCTTGAGCTTCGACGACTCGAAGTTGCGGATGCGCACCGACACCTTGCGCTTCGTGTACAGCGGGTTGGCCCAGCGGAGGCCCGGAGTCTTGACCGTTCCGACGTAGTCGCCGAACAACTGCAGGACGCGCGACTCATTGGGGGCCACGGTGAAGAGGCCTGCGAGGACGCCGACGGCGGCAAGCATGACGAACAGGCTGGCCACGACGCCCGTGCCGTTCTTCGACTTCGCCGAGACGATCAGCCACGCTGTGCCCCCGATGAGGGTCAGCAGGCCCAGCACCAGCATCATTGCGCCGTTGGCGACGGGGCGTTCACGCTCGCGAATCATCCGGATGTCTCCTTGGAAAGCGATACCGAAGTGATATCACATTGGTAGCAGACGTAGGAAGGATGGATGAGGTTCCCCCGGCGGCCGAGACGGCGAACCGGCGGCCAAGACGCGCGTCTCGGCGAGACGCGCGCTACCTGACTCGTGTTCAACCCCGGATTGGGGCCGTCTACCGCGTCAACAACTCCGGGGCAATCGG